>DAINSK010000001.1:0-2632 GCA_036741355.1 Chloroflexota bacterium
GATCCCAGACGGCGCGCATCCTGTCGATCCCTGTTACTCGGACAGGCTCCTAGCCCTTGCCCTTAAATGTGCACCCGCACTTCGCCGTCATCGGCCACAACGGTCGGGTAGGTCTGCAGCGGTTCCGTCGTTTTCTTGGGATCGAGGCCGGACATCACGCCGCCGAGCATCGGGTGAGTTCGGTTGAATTCGGGTGAATACGGCTGACGTAGAACCTCGCCCGAGCAGGCGTCAAACTGGGCGCCGTGCAGCGTGCACGTGATCACACCGTCCTCTACCGGCCCCTTGGACAGGTCCCAGCCGCGATGGGGACACGTCCTGGCAGTCGCGCAGATCTTGCCCTCAGTGTTCATCAACATCAGTTCGGCGCCGCCGACGTTGACCCTCTTGGGGCGGCCGGGCTCAAGATCCTCGACGTCGACGCCAGTTCCTGTTTCCACTCCCCACGGGTACTGCGGCGGATAGGATGCGGCGCTAATGCGTGACAATCCGGAGGCGGCGCGCCCCGCGGGCGCCAAAGCCGTACCCACGGCGCGAGCATGCGGGGCTTCATCGACAAACACCGGCGCCGCGCCGGCCGGAAGCATCATCATATCCGGCATTGGCTGATTGCCGAGCGGCACTTCGCCACGCACGGCAGCGTTTCGTTCGCGCCGGGCAACGGCGGCGTGTACCGTCGCAGCGCGGGACTTGTTGTACAATCCCCTACCGCGCGGCGCCTCGGCCGTCGTAAGGTTGTCGAGCTTGAAACCGAGGCTGATAAACGCTGGATCCACGCTGCGGTAGCTCCACGAAATTGGATTCGCATCCAGCATCGGGAAGTAGCGGCGGGCGGGGAAGCTAACTTCTGGATCTTCGCGTTCGGCGGGCGGCAAACCGTGAGCCGTCTGTATCCGGTCCAGCCAGTATTCCTCCAGGTCGACGCCGCAGGCGTAGAGCCGGGTACCAAGGCTAAACAGATCGCCAATCTGCATCTCGATTTCGCCGGGTCCGGCAGGGGCGCTGTCGAGGCTGCTCAGGATGTACGATAGGTTCGCCGCGACGCGCCTATCCTCGGAGGCGGCTTCGCTCAGAATCGGAATGACACGGGCCAGCGCAAATCCAACCACCGGCCGCTCTTCCGGCGTGACTTCCAACACCTGAACCATCCAAACAACCTCCCGAACACAACGTACAATCGCGCCCCTGTTGGGTCCATATGCATTATGAGGCCGTCAGTCGCCCCAGGCAGTGGGGGTTGCGGCCGGGTATCGGTACACCGCGACGACTGGCTTCGTGGAGGCAGCGATCGTCAGTATTACGGCGGCAGCGCCGCCTTCAAGCAGCAGCCGGGCGACCTCCTCGGCAACATCGCGGCGTTCGGCTTCTGCCTTGTTCAACACAGGGATCCAGCGTGCGGATTCGGGAACGCCTTTTCGGCCGCCTTCGGCGCTCAATAAAACGGACGCAACGCAGGAAGCAGAGACCATGTCGCCGACCGCTACGCCTGAAATCTGACTGACGCGCTCTGGCCGGTGAACTGATGCTGCATCGAGGGGTTTACCGATCACATCGAGTCCAACCATCGCCAACACGAGCGTCGTTCCCGACGGAACGATGGGCTCGGTGTCGCCGGGAGCTTTGAAGGGCCGGTTTCTGCTGCCGTCTGCTTCCAGCACGACCAGTCCGACATCTCGCATACCTGAAATCGTCGTCGCCTGCTCCATGGAGATGGGGAGCCACCTCCCCTTGTCGCCGCGGCCCGTGGTGCATGTAACCGAGGGAGATTTGCGCAGCGCGGCGGCAACTGCCGGTGCCGGATCCTCATGCTCACGGACGGCGACGACCAGGGGCATCTTTCCCGTGGCGGGCAGTGTAAAACGTGTTGTGCCGCCGACGACTGCCGTACGGCCCGCGGCGACCGCCTCGTCGGCTAGCCTGTACATGACCGTCGTCTTGCCGCCCCCGCCGACGATGGCGACGTATTCGCGCGGCTCGATCAGAAGTGCGTCCAACAACGTTGCCGGCGTGGTAGTCACGTCCGTCACCGAAGCCCGGTCGCAGTTTGAATCAACTGTTCCCGGGTCACGTCGGTCTGATCCGCCTCTACCGTAATCTCGATGCCGCCGCGGTCGAAGATTACCGCGTGGGGCTGCGGATTTCGTTGCCTTACGTCGGAGAGCGCGTCGTTGAGCGCCCGCGCTATGGCCCCATTCGCGCCCTGGATGTACAGCCCTTGGGTTCCGGCGACGTCGATACGGGGCGACTGGGGCTGACGGGAATACGGCGTGGCCGAGGCGGAGCGGAGCCGTGGGAGGTTGTCGGGCCGCTGGACCGGGTTAGCCGTCGCCGGATCGACCTTGCGCTCCACGATCAGGAGGTACAGGTCATCGGGTTTGCGGTAAACCATCACGACCTCGCTTGGTCCGCTCGCGCGAAGGAACCGTTCCCACGGCTGGTATCCGCCGGGCAGCCCGGAAGGGGTGAGCGGCTTGAAGCCGGCGCGGGCCTCGATTGAACTGAAGTCTTCGAACCGGCTGGCGTTGGGCGTGACTACGGCGGATGGGCGAGACGACGGGGTGAGCGCGGCGAGAGGCAGCGACCGGCCGAGAAGGACTGACTGATTCGTTTGATTGACGCTCGTTCCCGGGGC
>DAINSK010000001.1:2732-163929 GCA_036741355.1 Chloroflexota bacterium
GCGACCGGCCGAGAAGGACTGACTGATTCGTTTGATTGACGCTCGTTCCCGGGGCGTTGAGCAGGAGCTTGGGCAGCAGGACAAAACCGACGGCAATGATGAGTCCTGCAGTTGCAAGCGCTCCGAGAACCTTGATCATAGCCCACCACCACCCCGGGACCGATGCTAGCACACCCCCGGCGCCGGCCGTCTCCGAGACGTAGAGTTTCAAGCCGGCCGATCGCCCGGCGGTTTCAGCACGCAGATCGCTCCGATTTCAGCCCGCCCGCGCCGCCCGGCGGTTGAAACCGCGGGCTCGTCTTACGAAACCGGCCTTGCGCCGGTTGGGACAGTCCGCACAGGCGGACTTTGTAAAGCAAGCCTGCGACCTTAGTCGCCGGGCGGGTCCGTATCGCTACGGCCTCGGTCCCCGGAAGGGTCGCATCTCTGCGACCTTACTCGGCGGGCGGGCCCGCAAGCATTCGGGTGTTTAGCGCGGACGGGCGACGTCGGCTTTAATTCGTTGTCCTCGGATCGTCGATCGATTCAGTGCTTCGATGATGCGCTGTGCCATGCTCTGTTCTACTTCGACGAACGTGAACTGGTCGTAGATGTCAATCGACCCGACGGACGACCCTGGCACGCGCGCTTCGTTGGCTATGGCTCCCACCAGATCACCCGGGCGTACACCTTGCTTGCGACCGATCTCGACGAACAGGCGGGCCATTCCCTGTTCGGCCGGCACGCCGTCGGACTCAGGCGGCTGTGACGGCCGGCCTCCGTCTCGATCCGCGGACAGCTTCATGGCCGCGGCGGCAATTTCAGCCAGATCAAAGTCGTCTGCGAGGTCCTCTACCGCGGCCAGATACTGTTCCAGGCCACCCCGCTCCAGCACCGAACGCACCCCGTCACGCAGTACTTCCACACGTCGCGCAGCCACGTCGGCCGGCGTCGGCAGCCGCATAGCTTTGATTTTGCGGCCCACGACCCGTTCTATCAGGTGTAACTGCCGCTGCTCTCGTGGCGTAACGAGGGTTATCGCCGTGCCGGACCGGCCCGCCCGCCCGGTGCGTCCAATGCGGTGCACGTACCCGTCAGGTGACTCCGGAATGTCATAGTTGAACACGTGACTTACGTTCTCGATGTCCAGTCCACGGGCGGCAACGTCGGTCGCCACCAGGATATCGGCCTGGCCGGTGCGGAACCGGGACATGACGCGGTCGCGCTGGCTCTGGCTCAAGTCGCCGTGGATCGCCTCCGCCGCGTACCCGCGCGAGATCAGCGCTTCGCCGAGATCGTCAACTTCGCGCCGGGTCCGACAAAATACCATCGCGGCGGTGGGCGACTCCACGTCAATGACGCGCGTCAGCGCATCCAGCTTGTTCCTCGGAGTTACGTCGACATAGCGCTGGTCGATCTTCGGTACGGTCAATCGCCCCGGCGCTACCGAGATCTGTCGCGGTTCACGCATATACTGGCTGGCGAGCCTGCGGATGTGCGCGGGGATCGTTGCCGAGAAGAGCGCGGTCTGCCGGCCGGCCGGAGTTCGCTTCAAGATATCCTCGATGTCTTCGATGAATCCCATGTCGAGCATTTCATCGGCTTCGTCGAGGACGACGAGGCGCACTGCGTCGAGGCTGAGACTACCACGGCGCAGGTGGTCAAGCAGGCGGCCGGGCGTCCCGACGACGATCTGCACGCCGGACCGCAATGCCCGCAACTGGCGATCAATCGGTTGGCCGCCGTACACGGCCACTACGTCGACGCCACGCGCCCTCCCGAAGCGGTGCGTGACTTCGGCCACCTGTACCGCGAGTTCGCGCGTCGGCGCCAAAACGAGCACCTGCACGTGGCGGTCGGCAGAATCCAACATTTGTACAGCGGGTAAAGCAAATGCAGCCGTCTTGCCCGAACCGGACTGGGCCTGAGCCATGACGTCGGCGCCTTCGAGCAGGGCTGGAATCGCCTGCCGCTGAATTGGCGTCGGCTCCTCATAACCAAGCCGCTCGACCGACTGCACAAGCTCGGGGACCAGACCGAGAGCGGCAAAGGCAGTGGTGGAGGAGCTGACGGAATCAACGACGGCTTGCGTCGCGGTCGCCGGTCCGGAATCCGTAGTCATGCTGCTTCTCCCCGATGCCGCGGCTACTGGCTTATTCACCCTCAGCCTAACAGGCACCGGGCAGTACGACGGCCAGCCGTACGCCGTATTTTCGAAGCAGTGAGGGCTTGGAGCGGTTAGGTCGGTCTCCCGCCTGCGGCAACCTCCACTGGCACGGGTGCACCGTTGCCGGCGTCCGTACGTTTCCGTCACAACGGTTTTGCGTAGCGCACCATGCCGCCATCCACATAGTAGGTGCTGCCGGTTACGTAATCGGCATCGGCAGAAGCAAGGAACGCCGCGACACCCGCGACGTCGGCCGGCGTACCCAAATGCCCGAGGGGAATGATGCTGTTCAGGTCCGCGACCAGCTCCTTGTCCGCCAGAGTGGCCTTGTTGATCGGCGTCGCGATCGCCCCAGGGGCAATGTCGTTCACGGTTATGCGGTACTGCGCCAGTTCGACCGCGGCCGTGCGCATCAGCATGCGCAGGCCCCCCTTCGCGGCCGCGTAGGGCACGAATTGCGGAAAGGGGAAGTCCTCATGGATCGAGGAAATGTTGATAATGCGGCCCCAGTGCCGCTTCGCCATGTCACGCGCGGCCGCCTGAGCACAGAGGAATGCGCCGCGCAGGTTGACCGCGATCACTTTGTCGAAATCCTCGATGTTGATATCCAGAAACGGCGAGCGCTTCTCGATTCCCGCGTTGTTGACCAGGATATCGACCTGGCCAAACCGCTCGATCGCCTGCTTGAACAGGGTATCAACCTGTGCTGGGTCCGAAACGTCGGCCCTGATCGCCACGGCATGGTGCTCGTTCTCCGTTAACTCGAGCACAAGCGCGTCCGCGGGCGCCGAATCGCCGACGTAGTCGACGACGATCGATGCCCCTTCATCGGCGAAGCGCTCGCATATCCCCTTGCCGATGCCGGTATCACCACCGGTGACCAGTGCTACTTTGCCTTCTAATCGCATGTTGAATCTGGCTCCTATCCCGGGGTCCAACCGTCAAGCGTAGGAAGCGCGCGCAAGAAGTCGGCCCGCGCCGTGCCCCCACTCTCTGGAAATACTTTGTGGGGGCTTAGCAATCCGCGCGGATCGAATACGCATTTGATCCCGCGCATCAACTCGACCGCGGTCGGTCCAATGTCTTCCTCGAGGAACTCGCGCTTCAGCGAGCCGATGCCATGTTCGCCTGAAAGGGTGCCGCCCAGTTGTAGCGCCGCGCGGAATATACTCGCGGCCGCCTGCTCAACGCGTTCGATCTCGCCAGGGTTGCGACGGTCAAACAGAATGTTCGGGTGCAGGTTGCCATCGCCGGCGTGACCGAACACGGCGATCGGCAGCCCCACTTCGTCGCTGATCTCGCCAACGCGTCTCACCATTTCCGGCACACGGCTCCGCGGAACGGCGATATCCTCACCCAACTTGTTAGGCCGCACCCGTCCCAGTGCTCCCGAAACAGCGCGGCGCGCCTTCCATAGCGCGTCGCGGGCCGCCGCGTCCGCGGCCATTTCCACCGTCACCGCACCGTTGGCCCGGCAGACGTCCGCCATCCGTTCGACTTCAGCGAGTGCCGCGCCCTCGTCGTTTCCGTCCTGCTCGAGGATCAGCATTGCCTGCGCACTGCGTGGCAGCCCCATCTGGAGGTAATCTTCAACGACGTTGATCGTCGTGTGATCCATCATCTCCAACGTCGCGGGGAGGATACCGGCGGCGATCACCGCGGCGACAGTGTTTGACGCGTCGTCGAGGGTGTCGAAGTATGCTACCGCGGTGCAGCGGCACCGGGGCAGCGGCACCAAGCGCAGCACGATCTCCGTGATGACGCCTAGCGTCCCTTCCGAACCGACGATGAGCTGCGTGAGTTGGTAGCCGGTCACGTTCTTGACCAGCTTGCCACCGGTGCGAATCACGCGGCCGTCGGCAAGCACAACCGTCAGTCCGAGCACGTAGTCTTTGGTCACTCCGTACTTCAGACACCGGGGACCACCCGCGTTGCAAGCGACATTGCCGCCCAGCGTAGACTGCTGCAGGCTGGCGGGGTCCGGTGGATAGAAGAGCCCGACTCTTTCAACTTCGGTCTGGAGCCGCGCCGTGACCACGCCCGCCTGCACGACGGCCAGCGTGTTGGCGGTGTCGATCTCTACTATCTGGTTCATGCGGGCTAGTGATAGAAGGATGCCTCCCCCAATCGGAATGCCGCCGCCGGCAAGACTGGTTCCCGCTCCCCGCGGCAGCACCGACATGCTCTCGCGCGCGGCGAAGCGCATGATCGCCGCCACCTGATCGGTTGACTCGGGCGTAAGCGCGACATCGGGTGGGTTTTGGGCGAACGTTCCGTCGATCGAGTAAGCGATGAGCTGCGCCGGACCGATGTGGACCTGATCGCGGCCCACCATCCCGCGTAGCTCTTCTACCAGTGCGTCACTTAGCACGCTTCGCTCTCGCTCACTCGGGTCCTTCTTCTGCGACGTCCCCTGCATCGGCGCCGCCGTACGCGGAATCGAGCAGGTCGACGATGTGACGGACCGCGACTTTGACGCCGGCCTCGTCGAGACCGGCCTCGAGCTGCAGCTGACAGCCTGGATTTGACGTCAGGACCACCGGCGCGCCTGTTCTCTGGATAGTATCCACTTTGCGCTGCTGGAGGGTGCCGGCTTTATCTCGGTGGATAACGTTGTAGACGCCGGCGCTGCCGCAGCACAACGCCGAGTCGGTCATCTCGACCAATCTGAGACCGGGTACGGAGCGTAACAACCTGCGCGGCGCCTCGCGGATGCGCTGGGCGTGCGCAAGGTGGCAAGGTTCCTGAAGGGTAACCGTAACATTGACCGGAGGGGGAGCATCCGGGAGGCCGCTTGTGTCCAGTTCCTCGTTGATGTCCCGCACCCGCGCCGAGAACGCCATTGCCCGCGCGGCATACGCCGGCTCATCTTCCAAAAGATGTCCGTATCCCTTGAGCGTCGAGCCGCAACCGGCCGCGTTGACGACGATTACAGCCTGTGGCTCGATTTCAAACGCGTCTATGTTATGTCGGGCGAGGCGGCGGGCCCCGTCCGCCTCGCCGTTGTGAACGTGCAAAGCCCCACAACAGCCCTGACCCCGCACACAGACCACTTCCGCGCCGCTGCGCGCCAGCATCCTTGCCGTCGCGCGATCCGTAGCAGCATACGCGGTGCTCATGATGCAGCCGGCGAAAAGGAGCACTCTGCGCCCGACTCGCCCGTCGCTCCGCCGCCAGCGCTGGCCGCGGGGCACCAGGTAGCTGCCCCCCAGGTCCGGCATCAACCGGTCCATTTGCTCGACGCCCAGTAACCTGAGCACTCCGATGCGGCGGGCCAGCCAGCGGGCTCCACTCTTTTGGTAGAAGGCGCCCAGACGGCAGGCGCGGCGAAAGCGACCCATGTCGGCGAAGAGCCGGTCGAAAACGAGCCACCGCACGAGTCGGGAGCGCCTGTTTCGCGGCCGGCTGCGTTCAAATACCTCGCGCATCATCGTGCCCAACGGCTCCATGAGCACGCCGGCCGGGCAGATGGCGGTGCACGCGTCGCATAGCAGGCAGTTCTGCGAGTGCTGTTCCAGGTCCGCTGTGAGCGGGATGTGTCCCTCGGCGAGCGCCCGTGCCATAGCGATGCGCCCACGCGGTCCCTCTTCTTCGGCGAAGCTGATCTGGTAGGTGGGGCACACGCTCAGGCAGAGGCCGCAACGGATGCAGTTCAGCATGTTGTCGTACTGCGACGCGAGGAGCCGCGAGGTGGTTGCGTCCTGGAGCGGCAACGGGGAGCGCTCGTGCCGGCCTCGGTCCGCGGCCAGAGGGTCGGCGCCCATCGCCTCACCGGGACGGTGGCTGACTCGGGATGGCATGGTGGCTCCGTGTGCACAAGCGGGGACATGCACATTCTATCGTCCCCGGCCCGGGACCGTCACGAGCGCGGTTATACTTCCAGCATGCAGCGCCAGGACAACGCCGGTCGATTACGCATAATTGGTCGTCTCCGTTCTTGTCTTGGCGCCGATCAGATCGTCGCCGATCGCGATCGGTTGCAGGCGCTTAGCCGCGACTTCCTGCGTCGGTCGCGCGGTATTCATGTTGATACCGCTCCGGCTGAGCTACCCATCGTCGCCGTGTCTCCGCGCTGCACCGATGATGTCGTCGCCACGGTTCGAGCGGCCGCGTCCGAGGACATACCCATCGTCGAGTTTGGCGGCGGCACAGGATTGATGGGCGGCGCGCGCACGGTTCGGCCCGGAATCGTGCTCGACATGCGGACGCTGAATCGTGTGCTCGCGATCAGCCCACGGGACCGAACCGTGTCGGTTGAAGCCGGTGCGGTGCTGGCCGATGTCGGCGACGCGCTCGCGCCGCACGGACTCGTCATCGGCCACGACCCGTGGACCTATCCGATCGCGACCGTCGGCGGCGCCATATCGACAAACGGCCTGGGCTACCTTGGGGCGCATTACGGCTCCATGGGCGACCAGGTCCTCGGCCTAACCGTTGTGACGGCCAACGGCGACGTTGTCCGCACGCGTCCAATGCCGCGGTCGTCGACCGGGCCACGGCTGATGCACCTCTTCATCGGCGCAGAAGGCACGCTCGGGATCATCACCGAAGCGGTACTGCGTGTCTTCCGGAGGCCGGAAGCTACGCTCCTAATGGCCTACAACTTCGTCGACTTCGAAGCCGGCTTCCGCGCCTCGGAGGACCTATTCGCGGCCGGCATCACTCCCGCGATGCTCGATTTCGGTCAGACCTATGCGGGAATCCGGCTAACCGACCGACCGGTCACCCCGACCGGCGCCCTGGGACTGATGAACCTCGCCTTCCAGGGACTGGCTGAAGAGGCGGGGGCGGTTTCCCGACGGGCGGCAAAGCTCCTCGAAGCCGCCGGTGGTCGGCGGCTTCCGCTCAAAGCCGCCCGCGGATTCTGGAACGACCGCCATGTGGTTGCTGAAGAGATTCGTGCCCGACAACACCGGTCTGGCACGGACCCCGAGGACTGGTTGCCCGAGGGCGTGCAGTTTGACTTCCTGCACATCGCCCTCCCGGCGTCCGCGGTCATTCCGTTCAAGCGAGAAAGCGAGCCCTTGCTGCTGGCTCAAGGCATCTCAATCGGCGAGTGGGGACTTTGGAATCAGCCGGAACTGTTTTCCATGACACTCTTCCGGCGTTCCACGTCGGACGCGGACGCGGAGACCTTCGCGGGCGGTGTGGACGAGGTGTTGCGGCTGGCGCAGGACGCGGGTGGCTCGATGGAATACTGCCACGGGGCGGGAATACGGCTGGCGCACCTGATGGGGAGCGAGCACGGCGACAGCATGGAGGTCCTGCGGGCGATAAAGCGTTCGCTAGACCCCCACGGCCGGCTTAACCCCGGCAAACTCGGCCTCTAGCTCCGGCGGCTCTGCTCGGATGCCAGATGCTACGACGAGCCCGATCTCTCCAAACAACCGGTCCTGGCGGGCGGTGATGGCGCCCTGCTTGATGAGCTCCAGTGCGGCGAAAAACACCGTGATTATCTCGTCCCTTGACTGACACTGTTCAATCAGGCTTGAAAAGCTGACCCTGCCGGAAACTCGCAGTACAAACTCGATTTCGGCAATCTTTTGGCTGACGGTGAACTCGGGCCGCTTTAACGGTTCGGGCTCGGGCGCCTGGACGGTGCGGGCGAGCGTCTTTTGAACGATCGCCAGTAATCGATCGAGCGTAACCGGGCTTAAACCCGGCAGCGCCGGCACGTTCGGGGGCTGAGCCATCCGCGGGAACGCCCGCACGCCGGTCTCTTCCCGTTCTCTCAGCAGCGAAGCGATCTCCTTGAACCGCTGGTACTGAAGCAGCATCTCTACGAGGTCGTCCGCGTCGACGTCTTCCTCTTCGATGAACAGTGTGGGCGGCGCGGGCAACAGGGCGCGCGATTTGAGATAGATCAAGCGAGCGCCGATGGCGACGAAGTCCGCGAGAGCACGATGGTCAATTCGGTCTTCGGCCCGCATGTAGACCAGATACTGGTCCGTCACCTGGACCAACGAGATGGCAGTGATGTCGAGCTTGGACTGTTCGACGAGGTGAAGAAGCAGGTCGAGAGGGCCCTCGAACAAAGCCAGCGAAACGGAGCACGGGTGCGGTTCGAGCGACGGCAGCGTCTGCAGCATTCGGAGTTTCTCACGTTATGACGAGATGCCATATTGTAGGCATAACGTTGACCGCGGGCAATGGGTAGATTTCGTGGCCTGGGCAGGCAGTTGCCGGCACACAAACCGGGGCCCCTTCCTCATATGGAGGAACAGGGGCCCCGGTTCCAACGGTGTTACGGGATTGGCCGGCGCTTAGCGCGCTCCGGCGTGCGTGCCCGCGAGCGGCCGGCCCAACGCCGTGCCGATGCGATCGAGGCTGCACATCATCCGTTCGAAGCTTTCAAACGTGAGCGATTGGGCACCGTCGCTCAGCGCGTGATCGGGGTTTGGGTGTACCTCGACCATGATGCCGTCTGCTCCGGCCGCGACCGCCGCCTTCGCCATAGGCTCGACGAGGTACCACTTGCCAGTGCCGTGACTCGGATCGCCGATGATCGGCAGATGCGACAGCCGCTTGATGAGCGGGATGGCGCTGAGGTCCATGGTGTTTCGCGTCGCGGTCTCGAAGGTGCGGATGCCGCGTTCGCACAGCATCACCTGTCGGTTTCCCTGGGCAATGATGTATTCGGCGCAGAGCAGCCACTCCTGGATTTCACCGGCAAGACCGCGTTTGAGCATGACCGGCTTCTGCGATCGGCCGCACTCTTCCAGCAGCATATAATTTTGCATATTGCGGGCACCGATTTGCAGGATATCGGCGTAGCGCGATACGAGATCCACATCCTGCGGCGTCATCACCTCCGTGATCACCGGCATGCCTGTTTCGTCCGAGGCTGCCTTGAGCAGTTTCAGTCCCTCTTCGCCCAGGCCGCGAAACTGGTACGGAGACGTCCGCGGCTTGTAAGCTCCGCCGCGCAGTATGTGCGCACCGGCGGCCTTGACGGCTCTCGCGGTCGCGAACAATTGCTCTTCGTTCTCGACCGAGCAAGGACCGGCCATGACGACGGTCTCGCCGCCGCCGATCTTTATGCCGCGGACCTCGATCACCGTGTCAGGCGGATTGAATTCGCGCGAAGAGAGCTTGTACGGCTTGCTGATCGGCACCACTTCGTCGACAGCGTTCAACGTCTCGAACATCTGTCGCAGTTCCGGATACGTCTTGCCGACCACCCCGACCACAGTGCGCTCGGCGCCGACGATCAGGTGGCTGCCCAGGCCGAGCTCTTCAATACGGGCAACCAGGTGATCGACGTCCCTCTTGGTTGCTTCCTGCTTCATGACGATGATCATGTCCGCCCTCGCTACACCGATGCCGCCTGCACGGCCTCTGGTGCCTCGTCGGTACGCTCGGCAGCTCCCGTCCGCCGCGCTCGCACTGCCGCGGCCAGTTCCTGCAGCACCGAAACCGTCGTCTCCCAACTCATGCAGGCGTCGGTGATGCTCTGACCGTAGGCGAGAGAGGAGCGGTCAGCCGGATCCTGGCGGCCCTCCACCAGGAAGCTCTCCAGCAGCACGCCGATAATGCCGCGCTCGCCCGCCGCGAGCTGGCCGGCTATATCGCTGGCGACCAGCGGCTGTCGGCGGTGGTCCTTGTTGCTGTTGGCGTGGCTCGTATCGATCATCAGGCGCGCCCGCAAGCCGGCCTTGCGCAGCATGCCCAACGTTTGGCTCACCTGCTCCTTGCCGTAGTTCGGCCCGGTCTTGCCACCGCGCAGGATGAGATGACAGTCAGAATTACCCTTGGTGGTGACGATCGCCGCCACACCCTGCTCTGTGACGCTGAGGAATCGGTGCGGATAATCCGCCGCCAGACAGGCGTCGACCGCCATCTGGATGCTGCCGCCCGTCCCGTTCTTGAACCCGACGGGCATCGAGAGGCCAGAGGCCAGCTCGCGGTGCACCTGGCTTTCGGTCGTGCGGGCGCCGATCGCGCCCCAGGCCACGGCGTCGGCGATGAACTGCGGCGTGATCGGGTCGAGGAACTCACAGCCGGCCGGCAGCCCGAGGTCGGCGAGCCGCACCAGCAGCCGCCGCGCCAGCCGCAGGCCTTCGTTGATCGCGAAGCTGCCGTCTAGGCGCGGGTCGTTGATCAGCCCTTTCCAGCCGACGGTCGTGCGCGGCTTTTCGAAGTACACACGCATGACGATGAACAGGTCGTCCGCGAGTGCATCCGCTTCGGCCTTGAGCCGCTGCGCGTAGTCGAGCGCCGCATCGGTATCGTGAATAGAACAGGGGCCGACCACCACCAGCAGGCGATCGTTCTCGCCGTCCAGGATCTGCTGGATCTGGTGCCGTCCGTGCGTGACGACTACCGATCCCTCTTCACTCAGCGGGATCTCCTCGAGCAGGATCGCGGGCGAGATCAGCGGCCGGAGACTTTCGATGCGTAGATCGCGCGTTTTCATACTTCACCGTCCTGATTGGTCGCACTTATGTCGATACGCCGGAACGCTGCTCGGCGGTACAGGCGCTGCTGCGTACGGCGCTATTGTGTGCTTAGCTCAAGCGTTCCACGAGGTCGGGCCGCAGCACTTTGGCGCCGCGAATGTAGATATGATCGATGTCGCGTGCGGCTTTGTCCGTGTTGATGTGCAACAAGATGCGAAGGCACATCCTCAGGCTGCCGGGCACGTCGAGTTCATGCGCGCAGCATAGCGGAACTTCGGTCCAACCGATGCGGCGGGCCGCTACAGCCGGAAACTCCGCGTTCAGGTCTGCGGTTGTGGTGAAAAGTGCGCTTGCGACGTCATCGGGATCGATGTCATTGTGCTCGACCATGAGCTGCAGCAGCTCAGTGGTTGCGGCGAGGATATCCTCCCGCGTGTTGCGCTCGACGGTTGTCGCACCTTTAATACCGCGACAGACGGTCACGAACCTACCTCCCGCTCGGTGGCGTAAAGTACCGGCGTCAGGCAGGCTCAAATCCGCCGACCGCGGAGGCAAACGTCCAGACCCGGCGGTCCACGATCGCCCGCGCATAGAGCGCGGGCGCCGGGACGGCCGATTCCTCAGCTCCTCCGGCGGCCAGTAACGACCTCCACATACCCTCGAACCTTCTCCGAGCACTCTCCAGGGGCGGCAGCGTCGATTTGATCGATGATGGCACTGCCGATGACCGCAGCTTCGCATAATTGCCCGATCTGTGCAACGTGTTCCGGTTTCGAAATGCCGAAACCCACGGCAAGCGGTAAATCCGTATGCTGTCGAACTCGCTTGATGAACGCGGGCAGTTCCCGCGGCAAGTCGCCGCGCGCTCCGGTCGTGCCCGCCACGCTGACACAGTAGACGAAGCCGCTGGCCGCCTTCGCGATCGAGCTAAGCCGCTGGTCGGTGGTCGTTGGGGCAACGAGAAAAACCAGGTCGATCCCGCGCGGGCGGCAGACAGCGGAAAGCTCGTCCGCTTCTTCCGGCGGCAGATCGATGCAGATTAGACCGTCGATTCCGGCTTCGGCCGCCCTGGCAGCGAACGTGTCGAGTCCGGAGGCCAACCATGGGTTGTAGTAACCCATCAGCAGTAGAGGCACCTCGACGCCCCGATCGCGCAGCCGTCGGGCCACGTCGATGCAGGTCCAAGGCGTCACCCCCTGCTCCAGAGCGTGCCAGCCGGCGCGTTGGATCGTGGCGCCATCCGCCAGTGGATCGCTGAAGGGAACGCCAAGCTCGATCAGGTCGGCGCCGCCGGCAACGAGCGCCTCGGCCAGCTCTACTGTAGCGTCGACGTTCGGATAGCCGACGGTGATGAACGCGATCAGCCCTGTGCGCCCTTCGGCTTTCATGCGGACAAACGCTGCTGGGATGCGGCTCATCAGTTCTTTCCTCCGGTCAGGAGCGCCCCAATGACGCTCACCAGGTTGAACGTCATGTGCGTCACCACGTTGGCCCACAGTGTGCCCGTGCGCCGGTACGTGAACGCAAAGATGACGCCGATGACCGTGAAGGGGATGATGAGCGTTCCGGCAAGGTGCGCCAGTGCGAAGAGCACCCCGCTCACCGACGCGGCCGCCGCGAAGCCGAGGCGGCGCCGCAATCCGTTGAACAGAAAACCGCGAAAGAAGGTTTCTTCACAGACCGGCGCCGCTACGACGGTCAAAAATATGGCCAGCACTACGGTTTGCGGGTGTTTGAAAATTCCCTCGGGCACATTGCTCTTCGGGCCAAAATCACCGAGACCAACTGCGTGAACGATCGCCGCGTAGGCGAGCAACGTGATCCAGGCCAGAAGCACGGCGAGCATTGACCAGCCGATCCACTCGGGGACCGGCTTCATCCGCCAGCCCAGCAGCCCTAGGCCGCCGCGAAACCGACGCGCAGTCATCCCGGCGGCGACCCCGAACAACGTTGCTTCCAATCCAACCGTAGCCACGAGGCCGGTCAGCAGGTTCGGGATCGACTGCGTATTTTTATCTCCCCGTATTTCTGCCACGACTCCGACGGTGGCGATGAGCAACAAGATAGCGCCGATCCCCGCGATCACCCCAAGCAGGCACTGGCGCCATCCCCAGGGCGGATAGCGGTCGCGCAGCGGCAGCGGCGCGCTATGGTCCCCGTCCAGGTCAGTCCGACCTGAAGACTGGTCGATTCCACCCAAGAGATCATCCTTCCAGGTTGAGTCCGAGCGCTGTACCGACGGTGCCCATGTCCTTGTCGCCACGCCCCGAAAGCCCGATGAGGACGATCTGATCGCGCGGAAGCGTCGGCGCCAGGTTCGCCACGTAGGCGATCGCGTGGGAAGGTTCCAGCGCCGGGATGATGCCCTCGGTTCGGCAGAGCAACTGGAACGCTTCCAGCGCCTGTTTGTCGTCGATAGCAACGTATTCAGCCCGGCCGCTATCCTTGTAAAAGCTGTGCTCGGGACCGACACCCGGATAGTCGAGCCCCGCAGAGATACTGTGTGTCTCGGTTATTTGTCCATTCTCATCCTGCAGAAGGTAGGATCGGGAACCGTGCAGCACCCCCGGACGTCCGGCGCTCAGGCTTGCCGCGTGCTTTCCGGTAGCAATACCGCTGCCCGCGGCTTCCACGCCGACCAGGCGCACTCCCTGGTCCTCGTAGAAGGGGTGAAATAGCCCCATTGCGTTGCTGCCGCCGCCGACACAGGCGACGACGAAATCGGGAAGCCGGCCCTCGCAAGCCAGTATCTGTTCTCGCGCCTCCTTGCCGATCACGCACTGGAAGTCTCGGACCATCATCGGATACGGGTGCGGCCCGACGACGCTGCCGATCAGATAGTAGGTCGTCGCGACGTTCGTCACCCAGTCGCGCATCGCCTCGTTAATCGCGTCCTTGAGCGTACGGCTGCCGGTCGTGACCGGACGGACTTCAGCCCCAAGCAGGTGCATGCGGGCCACGTTCGGCGCCTGCCGATGGATATCTTCCTCGCCCATGTACACGACGCATTCCATGCCGAGCATGGCGCAGACGGTTGCCGTGGCGACGCCGTGCTGCCCGGCGCCGGTTTCGGCGATGATGCGGCGTTTACCCATACTCCGCGCAAGTAACCCCTGGCCAAGCGCATTGTTGATCTTGTGGGCGCCGGTATGAGCCAGGTCTTCGCGCTTGAGAAAGACGCGGGCTCCGCCCAGCCGCCTGGTCAACGCCTCAGCAAAATACAGCGGCGTCTCTCGCCCGACGTACGTTCGCAGCAGGTGGGCAAGCTCCTGTTGGAACGTCTCATCTACCGACAAGCGGGCATAGGCGGCCTCAAGCTCGCCGACCGCGGCCATCAGCGTCTCCGGGACGTAGCGACCGCCGAACTCACCGTACCGACCGCGCTCGTCCGGCAGCGTTACACGTGTGCTTTGGGCCACGCTTTACTCCTATTCTCGAAGGATGCGCTCATCCGCGACCCGCACGGCGGTTACAAACCCACGCATCTTCGCCTCGTCCTTCACGCCGTCGCTTTCGATACCACTGCTAACGTCGACCCCCCACGGCCGCACCTTCCGGACCGCGTCGGCGACGTTATCCGGCGTCAGGCCGCCGGCCAACACGCAAGGCATCTGGCGCGCAACGGCTGCGGCAAGCTCCCACTCGAACGTTCGTCCGGTGCCCCCTGCCGTGCCGGGCATTGCAGTGTCGAGCAGATAGAGCGCCGCCGTTCCGACCTCGCACTCTTCGAGCAGCGTCTCGGGTTTAACGCCCGGTTGAACGTGGATCACTTTTAGCACCGGCCGCGTGATTTCAAGGGCTTGTTCGCTCGGCTCGTTTCCGCTGAGTTGAACGGCGTCGAGTCCGAGCGTATCCGCAATGGCGTTCACCAGTGAAACCGGCTGGTCGACGAACACGCCGACCACTAGCGGTCGCACCTCATCGAGACGAGCGGAAAATCCCGCGGCGCAGCGCTGGAACCAACCCCCCGCGGGGATTCCTTCGTGTACGAGCGTTCGAACCGGTTCGCGTCGTTCTCCGAGCCCTTCCAGTACGTGTCGCGCCTCTTCGACGCTGACTCTCCGGCGGCTCTCGGCGGCAAAGTTCAGGCCGATAAAATCGGCGCCCAGCTCCGCCGCCAGCTCCGCCTGCCGCGCCGTCCGCAGACCGCAAAGTTTGATGCGTGTCATTCCGGCATGAACTCTTTCATCTTGGCGGCCACATCGTCCGACGTCATCAGGGCTTCGCCGACAAGGACGGCGTCTACTCCCAGGCCGCGGACCCGCTCGGCATCCTCGCAGCCGTTCAGGCCGCTCTCGCTGACCACCACGCGGCCTGCCGGAATCAACGGGCGCAGCCGTTCGGTTACTGCTAGCGTCGTTTGAAACGTGCGAAGATCGCGATTATTGATCCCGATAACCTTGGCTTCTGCCGTCAGCGCCCGTTCCAGTTCCTGTTCGTCGTGTATTTCCACGAGCACGCCCAGGCCCACGTCACGCGAGAGCGCGAGTAGTTCCCTCAACGGTTCATCCGGCAGGATAGCGACGATCAGCAACAGCGCGTCGGCCCCGTACGCCCGCGCTTCGTAGACCTGGTACGGGTCAAACAAGAAGTCCTTCCGAAGCAGGGCCGGTCGGCCGCCTGGTAAGTACCCGTCGAGTCCAACACGAATCTGTTCCAGATACTCCAACTTGCCGAGAAAGTGTCGTGTTTCGGTCAGGATCGATATGCCTGCTGCCCCGCCCGTCGCGTACGCCCGGGCGCGGGACAGTGGCTCAAGGTTTGGGTCCAGCATTCCTTTCGTCGGCGACGCCTTCTTTATCTCTGCGATCAAACTCAGGCGGGGCCCGGTCAGCGCGCCGGCAAAGGAAACTTGGACGGGAAAGCGCTTTGCCTTCTCCTTCAGCGCCTCCACCGATTCCTTGGCCTTGCGACCGGAGAGCTCCTCGCGCTTGTCCGCGACGATACGGTCGAGGATCGTACCGGTAGTGACCGTCGAGTTGGCTGGGGCCATCTGCCTCTCCCTTTAGGTGGCCGCGAGTGCGAGCCGGTTTGTCGCGGCCACAAAGCGCTCGGCCACCCTGCCCGCCTCTCCAGTGTCTATCAGCCCGCCGGCAAGAACCACGCCTTCCGCAATGGATTGCGCGGCGCCGCCCACAACCAGCGCCGCGCCGGCATTGAGCAGCACGATGTCGCGCAGCGGACCCGATCGCCCTTCGAATACCGTCAGCATCGTCCGGGCGTTGTCAGCGGGCGTGCCGCCGCGCACGGACGCGCGAGGCGCCCGTTCGAGCCCCGCTTCTTCCGGGGTGATGCGGTAGTTGCGCACCTTGCCGCCCCGCAGCTCGCAGACGAAGGTCGCGCCGGACAGCGTCAACTCGTCAAGACCATCCTCGCCGTGCACCACGAGCACGTGACTACTGCCAAGACGGCCAAGCACCGTTGCCATCAACTCCATTAATTCCGGTCTCGGCACGCCCAACACCTGGGCTTGCGCGCCGGCGGGATTAGAAAGCGGACCCAGGATATTGAAAATCGTCCGCACGCCAAGCTCACGGCGGGCCGGTGCGGCGTACTTCATCGCCGGGTGAAACGTCTGGGCAAACATGAAGCCGAAATTGTTTTCATCGATACACGCGCCGACTCCATCTGGTCCGAGATCGATTCGGGCGCCCATCGCCTCCAGTACGTCGGCACTGCCGCACTGGCTGCTCGCCGCGCGTCCACCGTGTTTGGCCACTTTGATCCCGGATGCGGCGGCGACGAAGGCGGCGGCCGTGGACACGTTGAACGTTCCGGACGAGTCGCCGCCGGTACCGCACGTGTCGATCAAGGGCCCGGCGCGCTCAACGCGCAGCGCCCGCTCCCGCATCACGCGCGCCATGCCGGTGATCTCGTCCGCCGTCTCGCCCCGCAGTCGGAGCGCTGCAAGAAAGGCGCCGAGCTGCGCGGGCGTCGTTTCGCCCGACATGACTTCGGACATCACCTCGGCGGCTTCGTCTTCAGTCAGGTGTCGATCCTGATTGATCAGTGCGTCCAGCGCTTCGCGGATCATGACGGGTCTCCTTCGCCGGTCGCTGAGGCAGCGGCGGCCCGCGGCTCACGCATAGATAGGAAGTTGCGCAAAAGGTCCTTTCCATGCGGCGTCATGATCGACTCCGGATGGAACTGGATCCCTTCGACCGCGTACTGCCGGTGACGTACGCCCATGATTACGCCGCTTTCGCTACGCGCCGTAACCTCGAGCTCGTCCGGCAAACTTGCCGGCTGCACGGCGAGCGAATGGTATCGGATCGCGTCAAACGGTTCTGGCAGACCGGCAAAGACGCCGCGGCCGTCGTGGCTGATCTGCGACAACTTGCCGTGCTTGATCTCCCCGGCGCCGCTGACCTCGCCTCCGAACGCCTCGCCGATGCACTGGTGGCCAAGGCACACGCCAAGCAGCGGAACACGGCCGGCGAAGTGGCGCACAAGTTCAACGCTGATACCGGCATCAGCCGGCCTACCCGGGCCAGGCGAAATCACGATCTGGTCGGCCGCCATCGCCTCCACTTCACCGACCGTAACGGCGTCGTTGCGCACCACTTTCACCTCAGCGCCAAGCTCGCAGAGGTACTGGTACAGGTTGTAAGTAAAGCTGTCGTAGTTATCCACGAGCACAAGCATGTCTCTCTTCTCCAACCTCCAGCCGATGCGCTCATTGAACCCGTGCGTCGCCCAACTGCTCCAGGATCAGCCGCGCCGTTTCGTCGGGCATGAGCCCTGTACTGTCGATGCGCAGGCCTCGGATTTCACCGTTGAAGCTGAATATTCCGTGGAGCTCTCGGCTGCGTACACCCATTTGCTGATCCCATGAGCGCGCCTGATCCCGGCGACCCACTTCTTCGACCTGCGGGAGCAAGGTGACGAAGTAGATTTCGGCCCCTTCCAGTTGCTGGAGGAAATCATCCAGTTCTGACGGCTGCTCGAAGACGCCTTCCACCAAGGCGTCATATCCGGCGGCAGTGAAGTTACGCGACAGTGCGGCGGCGTTTGATACCGCCAGCGAGTAGTGTCTGTAGCTCGCCTGCCGATCGCCGCCTTCCCAGTGCGGAACGGGGGCGCCGGTACGCACCATATCCGTCAACGCATCGAGCTGAATCAACGCGGCACGGTCCAGCAATCCGCCGATCGCCTCGGCGACAGTCGATTTGCCCGCTCCCGCCGGTCCCGTGATCACGATGACCCTGCCAGACGCCACCCCGAATTGGTGCATCGGGCCGCCCGATGGCACGAGTCCAAACGCGGTGGAGAGCGCATCGACCAGATCGCCGGGTAGTTGCAGCGATCCGAGCGCCTCCAGCGGCACCCAAACGAGAAGGCTACCGCCCGCGGTCTGGTCGAATGGTGTTCCGTTCCACTCCGTGACCATCTGCAGGTTGTTCAGTCGTACCTCCGAGCTACCGGGAGCGCGCTCGTACAGGGTATCGACGAACTCTTGCTCGTTTGCTTCGATGCCCGCGTGTTCACGAAGCTGTCTGGCCAACGACTCTTCGATCGAGTCCTCACCATCGCCGAAAGCGAAGCGCGGCAGTGAGTACGTCGCCGACGCAAGCGGCTCGCCGTCCACCTCGAATAGGACCGACGTTCCGTCACTCACCACCGCGGAGATGAAAATTGCCGGCATCAGTATCCCAGACTCCCGGCAGGCTGAGACTCCAAAGACTGTTCGGCAAGATCAATCGCACGCAGCAGCGCCCGCGCCTTGCTGAGGCTCTCCTGGTACTCGGAGCTCGGGTCGCTGTCGTAGACGATGCCGCCACCTGCCTGAACGTGCGCGACGCCGTCTTTCATGACCAGCGTGCGGATGGTTATGCAGGTATCAAGGTTGCCGTTAAAGCTGAAGCAGCCGATGGCGCCCGCGTAGGGACCACGACGGTCGGGTTCCAGCTCTGCGATGATCTCCATCGCGCGTATTTTCGGAGCACCCGATACCGTGCCTGCCGGAAAGCAGGCACGAAGCGCGTCGTATGGCGTAACGTCATCGCGCAGACGGCCGCTGACGTGCGAGACCAGGTGCATCACGTGTGAGTAGCGCTCGATCTCAAACATCTGCGGCACACGCACCGTACCGGGCTGGGCCACCCTTCCGATGTCGTTTCGGCCCAGGTCAAGCAACATCGTATGCTCGGCCAGCTCTTTCTCATCATGGCGCAGCTCCTGTTCAAACCGCTGATCTTCGTCCAGGTCGCGACCTCGTGGCCGCGTTCCCGCGATCGGGTGCGTCTCGACCAGGCCGTCTTCGACCCGCACCAGCATTTCGGGCGAAGCGCCGACGATCTCGAAGTCACCCAGCTCGAGGTAGTACATGTAGGGCGAGGGGTTGACCTGGCGCAGCGCCCGGTAGATCTCGAACGCGGGCGCCTCTGTGCGCCGCGACAGTCGCTGCGACAGCACCGCCTGAATGACGTCGCCTTTGACGATGTACTCTTTCGCCGCAACCACGTTGTCGAGGAACCCTTCACGCCCAGTGTTCGACTCCACGCGGCCGTTGCCGCTGTGCAGAACACTGCTATGCGGGCTGTAATGAAGGGGCTCTTTCAACCGTTTCGCGAGCTCGTCGATCTTGAACATCGCCAGCCGGTATGCCGCCTCGACGTCGCCGTCCAGCCGCACATGGCTCACCACTTTGATCCGATGGCGCAGGTGGTCGAACACCAGGATCGTGTCGGTGAACAGCAAGATCGACTCGGGCACCCCCAGCGGATCGGGGTCGGGCGCCGGCAGTCGCTCGAAGTAGCGGGCGACTTCATACGACAAATAGCCAACAGCGCCGCCGTGGAATGGAGGCAGATCGCCGACCGGTATCACCTGGAAGCGGCTGATCTCCTCCTCCAAAGCGCGGAGTGGATCGACTTCCGCGCCTTGGTCGGGGCCGGTCCGCACTATCCGGTACGGTTCGGTGCCAATGAAGGAGTAGCGCGAGAGCCGCTCGCCTCCCTCCACGCTCTCCAGCAGGAACGAGTGGGCGCCACGCTTCACTTTCAGGAACGCCGACACGGGAGTGTCGAGGTCGGCGACAACTTCGCGATAGACCGGCACCACGTTACCAGTGCCGCTTGCCGCCAGCTCTTTTACGTCCTCTAATGATGGGAAGTACATGGCGATTCCCCTTCATTGCAAACCGGCCGAAACCGGGACAACAAAAAACCCCTACCCATATATAGGGGCGAGGGGTTCTCGCGGTGCCACCCTAGTTGCACGCGCTCGCGCGCAGCATCTCTGCTTCAGGTACGTCCACTCGTGGGCGGAGATACCTTGGGCTCTGCTAACGGTGCCCACTCCGGTGGCGCCTACTCCCCATTGGGGGTTTCGGGCCACGGCTACCGGGTCCATTCCCGCCGTCTAAACGGAGCCCGTCTACCAGACGGAACCGCTGCGCTGGCGCCGGCTCTCACCTTACCCGGCTCTCTGGGCCACGCTTGCGGCGTACTAGTCCCGATCACTGCCATGATTATGCGGTTGTGCTAACTATGGTAGCGGAGTGGCGCCGACGCTGTCAAACACGTATGGCCATCTGCGGCACAGCTAAACCGCTATCATGTCTGCTCATGCCGTCTCATACTCAGTTAAGCTTGGAAGGCTACGCTGTTTAAGCCGAGTTAACAACTGTAACCTGCTAAAACGGTAGGCTTGCAATAGTATGCGTGGACTCAGGCGCCTTTCCGCGGGCCGGCTGGAACGAACCGAAGAATGATCAAACTCAATGACGTCACCAAGCGCTACCTGATGGGCGATGTGACCGTCGACGCACTACGCGGGGTAACGCTGGAGATCGACGACGGCGAATTCGTCGCCATCATGGGCCCCTCCGGGTCGGGCAAGTCCACGCTAATGAACATTGTCGGCTGCCTCGACACGCCGACATCGGGGTCCTATGAGCTGGACGCCATCGAAGTCAGCCGCATGACGGACGACCAATTGGCGGTGATCCGCAACCGCAAGATCGGCTTCGTATTTCAGTCGTTCAACCTATTGCCCCGCGTGGAAGCGATCAAACAAGTCGAGCTGCCGCTCATGTACGCTGGTGTGCGCGATCGCCGGAGGATGGCGTTGGACGCGCTCGAAGCCGTCGGGCTCGGCGACCGCGTCCATCACCGCCCGAGGGAGCTCTCCGGAGGACAGCAGCAGCGGGTGGCTATTGCTCGCGCCCTGGTCGGCGAACCCACGCTCATCCTCGCTGACGAGCCGACTGGCGCCCTCGACACGCGATCCAGCGAAGAGATTATGACCCTGTTTCAACGACTGAACGAAGACCGCGGTATCACCGTCTTGTTCGTCACGCATGAGGCGGACGTTGCCGCCTACACCAACCGCACGCTTACAATCCGCGATGGCCTGATCGTGCGCGACGGACCCAGTCCCAAGCGTTCCGAGGCGCTTCCGGATGAACACGAGCACCTCGGCCATCTCAGTCCAGTACAGCAGCACGACAACGGCGCGGTGCCGATCGAGACGCCGGTACCGGTGGAAGGATAGCGAATGGATCCGTTCGAGAGCATTCGCGTCGCGCTCGAAGCACTAAATGCAAACAAGCTGCGTTCGGGGCTGACCATGCTAGGCATCGTCATTGGCGTCGGCGCCGTGATCGCGCTGATGTCAATCGGCAGCGGCGCCCAGGCCGCAATCGCTCAGAACATCAAGAGCCTGGGCGCAAATCTCATCACGATTACTCCCGGAGCCAGCAGCGCGGGCGGCGTATCACAGGGCAATGGCAGCGCTCCGACGCTCACAGTGGATGACGCCGACGCGATCGCGGACCCGAACACCGTTCCCGACGCGGCGGCGGTTTCGCCGGAGCTCTACATCGGCTTCAATGCACAGATCGTCAATCACGGAACCAATGTCTCCACCAAGGTGAATGGCGTGACACCGGCGTACGAAGACGTACACTCCTTCCCCGCCGCGCTTGGTGCCTGGTTCACCGAGGACGATATGGTCGCGCGTTCAAAGGTCGTGATGCTCGGCGCGAACGTGGCGACTCAACTATTCGGGGCAGCCGATCCGACCGGACAGGATATCAGCCTTCGTCTCGGCCGTCCGACGTCGTTGCACGTTGCGGGCGTGCTGCAGGCCAAAGGCGGCGGGCCGCTCGGCAACGTCGACGACCAGGTGCTGATACCGCTCACGACGCTGCAGCGCCAGTTCGCCAACCCGCGCAATCCGAAAGGCATTTCGAACGTCGGCCAGATCGTCGTGCAGGCCGCCAACGCGAAAAGCACTCAAGCAGCGAAGAACGAGATCACCGAGCTCTTGTTACAGCGACATCGCGTCAGTGACCCCGATTTCGTCATTCAAACACAGGACGATCAGATCGCCACGCAAGCCGGCGTGACGCAGGTGCTCACTATATTGCTCGGCGCTATCGCCGGTATTTCGTTGGTCGTTGGCGGCATCGGCATCATGAACATCATGATCGTCTCGGTCACCGAACGGACGCGCGAGATCGGCATCCGCAAGGCGGTGGGCGCCAAGCGGATGGACATCCTCATGCAGTTCCTTGTTGAGTCGCTGGTGGTCAGCATCCTCGGTGGGATTATCGGCATTGTCATCGGTGTGGGCGCCTCTCGTTTGATCGATGGCCAGAAGTTGAATGGCCAGACCATTCAGACGCTGGTCTCGACCAGCTCGATCATCCTGGCGGTCGGGGTTTCGCTTACCATCGGCCTCTTGTTTGGCGTATACCCCGCTTATCGGGCGGCAAGTCTGCGCCCAATCGACGCACTGAGATATGAGTAGTTGAGTTATCCCTCGCCCGGCGCCGTCTGAGGCGGCGCCGATCTCACTCTCGCGTAGGAGCACAACCCCGTGAAAACCGGTTTTCCCCTGCTGGTAGCAGTCTTTCTGGTCCTGGGGGTCGGCGGCGGCGCGGCCTTCGGGGGCGGCGTCTTATACGGCCGTAATTCGGCGCCCACGGCGAAAGTTACGCCTCCGGCCGCGGCCGGAGGCGCTGCCGCACTCGCCGGCCCCGGCGCTGGCGGCGCCACCACCGGTGGGACGCCTGCAGCCGGTGGACGCGGGGGGTTGGGGGGCACTGCCGGCGCGGTCGACTCTCTCAATGGCAACGTGCTTACGGTCCGCACCCAGACGGGAACTACGTCAACCGTCAACCTGACGGCCAGCACGCGTATCCTGAGCACGCTCGACGCGACGCGCAACGACCTCAAGCCCGGTACCAACGTGACCGTGATCGGGCAGGCGGATCAGAGCGGGACGATCAACGCCACCGCCGTTACCATCACGCCATCCGGCATCAACGGCGGCATAGCGGGAACACCCGGCGCCGCCGGTCAGGGAACTCCAGGGGCCCGCGGCGGTCGTTCCGCAACGCCGGCAGCGGGAGCAACTCCGTAGGCGCACCTAATTTCCCGCCATACCGATGGTCGGGGAGGCGCCGCGAGCGGAATCTTCAATACCTGTCCAGCCGTAAGTCCCGACGTCATCGATGTGCCGTGTGTCGCCGCGAGGTCTGAGAACGGCACGTGGAAGCGCGCTGCCGGCGCTGACAGGCAGTCGCCGGCCCGGACCGTGAAGTTTTCCGTAAAGGGGGTTCCCGTCGCCGCAGGCGACGGCGTCGGCGCCAATGTCGCGATCGGTGTTGGCGTCCTTCCGGCATCCGGCTCAACCGAAAGCGGGTTGCCCACGACTGCCCCCACTGCCACGCCACCGACGATCACTGCGACAATAATTGCCACAGCCGACAGAGGCCAGTTGCGACTCCGCGAGCCGGCCGCAGCGGCGGCGGGCTCCTGTCCGGCCGCAATAAATGGTTGAAACCGGCTGCAGTCCGCGTGTCGGGTCTGAAGGCAGAAAACGACCTGGTGCTGTTGCGAAACGACGGAAGGCGCGTCCGTGCTGTAGCAGCGATGTTCGGCGGTCGCAACCAATGCCCGCGAATACGGGTCGTCCACAAAAGCGAGGAACGGACACAGCTGGGATGGATCCGCGACCAGCGGTTCAACCACGCCCCGCGATGCCTTTCGTCGGATCGCAACGTGTTGACGTCATGTCGCCGGCGTGCCGGGTACGTGCTCGACCGGCGTCCCGTCCAGCCAGACGCTGCCGTCCGCCCAGTGCTCTTTCTTCCAGATCGGTACGGTCTGTTTGATGCGATCGACCGCGGCCTCGCAGGCCGCGAAGGCATTGGCGCGGTGTGCCGAGGACACGGCCACCAGCAGACTCGTTTCGCCGATTTCCAACCTGCCGAAACGGTGGGCTACGGCGATGCCGTCGATCGCGTAACCAGACCGGATCTCTTCCGCTACGGTGCGCAACTGTCGCTCGGCCAGCTCTAGATAGGCGTCATATTCCAGGAACAGCACCTGCCGTCCTTCGTTGTGATCTCGCACCACACCGTAGAACAGGGTAACTGCCCCGCTGGCCGGTGTTGAAACCGCTTCAACAAGTGGCGCGGCATCGAGCTTCTCATCGGTGAGTTGAATTAACAACGATTACTCCGAATCAGCCGCCGCTTACCGGAGGGATGAGCGCGACCTCGTCTTCGTCATGTAGCACCCGGCCCGCGTCGGTGTACTCGGCGTTGACCGCCAGCGCCGCCCGGTCGCAGAGCCCTCGGACCTTCGGGAAGCGTTCTGCGAGCTGATAGCGCACGTCAGCGGCGCGGGATCCGGGCTCGAGTTCGAGGGTCAGCGACCGGGCTCCAGCGGCCTCGGCCAGGGCAGCAAACAGGCGGACGGTGATGCGCATGTCAGTGTGTAACTCGCGTTGGACCTGACTGGAACGGTGGCACGGCGCAGGCTCAGCCTAACACAGTTGCCCTCCAAAGAGGGCCGGTTCCAACCCATCCGTCGTTTGACTGTCCGGGTACGTGTGCTAGAGAATGTAATGGATTCGGTCCCTAATCGTCGGCCATCGGTATGGCCTCACCGCAGGAGAAATATGGATACGAAGGAACTCAACGGCTCGGATCTGTTCTCGACCTGGGCCTTGTTACATCAATCCTATCTGCTCACTTACAAGTACCTCGATCAGATTGTCTCGCGACTGGGTATCTCACAGGCCCAGGCCTCGGTTCTTCTCGTATTGAAAGGAGCGGGTCAGCCGCTTCCCCTCTCCAGGTTGGCCCGCTATCTCGTGCAGGAAGCCCAAAGCGTTACGAGCCTTGTGGACCGGCTGGAAGCGCGCGCACTGGTCCGCCGGGTACCCGACAGCCGCGACCGCCGTGTGATTCACGTCGAGTTGACCCAGGCGGGTGATGAGCTATTCAACCAGATCTTCCCTGCCGCCTGGAAGGCCTGTCGCGAAGTGTTCGCAGAGCTAGACAGCAAAGAACTGGACGAGCTTGCGCAGCTAACGGCCAAAGTGCGCGACCGCAGCGCACAGCTTCTTGGGCTCGACCGCGCTCCATATGAAAAGGCCAGCGAGACGCTGCGCTTCAGTCCAGAAGTTTTCAGTCGGGCAGCCGTGGCCAGTGGTCGCTAGGTCCCGGCGACCATGACTTCTATGTAGACATAGACCAGGCGCCAGTGCTTGTGCGCCTGCGCGGCACACGATACAAACAGTAACGGAGTTTGCAGGGCCCGCGGCCCCTGCTTGAGCGAGTATGCCGCGGGCTCCTTTTGTACACTTCTGCCCGCAGCCCATCGCCGTTCCGGAGGTCGCATGGACTCCGTCCTGTATGAACAACATTATCGCCTCGAGGACCACCACTGGTGGTTCGTTGGACGTCGGGAACTAGTGCTGCAGGTGATGGCCCGGCACGGCGCCGCTGGACTCGTGCCAATTCTCGACCTCGGCTGCGGAACCGGGGGGATGCTGCGACATCTGGCTCAATTTGGAGATGCGGTCGGCCTCGACAGCGCCCCGGAAGCAGCGGCAGGGTGCCGGCAGCGCGAAGCTCCATTCATACAGGGTTGGGCCACGCGGCTTCCGTTCGCGGACTCTTCGATCGGCACGATCACTGCGCTGGACGTCATCGAGCACGTTCCCGACGATACCGGCATCCTGAACGAGATTTTTCGAGTGCTCCGGCCCGGCGGTTTGCTACTGTTGACGGTTCCCGCGTATCAGTTTCTGTGGAGCCAGCACGACGTGCTCAACCACCACCAGCGCCGTTACCGGCGGAGGGGGATACGGGACCTGGTTACTCGTTCAGGATTTGACATCGAAAAGCTGAGCTACTACAACACCTTCCTCTTCCCGGCAGCCGTCGCCCGCAAATCCATCATGCGCTTCAGCCGCAAAGAGGGGCCGGCGTCCCACCTCGACGACGTCTCGGCGCCGCTCAATGCGATACTCCGGCGCATCCTGTTGTCCGAGCGCTTCGTGGTGAAGCGTTGGAACTTCCCCTTCGGCGCTTCGCTCATCTGCGCCGCCCGCCGTCCGATGGAAGCTTCGGTTCCATGTGAAGAAGCCCTTGTAGCCGCACTGGGTTGACGGCAGGCGCCAGCACTGCGATGAGCAAGAGCAGCGAAGGCAGGTCGGGGCCACCTCGCAGGCTTGAACAATGTTCTCGGCGACACAGTGCTTACAGAAAGCGACCCCCATGCAGGACTCAGCTCGTCCGCCGGCACAGCCGTTGCCGCTACTGGATCAAGACCTGGTGGCACGGCTGAAACGCGAAGGCGCGGAAGGCATCATGCCGGTTCCACGACCGGCGCCGCCCGATCGCCAGGAAACGACGTGGTACCGTCTCGTGACGGCGATCTCGTCCACCTACGTCTACGTCGTCGCCCATACCACGCCTGAGTCATGCCGCTTTGAGATCGATCCGTCCGGCATCGCCCGATGTTTGCTCTCTGACCAGGTACAGTGGGAACTTCAGTTGCCTGAAGCGGCCTACAGCCAGTTTGAGCTAGTCGTGGCGATGTGGCGTAATGGGGAGTTGTGTCGCAGCCTCCAGGTGGAAAGCGTTCGCCTAGATGAGCCGCGCCGGCTGAACTCGCGCGTCCTGTCCGTCGGCATCCTGCCAAGCATGAGCCCGAACCGTCGGACCGAGACCATGGCCCGGCGCACCCGGCGTCGGTAGCGCCACGACGTTTGGGCTGGGGCTCTTTCCCCGAACTACCTTCATGATCCGACCGACACGTCACGGAGCCGTCGGCGTTGGGACCGGTGTCGGATTCGCCGAAGGTACCGATGCCGGCGATTGGTCGACACTAATTTGGACGGTACCGGTCACCACGCCAGCTTCGAGCGGAGCCAGACGGCTGAATGCCGCCGCCGAAAGGTCGATGGCGCCCGCTCCCATCTGCCCGCGGTCCCGCACCACCACGTTTACGCAGCGAGCATTGGCACATATCTTTAGCGCTGTGCCGCACGGGTAGCTGGTCGAGGCCGCCGTGGTCGCGTCGTCGGCGTTGAATCGACCGCCGCACGCCAGCACGCCGCCGTCGAATTCGTGGCCGTACCAGCGAATCAAGATCGGTCCGGCGCCCGCCGAACCGACGGGCCCGCCGAATTGCAGAAAAGCCCCGTCTACCCAGCCGCTGCCTTCCTGCGATTGCACCTGGTACCAGCCATCGTCTGTCGGATCGTTTTGCAGGTGAACCAGCCTACCAGCGGGGAGCGTAGCAATGATTGGAGCCGTCGTGGATGGCGACGCCCGGAGGCGGACGCCGTCCGCTGCCGACACGGTTGCATCGCCGTGGGCAGCCGGTACAGCCGAAAAGTCGAGGTAGACGCCTTTCACGTAGCCAAGCAGCCCACCAGCGTTGACCTCGTACCAACCGTCGTCTAGCGGCGCGCTCAAAACGTCGACGGAGGTGCCGTAAGCCAGGACCGCGATCACGGCGCCGGATGCGGACGGCGCGTCACGCAGGTTGAGCCCGTCGGGCGAGTTGACGCGGGCACGCGTTGCAGCGGCGCCAGATCCGGCTGACACGAGCAGGAAGGTAATTGCAAGAACGAGACCGAGGCCGCACCCGCCTGGGTTAACCCACCGAAGCGTCAAATGTTAATACTCCATAATGCTGCGACCGAATATCTCGCCACGTTCCAACGCGTGGACCGCTTCGTTGATCTGGTCCAGGCGGTAACGTCGCGTAACCAGCTTGTCCAGCGGCAGCCTTCCCTGCTTGAACCACTCCACATACAGCGCAAAGTCGCGCTCGGGTACGCCCGAGCCGCCGAGCGAGCCTCTAAATATACGCTCGCCGACCAGTAATTGCCGGGCATCGATCGTGGCCGGTCCCTGGGGCACGCCAACGAGCACGGCGGTGCCGCCCGGCCCGACGCCCCAGTCGTTTCCGCGCGTCGCCAATAAGATCTGGCTCATCGTTTGGGCTACACCGATGGCATCGAAAGCATAGTCGACGCCGCCGTCGCTGAGCTCCCGCACCGCCTATACAGCATCCGACGTCGAAGCGTTGACACAATGAGTAGCGCCGAAGTCGCGCGCGAAGTCCAGCTTTGCCGGGTCGAGATCCACCGCGATAATCATGCCCGCGCCGACGTTTGCCGCAGCCTGAATCGCGCAAAGCCCGACGCCGCCGGCGCCAAATACCGCGACGCTTTCGACCGGCTGCACGTTTGCTGTGTTCATCACTGCACCGCATCCCGTAATAACGGCGCAGCCGATGATCGCGGTTACGTCGGTCGGAACGTCCGCGGGAAGCTGCACGACGAACGCTTCGTCACAGATTGTATGCTCCGCCCAGGTAAACACATTGCGGGAACCGGTACGCTGGCCGCGCCAATCGACCGTCGCCGCTTGAGGCGGCGGGGCACCTTTGCGTGGGAGGCGCGGAATCCAGGTGACCATCACCCGGTCGCCTTCCTTCACATGCGTCACCCCGCGGCCCTTCGATTCGACCACTCCCGTCGCCTCGTGACCGAGCAGGGTGGGTACAGGCCATTTTGGATCGTGGATGTTATGAAGCTGAGAGTGACAGATGCCGCTGGCAAAAAGTTTGACCAACACCTGGTTTGGACCGGGATCCGGACAAATTATCTCGTCGACGATCAGGGGCTTGCCGTGTTCGGCAAGTATTGCGGCATGGGTGCGCATGGCAATCCTTCGCTTCCGGGCCGTGATGGAACACAGACGGCTGTCGGCTTTGCCTTGCTGAAGGGCGGCACCACGTCACGTGCAAGGAAGGGTGCAACGTGCAGCAGGCGGGCGCGAGCATAGCATGCCGCGAACTGCCTGTCAGCTCTCTGAGAGCCCGTGCTTTCAGAACGTTAGCGAAACGTGGACGCGACCGGCCGCCATCGCGTCGCGGCCATCAGGGGTGCCTGTGCTGCGCCAGACAGCGTTGAAGCAGCTACTGGGGGACGCGGCACTGGTCGCGCGATTGCCGCGGCAGCAGTACGGCTCCGCACCCTGAGCTTCGCGAGAACGGCCTTCACGTGGTTCTTGACTGTGTGCTCGGAGAGCACCAGCCGCTGGGCGATCTCGCGGTTCGAGACGCCTTCTGCGATGAGGTCAAGGACCTCGCGCTCCCGCGCGCTCAACTCGTGCAGGCGGGGATCCTCCGCCGCAGGCGCGGTCAGCGCCGCGTGACGGCGCAGTGCGATCACGACCTTCATCGTCAGCGTCCGCGATAAGGCGGCCTCGCCAGCACGGAGTCCCCGCAACGCACGCACGAGACCCAACGGCGCAACATCCTTGGTCAGATAGCCGGAAGCGCCTGCGCTCAACGCCGCCAGCAGCTGGTCCTCATCAGCCTGTACGCCAAACATGATCACGTGCGGCTCATCGCTGCGGCTTCGTACCGCGCGCACGACGTCGAGGGGTTCACATGAGCAGTTATCGGCGTCTATCAGCACGACCTCGGGGTCAAAACGGTCAACAACATAGCCGGCGTCAGAAAGCCTGTCCGTCTCGGCGACAACGTGCATATCGGGTTGGGTGTCGATTGCGGCTCTCAGGCCCGCGCGGAGCAGCGGGTGGCTTGTAAATAACACGATCCGTATTGGCACATTGACCGCGTTCATGGCAGAGCTCCACAAAGAAATCAACGCCGTATCCGCGTATTAGAGGATAGTATCACAACTCCGGTATGACACCACATTTTATCCCGAAATTATGAATAATTCGTTGCGTCCAGCAAAGCGGTCGCCGGCTGTGCATAGCGGCTGGTATAGGACCGATAATGGTGCTCCGCGTCCAACATCAAACGTCTCCCGGATCAGCCAATCGCTCGGCACAGCTGGCAAACATTGACGAGAGCGTAAGAGTCAGGGAATTGACGCCGGCCTTTTCCGCGGGTATACTTGTGATAGTTCCCACAAGCACAATGCAGCCGGACATGTCGTCCTGCGCGGAGGTTTTTTATTTGGAATCCATTCTGTATGCACAGCAAGTCGTCCAAGAGCTTGACGTGCGCTTCAAATCGCCGCAGTTTTCACAGCGCACCGCATACTTCGGCGAGGTGCGCAAGCGATTGCTACGCCGGCGAACCGATGCCCGTCGCGCCGATGTTTCGGTCGGCAATCTGATGCAAACGACCTGGTAACACGCCGGCGTGCATCGCCGCACATCGAGCGGTAGCTCAATCCTCTCGCCGTTGGGACCGAACTGTTGAAGTTCGGCCCCAACTCTTTTGGTCCTACATCAACCAGATCAGGCACGACCGGCACGTGGACCTGCAATCGGGTCATGCGCCACAAAAGTGGTACATTGGGGTCCGTAGCACCTCGCAAGCGCAGGAGCAGCCTCGCATGAGCGAACGCGCCCGGTTCGCGTCCGATTTCGACCACGTCACCGAACATCTCGAACAGATGTGGGGCCGCCTACTTTCCGGTACGCCAGTCGGTCCAGGTAATCCCCGCTACGCGCGACCCATGATCGAGCCACCGACCGACGTGTTTCAAACCCAGGACGACATCGTCGTTCTGATCGAAATCGCCGGCATGCGTGGCCAGGAGGTCGAGATCCAGCTCGAAGGTCGGCTCATGACCGTGCGCGGCGAAAAGTGCGACCGGCGGGCGCATCATTCGGGTCACGTGTACAACGTGATGGAAATCCAATATGGGCCTTTCGAGCGCTCGATTCTGCTGCCCGCGGACGTCGATCAGGAACAGGTCGCCGTGGAGTACGACGACGGGCTGCTAAAGATTACGCTCCCACGCCGCGCCCGACAGGCGCACACTCGGGTTCGGATCACCGTTCGCTGACGCGGTCTACTCCGCCCGTTCTTCAAATTCCAACCCTCCCGCGAGGCTATAAGCATGACGGATGATCCTCGAAATCCCGACAAGGACGGGGATACTGCCGCCGAAACAATTTCGCCCTCCCAGGCTGAATCGACCGGTGCGGTAACCGGCGAACCGACGGACGACGATCCCGCGGGCTCTTCAGCCGAGAACGCACAAGCCGTCACGGAAAGCGCGCCCGGCGACGACCAAGCACCCCCACAGATCTATATCCCGGACGTATTGCCCGTTCTTCGAACCGGCGCCAGTGTGCTGTATCCGGCGATCGTTGTACCGCTCGTGACATCCGAAGAGCCCGACGTCCGCGCGATCGACGACGCCGTGACGAACACCGCCCGAATCATCGCCGTGGTCGCCCTGAAGCATGGCCAGAGCGGCGCTTATGATGGCGACCTGCAGCCGGTCGGGACCGCTGCGCAGATCCTCCGTATGGCCAAAACGCCGAACGGAACGCTTCAGGCGCTTATTCAGGGCGTCAGGCGCGTTCGCATCGTCGGAATTGAGCAAGACGAGCCGTGGATTCGCGCCCGGGTCGAAAGCATCGAGGAGGTAGCTGAACCGAGCACGGAGCTCGAAGCGCTGACTCGCAACGCGGCCGGCCTTTTCCAGAACATCGTCACCCTGAGCGAGATGATCCCGGGCGAGCTCGCCGCGGCAGTCTCACAGATCAATCAGCCCGGCAACCTGGCCGACTTCATCGCGGCGAACGCCAACCTCAAGCCGGAGGACCGGCAGGCGGTTCTCGAAGCGGCCAACGTTACCGATCGACTGCGCGTCCTCGGCGCCGCCCTCGCCGCCGAGCTCGCCGTACTGGAAGTCAGCAGCCAGATCCGAACCCAGGTGCGCGGCGACCTGGATAAGCGGCAACGGGAATTCATCCTGCGGGAACAGATGCGCGCGATCCAGAAAGAGCTTGGCGACGAAGATCAACCAGAGATCGGCGAGCTGCGCCACAAGATCGAAGAAGCGCACCTGCCCGAAGAGGCGCGGAAGCAGGCGGATCGCGAGTTGGAGCGGCTGGCGCAAATGACGCAGGCGGCGGCCGAATACCAGGTTGCCCGCACCTACCTCGAATGGCTCGCCGATCTTCCATGGGATAGGCGCTCAATCGACAACCTCGACATTCGGCGGGCAGAGGAGATCCTGGACGAGGACCACTACGGACTGAAGAAGGTGAAACAGCGCATCCTCGATTACCTGGCGGTGCGCACCCTGCGCGAAGACACCCGCGGCCCCATTCTGTGCTTCGTGGGCCCGCCCGGCGTTGGCAAGACAAGCCTAGGACAATCGATCGCTCGCGCCACCGGCCGAAAGTTTGTCCGGCTGTCGCTGGGCGGAATTCGCGACGAGGCAGACATCCGCGGCCACCGGCGCACATACGTCGGCGCCATGCCCGGCCGCATCATCCAGGAAATCCGGCGTGCCGAGGTCAACAATCCACTCATGATCCTGGACGAGGTGGATAAACTGGGCAGTGACTACCGCGGCGATCCATCGTCGGCCCTGCTCGAAGCGCTCGATCCCGCCCAGAACAACACGTTCGTCGATCATTACCTCGATGTGCCGTTCGACCTGTCGCACGTTATGTTCATTACCACCGCAAACGTACTGGACACGATCCCCGATCCGCTGCGCGATCGGATGGAGATCATCGAACTCGACGGTTACACCGAGAAAGAGAAGCTAGAGATAGGGCGGCGCTACCTGTTGCCCAGGCAGACGCGGGAGAACGGGCTCCAGCCGGACCAGATCACGGTTCCCGAGGAGACGCTGGTAGAAATTATCAGCGGCTATACCCGCGAGGCTGGTGTGCGGAACCTTGAACGTCTGATCGGCGCCATTTGCCGGCACGTCGCCCGGCAGGTCGCGGCCGGCGACCTCGAGCCAAAGACGATCACACCCGGCCTCCTACCGGAGATCTTTGGGCGTACCCGCTACTTCGAAGAGCTGGCCAACGAGCAGGATGAGATTGGCGTAGTAACCGGCATGGCGGCCACGGGCGCCGGCGGGGATATCCTCTTCATCGAAGCCTCCGCGGTTCCTGGCAAAGGCAATCTGACGCTGACCGGCAAACTGGGCGACGTCATGCAGGAGTCGGCCCGAGCGGCGCTGACGTACGCGCGCTCGCGTGCGGCGGCGTTGAACATCGCCGGCGATTTCTTCGAGACGCATGACATTCACGTCCACGTTCCGGCGGGCGCGACTCCCAAAGATGGCCCGTCGGCGGGCGTGACGATAGCCACGGCCATCATCTCGGCGATTACGCGGCGCCCGGTACGCAAGGAAGTAGCGATGACGGGGGAGATCACCCTCCGCGGTCGGGTTCTACCCGTAGGCGCCATCAAACAGAAGGTGCTGGCGGCGCACCGAGCCGGCTGTCGAAAGATCTGCTTACCCAAAGAGAACGAGCCGGACTACGCGGACGTGCCAGCGGACGTGCGCAACGACCTCTCGGTCGTATTTGCGTCCCACGTCGACGACGTCCTCAACACCGCGCTGCACGACCGTCCACGGGCCGAAAAGGTGCGCATCAAGCCGACCGCGGCGTGATGCCCGCGCCATATGGTACTCTGCGCTGGCACGGCGGTAGGTGTGATACCGCACGTAATCGGTTGAGTAGGGAGCGGCATGGATTTTAAGGACACCCCGGTTGAGGCGATTTGGCGGCGGGAGGTACGCGACTTCCTGCACAAGGAGATGCCCGCCGGGCTCGGAGACGCGGACGGTGAAGGCGGCCTGTTTGGCCGCGGCCCGGCTATGCAGGAATGGCGCAAGCGCGTGGCAGCCAAGGGCTGGATAGCGCCCCATTGGCCGAAGGAATACGGCGGCGCGAACATGAGCGCTAAAGACCAGTTCATCATGAACGAAGAGTTCGCCGAGGCCGAGGCGCCCAACGTAGGCGGCTTCGGCGTGATGATGATCGGCCCCACCCTGATCAGCCACGGGAGCGAGGAACAGAAGCGTCGGTTCTTACCCAGCATCCTCAAAGGTGAGACGATTTGGTGCCAGGGCTATTCCGAGCCGGGGTCTGGATCGGACCTCGCCTCGCTTCAGACCCGCGCCGTACGCGACGGCGATGACTACATGATCAACGGCCAGAAGATCTGGACCACCGGCGCCCAGCACGCCGACTGGATGTACATGCTCGCGCGCACCGACCCCGATGCTCCCAAGCACCGTGGCATCTCCATGTTTTTGTTTGACATGAAGAGTCCCGGGGTGAGCGTACGGCCACTCACGACGATGGCGGGCGCCCAGAGCTTCAACGAGGTCTTCTTCGACAACGTTCGTGTGCCGGCGCCGCAGCGCGTTGGCGAGGAGAACCGTGGCTGGTACGTCGGCGCAACATTGCTCGACTTCGAGCGGTCCGGCATCGGCAACGCCGTGGGTGTGCGCAAGCAACTCGAGCGTATGCTTGCCTATGTTCCCAATGAAAGTGAAAAGCTGGCCTTCAAGACGCGGTCAACATTGCGACTGGAGTTCGCGGACCGCTGGATCGAAGCCAGCATGGCGAAGTGGCTCTCATATCGAGTGATTTCAATGCAGGCGGCGGGCCTGATTCCGAATCACGAGGCGAGCGTTACCAAGCTGTATATGTCGGAGCTGCAGCAGCGTATCGCCGCGCTGGGCATGCACATGGCCGGAATGCGGGGAATGCTCTACGACCCGAAGAGCCCCCACCGAGTCATGGGCGGGCGTGTCGCCGTGAGTTACGTAGGCAGCGCGTCGTCGACGATCGCCGGCGGCACGAGCGAAATCCAACGCAACATCGTCGCCACCCGCGGTCTCGGCCTGCCGCGAGGTTAGGCCGTCCCTACGAAGTCGCTCATCGATGAACCGAATGGTCGTGGGCGGGCATGAGTCGCCGCGCGAGAGCCGCAGCCGCAGTATCCATGATGCTGCTCGTCGTTGTGGTGCTCGTCGTTCGGAGCCGTGCGGCGTTCGACAACAACACTGCGACAAGTCTGCCTACCTCCCAATCCGCCGGCGCCCCACTCGAGCTGCGGACAAAGACGGCCGGCTGCGCGATAGCCGGTGCCCTGCCCGACCACGCCTGTACGCCCGGTGAAGTATTCGAGGGTGTCCTAGCGGTAAAGATCTGCGCGTCCCGATATGCCTGGTCGGTCCGCGACGTCCCCGTTGCAGAGAAGGATCAGCTGTACGCCGAGTACGACATAGCCTCGCGTCAGCCGGGTCAATACGAGGTGGATCACCTGATCAGCCTGGAGCTGGGCGGTTCGAACGGTATTGCCAATCTTTGGCCGGAAGCCACCGAACCGCGGCCGGGATTTCACGAAAAAGACCGCTTCGAAAACTATTTGCACGACCAGGTGTGCCGCGGAGCAGTCTCGCTCTCGGAAGCGCAACGGCGTATCGCCGACGACTGGTTGAAGTACTGGATCGAGGCCGGTCAGCCGTGACGGTTCAGTCGCCGAGATATTTCCTCGGGTGGCGTCCGTCCACGTTGCCAAGCAGCGTCCCGTAGATGTTGTAGCCGAGCAGCTCTTGGAGCCGCTCGGGCAACTCGCGCACGATCGCTTTCGGGACGCCGAGGATGTGGTTTTCCTGCGGCCGCACCCAACCGACGGCGTACTCAAGTATGACGCCCAGGCGGGGCCGATCTGAGTTGTTCGCCCCGCCGCCGTGGAAGACGTCGCCCAGGAAGAACATCACCGAGCCGGCGGGCATAACGGCGCGCACGGTGAGTGTGTCCGGCCCGGGCCGTTCGTCTACCCACTTATGGCTGCCCGGGACAACATGCGTAGCGCCGTTCAACTCCGTAAAGTCGTCGAGCGCCCACATTGTGTTGACGACCAGTTCCTTGTGCGGTCGGGCGATCGGATATACGCCGTCGTCACGGTGCAGGGTTTGGGCGGTCTCGCCGGGAAGAATTTCGATGCCGACCGGTGCGCTGAGCTGACAACCCCCGAGCACCTGGTCTAGGACACCAAGCACGAGTGGGTGTGTAGCCGGGCCGTCGAAGGCGCGGGTCTTGGCAAACAACGCGTAGATACGACGGGTCGTGTAGCCCTCGAAGTTGTTTCGGCCCGTCGGAGTCCGCTCGAGCACCTCGGAAAGCTCGGTCCGTTTGGAACGAACCTCATCGGGGCTCAAGATCCTGTCGACGATCGCATATCCATCTCGGTCCAGTGCAGCGACGACCTCGCCCACTGACGTACTGGGAGTCAATACCGTGGTCATTCCCTGCCTCCTTGCATGTCCCGCCATTTGCACCATTTTGCGCTCGTTGCAACCATCCTCGCGCCCATGATTATGCAACATCTCCTATACTGCACGGCACACAGTCCGCATTGACACTGCCGAGGAGGCCGGTCCATGGATGGCGGTACGTTGCTCGATGACGTAGCCACGCTTACCCGGCGATTCGCCGAGCGCGAGCAGATCGACGGTGACGGGTTCCCTGCAGCCAATATCAAGGAGATGAAGCGGCTCGGCCTGTTCAGCGCCCCTTTCCAACCGGAGTTCGGTGGACGCGGGGCGAGCCTGCCGGATATGGTCCGTGCCGTCGAGCTGGTCGCGGCCGCGTCGCCGTCCACCGCGCTACTGCTGACCATGCCGCTCGGTCTGGCGGGCATCTATGCTCTGGGCCCAGAAATCGCGCCGGCCGCGCACCGCGCCGCCTGGTCGGAACAGATCGATCGCGTGGCGGCCGACTACCGAAACGGAGTCGTGTACGCCGCCGCCAACTCCGAGAAGGGAGCCGGCGGAGCGTTGAGCGCCACGAAAATGGTAGCCGAACGCGGTGAGGACGGCGTCATCCGGCTCACAGGCGAAAAGATCCTGGGCTCGTTCGGCCGCAACGCGGATTTCTTTTTCTCCACCGCCAAAGTAGACGAGCATCAGATTCCGGGTGCGGGCATCGTCGAGTTCTTTTTCGTCGATACGCGCGCGCCGGGCGTCGAGATTTTGGCGGACTGGGATGGCTTCGGCATGCGGTCCACCGAGAGCCAGACCGTGCGGTACGAGGCAGCGCCGGCCCGTGAGCTCATGGGCTTCCCCAACTTTATCGAGGCGGTACAACCGTTGAGCTGGTGGTTTTGCCTCTTCACCGCCATTCCGCTGGGCTGCGCGGGCGCGGTCCTGAGGACGTTGGCCACCCCGGAACCTTCATCGCCGGCGCTCCGACTCCGCTTCAGCGACGCGTTGATGCGCTATGAAGCGCTGTTCGCCTACCTTCTTGAAACGGCCGTGCAATGGCGTCCGGCCGCCGGCCCTGAGTATGCGGCGCGGGTGCTCCGCACCAAGACCTACGTCACGCAGGAGGCAACAAAACTGGCGGCCGAACTGTTCGCGCTCGGCGGCGGCCGGCACTATACCCGGACCGGCAAGCTGGCTCGAACGTTGGCGGACTCGTTCGCGGGCACGGCGTTGCGCCCACCGCTGGCCTTAGCACTGGACTCCCTCGTCCAGAATTTCACGCTTGGCCCTCTGGCAATAGAATAATCCTGCATCCCTTGGCTTTCCCGAGAAAGGATAGATTCAGTGACTTCGACTACAGAAATTCCCAAGGACCAGAAAACAACGGGCTTCGAGGTTGAGGAGATCGATCACATTGCGATCGCGGTCCACGACCTGGACGCCGCGATTCACGCCGCGACCACGTTGCTCGGAGCAAAGCTGCTGTGGCGAAACCCACCCAAAGAGCGGGCAATAAACGACGGTGCCGTGCTGGAACTGGGCGGTATGTTAATCGTCTTCGAGCATCCGCTGACAGACCGCGGCATCTTTGCCGAGTTTCTCAAGCGGCGTGGCGAGGGCATCCATCACGTCGGCGTCTCGGTCACGAACCTGGACCAGGCGATGAAGGACGCGGACCTTGCGGGCGCCCGTCTGCTCAACCCTTCGCTCGATAACCCGATCCGCCGCGAGGTGCTGGTGCACCCCAAGTCGGGCATTGGCGTCCTCTGGCAGATGGTCGAGTGGAACCCATCCGTGCGCGGAGACCGCCAACGGCGCCGCGACGCCTTGCGAAATGGCGAATTCGTGGTGCCCGGGCTTTCGTAAGACAACTGACCGACGCACTGGGGCGCGTGAAGGGAGAACCGAGCATGGCAGGGACGAAAATGCAGGGCGTATTGGAATCGGCTCCGCGGGCGCTGCGTGGTCTGAGAGTTCTGGACATCGGACACTGGATCGCGGGTCCTTTTGGACCAACCCTATTGGGCGATTTTGGCGCCGAAGTGATCCGCGTCGACCGTCCGGGCGGGCAGGGCACGCCGATGTCGAACCCGGTTAGCTGGGCGCTCGACAGCCGTAACAAGAAATCGATCACGCTGGCGCTTAACAAGCCCCGCGGTCAGGACGTGTTCAGAAAGCTCGTTCAGCACATCGACGTGGTGACCGAGAACTTCGTCCCGGGCACGCTCGAAAAGTGGGGCCTCGGCTACCAGGACCTTTCAGCCATCAACGAGCGCGTCATCCTGGTGCGCGTTTCGGGGTTCGGCCAAACTGGGCCATACCGGAACCGCAAGAGCTTTGACCGCCTTGGCATCGCGATGGGCGGCCTGACGTATACCTCCGGTTATACCGACCGTCCTCCGGTGCGCCCCGGTTACATGGTCGCCGACTACGGCACCGGGCTGACGAACGCCTTCGCAACGCTGATCGCGGTCTACGAACGCGACGTCGCCGGCAGCGGCATAGGGCAGGAAGTCGACGTTTCCCTGTTCGAAACGGTTTTCCGTCTCTCCGGCGCGCTCGTCTCCAACTACGACCGCGAGGGCACAATCCGCGAACGCAGCAACAACCTCGTGCCGGGTATCTCTCCGGGAGACCAGTGTGAGACCAGCGACGGCCATTGGGTCGTCTTCCATGCGGGCGCAGACCATCACTTCCGGTCCTTGATGCGGGTGATCGGCTACCCCGAAGTCGCGGAGGACCCGCAATATGCCATGCTCAGACAGCGCGTGCCGCATATGGACTACCTGAACGCGCTCGTAGGGCAGTGGATAGCGCAGCACCCGCTCGACGACGTGATGGAGACGTTGATCGGCGCGGGTGTAGCCGCCGCGCCGGTGTACAGCGCCAAGGACATCGTCGAGGACCCGCACTACGCCGCGCGCGAGGACATCATCACGGTCGACGACCCGGTGGTCGGCCCGATCAAGCAGCCCGCTCCCCTGCCGAAGCTCGGACGCACTCCGGGACAGGTCTATCACCCTGCCCCCGCCCTTGGCGAGCACAACCAGGAGATCTACGGTGGACTGCTCGGCCTGACCGACGCGGAACTAAAAGCGCTGACCTGCGATGGCATCATCTAAAACGGAATTGAGAAGTACACGCCGCTGCTGATGCCTCAACACCGGCTTGACGTCGCGCTTATACTAAAGGCCATCCATCCACAATTTTCGATTGACGAGTTCTCGCGATTCAACCGGTGATTCTGCCCGGTACGATGTTCTGATTCAAATAGCAGACTTGGATGGAGGTGCCCCGTGGTTACCGCGCAAGCAACCTGGCAACTGACTGGCGAGTACTTCGAGAACTGCAACTGCGACGTCGTTTGTCCGTGCCTCTTCTCTCCGGGCCAGCAAATGACGGCAAAGCCGACGCGGGGCGCCTGCGAAGTGGCATTCGGCTTCCACGTCGACCGGGGGCGGTTCGGGGATACGTCGCTCGACGGCATGAACGTCGGGATGATCGGACGTACGCCAGGCCCGATGGGAGAAGGAAACTGGTCCGTTGCGCTGTACCTCGACGAACGTGCCAACGCACAGCAACAGGAAGCGCTGCAGGCGATATTCACGGGCACTGCAGGCGGCGTTATGAGCAATCTCGCTCCCCTGATTGGAACGGTGCTGGGGGTAAAGACCGTGCCGATAACCTGGAAAAAGGAGGGCAAGCGCCGGTCACTCGAGATTCCGAATATCATGCACCTGGCCGTGCGGGCGGCGCCGGGTCTGGGCGGAGAAGCCGAGATCCTGGTCTCCGGTGCGCATCCGTTTGCGCCCGAGGGTTTGGCAATGGCTGTCGGCGAGCAAGGCAGCACGTGGCAGGACTACGGCATGCGTTGGGATAACTCGGGGAAAAACGGTCATTACGCCGCCATCAAGTGGTCGAACTCTTAACCAGGTCGGATGCTACGCCGCGAAGGAGTCAACAGTGTACGGGGCCGTCGCTCGCACGCGCCTCATGTCGGGTTCGGAACAAGCGTTTACTCAGTTATTGGCGGACTTCCGAAAGCTGAACGTTCCGGGGTTCATCGATTCGCACGTTTACCGCATGGATGCAGACAGCAACGAGTACTACATGGCGGTGCTGTTCCGCGACAAGGCGTCCTACCTTGCGAATGCACAGAGCCCTGAACAGAGTGCCCGTTATCAGCAGATGCGGGCGCTAATGACCCAGGATCCGGAATGGCACGACGGTGAAGTTGTTTCCGGGGGCCGGTAGCCCAGGGTCACCTATTTAGTCCTAGATTCCCGAAACCAGCGCCTCGGGTCACATACTCCCGGTGATATATGCCTGCGCCTTGTCCCAGGCGCGGACGCCGGCTATGTGCCCCATCGCCCTACCTTGCAGATCGCCATCAGGAAAGTGGATGCCGCCATAGCGGCGCGACAAACCCGCCTGGTCGGCCGCGTCCGAAAAGGTCTTCCAGGTCAGCGTCACATCCGTGGCGGGGACGGCGCCCGGCTCGAAACGCGAGCTCCCGGCGGCCTGAGTATATGAAGCGCCAAAGTCATCGCTGCCGGTGAAGCGTCGCAGGACTTCTGCCGCCGCCGCGCTAAAGGTGCTATGTCCAGAGACATACTCGGGAAAGGCCGGCGTGACGACGCTCGGCGACTGGAAGAGTTGCCACGTTCCGCCGTCGATCAACTGCGTCCCTTGAAATGGGCCTCCCCAGGCTCGCACTTGTTGACCCTGAAACAAGAATCGCACCGCGGTGATGGGGCGTACCGAGTCGTAGAGGCGTTTGGTATCCCAGGCAGCGATGCCCGCGTCCATCAATGCGTTCGTCATCGCGAAGAACATCTTGACGTCGGCGTCAAGGTCATTTCCGTCCCGAAGCGACACGAAGCGCGCAAACAGGCACCAATGGCCGGGCGGCAACTCCGACGAAGGACCGTCGGCAAAGTACTCGGTGATTACCTTTTGCTCGTCGGTGAGGTTGGCGCTGTACTCCAGCATCTGTTCGGCCTGGATGCTGTATGCCTCGGACGGATACGTGGCCGGTCCGAAGGCCGGTCGAAGTTCCGCGCCCGAAACAAGGGCGAATGGTGTGACGAGCCCCCAGTGCGGGCCGATGTACTGCTGCACCACAAAGCCCTTTTGCGGGTCGAAAACGCTCAGCGGCTGCCAGCGGTTTGGATCTACGACCTCGTCCGGCGTGTTGACAGGTTGGTAGCCGGTGTAATCGGAATAAGGCCCAGGGTGCAGATCGCCTAACTGGTTAGAACCGTCGCCGTGACGCCAATCGATCACCGCAGCGGCGCAGACGTTGCCGACTCCGGCAGGGGTCGTTGGATCGGTGTTGGTGTCGTCCGGGCTGTACCCCTGCGCGGCCATGAGATCGGCGAACGCCGGCGTCGACGTTGGGAAGAGGTCAACCAGCGCCCGGTAGGCGGCAAAGCTGACCACAGCCTGCTTGTTGGCCGCCGTGTGCTCGGTCGTTGGTCTGCGAATGTCCGCTCCCAGGCGCGTACCAACGGCGACCGGGTCGAATGCCGCCCACGCGTCATACATGCAGGTGTGGAGGATCGCGAGAGCGCGGGCCACCATCGGAGGTCCCGGCTTCGTGTCACGGATCGCCTGAAGTGCGGCCGCGTCCCACATCAACACGGCGTTCTCGCCGGCAGAGAACGCCGTATCTCTACCGACGACCGACGTTCGCCGTAGGCGAGGCATGCGGCGGTCCGGCATTATCGGTAAGGCTGAAATTACTGCTATCGCCGAAGCTCCGCCGACGGCACGACGAAATAGTTCGCGGCGATTCATTCGCCTGTAACCGACCGCTGTCTTTGTGTGGCGAGCACTATGTCGCGGCATCATCAAAAGCGGCGAGTCCTGTACTATCTGTCAAGGTTTGGCGATATTGCCGACCTGGACATTGTAGACGTCTGCCTTCGGTCTACAATCAATCACGGACTTGATTGTACCCGGGCGTGAGGTCCAGTTTTCGTGACCGTCGCCGTTTCGCTGATCGCCACGCTGATTACGTTCGTGTTCGCGGGCTTGGTGCTGCGCCAGTACCTGCAGCGACCACGATCGTACCGGCTGGTTTGGACTGCTGCTCTGGTCTGCTACGGCGCGGCTACGGGCGTCCAGTTCATCGCCGAGATCTTTGGCTGGAGCACCGCGAGCTTTCGCCTTTGGTACCTGTTCGGCGGCCTGCTGACCGCGGCCTACCTCGGCCAAGGGACGGCATTCCTGTTGCTGCCCCGCCGAGTGGCTTCGGTGCTGCTGTTTATCTTGTGCGCGGCGAGCCTTTGGGGGGCATATCGCACCTTCACCGTGCCGCTGGGATATGCCGAGATCCGGCCGCCGGCGGGCAAAATCTCGCCGAACGCCACTCTGTTGACCGCCGATCTGCGGGCGCTGGCTGCGCTGATGAACGTATACGGCACGCTGCTGCTGGTCGGCGGCGCGGTATGGAGCGTCTGCGTTTACATGGACCGCATGCTCGACCGCCGGCGCCGTGCCGCGTATCGGCTGGTCTCGAACATTCTCATCGCCGCAGGTTCGCTAATTGTCGCCAGCGCCGGCTCACTGGAGACGTTCGGCCACGGCGAATATCTATACGCCGGCGAGATCTTCGGTATATCGATCATCTTCCTGGGCTTCTTGCGCAGCCGGGAGTCTATGAAATTCCCCATTCGCTGGACAAAGAGCCCGGCGAACGAAGCCGGCGACACGCGGACTTCTCCGATCGCGACGGATCCGGATCTCAAGTCGTTTCAGTCACTTAAGCGGCTGAGCGACCGTACCGGCGCGACCCGGCGCTAACGTCCGCGGCTAAGCCTGCTGATGAGTCTCGCGGGCAGTCCGGCTTCTGCCATAAGTGCCTGCGTTCGTTCTATGTCGTACGGAACCCGGTAGAACGCGAGCGTGCGCGCATCGCTGTCGTAAACAGCGTAAGCGGAGCGGGGGTCGCCATCGCGCGGCTGGCCTACACCGCCCGGATTCAAGATCAGCCGGCGGTCGCCTAGCTCGATTGTCTCACCATCGTCGATCTGCCGGTAGTCGGGATCCTGGCCATTCAACGCTTCTTCGAAGACGAGCGGCACATGCGTATGACCAACCAGGCTGAACCGCGTTTCCATGTTCGCGAACTGCGCGACGGCGGCATCGATCGAGTACATGTACTCCCAAACAGGGTCGCGGAGGCTACCGTGAACCAGGCTGATACCGTCAATGGTCAGGTTCTGGGGAAGGGTTCGCAGGTACTCCCGCTCGTCGTCGCCGATCCGGTCGGCGTTCCAGTGGTTAGCGGTTGCAGCAGCGGGGTTGAAGTCGCTGGTATCAATCGCCCCCGCGACGGCAAGGTCGTGGTTTCCAGCCACCGAACGAAAGTCGTACTGACGGAGCATCGCCAGGCACTCGGAGGGTTGCGGACCGTAGCCGACGAGATCGCCCAGCGCCCAGATCTGGTCAAGGGCGTTGAGCGATTCCGCGTGCGCCAGCACGGCCTCGAGCGCGGCCAGGTTCGAATGTACGTCCGAGACAATCGCCGCGCGCATAGTGCCGTCCGTCGTGCCGGTGTGGTCCGTGCGGGCAATTATACCGGTGATCCTCATATACTTTGTGCAGGTATAACGCGACAGGTCAGGCCGCATGTTCTCCGTCGATACGCACTCTCCAGACGAAACCAGGGCGATCGGCCGGCGCATCGGCGCGCTGCTGGAGCCGGGCGACGTCGTGCTGCTCCAGGGACCGCTCGGCGCCGGCAAGACGGCGATGACACAGGGGATCGGCCACGGCGCCGGTTCCAACGACCTGGTCATAAGCCCTACGTTCGTGCTCATCAACGAATACCGCGGCCGCGTGAAGCTCTACCATGCCGATCTCTACCGGCTGGAAGACCCCGCCGAGATCGTCAACCTGGATCTACCCGGCTACACGCTTGACGGCGCTCTAATCGTCGAATGGCCGGAGCGTGGGGAGGGACTGCTGCCTAAAGATCACCTGCACGTGCGGATCGATCACACCGGCGAAACCGAGCGGCGAATCGTTATCTCGGCGGATGGCGGTCGTCCGGTTGAGATCCTGGCGGCTCTGCAGCAAAGGTCAACACAGGCGGCCGCTCCGCATGCCTGAAGGTCCGCGACGCATCGAGCTTTCCATTGACACCGCGTCTGCCATGGCGGGAGTCGCGGTCTCCCGGCAGGGCGTGGTACTGGTCGAGCTCGCCTGGCGCACGGAGAACAACCACTCTGCCGAGCTGTTACCCGCGATAGACGAAGTGCTGGACCGCGCCCATTCGGTACGAGAAGACGTCGCCGTGCTATTTGCGGACCGCGGTCCCGGCTCATATGCAGGCCTGCGCGTCGGCATCAGTACGGCAATGGGCCTGGCGCTTGGACTCCACGCCGATCTTTTATCCGCGGGCAGGTTGGAACTGGACGCCTATCCGCACGCCGCGTTTCCTGGTCCAATCGTCGCGGTGCACCAGGCCGGACGGGGCGAACTCGCCTGGGCCGTCTACGAGCAGCGCGAGGGACTTCGGGAGCTACAGCCTCCCCGGCTGTCATCGCTCGAAGAGCTCATCGAATTATGCCCCCCCAGCGCTCTGCTCTGTGGTGAGTTGGCCGGGATCGAACAGCGTTTGCGCGACGAGTTGACCGGGGCGCGGTTCGCCACCGGCGTCGCCTCGCAACGCCGCGCGGGCGCACTCGCAGAGCTGGGGTGGCACAGATACGCAGGCGGAGAGCGGGACAACCCGGTGGCCGTCGAGCCGATCTATCTGCGCGAACCAGCGATTACCCAGCCCAAGGCTGGTCGGAGACTTTGATGGAGCGAACGTTAATCCTGATAAAGCCGGACGGCGTACAGCGCGGGCTGACATTTGACGTACTTGGGCGGCTGGAGCGCCGCGGACTGAAAATCGTGGGTCTGAAACTGATGCTGGTGAGCGAAGACCTCGCCTCGCGCCATTACGCCGAGCACGCGGGCAAGAGCTTCTACGCCGGCCTTATCGGTTACATTACGTCGCGGCCGATCGTCGCGGCGGTCTTCGAGGGACCCAACGCGATCGCGGCAGCCCGTGCAACGATGGGCAAGACCAACCCGGTGCAGGCCGATGCAGGTACGATCCGCGGCGACCTCGGCCTCGATACGGGACGCAACCTCGTCCACGGCTCGGACGGCCCTGAATCGGCGGAGCGCGAGATCAACCTCTTCTTCAGACCGGAAGAGCTGCGGTCGTACACGCGCGAGGTCGATACATGGGTGGTGGAGTAAGCGGCCTATTGGAAGCGCACGAGCGGAGCAGAACGGCTCCACAGCCCTTCGAGGTCGTAGAACTCGCGCTGCTCTCTCGAAAAGAGGTGGACGATCACGTCCTCGAAGTCGAGAAGTATCCAGCCCGACTCGGGGTCCCCTTCCTGGGAACCCATTTCGACGCCGGCCTGTTTCATCTCGCGGTCGAGCGTATCGATCAGGGCGTTCATCTGGCGTACGTTGCCCGCGGTGGCGATCACGAAGTAATCGGCGAACGTTGAGACTTTGCTGATATCGATCTGCGTGATGTCTTCGGCCTGGCGGTCGGAGAGGATATCGACGAGACGTTGGGCGATGTCGGCAGAATCCAGGCGCGTTCTCCGCTGTCGATCAGTTGGCCGACCGGCCCGCGGGGGTACCGGTTGGCCGGGTCACTGAGGGTATACTCAATATACCATGCGGGGCAGCCGGGCACGGCCGGCGTCGAGGAGCAGTTACTTGGCGAAGCCCAGGGTCATCGTTGGAATGAGCGGAGGCGTGGATTCGTCTGTAGCCGCGGCGCTGCTTCAGGAGCAGGGCTATGAGGTGATCGGCGTTACGATGCGTCTCTGGACCGTCGTCGACCCCGACGCGCCGGCAGGACGCAAGCAGTGCTGCTCCGTCGAGGACGTTAACGACGCCCGCAACGTCGCCCAGACGCTCGGCATTCCGCACTACACCTTGAACCTGGAAAAGCAATTCAACGCCGACGTAGTTAACTACTTCGTTCGCGAATACGAACACGGGCGCACGCCGAATCCGTGCCTGGCGTGCAACGAGCACATCAAGTTCAAGGCTCTGCTCGAGCGCGCCGTGGCGCTGGACGCGGATTACCTCGCCACGGGGCACTACGCGCGGCGGGAAGAGCGGGACGGCCGCTTCCACTTGCGGCGCGCCAGCGACACGGACAAGGACCAGTCCTACGTCCTTTATACCCTCGGCCAAGCAGAGCTACGCCGGGTGCTCTTTCCGCTTGGGGAGTACCGCAAGCCGGAGATCCGCGCCCTTGCGCAGCGATTCGGACTTGCCGTCGCCGACAAGCCGGATAGTGTCGAGATCTGTTTCATCCCCGGTAACGACTACCGCGGGTTCGTGGCCGCCAGGACTCCGCAGCGCCCGGGCGCGATCGTGAATGAGATCGGCGAAACTGTAGGCGAGCATGCTGGCGTGGCGGCTTTCACCGTCGGACAGCGGAAGGGGCTCGGGGCGTTTGGCGCCCGCCGCTTTGTCACCGCGATCCGACCCGAGCAGAATCTGGTCGTGATCGGGCCGGAAGAGTCGCTGCTTTCTCACACGCTGTACGCTGAAAAGCTGTGCTGGGTCCAGGGCGAGCCGCCTTCACCACGGGACCCGGTTTCGGTGAAGATCCGCTACCGCAACACCCCGCTGGCGGCGAGCTTCGAGTTGCAGGACGGCACCGCGGCCGTAACCTTCGACCAGCCACAACGCGCCGTCACGCCAGGCCAGGCGGCCGTCTTCTACCGCGACGACGAAGTGCTCGGTGGAGGCACGATCTGCGCGGCGCCCGTGGCCGCGTAGGCAGATGACATCGAAGCAACGAACGCCGGTCCCCCACGCCGACGGCTTCGTATCGCGTTACCTGAACCGCCCAGTTTCGCGCCCTGCCGCGCGATTGCTCGCGCATACGCCGGTAACACCGAACCAGGTGACGGCGCTCAGCACGCTGATCGCCCTCGGCGCCGGCTGGCTCCTGGCCGGCGGGCACAACGTCTGGGCCGGGTTCGCGGTCCACGTGTCGTCCGTGGTTGACGGTGTGGATGGCGACCTGGCCCGCGCAGCCAATCGTGCCAGCCGCTTCGGCGCGATATTCGACGCCGTGCTGGACCGCTACGCCGATGCCGCGATCCTCGGCTGCATGGCATGGTGGGCGTACCGCAACGAAGGCTATCCGGCCGCGTTGCTCGTCGGCCTGGCAGCACTGACCGGCGCCTTCGCCGTCAGCTATTCGCGTGCCCGCGCCGAAGCGAGCGCGGGCACCACGCTCACCTCCGGCCCGCTTGGCATCGCGACGCGGGACGTGCGCCTGCTGATCGCGGCGGTGGGATGTGTCATCGGACAGGTGTACCTGGCGCTCGTCTTGATCGCCCTTGTTTCCAATCTGACCGTCGTCGCACGATTGATACGCCTGCGTTGATCCCATGCTACAATCAGGCGCAATAGCGTCCTGAGGAGCGATATGGGCACAACGCGCGATATCGTGATTATCATCTGGGGAATTACAAGCATCCTTTCCCTCATCGTCGTAATGCTCATCGCGCTCTTAATCGGTCTTTCAGTCAAGAACCTCGTCGGCACCGTCAACGACCTGGTTATCACGAGTGTGAAGCCGGTAATCGATACGTCGCAGCGAAGCATCGCCAACGTAACGGGGACAGCGCAGTTTCTCGGCGATACTGTGGTAACGCCTGTGATCAAAGTCTTCAGCTTTGTGGCCGGCATTCGCCGTGGGATCGCGGTTTTCACCGGGCTGCGCAGCAAGCTGCCCGGCGGAGGCCGGGAACGCTCATGAGCGATAATAATCAATCGCAGGTGCCGGCGCGCAGGCTGCCGCCGGCCGCACAGACCACGATTCGCCGCCTGAGGCACCAACTACGAAGCGTTCGCGCGCGGCTGCAAAAGCTGATCGACCGGCGTCGTGCAGCGCCAGGGCCCGGACACCGTCCTGACGGAACGATCGTCGCGCCGAGCCCGGCGGCCCATCCCCAAGCGCGCCCGACGGGAGGACCACTATCCCAGGTTACCAGGCCATTTACGGGCGTATTCGGTGCACTGCGCGACCACTGGAACGACTCGGTGCGCGAAGCGAGGTTTGCCGCCCGGGACAAAGAGGCGGACATGCGGGCGGATTACGAGCGCCGCGTACAGCACGACTCGCGTCTGCACGCCGTGCAGCGCAACCGGAAACAGGATTAGCTTCAACTTTTAGCGGCTGATTCAGTGCGTCTGCCGGCGGAGAGGGTGGGATTCGAACCCACGAGACGGTTGCCCGCCTACACGATTTCCAGTCGTGCCTGATCGGCCACTCCAGCACCTCTCCCTTCCGTCCGCGGGCCAGGCGGACGATGCCCAGACTGACGAAGCGGGAAGCCCATGGCTTCCCGCTTCACATCTGCTACGTTTGCCGACCAGGTAGCGCGGCGGAGAGGGTGGGATTCGAACCCACGAGGCTCATCGCCTACCGCTTTTCGAGAGCGGCACCTTCAACCACTCGGACACCTCTCCGGGCGGTCAGCGCCTCTCAGTGTACCATGCCCTCCGTGACGGGAGGGACGGCAACTCGTCGGCCGACCCAACGCCGCAACGCGAGGCTGCTCCAAACCACCGACTGGAACCTACGGCCTCGGTGTTGGCGTACCGGTTGGGCCGGGCGTTGGAGATGGGCTCGGTCCCGGTGTCGGAGTTGCGGTCGGCGGCGGCGTTTGCACCGGCAGCGCCTGGCCGCCTTCGAGGTGAGCGGACGTTTCGTAAGTACCGTTCGCGGTGGGGAAGCCAACGGCGCCGTGCGCCGGCAACAACACCGGGATCGCCTGCCACAACGGCACGCCGTTGACGATGGGCGGATTCGCGATTAGACCGAAGACAAGCTCCTGGTACGGGTAATCAGCGACCGTGAACGGCCCGCTCTTGTATTCGTTTGAGCCGTAGACCGGCCGCGGCCACTTCAGCGACGGATCATCGGGATTGCCATGCGACGTAATGCCGTAGTACGCCCACACGGCGAAATACCAGTCTTCGATAATGCGCGGGTCGCGCCGCCCGTACACCGGCAGATGGTCCGGCGCCATGTTCCACTTCGCGAGCAGGATCTGGGCCCCCGCCGCCGCGTTGTAGCGGTAATCGGTGCCGATGAGGTTCTGGCGCGCCGTCGGCGCCGCAATGCTCTCCATGCCCGTGTAGACCTGTACCAGGCCGTACGCGCACGCCGACGACGTGATCGTTCTTCCCTGGCTGCCGCGAGATACGGCGCGACCGGCCTGGCTCCAATTCGATTCGACCCACGCGATCGCCTTCAGCAGGGTCGGCGGGATATAGCCCGGCATCGTGAGCGCCGGATCACCGGTGCCGTAATGCGCCGCCGCAAGCTGAAACGACGGATCGCTGATCAGCCCGTTCACGCCCGCGCGGTTCAATGCCTCGGCCACCTCGGACACCTGTGGCTGGTACGACTGAAAGTCGTAGCAGGACGGTCCGTTTGAGCCGGTGCCCGTCGGCGATGCGACCTGGACGAAGTACGCCTGGCCCTGAATCAACGTTTGAAAGTCGCTGACCTGGGGCGCGTTGGCATCGAATAGGTCCCAGTGCTGCAGGGGCGCGTTCCAGTGCCAGACAGATGCGTACGTGGCGCCGTACGAAGCCAGTGCGTCTCTCACCGGCGCCGTCGGACTCGCCTGAGCGACGTTGTTCCAGCCCCTCTGCAGTTGCCGCGACGAGCCACCACCGCCCGATATGCCGACCGGCAGGATCGCCGGTTGCAGCATGTGGATCCAGTAGGCGCCGCCCTGCGTCAGGTCGGTGAAATCGCTCGTCTCAGGCGCCCGCGGATTGAACGTCCGCCAGCGCTGCGTCGCCGCGTCCCACTGGTCAAATCCGTCGTATTGGCCCGGTATTCCGGAGAGCGCGGCCAGCACGGGTTGCGCCGGCCCCAAGTAGCCGAAGTTGTTCCAGCCGGTGACAAGTGGAACCGGCATCGTTTGCGCAACGGCCACGGGCGCCTCATGGCCCACCGCCAATAGCAGCACGACCATCAACATCAGTGTCGCGCGCGCGGACCGGCGGAGAAGCAAGGGTGCGGGACGGGGCATGAAACCTCGCTGAGGGTGCATCGCTGGAGAGAACCGGCGCTCCTGGGCTTACGCGGCTCTTACAATAGACTGTATAAATACTATCACTTCGACTCGGCGGGCGGCAGCCTCCCCTCCGAGTCTGGTACCGTAGCTGGCGTTTCGCGCGCACGCTGTACGTGTCGCCAGATAAACCAGCCGACCGCGATGACGACGACCGCCGCGATCGGATAGTCGAATGGCCGTATCACATCGCTGATCTCTTTCCAATCCTTGCCGAGCAGGTAACCGGCCCAGGCGAGGGCAAACGACCAGACCAGCGAACCGACGAAGGTCAGCACGGTAAACAGGCCAATGCGCATGCGGGCGATGCCGGCCGGGAAGCTGATGAACGTCCGCACAACCGGCAACACTCGGGAGACAAGAACCGCGATCGGTCCGCGCCGTTCGAAGAACCGCTCGGCTCTGTCCAGGTCGTGACCCGTGATCAGCACGAATCGACCGTAGCGTTCGAGCAGCGGCCGTCCCCCGTAGTCGCCGATGTAATAGGCGACGACCGACCCGACAGTGTTGCCAAGGGCGCCAAGTCCGGCGGCCAACAGTACGTAACCGAAGCCGTGGCCCTTGTCCTGCACTAGGAACCAGCCGGCCAGCGGCATGATTATCTCGCTGGGGACGGGAATGCCGGCGCTTTCGACCGCCATCAGCAGCACGACGCCGGTCCAGCCGATGGTGCTGTACACGTGCCGGACGAAATCGAGAATGGACTGTTCCAGTTGCGCGCTCAGGTCGTGCTCCCGGAGTGCCGCCGGCTCGGGACGGGATTTGTGCCGGACACTTCGTCAACCTTAGCAACGCTCTTTTTCGCGGGTCAACGGAGGAGCCTCGCTCTCGCTCTGCGGCGCCGCCGTCGGTAAACAAGGGTCGCCTGTTACACTCGCGTCAGTAACAGTTGAGGAAACCATGCTAATCGCGTTGGGCAGGCTCGCCGACAATCCGCGGGCCGCCATCACTCTTCTGGTCGCGCTCTGTATTGCGTTTATTATTGGCATTGCATTTCATGAGTTCAGCCACGCCTTCGTCGCCTACTTGCTCGGCGATACTACTGCCCAATCGCAGGGCCGGCTCACACTCAACCCGATCAAACACCTCGATCCTTTTGGCACACTGCTGCTGTTCCTCGTCGGATTTGGCTGGGGTAAACCGACGCCGGTTAACCCGTATCGGTTGAGGAACGGCCCGGTTATGGGAATGGCGCTCGTGTCGGCCGCCGGTCCAATTTCGAACTTTCTGATGGCCTCAATCATCGCCTTGCCGCTCAGATTCGGTCTCGTCAAGTTCAACGACTTCATACCTCTGAGAAACTGGGCGTTCGGTAATTACATTGCCTTGCTGCTCTTCTATGTCGTCGTGATCAACGTCGTGCTTGGCATTTTCAATTTGATACCGATAGCGCCTCTCGACGGTGCAAAGATCGCCGGCGGTATCCTCCCGGGTGAGCTCGGCGACCTGTTCCGCCGTCTAGAGCCGTACGGACCCGGCATCTTGATGGTGATGTTCGCGCTGTCGTGGCTATCGCCGCGGTACAGCATCTTCGCCGCCGTCATCAATCCACTTGAAAATCGAATCCTGCGCGTGCTGGTCGGGTGACCGGCAATGACCCGCGGACCGCTCTATCGACTCAAGCAGTTCGGTCGCGCGTTTCGAGCAAAGCCGAGCACCGACGCCCTTCGCTGGGCACGGTCAAAGCTGACGGCGGAGCAGTGGGATCTCTTCGTCACGATGTCTCCGCGCGATCAGTGGCACTGCATCCAGACGTTGCGCTTGCTGCGCGGGCCGCGACGGACTGATCCAGATGTGGTGCAGGCAGCCTTACTTCACGACGTGGGCAAGGGTCGCATATTTATGCGAGACCGCGTGTCATACGTACTTTTGTCCCGTGTTCCGTGGCTTCTGAAGCGACTGTCATCGGAGAACGGCCCTGGCTGGCGCAACGCGCTGCACCGTAGCCGCCGTCATCCGGACATAGGCGCACGGCTGGCGCACGAGGCCGGCGCCAGCCCAAGAGCCGTGCAGCTAATTCGGAGGCACCATCGCCCTCCCCGCGGCGACGAGGCTGCCCTCGCCCTCGCGGCCGCCGACGACCGGGCCTAGTGCTCGAGCTAACGTTCGCCCTGGGGCGAGGGTGCGCCGGCTCAGTCATCGCCGCGCGCATCTGTTAGTTCGAACTCGATGTATTCACCATCGTCCGGGTCTTCGGCCGCGAAGTAGCCAAGGAGATACGATTTGCCCCCGCTTGCCCGCGCGGCCAGCGTCAGATAGCCGCCCTCTTCAAAGTGTACGAAAGCCTGCATTCCTTCTTCGTCCCACCCGAGGTCGAAGATCGTGCGATCAACAGCGCCCTGCCACGACTCCGTGCGGAAACCATGGTCATCTGGGAGCGTAAACTCATCCGGCGGCGGGCCGATCTCACCCTCGAGCTCGTCGAAGATGAAGTAGTTGCTGTACGGGGCCGGGCCGTCGCAGAATCGGTCGAGCAGGATTACCCCCTCTTCGTCTATGCGCGAGGCGTACGTCAGGTACTTGCCGTCAGTAAAAGTCAGGTAGACCGTCGCAAATTCGCCTTCGACGTTGAGTCGGGCGACTTTCCGGCCAATGGCGTTGGATGCGTCGTCGGGTTCGAGTGGTTCGTAAGGGATGTCTGGACCGGCGGGCGAAACCACCCGTAGCATGTCACCCGGCGCAATTGTGAACTGCCGAGCAGGCTGCTCCGTCGGTTCGGCGTTCGCCCACTGCTGTTGGTGTTGTGGAGGAGGATCGTTCAAACTTCTGGTCGCTCTTCGGAGAACCGGGTCTGCACCGCGTGACGCTTTAATCAGCGTATCATGGAGACCCAAACCCGGGCGCCGCGTGCCCTCACCCCCGGCCCCTCTCCCAATACTGGGCGAGGGGAGCTTGGATTCGGAGCTGTACCGATGGGGGCAAGCCCGCGATGACCGTCGCGACTTGGTGCAGCGGTCCAAGAGCAGTGGTCGCGGAGTGGCGTTAGTTACACAAAGCAACAGGTAGCACCCCAGAAGCATTGCTCCAGGGGCATGAACTAGAGCAGCTCAGCTGGTGTGAACGGGGGCGAGCCCCCGATAACCGTCGGACCAGTACCCGGCTGCGCGCTTAGGCGTAGGGGTCGACTTTCAATGGAGACTTCCCATGAACTTTACGTTTTCGGCTGAAGAGCAGCGGCTGCGGAACGACCTGCGAGGGTTTCTGGACCTTGCGCTCGGCAAGGACTGGAACGGGGCTGCCAGCGATATTGGTACCGAAGATTTCGAGTCGCAGCGGCGGTTCAACAAGCAGCTCGCTGCAAAGGGCTGGATAGCGCCGGCCTGGCCCAAGGAATACGGCGGCCTGGGTGCTTCTCATATCGAGCAGATGATCTTCTCAGAGGAGCTTGCTTATCGCCGGGCTCCTAACGGTCAGCGCGTGTTCAGCGTCGGCATGATCGGTCCGACGCTTATCATTCACGGCACCGAGGAACAGAAGCGCGAACACCTGCCGCGGATCACGAGCGGCGAAGTCGCGTGGTGCCAGGGATACTCCGAACCGGGCGCGGGATCCGACCTCGCGTCTTTACAGACGCGCGCCGAGCGAGACGGCGACGACTACGTCATCAACGGCCAGAAGATCTGGACGACCGGCGCGCACGTGTCGGACTGGATCTTTCTGGTCGCCCGAAGCGACCAGAACGCTCCGAAACACAAGGGCATCAGCTTTCTGCTCGTCGACATGAAGACCCCCGGCGTGACGGTGCGGCCCCTGATCAACATGGCCGACCGCCACGAGTTCAACGAGGTCTTTTTCGAAGACGTGCGTGTCCCGCGTCGCAACCTTGTGGGCGCCGAGAACAACGGTTGGTACGTGGCGATGACGCTGCTCGACTTCGAACGCTCGTCGGTCGGCGTTTCCGCTTCGGGACGGCGAACTCTGGAGGAGATCACCGCATTTTGCCGCGACAAGGGAGGAATCGACGAAGTAAAGCGGCTGCAGCTCGCAGAAACGGCGATTGAGATCGAGGTCGCCCGAATGATGAGCTACCGAGTCGCATGGATGCAGCAGGCCGACCTGCACCCGAGCCACGAGGCTAGCATGGTAAAGGTTTTCGGCACAGAAATGATGCAGCGACTCTACAACGTGGCCTTCAACCTGCTGCAGCAGTACGGCCAGTTGGCTCCAGACTCACGCTGGGCGCCGCTACAAGGACGCGTCGAACAGGGGTATCTCTGGAACGTCGCCCCCACGATCTACAGCGGCTCCAACGAAATCCAGCGCAACATCATCGCCACCCGCGGCCTCGGTCTGCCGCGTTAACACGCCGGCGGGTCTCCCCGTCGCGGAGCTAGGGGGCCGTCCCCTCCAGCAGCTTCGCCGCGACCACGGCCGTAGGGTGCGGCTCTTTCACGAAAGCGTTGTGGAAACGCTTGAGCGTGTAGCCCGAACCCCACTTCTGTTTCACCGCTTCGCGCAACTCCAGGATCTCGTGCTTGCCAAGGGTGTAGGCGAAGTAGGACGGACCGACGACGCCCCGCTTTGATTCCAGCTCGGCGACCGGGAGCGTAGCGAACCCTTCCTTCATGAAAAACTGCACCGCGTCGTCGTAACTCCAGCCCTGGGTGTGCATGCCGAACGCGCACAGGTAACGACACAGGCGCAGGAGCGCCTCGCGCATCTGCATGATCTCGTAACGCGGGTCGCCGTCGCCCCATCCGGACTCGATCATCAGCCGCTCGGTGTAGTGCGCCCAGCCCTCTGTTGTCGTGGTCGTGTTCGTGCCGGGCACAGCGTCGGGCGCTTTCCGCAGCCAGGAAATGTGAACGTAGTGCCCCGGGTACGCCTCGTGAGCGGTGATCAGCGGCGTCGACCAGCGGTTGAAGAATTGCAAATACTGTTCGGTTCGCTGCTCATCCCAGGCGGCGTCCGGGGGCGTGACGTAGTAATAGGCCTCGGTCGCGACCGTTTCGTACATTCCGGGCGTCGAGCACGCGGCCAGCGTTGTCGCGCGTGAGAAGGGCGGAGTCTCCTTGAGTTGGATACGGACCTCCGTCGGCATGTCGATCAGGTCGCGGTCGATGCAGAACTGGCGCAGCTCCTCCAGCGTCGTCTGAACGCTTGGGAGCAATTCTCCGGCTGCCGGATGCTCTCTGCCGACCCCCGTGACGACCTCCTGCGGCGTCGCCGACGGGTCGATCTGCCGCGCGAGCTCGTTCAGTCGTTCCTGATGCCAGCGAAGGTCCTCGCGGCCGCGCTTCACCAGCGTGTCGATGTCCGTATCGACGTATTCCTGGAGCCGCACGAGCTTCTCCATGCGTTCGCGTCCCCACGCGATCGGCAACGTCGCCCCAGGGCGCACGGTGTCGCGCAACCACGATTCGTAGTCGTGAACCGCTGCGACCGCTTCCCCGCGTGCCGCTCCAAACGCCGATCGCAGCGCTGGGTCCTCGACTCCCGCAACCGAGCCCGGAAGATCGCGGTCGAGCATCGTCAGGATTCCAGACGCCTGCTGCAGCGCGGTTTCAACATGAATGGGCGAGCAGGATTCGAATGTATCCCGAAACTCCTTCAAGAGGCGTGGTGCGGCGCTCAGTCTCGACGTCAGCGATCGGACGCGGTCGGTGAGCGGCGCAAAATCGCGAATGACGAGCGAATTGCAGGAGAACCCGATCATGCCCAGAGGGGCGCCGGGGCTATGACGTGAGGCCCCATAGTCACGTTCCTCCGAAAGCTCACCCTGGAGCTTTCGGAAGTGAATTGGCCAGCGCGTTCGGTAGGGTTCCGACAACGGCACCTCGTCGATCTGCTGCAAGCGGCGAAGTTGGCCGTCTACCTCCTGGTTGCGCGCCCCGATCGCCTCACGGGACCGGCTTCCCAGCTCGGCATCAAACTCGTGACGCCCCAGACCGGTGGCCGTGCCGGGGCTCCATCGAAGGCGGCCATCCACGATCTCTTGTTCGAGTTGTTTGAACCTCTGGTCTGCGTCCGAAGTCATTGCGTCTCCTATTGACGGGGTGTTGCCGTCGACGAGCAGGGTGGTCTGACCATCAGCACGGGTTTTGCAAAACCTAAACGCTGTCCTCGGCATCGGTTCCTGAGTCAGGCTAGTAGTTTAGGGTAGGAGGCTCGCCTGGCGATTGGACCGCCGCCGGTCCCGGGCCGCCCTCCAGTGAGAACGGCGGGTACTCGTCCACGAACAGCATCATGTAGCCGTATACCCGGGCGCCCCAACGGCTGACGCCAATGCTGAACCGGTACAGTCCTTCGGGGTATTCGCCGGAGATCAAGATCGAAAACCAGGCGATAACGGTAACGATAAAGGCGGCGATACCAAGAAAGATCAGCACGATGAAGTGCGGGATTGCGAGGATCGCCCGGAAACCGACCGTCAAGCGATTGTGCACTTCGTCGGGCGCAATGCCTATCTGCAGCGGATATGGACCGTCGCCAAAGGGAGGATACAGATCCGTCAGCAGCCCCACATAGGCGTAGATGTTCTGGACCCAACGGAAGAGGTAGATGGCGAAGCCGCGGAACGACGGGTAACGACCCGTAAAAATAATGTAAACCCAGGCGAAGAAGGCGAGCAGCTCGAGCAGTGCGGTTAAGGGGCCACCGCTGCCGCCCTGGAAATTGGATGCCGCCCGGCCGAGCGCCGTGCGACCATAGAAAAAGCTGAATCCACCGACCAATAGCAGTTGCGGAAACGCTAGCACCAGCCGAAAGAGCACCTTCACGCGGTCATAGCGCTCCGGCCGTTCGATCTCATAGGTGATGGGATACGAGACACCCGGCATTAAAACCTCTTCGGCGGTTAGCCAGCCTAGACGACTGTCAAATTAGGCGGTTCAATAATCTCACGTAACGAAAGAAAGTTGCCAGTGTTCTGCCCGGCGTTTTGAAATCGGCATAGGTTTGCTACTACGGCCTGCCCCCAGGCCACGTTTTACCGTTGTAGACTGAGAGCAGGCCGCGAACGCAATATGCTGCGCGGCCCATCGCCACGATGTCGCATTAGTCCGGGACAGCCGGTGACTGCCATGTCGCGCCTGCAAAGCCCACGGTTCTGGCTGGTCCTTTTCGGCGCCGTCGCGGCCCTGACAGTCGTCTGTGCCGTCGTGGTCGTCGGCGCCGTCGCGGGAGTCGATCGAGGCATTGAAAGTTTCCTGCTTGCCTCGCTCGCTACACTTAGCGGCGCCGGATGGCTCAAAGCCTATCTCCACCAGGGTCGTGCCCTCCGCGCGGAGCAGGCGCTTGCCGCGGCGCGGCAGGCGTCAGTCGCCGCGGCCCTTCGCGATCCGCTCACCGGACTGGCAAACCAGCGACTCTTCGACAGTCACCTCCGCGCTGCCTTTGAACGGGGCCAGCGCTACGGCAACTCCTTCTCGGTCCTCCTCATAGAGTTGGACTTCGCCGGGTCGCCCGAACGGCCGGCGCAGAGTGCTTCCAAAGAACGCGTGCTCAAATACCTGGGGACGATATTCACGCGAAACCTTCGCAGTGCCGACACGGCGGCGCGAGTCGGCGACTACTCCTTCGGCGTGCTGCTTCCCGAAACTGAGTATGAGGGCGCGCGCCGCGCATGGGAGCGAATTCGCGATGTGTCGCACTTGAACTGGCCCGATAACCGCACCTGGTCGTTGTCCGGCGGAGCGGCTGGGTATAACGTTGACGTCGGCTCGGTCGAGAACATGCTCTCCGACGCTGATCGCCGGCTGGCGCTCGAAAAGCGACGCCTTCGGGCCGAGCACGAATCGTAGATTCGACTTTACGGGCCCCGGCGTTCAACTCCTTTCAATCGGGGATAATACGACGGTGAGTGTACGCATCGGGCTCGCGCTCGGCGGCTGGCCATTCGGCGCCAACGACTGCGCCCCGTTTTGGGATTTTGTCGATCAAGCTGAAGCGCTTGGCTACGATTCGCTGTGGCTAAGCGACCGGCTTATCTCCACGACGCCCATCGTGGAGCCGGTTACCGGGCTGGCCGCGATTGCCGGACGCACGCGCAAACTCAAGTTCGGAATGAGCGTGCTCGTCCTGCCGCTACGCAATCCTGTCATAGTGGCCAAGGAGATAGCCACGATTGATTTCCTCTCCGGCGGCCGTATGCTACCCGCGTTTGGCATCGGCACTGAAGACCCGCGCGAATATGAGGCCGCCGGCGTTTCGAAGGAAGAGCGTGGCGGACGCACCGACGAGGCGGTCGCGATTCTGCGGCGGCTCTGGTCGGAAGAACATGTGACGCACCGCGGCCGCTACTACCGGATGACAGACGTGACGATCGCGCCGCGCCCCGCCCAACGGATACTGCCGATCTGGTTTGGAGGGCGCAGCGAAGCCGCCTACCGGCGCATCGGGCGGTTAGGTGACGGTTGGCTGGCGTCGTTTCTTACCACCGAAGAGTTCGCCGACGGTGCCGAACGCATACGGGCCAACGCCGCAGCCGCCGGACGCGACATCGACGAGGACCATTACGGCGTCATCCTTTCGGTGACCATCGCAGGGAGCGTCGAGCAGGCGCGCCAGCTTGCGGCACCCACGTTGCGGCGTTTTCGTCCCGACGTGGATATCGAGCGACTCAGTATATTTGGCACTCCGGACGACTGCTCCGCCCGCATTGACGAATACCTGCGCGCCGGCGCCAGCAAGTTCGTCCTCCGTCCCGCCTGCCCTCCGGATCAGCTTTCGGCACAGCTCGACATCATTGCGCGGGATATCGCTCCCAGGTTTGACCGAACGATGGCCACCGTTGGAGCAACCTCCTGACGCGATATTGGCGTTGTCAGGCTCCGTACGGCGTCACTGATCGGAGCAGGGATGTGGCTTTTCAGAAAACGGCGGCACAAACCGGCTGACGCCTTGCCGTCGCCTTCCGTGCCGTACTCGGGACCGGGAGCCGGCGCCTCCAGGCCCGTGGGTGGTGCGCAGGACGGCCGGGCCGCCGGTACCAGAATTACGCCTATTTGCAGTGGCTGTGCTCGGCCCCTCGCCTGCCGCATGCCTCCTGCAACCAGCATGCTGCCGCCCGTCTATGCCGCCATCGTGTGTCCGTTGTGTAACTGGGTTGAGTGCAAAGACTGCAAGGGTTCTCCCTCAGACGCTCCATGCACGGTCTGTGGCAGCCCCGTGCAGCCGGCATATGTCGGCCAGTTCACCTCAGGGCCTGCGGGTTGAGCCCGCCGGCACTTTCCCGCGTTAGTACCCTGCGGCGGCGCGAACCTATAATAGCTATGACGACGCAATGCGATTGCTACCGCAGGAGGTGTGCCGGTGTGCGACTTTGACGCCGCTGCAATTCCGGATGTCGAATCGATGATCACCGACGAAGGCAGAGCAGCGCTGAGCGAACTTCATGACACCGTGACTGCTGCCATTGCCGAAGGCGGCGATCCCGAGGCGATCATCGGACAGCTACGCGGGCCCTTCGCCGCGTTTTTCAAGCGCGATGGTTGGTTGCCCGAGCCGTGCCGGCAGGCGATTCCCGGCAAGGCCGCCAGCTACGCGTTGCTCCGTTCAAAGGACCCGGAGTTCGTGTTGTTCAGCATGGTGCTCCCGGCCGGCGAGAGCACAAAGGTTCACAACCACCTCGCCTGGGGACTGATCGGCCTGTGGCAGGGTCGCCAGTACGAAATACAGTACCGGCGGCTGGACGACGGGTCCAACCCGGAATACGCCGAGCTCGCCGAGACCGTGCGTCAAACGCTCGAGCCCGGCGACATAACCCGGCTTCTGCCGCCGGTGGACGATACCCATATCATCAAGACGCTCTCTGAAGTGCCCTCGATCTCGATTCACCTGCTCGGAAACGACCTCGGTCGCATCAAACGTCAGCTCTTCTACCCCGAAGAAAATCGATCCGAAACTTTCGTCTCCGGATACGACAACGTACACGGAATTGCCGGTGCTGACGCCGCCGGTGTTGGCGCACGACGATGATAGACAGTGGAGGGTCGAGAACAGACTTGTATGCATAACAATCGTCTCATCGCCTGGCTGCTTCGGCTGTTCGGCACTGGCCCCAATCCGCGAGCCGGAGCCGTACGGCCATCCTCTGCGCCCGTTTCCGCGCCGCGGGACCCCGCCGAGGCCGAGAAGGCGCTGGCCACTGCCCGCCGCGAGGCGCAAGAGATCGTAGAGCACGCCCGCACCGAAGTTACGGCGCTGCGCGAACGCTCCGTCGGCGAGGAGGAGGCGCAGCGAGAGAACCTGGTCGAGGTTGCCCAGCGATTGGAGGACCGACAGGAGCGCTTGAACGCGCGCCTGACCGCTCTCGCCGAGCGAGAGCAGGCGCTACGAGAGAGTGCCGAGGAGCTCAAGTCGATCGAAACCGAAATCGAGGCATGTCGTGGTCAGCGCCTCAGCGCCCTTCAGCAGCGCGCCGGCGTCAGCATCGAAGAAGCGTCAGTTGAAGTTCTCTCTAACGTCGACCGCGAACTGCAGGAAGAGGCCGAACGCCGCCTGCGCGTTCACGAGGCCATCGTCGTGAGCGACGCGGACGGGCGTGCACGGGCCATCATTTCCACGGCCGTACAACGACTCAACCCCCCGAGCGTGCCGGATCCCGCGGCTGATCCCCTTCATTCTGCTACCGCCGACGCCAGACAAAAACTGCTGGCTCGCGACGGCCACGCACTACGATCGATCGAGAAAGCGACCGGGTGTGAGGTTGCGGTCGAGGATATCCCGGGGGCGCCGCCGACGTTGACGCTGGCCGGCTTTGATCCGGTGCGTCGCGAGGTAGCCCGCACGGCGTTGACCTGGCTGATCCGCGATGGCTCCATGAACCCGACCAAAGTGGAACAGACTATCCAGAAAGCACAGCGGGAGGTCAACGCGAGTATCGAGCGCGCCGGCCTGATCGCGGCGGCCGAGGCTGCCTGCAAGGATCTGCCCACGGAGGTGGTGCGCACACTCGGCAGGTTGCGCTACCGCACCAGCTACGGGCAGAACCAGCTCCAGCACGCGATCGAGACGTCCAGGTTAGGCGCAATGCTCGCCCATGAGCTCGGCGCCGACGTGTATGTGCTTCGCAACGCGGCGCTGCTTCACGACCTGGGAAAAGCGGTCGACCGCGAAAACGAAGGCACGCACGCGATGCTCGGCGGAGAAATCTGCCGGCGCAACGGCATGCCGGAATCGATCGTGCACTGCATCGAGGCGCATCATGAGGAGATCGAGCCGGAAACGCTCGAAGCCCGCCTGACGATTATCGCCGACTCCATCAGTGGCGGCCGTCCCGGCGCCCGGCGCGAATCACTGGAACGGTATCTCGCTCGACTGGCGGCGCTGGAAGAGGTAGCGCACAGCTTCAGAGGCGTTGAGCGCGCCTTTGCCATCCAGGCCGGCCGGGAGCTTCGCATCCTTGTGCGCTCGGATCAGGTAGACGACGAGGGTGCGGCGCAGTTGGCCAGAGACGTGAGCAACATGATTCAAGAGAAGCTGGAGTATCCCGGCCAGATCAGGGTTACCGTGCTCCGGGAAACCCGCGCCGTGGAGTACGCGCGCTAGATCGCACGTATCAGGTTGGCTGGCCTGCCTGCGGCGGCAGCTTTCGAGAGGCCGGCCCCTCTCCCTCACGCGGCTCCAGGCCCGGCAAGCGAGTAACGGTTTCGTGGCCCCGCGGGCAGGTCATCGGATCGTCACGCCGGCGTCCGGGCCGCCAACGCTCGAACGTCTCGACGCAGGTCGTGCAACGGAAGAGATAAACGGGCATCGCTTATTCGCCTCGCTATGCGCGCAGCAAGCTTACTCCAGCGCACCGCCGGACGTCGCCCTCAGCTTTGCAGGGGGCATAACCAGCCGCGGCCGGATGCCCCGCCGAACGTGGTGAGTTGGGGTCGCGTCGGCTACTCGTTCGCACGCTTCGTTCGACTCTTCGCCGGGCTCAACCTCTGCCGTTTCGTCATTTTCATCGTCGGAATGCCGGTGCAGGTGTTCGGGGCCGCTCAGTAGATCCACGTAAAGCAGACCGTTCGTGTGGTCGATCTCGTGCTCGAGCGCCTGCGCCAGCAGGTCGTCGGCGGCTTTAATCCGAATCTGACGGCCCTGCCGGTCGAGCCCTTTGACCGTCACTTTGACCGATCGGAACAGCTCTCCGCGATAGCCTGGGATCGAGAGGCAGCCCTCTCTCACCCAACGCTGGCCGCTGTGGCGCACAACTTCGCCGTTAATCAGCGCGAAGGCGGGCACTTCCGGAACCTCGATAACGACGATACGAAGACCAACGCCGACCTGTGGCGCCGCGAGGCCAATTCCGGGTGCGTCCCGCATCGTCTCCAGCATATCGTCAATGAGCGTCTGTACCGATCCATCCAGCACGTCGACGGGGCTGGCGACCTTGCGCAAGACATCGTCGCCCGGCTCGCCCAGGATACGGATTGTGCGGACGGCCATGGGTATCTGCTCACTCCCTTAACGGTCGAATCTCGAATTATCCTAGCAGCGCCATAAAGGTACGATCCAGATCTGCAGCAGCGCGATCGCTCACGCCGCCTGTACGCTTGACACTCCCGAAGCGCCTCCCTAGCGTTGGCGATGCCCGCGGAAGCAAACCAGCACCGCGGCCGAGGAGATGAAAGCAGCATGGCGACAATTCACCGCAACGGCGTCAGTGTCGATTACAAAGTCCAGGGAGACGGCTATCCGGTCCTCTTCTCGCATGGATACGGCGCGACGGCTCAAATGTGGCGCCCGCAGGTCGATGCGTTCTCCAGTCGCTGCAAGTTCGTGACCTGGGATATGCGCGGACATGGCAGCACAGGCAGCCCCGAACAAACGGAACTCTACAGCGAGGCCGAAAGCGTAGCGGACATGACCGCCATCCTGGACGCGATCGACGCTCAGCAGGCTGTGATCGGCGGTCTATCGCTCGGCGGCTACATGACGCTTGCTTTCTATCACGCGCATCCTGAGCGTTGCCGGGCGTTGATCCTTTGCGATACCGGACCCGGCTACCGGAATCCGACGGCGCGCGAAGGGTGGAACGAGACCGCAGAACGCCGGGCTTTAGCTTTTGAATCCCGCGGCTTGGACGCGCTCGGCCGCAGCCCCGAGGTAGAACAAACGCGCGGCGGGCACCGCTCGGCGCAGGGGCTGGCAAACGCGGCGCGCGGCATGCTGAAGCAGTTCGACTCGCGCATCATCGAGAACCTCCCCAACATCGCGGTGCCGGTGTTGCTCATCATTGGCGAAAACGACGCACCGTTCATCGGCGGCACGGATTACATGGCGTTAAAGATCCCCGGCGCCCGTAAGGCGGTGATCACCAACGCCGGTCACGCCTCGAACATCGACCAACCCGAACAGTTCAACAGCTCAGTGCTCGCTTTCCTTGATGAGATCGGCGTGACGGCTCGGGAGTCCGCCTCCTAACCCCCGGCCCCTTCCCTGCAGGGAAGGGGAGCTCGAACGCGGATTTCTTTACTGCACAAGTTACTATAGGGGCGTGTTGCTACGCGCCGGGCCGCGCGCCGCTGCACCCCAGTCCGAGCGTTGCTTCCAATAATCGTCCCTTCCCGCACCGGGAAGGGATAAGAGGGTTAGGAGCCAACGCACCTACGATGCCCGACGGCGGCCCATGCTGAGGGCCAGCCGGAGGGCCGACTTCACGTCGCGGAACTGGTCGGCCGGCAGGCGGTCGATATCCGCTAGCAGAATTCGCCATTCGGGGTCGGCTTCTACTCGACTGAGGCTGCGCTGCGCGGGCGGCGGCAACATCCCCGCTTTCTCGGCGACGTACTCTACCGGCAGACGAAAACAGCGGGCGACGCCGATGACCGCCTCTCGATCGGGCAGGGATTTGCGGTGCCGCCACACGCTCACCGTGGATGCATTGACGTTGGCGTAGACCGCGAGCTGAGCCGGCCGCATATTGCGGGTCTGAAGCTCTTCTTCGACGAAGTCCGACCAGATCTCCAGCCGCCGCCGTCGCTGCTCCTCGCACATTCGCCCGCCCGTTCGCGGCTGCGTGTCGTGTTCGAACGCGATTGCCGCAACGGCCACCTGAACCGGTGCTTTCATGAGTTGTTGCATTGGTTACCTCCTGCATCCGAATTCTCGGTACAAGAGGGCAACGACCGCTGTGCATCCGGACACTTCAGAGGTGTGAAGTCGCATACACATGAGCCCCGAGAGCCCAACGTTTGCTACGCTGACCCGGGGAGTCTCGATGGAACCGAAGATCGATCAGGAATCAGGCACTACCACGCAAGCAGCATCATTACCATTGGGGATCCGGTTCCCGGCGGCGCATCAGTATTTCCGTATGCGGCTGCTTGACGAGATCTTCCCGATTGCGCCGTGGGCATCCTGCATGGCAACTGAAGTAGAGGAAGGTTCCTGGGAAGTGCGGCTGCTATGGCCCGAGATAGGGGTCGAGGCAGTCGAGCATTTCAGCCGGGACGATCTGACGTCCGTCTACGGGAGATGGATGGACTGGGCGCGCACCCAGATATTCCAGATCGCCGATCGACTACCTGCGTAATCCGATCGCAAGCGCGGTCTCGCGCTGCGCGGTCATCGGTACGAGCTGCCGCGCCAACCGGCCTCCGCGTTCGAGCGGAGGAGTACGGACCGGGCAGGATCTTACCAGCGGTCGCCGCGACCGCCGCCGTAGCTCGACTGTCGGGGTTGAGCCCGGAAGCAATCGGAGCAGTAAACCGGTTTGTCGCCGCGCGGCTCGAACGGCACCCGGGCCTCGTTACCGCAAGTGGCGCAAACGGCGCTAAACATCTCGCGTTGCTGGCCGCCGGAGTATCCGCCGCCACGGCCGTAATCGTCCCCGCCAGAGCGCGATTGGCGGCGCGACGCGCGACAACTCGCACAACGGCGGGGCTCGTTGGTAAAGCCCTTCGACGCGTGAAACTCCTGCTCACCCGAGGTGAATACAAATTCCGCACCACAATCCGCGCAGGTCAGGGTCTTGTCGGTAAAGGACACTCGATGCCTCCAGTCATGAATGGGTAGCGCTTCGGTCATCGAACGTCCGGCAAGGAATGCTGCTCATTCCTTCGGAGGGCGGATGCGAAGGCGACACCGGCCGGTATTCTAACACAGGAGTGCAACCCTGCAAATGTCTTCCTGAATCGCTATGTTTCACGCTGCAGAAACGCCTGTACGCGGTCCATCAGCGGTTTTTTGTCGTAGACGTTGTAGAGGGCGCTGGCGTTCCGAACCGGGTCGCCGAAGAAGAAACGCTCGTACAGTACCTGTCGCGAGCCGAAAGAGCTGCACGCGGTGTCCCAGGCGAGCCGAAAGAGACGAACGCGATCGCGTCCGCTCGCCGTCGCCGCCTGGTAATAGCGGTCGATATCACCGCCGATCGGGCTGAGCAGATCTGCTTCAGATGGCGTCGCCATCAGCCCGCTCGCGCCAAGCAGTTGCAGGATTTCGATCATGCGCGGGTACATTTTCGGAAACATGTTGCGGGCAACGTCGAGAGGCGCTCGCGCCGGGCAAGCGACGCCCCATTCGTCAATCTCGGCGTCCGCTTCGCCCGCGCGCAGGCAGGCCTTCATCGTCTCCAGGTAGGTAATGATCTCCGCGACCTTCTCTTGAACGTGTTGGAACTGATCGACGCCGATCGTCTCGATCATCAGGCAGGCCAGCCCGAGGATGAACTCGGCCTTCGCGACGTTCTTGGCAACGACCTGGTGCATCATATGCACCACAGCGTTGGTTTTGCCGTACGCGCCGTTGCACAGCCCGACGTCGCCGAGGATAAACACCCGCTCCCACGGCACCAGGACGTCGTCGAAGACGACGACCGAGTCCATCTCCTCGAAACGGGACGACAGCGGATGATCGAACACCGGCCTGCCGATGTCGTAGCTGTCGCGGCAGATGAAGCGCAGACCGGGAGTATCGCAGCGAATGGCAAACGCAAAGGCGTATGGGCGGTCCTCCGGCGCCCCCTTGAGCACGGTCGAGGGAAACACTCCTAACTCATCGGCAAGCGGCGCCAGCGTCGCCAGCATGCGGGCACCGCGAACGACGATCCCTGCATCGGTTTCCTTGACTACCGCCGCAGCCAGCAATGGGTCGGCCTGTTGGGCTGGGCCGACCGCACGGTTCGATTGCGGGTTAATCAGCGTGTGCGTCAGGCAAAGGTCGTGTTCTCGGATGTGCTCGTAGTAGTTGCGGACATTTGCGCTGAAGCGGTCGTCGGCGCTGCCGAAATAAGCGGCGGCCGCGGCGAACGCCATGAAGCTACTGTTCAGATAGTCGGGTGTGCGACCCATCATGCCGCCGGTGTCAGCCGCCCATCGCGACATCATGCGGCGCCGCTTCACCAGGTCGTCAATATTGCGCGGCGGCAGGAAGGACATGCCCACTCGATTGCCGCTCGTGGGAGACACGTAAGTCATTTCGTCGCGCAGCGCCGGGTCGTGTTGCATGTCGTAGAGGCGAGCAACCGATCGGGCGCCGTGGCAAAACGCCGGGTGAGACGTTACATCTTCGACCCGTTCGCCGCCGATCCAGATCTGCGGTCGGGCGGCCTTCAGGCCTGTCAGATATTCAGCACCCGTGCGGGCTCCCATGCGCGTTCGCTCCTGCTACTGCGAATTGCCGCCGGTTATTAGTAACCGCGGGCCCTGGCTCGACGCCGGCCGAATGTCGCCCTACCATATCAGCACGTCACGGGATCAGTTGGGCGGGGCTGTAGTCTTCTTATGCAAAGACACGAATCCACTGTGTTTGACCCGCAGCAGATGCGCCCCAGCGATCTCTATCACCTGTTGAACGCTGTGGTTGTGCCGAGGCCGATCGCGTGGGTCTCCACCTTAAGCGATCGTGGTGTTGCTAACCTCGCCCCGCACAGCTATTTCACCGTCCTGGCGGCCGATCCGCCGACAGTCTGCTTTTCGAGCGCCGGTGAGAAGGACTCACTTCGCAATGCGCGCTTCACCGGCGATTTCGTGGTTAACGTCGTGAGCGAAGGTCTGGCCGAGGCGATGAACCACACTGCCGCCGACTTCCCGCCCGATCTGAGCGAGTTTACGGCGGCCGGATTGACCCCGGTGCCGTCTGACCTTGTGCGTGCGCCGCGGCTGCTGGAAGCTCCCGCCAACCTCGAGTGTCGCCTGACTCAGGTAATCGAGATCGGCCGCAACCCGAACTACGTTGTTGTCGGCGAGGTTGTCCGGTTCCACGTGGATTCCACTGCTATCATCGACGGGCGCGTGGACGTTTCGCGTATCCGCCCGCTGGGGCGTCTCGCCGGTTCAGGTTATGTCACACCGGGCGAGTTCTTTCAACTGGTGCGGCCCACCTATGCCGGCCTGGTGGCAACCGGCAACGTCCATCTCAACGGAGAGAAGACGCGCGCGTAACCACACAGCGCCAATCCGAATTTCGGGACGCTGGAGAATCAGATGCGCCTCACGATGCTCGGCACCGGCACGCCCATTCCCGACCCGGCGCGCCGCGGCCCGAGTCAGGTCGTCCAGGCAGGAGCTGACGCTCTTCTGGTCGACTGCGGAAGCGGCGTCGTGCAGCAGTTGGTGGCCGCGCGCATCGATCCCGGATCTATCCGAAACGTCCTGATCACGCATCACCACTCGGATCACACGATTGACCTTGCGCACTTTCTCTTTACCGGCTGGGTCATGGGTTGGTGGAAGCAACCACCCGCTATTTACGGACCACCCGGAACCGCGGAGTTCGTGAGGCGGCTCTTGCATGCCTTCGAGCTGGACATCAACTTTCGTCTTCAGGCCCGCGAACAGCCGCTGGAGCGGCTCGTGCCGGTTTGCATCGACATTGAGGCCGGCTGGGTGCTGGAGGGGAACGACTGGAGAGTCGCGGCTTTCGGCGTGGAGCACGAGCCGGTTCATCCCGCGTTTGGGTTCCGCGTCGAGTCCGGTCGCCGTTCGGCCGTGGTCAGCGGCGACACGCATCCGTGCGAGACCCTGATCCGGAACGCCATGGACACAGACCTGCTGGTTCACGAGGTCTACTGGACGGCCGGCGCGGAGGCTCGTAAGCAGGGCGTCACCGATGAGGCGTCCCTGGCGCGGATGACCGCGATCGACGCGTACCACACCGGGTCGGAAGAGCTTGGACGGGTCGCGACGGACTGCGGCGCGCGGGCGCTGGCGCTCAGCCACATTCTCTTCCGCGGCGGTGGTCCCGGAAACCTGTTGAGCGACGTTCGGCGTGATTATCGGGGCCCGGTTACCGTCGCAGAGGACCTGATGGCGTTCGACCTGGAGGATTGAAGGTGGCCACCCCCGCGTTTTCTGGTGATCCCCAACTCGCGACGACCGAAGCCGACTGGCTGGCCGCCCACTTCAAAGCCTGTTCGCCGGAGTATCGCGCCATGCTTGAATCGGCGGGCATACGGAAGGGAGACCACGTCGTCGACGTCGGATGCGGCAGCGGTCAGTTCCTCGGGTGGATCGGCGATCTGGCAGGCGCTGGCGGACGGGTCACCGGTATCGACATCTCGCTCGATAACCTCTTGCGTGCGCGAGAGCAACTGGCGACAGGTCGCATGCGATCCGGCGTGATCGGCGCCGACGCGTTGAAGCTGCCCCTGGCGGCCGGCAGCGTAGACCTGGTTTGGTGCGCCAATACGTTCGAGTATCTAACGGCCGACGAACAGGCAGCATATCTGCGTGAGATGATGCGGGTGTTGACGCCCGGAGGGATCGTGGCGGTGAAGGACTCTGAATTCACGCATAAGATCTTCCATCCGGTGCCCGTGCAGTTCTGGTTTGACTTCCTGCTCCACCTCTCACGTGAAGGCGGCGGAGCGCCTTTTGTCGGTCGTACTCTGCCCGGCGCCTTCAAGCACGCCGGTCTGACGCCGTCAGTACGGACCTTCCTGACGGAACGGACCGCGCCGCTAACCGCCGTCGAACGCCGCTGGATCGGAATGAGCGGGCGGGCGATCGCCGCTGATGGGGCGTCATGGATGGCGTCCGAGCGCGCGGACGAAGCCGCTGCCTTTGGAAGGCTGTTCGACGAGCGCGAGGCGGGCTGCGTGCTGTTGCGAGACGATTTCTACTACTGCGAGGGGAGCATTGTCGTCACGGCCCGGACGCCGGAGTAAGCCCCTGCTGCTAGGATGGATTCAGCAGCGTAACCGAGGAGCATTCTTGCAGACAACCGAAGAACGCGACGTTCGCGACGGGCCGGACGGAGCCGCCTCCAACGCTCGGACGCATGGCAGCGCTCAGATCCGCCGGGGAAGACCGATGGAACAGACGTGGTTTGCGTTCGGTAGCCTGTTGATGGTGGCCGGCGTCGCAGCGGGTGCATTCGCTGCCCACGGGCTAAAGGCCAGGCTCTCAGCCGACAACCTCGAGATCTGGCAAACAGCCGCCCGTTACCACATCTACCACGCGCTGGCGCTGCTGACGGTGGCATATGCGGCACATCGGTGGAGCAACGGCCTGACGACGCTCGCGGGCTGGCTGTTTATCGCCGGTATCGTTTTGTTTTCAGGCAGCCTGTACATTCTCTCCGTCTCGGGGATCAAATGGCTGGGAGCCGTGACGCCGCTCGGCGGCCTCTGTTTCCTCGCCGGCTGGGTCTCATTGGGAGCCGCAGCCTGGCGGGGTTGAGCTCTAATCTGCTTCCAAATCCGATGCCCACGACGTTCAGTGAAGGTGGCTTCGATGCTCGGACGCCCCCTGTGCCGTATCGCGGCGGACCGTTATGCGCAGGGTATCGTGGAAACCAGCCAGGTCGAGCGTTGCTCCGGCCGAGCGAGCCAGCGGCACGAAGACGCGAAACAGGGCGTGCATGTCGCTCGGCGCGACGCCGAATGGTTCCAACAGCCGCTGCCACCGCTCTTCGTCCAGTCCGAGCGGTACGGCGCCAACCGTCGCGATCGACTCATTCGCGCCGTAGTTGAAGTCGCGAACCTGATAGCCGGTGGAGGCGAGGTTCTCCAGTACGAGGTTGAGAACCGCGTCGGCGCCGTGTCCCTCGAGCCCCGACCAGGTCGTGGCCAACCGCTCTGCCATCCACGCCACCAATTCCTCGGGACCGGCGCCCCTCCCGCGCAGAAAACCAAACGCCGCAGCAACAAACACGTGGTAGTTAAAGCCTGATCGCAGCAACAACCCTTCAAAATCGGGTCCTGTTGCATCATCCGCGTCCGATGTTGGCGTCACTTGTTCGGCGCTTTGCTCGTCGGGATCAGCCACGGCTCGCCCTACCCCGGTTCAGAGGCAGCGAAACGGTGAATGTTGACCCTTCTCCTAACGTACTCTGTACCTCGATGCTGCCGCCGTGACTTTCCACGATCTCGCGGCACAGATATAGTCCCAAACCGAGACCGCCCGCGTATAATGCCGCGTTTTCTGCGCGATAGAACCGTTCGAATAGCCGTCCGAGCGCCTGCGGCGGCACGCCAACCCCATGATCGACGACCTGCACGATCGCTCGGTTGTGCGAACGGGCAGCCGTAACTTCGATCGTCGCCGTCGGTCCGCTGTACTTGACCGCGTTGTCGAGCAAGTTTATGAACACCTGTTTCAGGTGGCCCGCGTCGCCTCCCACCGGCAACGGTCCGGGTAACTTTCCTTCGATCCGCCCCGGCCACTGAAGCTGTGTCTGCTCGATCGATGAACGCAGGACGTCAACGAGGTCGACCGCCTCCATTTTCAGGGAAAGTCGCCCGGTGCGGATGCGTGACACGTCGAGCAACTCGTCGACCAGCCGAGTCATGTGCTCGGTCTGTTCGCTGATCGTTGCCAGCGCCGAGTTCACGGTGGCTGGGTCCAGGCGATCGCGCCTTCGCTCGAGCAATTGGGCGAGGCCGCGGATCGTTGTAATGGGTGTGCGCAGCTCATGGCCGGCGATGGACAGAAAGTCATCCTTGAGGCGGTCCATCTCTCGAAGGCTGGTAATGTCCTGAAACACCATGATCACAGCGGCTAGTTGACCCTTGGCGTCACGAACCGGCGCGACGTTGGAAACCACGGGCAGTTCCTGGCCGTCGGCGCGGCGCACTATCTGCTCCTCGCCCAGCACCGTTCGCCCGGTGCTGAACGCGCGTGCGACGGGCTCATCGACGGGCTGATACGGCCGTCCATCGGGATGATGGAATCCGTATCGCGTCGCCAGCCCCCTCGCCTGCGTACTCGGGTCAACGGACTGTCCGAGAATCCCCTCGGCGCTGTGATTGCTGGCAACGAGGCGGCCGCCCGCGTCAAACAGCAACACGCCCTCGGGAAGCTGATCCAGCACGGCTTGCAGGCGCGAACGTTCGGTTTCGGCCTGCTCGCGCCGGCGCACAGCTTCCAGCTCTACGCCCACTTGGGCGGCCATCGCTCCGAGCAGGACCAGGTCATCGGGGTGCGACGAATGTGGATTGCGGCTGGCAAGCGTGAGCAGACCGAACCGCAGCGTCCCTGAAGCAAGTGGCAGGTTCACGAACGTCGCGGCGCCGCTCGCGGCGATGACGCGCCGCGAAGACTCACTCGCGGGCTCGTCACGATCAGTTTGGAACACCGTGGCCCGATTCTCGCGCAGGGCGATGCTGGTTTGGTGGGTCGGTTGCATCATCATCGACGGAAGCAAAAGTGCGGCCCGCTCGGGAAAGCCCGACTGCGCCATTAGCCTGAGCTCGTCGCCGTCGAGCGCAAACACGGCAGCCATGTCCACCCAGGTCAGCAGCGACACGGCGCGAACACAGACGGAGCGCGCGGCGCGCCGCAGGTCGCCCGACATACTGAGTCCTCGCCGAACGCCCTCCAGCAAGCGCAGCGCTCGTTCGCGCGTGATTTGCTGTGTTATGTCCCTCCAAACCACGGCGACGCCCTGGATTGCGCCACCGTCGCCCCGCACCGGGCTCGTGTTCAGTGAGAAGACGCGGTCACGTCCGTCGGCCATGCGCAGGACACGCTCGCCGCGAATGCTTTCGCCTTTGAGAGCTCTGGTTAGGGCACGGTCTGAATCCCGGATCGGCTTGCCCTCTCGATCGCGCAGCCTCTGGACCTCGGGGGCTCCGGAGATCGGCCCCTCGGATACTCCGGCGTCCGCAAGGAGCTGCCGATACGCGGTATTGGCCAAACGCATGCGGCCGTCGGTGCCGATCAACGCGACCGGGTCACTCATGCTTTCAAGCAGAGCGCCTACTTCTGCAGAGCTCGGAGAGTCGCTGCTTGCGGCGCCGGCACACTCCTGGGCCTGAGCATCACGCGCGGGGGCGTTGTGAGCCATCGTCAAAAGACCGTTCTGCGGGCTGAAATCAATGCTCGGCGCCGCTCCGCGACCGGGGTCATACTATTACCATCTGAAGCCGTGCCGTCGCAATCGGAAGCGATACTGTCGGCAGATCAACAGCCAGGTCACTCCATTGAATGCGACAACGATTGAACCTGCCAGCGCGACACGGGCAGCGCTGTGGTCAAACGCGGCGACGGCCATGAAGCTGATCATGCCGGCCAGGGTGATTCCCAGCACTAACCAGCGCAACTGCAAACGCTGCAGACTACCTGCTGGGCGAGATTCGGGAAGTGCCACACTAGCAGCCTACGCCATATTCAAGGACACCGGGACAGCACAGATCGGCTATGCTAGCGACGCGCCGCCCCACCGGGGCGCAAAACGCATTCGCGCTGCTTTCACCAAGAGGTAATTTGCATGGAGTACAAGACGCTGATCGTGGAACGTCAGGACCGCATCATGACGGTAACGCTCAACCGGCCGGAGCGGCTGAATTCGCTCTCTGCCGACCTGACGCAAGAGCTGGGCGATCTGATTACGCAGCTTTCTCTCGGCGACGAAGATATCCGCTGTCTGGTGCTAACGGGCGCCGGTCGCGCATTCTGCGCGGGCGGCGATACAGGCGGAATGCCGGGCGGGGCAGGCGAACGTCCCCGACGAACGGCGGAGGACGCCCGCCGCGGCTTCCGCAGCGCGCAGCGCATTATCCTCGGGCTTCAGCGACTCGAGATTCCCACCATCGCGATGGTCAACGGCGACGCCGTCGGCGCCGGATTCGACCTCGCCTGTGCATGCGACCTCCGCACCGCGGCGCAGACGGCGCGCTTCATGGTCGCCTACCGTCGCATTGGCCTGATTCCGGGCTGGGGCGGGGCGTGGCTCTACGCGCGCCGTCTGGGCTTAAGTAAGGCAGCCGAGCTGATGTTCACCGGCGATTTCATGCCGGCCGACGAGGGGTACCGGCTCGGCATGATCAACAAGGTCGTGCCCTTAGAAGAGCTGCACGCCGAGACGATGGCTCTCGCGGGTCGGATCGCCTCCGGGCCGCCGATATCCCTGCGGCTAATGAAGCAACTGCTTTACCGCGGGTTGCAAACCGATCTGGAGACATCGATGCTCATGGCCGCCACGGGGTCGTCAATCACTTTGTTGTCGGAGGACCACGTCGAAGGCATCACCGCGTTCCGCGAGAAGAGGTCCGCGGAATTCAAAGGGCGATAGCCGCCGGCGCGCCGACGTGGTTCTTGCCCGAGCGTTTGGCCTCGTAAGAAGCGATTATGTCCCGAATCCGCTTGCACACGCACTCCCGCCGTTACCGTTCCTGAACAGTTTCGGCCAGCACCGCTGTAACGCGTCCGGCTATCGTCTCGCCGTCCGACGCAGTGAGCGCACGGGGGTCGATCAGGACGATCCCTTCCGAGAGGTGGTGGTTTCGCGTGCGGATCGAAGGTTCGCCGGCAGACAGGGCGGCGGACAGCGTTCGCGCTCGATCGGGAGACGTGACCAGTGCGAGTCGATTGATCGCCCGCTCCGCGTCGTCGGGCATTACGCTGACGTCAACGCCCGGCACCTTCCCAATCCTGGTTCGAATCTCCTCTAATACCCGGTCCTGGCGTGCTCTTTCGGTTGCGGTGTCTGCACATACATAGTTACGTAATGCCGAAACGAGGCCCAGGATGTCCTCCTTTCCGACCTTCATCGGTCGCGCCACGCCCGCGAACTGCGCCTCCGCGGCGGCGACCAGGTCCGCCCGTCCAACCAGGATGCCGGTGGTCGGCCCCTCAAACGCTTTGCCGCCGCTGTACGCGACGAGGTCCGCGCCGGCATCGAGGTAGCGGTGCAGGTCCTCCTCGGCGGCCGCGTCGACCAGCACAGGAACCTGGTGAGCGTGGGATATCTCGATCCACGCCAGTAACGGCAACTGGTTGGCTTGCACCGAGTGATGCGAGACCACATACATCGTGCAGGCACAGTCGCCTGCCTGTAGCACCGCTTCCAGCGCCCGCGGCGGCACGGAATTAACGCTGCCGATAGGTACCGGCACGCCGCCGCCGAGGCGAATCATCTGCTCGACGGGGGCGCCAAAGTTGACGAGGTGTCCCGTCTGAATTGGAACTCTGTTTGCCAGGCCATTGCTGTCCGGCAAGCGGGCGATCTTCGCGCTGTCGGTTCCGGTGATCGATCCCGCGACGGCCATGACCAGGCTCGCGCTCGCGCCCGCCGTGACCGTCCCTGCTTCGGCGCCTGACAGCCGGGCGATCTCGGCTCCGGCCGCGCTTCGCAGCACCGACAGGTCAACGTGGGCGCGGCTCGCCTCCGCCATCGCGTCGATCACATTCTGCCGGAGCGAGCTGCCGCCGAGGGCGGTCAGCCTGCCGGCGGCATTGATGACCGTCGAAACGTGGAGGTCGTCGAACAAGCCCATGTTCCGCTCCTCCTTACTACGCCGAGCGACGGCCATAGACGGCGATCAGCCTCATGATCGCGCCGCCTCAGGCAAGCCGTTGGTCGCTTCATAAAGAACCCCGTTCACAACGGCAAATCGCGGTTCGATCAGCTTGCTCATGGTGCGTTCCGCGCGATACGAATCGCGGGCGACGAACTCTCGCTCGACGACTTTGAAGACGCTGAGGTTTGCGGGACCTCCGCTTTCTACCGGCCCAATCTCGCAGATGCCAAAGCACCTGGCCGGAGCGAGGCTGCTGGCTTCAATTACTTCGTACAGATCCACGCCGAGGTGCAGCATCTTGCTCATCGTCACCGCCAGGCTATACACCGGGCCGTTGATGTTGCCGCGATGCAGATCGGTGCTGATGTGGTGGGGTCGCAGACCTAGCGAGATTGCCCTCTCGGCGACCTCGAACGAGAATGACCCCGAGCCGTGGCCGACATCGAGCCGCACGCCCCTTTCGATCGCGTCAACAGCCGCAGCCAGCGCCTTTCCCTGTTGGGTCACGATTCCGCCGATTTTTCCGTGAAAACAGTGGGTGATCACATCGCCATCGCCGAAGATCTCGCACACCTCATCAAGGGTCGGAGGAGCGTTGCCGACGTGCGCCATCAGCAGTACACCCGCTTCTGTCGCGGCCTTTTTTGCCAGCACGACCGGCATAACGCCAAGGGCGCCGACTGCGGTCGTGCTGGCGCGCACCTTCATACCGCGCACCCAGCTTCGGTGTCGCTGGATGGCGCGGACGGCGTCGTCGACGTTCAGCCAGTCGCTGATCTCCGACTCGCCCGGGTCGAGCATATTGCCGAAGCGCGAGATGTGCAGCAGTCCGAATACCAGCGTGCTTGCGGCTTCACTACATACTCGTAGAAACCGGCTGCGTTAGAGGCGCCGAATGATCCGGCATCGACGACGGCGACCACGCCCTGTCGAACGCCGATACTGTCGGCATCGACGCAACTTGGCTTGACGTGGTTGAAGACATGGGCATGCGCGTCCACCCAGCCCGGGCCGACGATCATGCCTGAAACATCGATTTCGGTGGCGCTTTCGGCGAAAAGCCGTTCACCAACTTCCGCGATCTGACCGTCGCGGATCGCAACGTCCGCGTGAAACCGCCGCCTGGCGGCTAGGTCGATGACCTCACCGCCTCGCATTATCAGGTCGATCGCCACGACGTCACTCCGTAACCGCCCCTTTGGACCTACAACCGGTCCGGAAGTCGCGCGGACGCGTCCACGATCTGCGGCGCGGACTCCGCGGCAACCGTGAAGCTTCCATCCTCTAGAATAGCCCGCTGGCGCGAAGTCCAACAGTGTTGGCCGCCCAAGCCCGCGGCGCTACCATGGTGCCGTCTAACGTCGACGTCAGTTTCCGCGATGCCGTCTGAAGGAGAAAACAAGGTGCAGAACGAACAGTATGTGGGCTTCTCGGTGGCGGTCAGAGAACCCGGTGTCGCAACGATCGCCTTCACAACGCCGGAACGGCTCAACGGCCTGACGCAGCGGATCAAGCGCGAGCTCGTCGAAGTGCTTCAGCAGGCTCAGATGGATCAAGACGTACGCGTCGTCGTCATCACGGGCAGCGGACGCGGTTTCTGTGCGGGCGACGACATCACCGGACGGCCGTTACCCAACGCCGAGCAGTACCCGCCCATCGCGCCACCAATTCCGCACGGCCATGGCAACCCGATCGGCACCTACGAAGGCCTGCGTGTCCTGTCCCAGTCCCTGAACCTCGCTATTCGTGCTCTCGACAAGATCACGATCGCGGCGATCAACGGCGTGGCCATCCAAACGGGGCTTTCGCTCGCTCTCGCCTGTGACTTTCGCATCGCCGCCGAGGGCGCCCGGCTGGGCAGTGCAACGCTTCGTTTCGGCCTGTTGCCAGACGAGGGCGGGCAATACCTGCTTGTACAGCACATGGGCGTCGCCCGCACGATGGATTTCCTCATGCGGAACCGGATCGTCGGCGGACAGGAAGCGCTTTCGCTAGGATTAGTCCACGAAGTCGTTCCGATCGACCAGCTGATGGACCGAGCACACGCGCTTGCCGTTGAACTAGCGAACGGTCCTCAGGTGGCGATGCGGCTGCTCAAGCGTTCTATATACAACGCAACTGAACTGGATTTCGCGCATGCGCTGGACGACATCGCGAGCAAGACCGCCATTTCCGACCACCACCCGGACGCGCGCGAGGGTCCGGCGGCTTTCCGCGAGAAGCGCCAGGCGCGTTTCAACCAGGATCCATCGCGTGAATCGCGGGAGGGCGGGTCGCTGTAGAGGGAAACGACGGTTGCAACGGTAATCCGCGCTACGCGAGCTCGCCAAACGTTGGGCGTCATTGGGCGAGGGCCAAGGGAGAGAGGATTCAGGCGATCCGCTGGTCTGGCCGCTCAGCCGTCTCGATTGCGCCGATGTCAGGCCCGAGCCGGATGGTCTGGTCGGGAAAGACGGCGCTGATCTCGAGCCAGCCGCCAAGCGCCTCGACGTAGCTGCGTAGCGTCGAGACGTAGACGTCCCGCTCGTGCTCCGCCCGCGATACGTTAGTCTGACTCGTGTCCCATGCCCTCGCAAGCTCGACCTGGGTCACGCCGCGCGCCTCCCGCAGCTTGTGGAGCGCGAGCAGGTCGCGCGCGATTTGCCGCTCCTGTGCGACCGCGGCGCGTCCTTCTGGGGTGGATTCGAGCCGGTCCCGTAGATGCTTGAACGGCTTGTGTCCGCTCATAGAATGGCTCCTTCGTGCCTGAGCTCATCGAGATGGTCATCATAGAGCTGGTCGGCGACGGGTACCGCCTGCTCGTACCAGGCAGTCCATTGGTCGCGCTTGTCACCGCCGAGTAGGAGGATCGCCGTCCGGCGAGGGTCGAAGGCAAAGAGGATGCGGAGAAAGCCGCCGCGGGGGCGGAGTTCCTTCATGTTTGAGTGCCGGGACGTGGTAACCGTGTCCACCCATGGCCGGCCGAGAGCGGGCCCGCCCTGCTCCAGGGTTTCGATTGCCCGCGAGATCATGACTTGCTCCTCCTGAGCCAATCTGTCCCACCAAGCTCCAAACTCGTTGGTGTACTCGACCTCCCAACTCACCCGATTATAACTCCTAGGGCGTACATCCTATGCATGGTACCGACCTGGGTCGTCAGCCGGACGGGATACTTAGTGCGGCGCGCTCGTCCCAAGCGATGAGCCGGTAAAACGGAGCGGCGCGCCAGTTCGAACACCGGTCAGCCGGACTTGTTCGAAGGCTCGCCTCGCAAATGGCCGCACAAGCTCTCGAAGTCGTCGGCGTTGTCATAGAGGGGTAACGGCACAAGAACGCCTGCAGCTCCGGGGCTGGTTCTGAGGCCGTCGATGCACTCTTTACGCTGCAGGCTTGCATCCCAATCACGACACGCCTGCGGACGCGCTGCGTGCACTTTGCAGCCCGCCCGACCATCCGTGAACTCCAGGAATACACATCCGCCGTCACGCTCTTTGAGCTGGCCCGTTTCCTCTTCGAACGGATAGACTCGGGCGTATTCGCCCAGGAAAACGCCGACGTCCATGCCGAGGTGAGCCGCCAACCGATCTGCTTCGGGGCGAGAGATCAGCGGTTGCCACCGCTGGCAGCAGACGCCGCAGCGGAAGCATGGAATCGCTTCGTCGTCCGTGAAGCGGCGAAGTTGCGTGTCGTAGGAACGCCGCGTACCGGCCGCGGTCAAGCGGATGCGCATGAGACTCCCGCGGCCGCAAATGAATCAGTATTTGGGGCGGAGTTGAGAAGAATCGGCCGCCTACGCCGACAGTATCTCAAGCATAGAACGGATCAGTCCTCGTCTGAAATCGATGGGGAGGCAATTCGGGGTCCCGTGCGCTCCCACCAAACGGTCGCTGCGACCCTACGCGACGGCAACACCCATTCGTCACCATCGCGCACCAGGCATTCGGCAAGCCCGTCCCGGAGTATTCTATCCATCTCGGGAGAGGTCAAAAGGATCAGGTGTTCCCGCGCGGTATCGATTGCGTCGTCTATCGTCGGAAACTGCCAGAAACTGGAAGCGCCCGCGTCATACACCTCGACGTTGGCAGGTATGCCCATTTCGTGTAGCACCGCGTATACGTCGAAATACGTCGGCTGCGGGATCCGAACCTCACCGTGGAGCCGCTCCCACAGCGCTAGCAGGACCGGCGGCTCGGCCCAATCTGCCATGAGCTCCAGCACGACGGCGACCATGGCACGGGCGTCGAGCGAACGAATCCACGCTTCGATGTCGGCTTGTGGGTAGAGAACATGGGTGCAGAGCACAACATCAGCCGCATCGGTCGCGGCCGCCGATTCAAGCCATCCTGTCGGCAGAATCGTTATGTTGCCGATTCCTGCCGCGGCCGCGTCATCGGCCAACCGCCCTGACATATCCTCCGACGGCTCGACGGCGATGACCGCCCCGGCGAATCGCGCGATCGGAAGGGTGTATCTGCCCGTTCCGGCGCCAACGTCCAGCACGGCACCGCCCGCCGGCAAAAGTGAGCGTACGCGCCGAACGAGCGGGCTTTCCTGTGCGGCGGCATTCGCCTGACGGGGATAGCGACCGGCTCGGCGCGCCCAAAAGTCGGAGCTGTCACGGCCGACGCGCGCGTAGGCGGCGTCCATCTGCCGCTTCCTGCCCTCGACGAGCGCATGCCAGCGGTCGACCGCCGATACCCGATCAGTCACGACGTCATCCCCCGTGGCATCACCCCCCGTCCAGCCATGACAAAGGTTTGCCATGCGGGTATGTTTGACTTCTCCCGCCAACGTGCATTTTAGAACGCCACGTGGAGTACTTCATGTCTTCAGTCAATATGCAACCGCCGGCAATGATCGCCCGCGCCGACGCGGCCTACGTCGAGTTCTTCCGAACCTTCGCGCGCACAGTCCCCGGCGCGGCGATCATCGAGCGCGACGGTCTCGTCATGGTCGGTACCGGAAATCTGCTTCCACACTTCAATTTCGCGGGCTTGACCAGGGTACCCGACGATCCTGACGCGATAATCCAGCGTACCGAAGCGTTCTTTGCGCCGTACGGCGGCCGGTTCATGCTGGCGGCCATGGAACCAGCAGACGCGATTTCGCCGGCCATGGAGGCAATCGGCATGCAACCCGGAGCCTCTAGGATGATGCTACTTTCGCCGATCGCCGGATCGCCCCGAGCCGTCGCTGGATTAACAATTCGGACCGCAAACGACCCGGAGTCGCTGTACGAATATAACGACACCCTGACCGCCGGTTTTGGCGGCGACCCGTGGGCAACGCGCGAGATCCTGGGTCACCCCGCGTTCATGGCTATGCGAGATGCAAGCCACTATACCGGCTTCGTGGAGGGCAGGCCGGTGGCCACCGCGATGCGCCTCGCCAGCAATCGCGTCGTCGTCATCGCCAACGTCAGCACTATTCCGGAGTTCCGCAAGCGCGGGATCGGCGAGGCAATGACCTGGCGCGCTGCGCTGGACGGCCTCGAAGAAGGCTGCATAGCCGCATATTTACAAGCGAGCGACATGGGCTTCCCTATCTACGAGCGAATGGGGTTTCGGCACGTAGTGACACATCTGACGTGGCTATCGCCCGCAAAGCTGTCTTGATGCGTTCTTGATGCTGAGCCGGCTGCTACACTGGAAAGAGCGATCCTGATTCTGTCTCCGGCGGAGAGATATGCCGATCTACGAGTATCTTTGCGAACCGTGTGATAACCGATTTGAGAAGCTGCGGCCCATCTCCGCGGCAGGTCAACCCTCGCCGTGCCCGCGGTGCGGCAACTCCGCACCACAGGCGGTGACGCGCACGGCCCGGATCACAGGGCAGGGCGAGGGCGAAGCGACCGATCAGACGCCGATGGATGCAGCGCCGGCTGCCGCCCACGGACACGGCCATTCGCATGGCCCTATGGGGCACATGCACTAGCGCGGCCACGCGCTCCAACTGGGGCCGCTCAGCCCATCTCATCCCGCACCACAGGTATGTGTTTATGGCTAACTGGCTACAACGACTCGGACAACGATTTGTCCATCAGGCGTCTGGTCCCGGGATTGCATCCTCTTCCGCCGGATACGACATGTATGTACCGATGTTTGCGACGCGGCTTGCGGTTAACAGTCCCGGAGCTCCGGGGCTTGCCGGCGCCGAAGCGCTGTACAACAAATGGTCCGCGCGCTGGCAAGAGTTCTGAGAACCGGTCGAAGCGGGCGGTCTGCCCGTACGTGGAGACCTTCTCCCGTTCTGGAACCCAGACGATGCACCGCTTCCTGAAACCGTATCAGCCTGGCAGACGGGTGGTTGGCGTGTCGCGCTCGGCGTCGAGCTGGTTGCACACCTCGAGCCGGTGCTCGCGATCGACAGCTGCCTGGTCGGGTTTTGTGCTGAATCTGATGAATTGGCAGACGAATTTGTCAGGCTCATCCGTATAGAAAACCTGGACGCCCGGCGCGGAATGGCGCATCCCGACGGTATCGACCAGGACCGCGAATGCGACGTCTTGTTGCCGTTGAGGCCGGACGCCCCAGACGACGAAGTCGACAACTGCATCGTAGCGTCGGTCAAGGCCTCGCACACCATCCTCTGCCCGGCAGGGCTCCGCCCGCGTTCGTAGCGGTTGGAACTTCCCCCGCGCCCGTGCGACACTGAACGCACATCTTCGGCGAGGGGGACGACCGTGGCAACGAACTCCGCCGGCCGGCGCGCCGGAGCCGACGAACGCACGACATCCGAAACACGCGTTCGCGTCAATCTGAACCTCGACGGTACAGGCGCCGCGCGCGTCAGCACGGGCATCGGCATGCTCGACCACTTGATCGATCAGATAGCGCGACACAGTCTGATCGATCTTGAAGTCGAGGCGCAGGGCGACACCGAAGTCGACGCTCACCACACCACTGAAGATGTGGCTATCTGCATGGGACGGGCACTCAACCAGGCGCTGGGAGACCGAAACGGCATCGTTCGCATGGCCGACCGCACCGTGCCTATGGACGAAAGCCTCGTGCAGGTTGCGATCGACCTCAGCGGGCGTCCATATGCCGCTATCAGCCTCCCATTCCGCGGCGAGCGAATCGGCACTCTGTCCACGGAGTTGGTCGAGCACTTCCTGACCAGTTTCGCTTTCGAAGGGCGGATGGCGCTGCACGTGCGCGAGCTGGCAGGAAAAAACGACCATCATCGGGCCGAAGCCGCGTTCAAGGCGCTTGCCCGTGCATTGGGCGACGCGATAGCGATCGACCCGCGCCGGGAGGGATCTATCGCCAGCACTAAGGGCACGTTGACCGCGTGAGTGTGCCATCGAATCCTCGGAAGGCAAACGCTTGCCCCGCTCGTATAGCCGGCAAACGCTTGCGTAGTCCGATGATCCTGTTCTTGCTGGTTGTCGTCGTCGGCGCGGCTTCGCTGCATACGCGAACTGCCGGCGCTCAAACTCCCCCTGCCCTCCCGGCATTCCTCAGTATCCACCACCTTTCAGCAGACGCGCCCGCGCTCGACGTGTACGTGGACGGGGGGCGCGTCATCTCCGGTCTGAACTTCACCGACGTATCGGACTACCTGCGGCTTTCGCCCGGAGCTCATCGCGTTCAGGTCGCGCTGTCCGGGCGCCTCGACCAGCTGCTGAACACCACGGCATCCCTGGAAAGCGGCAAAAGCTACACCTGGGTTCTGTCTGGGCTAACCTCGTCGAACGACGTTACCGTTCCGTTTACCCCCGATCTGCAGTTCACGCACTTCATCGTCTTGAACAACAACGCGGGCGTGACGGCGGACATGCGATCGCGGGTCCGTATCTTGAATGCGTCGCCAGGGTCGGCGCCGCTCGATGTCCGTCTTGACGATTTGAGCGGGATACCGCTTGCCTCTGCCCTTGCCTACGGAATCGTGGGCGACTATTCGACCTTGGGCGCCGGCAACTACACGATTTCGGTCTATGCGGCAGGTAGTTCCACTCCGTCGCTTTCACACCTCGCACTCGCGGTGGAAGAACGCAAGGCGTACACAATGGTCATCGGCGGCGTTAGTCCGGGCGTGGCAAATCCCGACGCCCCTAATCCCGTCCAAGGACTGGTAGCGCAACGGGTACCGGACCAGAATTCGTCGCGGACGGCGGTCCTATCGCGGGGTTGTAACCAGGTGATCCTAAATCTGCCGGTCGGCACGCCGATGCGGAACATCCTGAACCTGGTAGACGACGCCGGCCGCGTGACGTCCGTTTGGCGCTTTGACAACCAGGCCAAGAAACTCAAGGTCGGCTACTTCAGCGATTTGACCGCGCCGCTGGACTATCAGAACACCATCGCTTCGCCTGAAGCCGCGTTCATCTGCGTCAGCGCCACTACAAGCTGGAGCCCGCCAGGTTAACGCTCTCGCACCAGCGTCGCGATGCACTCGGTGTGGAAGGTTTGCGGGAACATGTCCAGCGGCTGAACCTCCAGCAGTTCATAACCACCGTCCACCAGCCGGCGAAGGTCCCGAGCCAGCGTCGCGGCATCGCACGAAACATAGACGATACGTTCCGCGCTGACCTCTAACATGGCGTCCAAAGCCACAGGCTCGCAGCCCTGTCGGGACGGGTCAAGCAGAATGCGCGTGGGGCGTTCTGGCAGGTTCGGCAGCGCATTTTCTACCGTAGCCTGGATATAACGCACGTTTTCCAACCCGGCGAGGTTACGGCGGGCATCGTCGGCTGCCTGTCTTGAGACTTCGATCGCAACCACCTGCCGGCACCGCGGGGCAAAGATCCTGCTGAAGAATCCACCGCCCGCATACAGGTCGGCCAAGATGTCCTCCTGGCCAAGGCGGAGCTGCTCGCCGACCAGCCGCACCATGTTTTCGGCCTGCGGCGTGTTCACCTGGAAAAATGCCGCCGGCGATATAAAGAACTGTGCTCCTGTCACTGTCTCGGTCAACGAGTCTTGACCTGAGGGGACGCCAACGCCGCGGTCGGTCAGATCCGGCAGCACCATCAGATCGCCGGTATTTACGCCGGAGCGCACAACGATCTGATGCAGACCTGCCCCTTTTCCGTGCAGCAGCGGGATGAGATCGCGGATCGGCGGCTCAACGATGTAGCAGATATCGATCGGGAGTATGCGGTTACTGTTTCGCTGCGTGAAGCCAACGTCGCCGCGCTGGTTGCAGCTTAAGCGCGCCTGGTTGCGGTAGAACCAAGGCGAAGGCGACGGCACAGTGGGCGGCACAGGTACATCCACCAGGTGCCCGATACGCTCCAGTGTCTCAATCACAATCCGTCGTTTCGCATCTAGCTGCGCCTCGTACGTCAGATGCTGGTAATTGCAACCGCCACAAGCGCCAAAATAGGGGCAAAGCGGCAAAACGCGGTCGCGCGAAGGCACGATCACTTCAACCACGTGGGCCATCAGGTGGTCCTTCTGCACGCGGTCGATTGTCGCGACCACCTCCTCGCCGGGCGCACCGTAAGCGACGAACACAACCTGGCCTTCGTCGGTATGAGCGATTGCGGCGCCACGGTTTGTGAGATCACCGAGCGTCAGCCGCAACTGAACGCCCTGCCGATATCCGGGACGGGTCGTGCGAGAGGAGGTCCTGTTCGTTTCAACGGGAATCATGCACTGAGTGTACGGTGGCACCGCGCCAGGACAAACGTCGGGGTAGTCCGGCAGCCCGGTCGCTACTTGACGGCGATTCGGGGGCGGCGGATCGTGTAGACAGATGGCGCGGGGCCACTTCGGGAGGCAATGAGCGTGAACGACTGCACCGTATGTCTCTCTTTCGACTTCGACCAGATGTCTGGATGGCTCTTCCGTGGAAACACGACTCCGACACCGCTGTCCCGCGGCGAATTCGGGGCGCGGGTCGGTGTCGGGCGTGTTCTCGACCTTTTGAAGGAGCACGGCATCGTCGCGACGTTTTTTACCCCTGGCCACACTTGCGACACCTTTCCCCAACAATGCCGCCGCATCGCCGAGGCAGGCCACGAGTTTGGCCATCACGGTTACTGCCACGAAGTGCCGGCCACGCTGTCCCGAAAAGAAGAGGAGAAGATCCTGCAGAAAGGCATCGAGGCGATCGTGCGGGTAGCAGGCAAGCGGCCGGTCGGTTATCGGTCGCCGTCCTGGGATCTGAGCGCTCATTCGCTAAAACTGCTGCTGCAGAACGGCTTCCTTTACGACAGCAGCCTGATGGCCGACGACTTTACGCCGTACCTTTGCCGCATGGGAGACAAATTTGATACCAAGGGTCCCTACCGGTTCGGTCGCTCGGTGGGGCTGGTCGAAATGCCCATTAGTTGGTTGCTCGACGACCATCCGCACTTCGAGTGGAACTCACAGCGCGGCAGCGGCCACGCCGCTCCCTCGCACGTCGAGGAGATCTGGCGGGAAGAGTTCGAGTTCATGTACGAGCGCGTTCCAGGTGGCATTTACACCTTGACCATGCACCCTCAAGTGATTGGCCGCGGTCACCGAATCCGCATGCTCGACCGGCTGATTCGGCACATGAAGTCGCGACCCGGCGTTCGCTTTGCCGTGATGAACGACGTAGCCGAGAGCGTGCGGCCGAAGCTGATTGCCCAAGCAGGGCTGGCAGCGGGCGCCGCACAAACGAAGAAGGCGTAGCCCGATGAAGCTGTTCGAAGACATGTGCTTCGGCGGCCACGAGCAGGTCGTCTTTTGGAGCGACCCTGGTACGGGGCTGAGAGCGATCGTCGCGATTCACGACACGACCCTCGGTCCGGGGCTCGGCGGAACTCGAATGTATCCCTACGCGAGCGAACACGAAGCCCTGACCGACGTACTCCGCCTGTCGCGGGCGATGACTTACAAGAACGCTGCCGCCGGACTTGATTTCGGCGGTGGTAAAGCCGTAATCATCGGCGATTCGACGAAAGACAAATCCGAGGCGCTGATGCATTCGTATGGGCGGCTGGTCGAGACCCTCAATGGCCGTTACGTCACCACCACGGACGTAGGCACGACGACCAACGACCTGAACATTATTTCGTTAGAGACTCGGTTCGTGACCGGCACGTCGCCGGCATACGGCGGCAGCGGCGACACTTCGATGCTGACCGGCCTAACGGTCTATGTCGGCATGCGGGCCGCAGCAAAGGTAAAATGGGGCGAGCCGGACCTCGCCGGCCGTACGGTAGCAGTACAGGGGACAGGCAAAGTCGGCTGGCACCTGATGGAAAACCTGTACGCGGAAGGCGCGAAGCTCATCGTCACCGACGTCAACCGCGAACAGGTACAAAATGCCGCTTCAACGTTCGGCGCCCGCGTCGTCGGAACCGACGAGATCTACGACGTGGAGTGCGACATCTTTTCGCCGAACGCGCTCGGCGCCTCGATAAATTACAACACTGTGCCGCGGCTAAAGTGCGAGATCGTCTGCGGCGGCGCCAACAACCAGCTCGAGACGCCGGAGGATGGGGAAGCTCTTGCGCGCCGCGGAATCCTTTACGCGCCCGACTTCATTGTGAATTCGGGCGGCGTGATCAACGTCGCGGACGAATCGCTGGGTTATAACGCCGAGCGCGCCCGCGCCAGGGGCGAGGGCGTATTCGATACTACGTTGCGCATCCTTACGCAGGCGAAAGAGCGCGGCATCACGCCAAACGAAGCGGCTGAAGCATATGCGGTGTCTCGGATCAAGCTGCTGAACAAGGTGCATAGCACTTTTTTGCCGGGCCACTCACCCATTCCCCGTTAACCGCGGCAGGGCCGCGCAGGCAGGAACCCATGCGGTACCCGCACACCAAGCGGCAGGCGGAGCTTGTCGCACTCGCTACCGGCCTGGCACGCCAGATTGCGCCCCGCGCTCGCGTGCACGACCGCGAAGGCACAATCCCCGTCGATAGCTACCGCGATCTCATCGACGCGAAGTACCAGACCCTCACCGTCCCGTCCGAACGAGGCGGCATGGGCGTCGACATGATCGAGTTCGTGCTGGCGCAGAACGCGCTTGCCCAAGGAGACGAATCCGCCGCGCTGGGCATAAACATGCACCTGATGTCCGTAGCCAACGCGTCGCAGCCGGACGCCTGGCCGCGAGAGCTGTACCTGCGTGTCATGTACGAGGTCGTTGAGGAAAGGGCGCTCATCAATTCGGCTGCTGCCGAGCCGGAGATGGGCAGCCCGGCGGGAGGCGGCAGGCCCCTGACGATGGCTACAGCTAGTAAAGGCGGTTGGCTCATCAACGGCCGCAAGACGTTCACCAGCCTGAGCCCCATCCTTCGGTACTTCATCGTGCTTGCAACGATCGGCGAGCTGCCCGATGGCGGCGTCGAGATCGGCCAGTTCCTGGTGCGCAATGGACCCGGCGTTCGCATTGACCCGACCTGGGATGTCATGGGCATGCGCTCGACGGCCAGCCACGACATCGTGCTCGAGGACGCATTCGTGCCCGATTCGGATGTCGTTTCCCGCCGCTCCCTGGGCGCTCCCCGTGGCCCGGCGCCCGGCGGCGCATATTTCGCGCTTGGCGTCGGCGGTGTCTATCTTGCGATTGGAGAACAGGCGCGCGATTTTGCCGTTGATTTTGCCCGCAACCGCGCCCCAACCGGCCTGGGCAAGCCTATTGGTACGATCCAAAGCGTCCAGCATCGCATCGCACGGATGGAGGTACTGTTGATGGCGGCTCGGGAGCTGCTGTTCGGCGCTGCGCAAGACTGGAGTGACTATCCCGACGATCGCGCCACTTTGGGTCCAAAAGTTGCCGCGGCGAAATTCACCGCGACGAACAACGCGATCGAGGTCGTCGACCTGGCGATGCGGATCGTCGGCGGAGTCTCCATGTTCCGAACGCAGCCGTTGGAACGGTACTATCGGAACGTTCGCGCGGGCCTGAGCCATCCACCGATCGACGACCGCGCGCTGGATCAGATCGCGCGCGCCGCGCTCGGCTTCGGCCCGCCCGAGGGGGTCGACACGCCCACCGGCAACCCCTGAATCGTATCCGCTGATTAATTTTAGCTTACTGCGCTGGGCGCCGCCCTTGCCCGACTGTGCCGCGAACGCGAGACGATCCATTTGATTGCAAGGCCACCCACCGTGCAGACGACACCGAGAATCAAGAGTGAGTCGATCGCTCTGTTCGTCTCATCGATGTGCAGGACACTCTTGCCATCAGCGGTCATCGAGCGTAGGCCTTCGTCGTGGCCGAGCAGGCCATGAGCGTCGAACACCGCCGTAACCTGCTGACCGACCTGGGTACTGTCGTTCACGTGCTGGGGGACATCGAAGGTCAGAGATTGGCGGTCGCCGCCGATCGTCAACCGCCAGAACTGCTGCGAGTTCTCCCCCTGCGTAAAGAACGTGTCATGCGCGGTGATTACGCCAGTGAGCTGCTTTGTCGGTCCGACGGTTTGCCAGAGGTCGACCACCGCGTTACCGCCAAACCAGAGGATATTGAGACCTATGAGCAGCAGAATCGCGGGCACTTTTATCCGCGACCACAGCGAATGCTCGGCCTTTTCCGGTGATGCGACGGCTTGCTCGGCGTTCAAAAACGAGCTCCAAACCCCACAAACCCAAGTTCCTCGATCGCCGCTCCTGAGACAAGGGAGCAACAGTCCCTAGAGGTACACGGGGTCGATGTACACCCCCTCAGCGTGATCGTTTGCATGCGGTCGGGGTATACCGCCGAGGAATTTGAAGCGGATGTGGTTGGTCGCCTCATCCATCACCGGTCCGTACAGCGGACGGCTTTCAGGAACGCTGATCTCCAGTGATTGTCTGTCACTGGCGGCCGCGAGATGGCGGAGGCAATCCAGAAGGTTCATCATCGCCTGCACTTCGCCGCGCGCGTAGCCGTAATCGAGCACGACCAGCGACCGCGAGGTCGTCTCCAGGCCTCCGCCTCGCGGCCGTGCGATTGCGGCGACGTTTGCTCCCTGGTCGAATACGCCCGCGGCGGCTATCAGCCGTCCATCCCGACGAAGCCCATGCCATTGCGCCCAGCCGTATTGCGGCGATCGGGAGAGCCGCGACCGCAGGAATTGCGGCGTATAGATCGGAAAAAGCTCAAGACCGCCGTGCGTGGCATTGACCAGGGCGACGACCTCGTCGATGTCCGCGGGGCCTACCGGTTCTGTATGGACGCCCGGATCCGAAGCGTTGGCTGGCAGATCCTGGAGCCAGGCATCCACGGGCCAGGGTCCCGGACCACCTCTTGAGGCGGAAAAGGCCAGAGACGCCGCGTTCTTTGAATCGATGTATGCGTAGGTACGGTCGTAATCGATCCCGGCTGCAAGCCAGCGCTGGCCTAGCCAACGAGGCAAAGCACGCCCGAAGCCGTGGCGCTGAAACTTCGGATCGATGCGTTCGTGATGCGTGTAGGCGAGCAGCCGTTCGCGCCCCATCACGGTCGCCGGGTGAACGGCGCTCGCACAGACTCCCACGGGCCGGCCGTCCTGCTCGACGAGGACATACTGGCTTCGCTCCTGCAGGCGGCTCCCCGCGAAATAGTCGCGCGATCGGTCGAAGGCTAATTCGATCTCGCCGACGACCAGCGGCGACCGTCTCTCCAGCGCGATTAGCGCTTCGTTGTCCTGTTTGCGGGGTGCGCGGATGCGAATGGCGGGCATTCTTCCACCGATCCGTTGTCCGGATGCGCTACCATCCTCGGGAACGCAGCAGTGAGGCGCAGATGAGCATCGACCGCGAGATTCACGACGAAGTGCTTGCTCTCATCCGGCGATTACTGGATCGACACCCCCGCACGCCGGCCGAAGAAGAGTACCTGAACATGCTCCAGAGCATCGCCGACGAATACGAACGCGACTTCCCGCCATATCTGCCCGATCCGGGAGAGCGCGAGTAATATTCTACGCTCAATGTCCGTTGCAACGCGTTGACGATGTAATAACATAACCGCTAGAATCGGTTCGGGTCGGCTCGCGATGCTGCGCCCGCCAACAGTCGAGTCGTGACTCGACCAGAACGCGGAGCGATTTCATGGCGCTTTCCACCGCTACTGCGCCTTCGGGCGTTTTGCCACCACTCGAAATCCTCGTTCTTCAGCCCACCGACGTACCGAGCTTCCGACGCCTGTTCACCGACGCCGAATCGTCGAGCAATGAAGCGCTTGCTGAATCGGCAGCGGATCCGGATGGCCGGATGCGCTGCCTGGAGCAATGGGGACGAATCGACGGATATGCGGCCCGCTACGTGCCGCGGGGGGCGGACTACGTGCCTTCCCGGCCGATCGTGGTTGATAGCTCGGTCTCGCGGTTCAATCGGGGAAGCGGAGCGTTACAGGCGCTGAACGACGACTCTGCCTTTCCGGATAGCCCCGGAATATCGCGGCTCTTCCCGCGCAATATCGCCGACAATACCGAAAGCGTGCACGAGTTGTTCGAAGAGGACGGCGTTCAGTTCGCGCTTTATCGGGTCGATTTCCGCGTAGGCAATATGCTTGGCAGCGTCGGTGCGGTCTGGCGACGACCGTACGGCGGACCGCTCGAAGCGCTCAAGCTGGCCGAGAGGCAGTCGCAGCGCATCCGCGAAGCGCTTGCACTCGCCGGCCGCCGCTAGAGACTTTCCTAATCGAGCGGGAACAGCGGCAATTGAGTGACCTCCCCGAATCCCGAGACAGTCACGCCCAGCAAGCGCAGACGCTCACCCGGTCTGAGTTCGGCGTTCAGCAGCCGCTCGGCGACGGGGTAGAGCTCATGTTTCGCCTGCACGGGCACCGGCATCGTCGCCTGACGCGTACAGGTGCTGAAATCGCTTCGGCGTAATTTCACGGTCACCGTTCGCCCTCGCAGAGACCGGCGCGATAGCCGGTTGGCGACCTCAGAGCACAGTTCCGTCAGCTCTTCATTCAATCGACCCCGATCGCCAACATCGGCGCTGAAGGTCGTCTCGCGCCCCACCGACTTGATGTCGTGCATGGGGGTAACTTCGCGGGGGTCGACGCCCCGCGAGAGATCGGCCATCTGCTCACCCCAGCGGCCGAACATTTTTGCAAGCAAGCGCCCGTCAATCTCCGCCAGCTCTCCGATCGTGCGGACGCCCAGCGACTGAAGGCGCTCCTGCGCCTTGGGCCCAACCCCCCACAGCTTACCCACGGACAGCGGCGCCAGGAATTCCCGCTCAGTACCCGGCTCGACGATCACCAGGCCATCAGGCTTTTCCAGTTCGGACGCCACCTTAGCCGCGGACTTCGTGGTCGCCGCTCCGACCGATAAGGTGAGCTCGATATCCTGGCGTACGGTGAGCTTCAGTTCGCGCGCCAGTGAAACGGCGTCGTCCCACGTGGCGGCCACGGCCGACAAGTCAAGGTAGGCTTCATCCAGCGACAGCGGCTCGACGAGATCGGTTACCTCGTGAAAAAGCTCCATGACCCGCGCCGATACCTCGCGGTAAACGGCGAATCGCGGCGAGACGCGTACGGCGTCGGGGCAGAGGCGCATAGCGGTGCGCATAGACATCGCAGATCGAACGCCGAACTGCCGTGCTTCATAGGATGCTGCGGCCACGACGCCGCGCTGATCGGGCGCACCGCCAACCACCACCGGCCTGCCCGCAAGCGAAGGATCGTCGCGCTGCTCCACAGAAGCGTAAAACGCGTCGAGGTCGGCGTGGAGGATCGTGCGCCCCATATCAGTTGCACCGTTTGGCGGGAGCACAACCGAGGCTGCGGGCACGAGAACGACGGTCAACGGGTTGAGACGTCGCGTCCGGACAGTTCGCCACTATATTGCTGATGGACCAAGTGCAGACAGACTCCCAAGAACCAGACCACGAGCAGCACGACGCCGAGCATATGCGCACCCCAACATAGAACGTTTGTTTGGATATGCGCATCATAGAACGCCTGTTCTAGGCCGTCAACGGGGTTATGGCAACCCGCGGCAAGTCGTCGATGTCAAGATAACACGGCCCTTCAGGTCTGCCGGAGAACCTGGGCCATAAGGTTATGCCTTGATCGACTGCCGCCAGCCTCCTATCGTCAGGGATGGCTTTGAACGGGGAGGGGATGGATATGGACTTGGGATTGACGGGCAAGGTAGCGCTGATTACCGGCGCCAGTGAAGGGATCGGCCGCGCGATCGCGGAGGAACTGGCGCGCGAGGGAGCACGCGTTGCAATTTGTGCGCGCCGCGCCGACGTGTTGGAGCAAGCAGCGCAGGAGATCCGCGACGCGACCGGCGGCGACGTGCTGGCCGTGCCGGCCGACGTGAGCAAAGCCGATCAGATCGAACGCTGCATTGCGACGGTAGGCGAGCGCTTCGGCCGGATTACCCTGCTGGTCAACAACGCCGGAACCTCCGCGGCCGGCCCGCTCGAAAAGGTCGGCGATGACGATTGGTACGCCGACCTCGACCTCAAGCTGATGGCCGCCGTACGGACATCGCGGCTCCTGGTTCCCGGTATGCGCGCCGCAGGTGGCGGCCGCATCGTCAACATCACCAATATCGGCGCAAAGCAGCCGGGCGCAAACTCGCTGCCGACCTCAGTCAGCCGCGCCGCCGGCATCGCGCTGACGAAGGCGCTCTCCAAGGAGTTCGCCAGGGACAACATCCTCGTGAACGCGATCTGTATCGGTCTGGTCAAGAGCGCCCAGATCCGGCGGGCAGCCATGGCTCGCAACCCCGACGCGGCGAGCCTGGACGAGGCTTACGCGCGCATGGGCGGCGGCGTACCGTTGGGCCGCGTCGGCGAAGCCTCAGAGGTAGCCGGCCTGATCACGTTCTTGCTTTCCGACCGCGGGAGCTACATCACCGGCGTCGCCATCAACGTCGATGGCGGCACTTCAAACGTCGTGTAGGAAGCCGCCGCCTACACTTTCGCCTGGAAGCCGGGCAATACAGCGTCCCACGCAAGCTCAGACGCAATGACGCCCAGGAGAGATGCCAATGGCTCGCATGACCAGCCCGCAGGTAAACGAGTTCCTTTCGAAGCCGCGAATCGCCACGCTGATTACACTCTACGCGGACGGTTCGCCGAAGGCGGTGCCGGTGTGGTTCGAGTGGGATGGCAGCCGGGCCCGGCTCTTTACGTCACGTCGTTCGGTAAAGGTGGGCCGCATTAGAGCCGACCCGCGCGTTTGCCTGTCGGTCGCCGAGCCGGTCGGGATCAACGAGGCGTGGGTATCGATCGAAGGCACCGCGCAGGTGACCGACGGGGGCGGCATGGACCTGGCTCGACGCCTGGCGCCGCGTTACTACACGGCTGAAAAGTCGAAACAGGCGCTCGCCGAATGGGAAAAGACGGCCGGTAACTGGGTGGTCGTCGAGATCACACCACGGCGCATTCAATCGCTGGCCGCCGGATGATTCAATTCGATCAACGCCGTGGCGGCGGTGATAGCGAGCATCTGCAGCGCTACGACGTCCCGCCCGCCGCCCGCAGGGCCGCGACGTCGCGGTCGCTGAGGCCGGCCTCGCGCAGAACCTCGTCGGTGTGCTCGCCGCGTCGCGGCGCAAACGATCGGATGGAACCGGGCGTTTCGGAGAGTTTGACGGAAATTCCAACCTGGGTCACCGTGCCGAACTCAGGGTGCGGCAGGTCGACGATCATCTCGCGGGCCCGTAGCTGGGGGTCCCGTTCGATCTCGTCCAATTCATACACCGGCGCTACGCACACGTCTTTGTCCTTCAACTGTTCGAACCAATCGTCACGGGATTTTGTCTTGATCGCATCGCGGAAAGCGTCAAACACCTCCTGGCGGCGCGAGGGATCAGCTTGAGAGCCGGCGAGGTCGGACCGGTCGATGGCGTTGCAGAAGTTATCAAAGAACCAGGGCTCGTTGGCGCCGATCGACAGATACCGGCCATCGGCGCATTCATAGACGTTGTACTGTGGCAGGCCGCCTGTTAGCCGGTGCCGGCCGCGCCGAACGAACTCGCCCGATCCATACGATTCGCCGAGTGCGGCGGCGAGCAGATTGACGATTCCGTCGGTCATGCTGATGTCCACGAACTGTCCACGACCGGTACGTTCGCGCGCCAACAGCGCGGTCAAAATACCGATCGCCGCGTGCATGCCTCCACCGGCGTAGTCTCCGAGCAGGTTGGCAGGAATTGATGGTGGTCCGTCAGCCGGCCCGGTGATTGCCAGCGCGCCAGCCATCGAGGCGTAGTTCACATCGTGGCCGACAAGGAGCCGGTACGGGCCATCCTGCCCGTAGCCCGTGATCGAGCAGTACACGATCCGCGGGTTGCGGGCAGATAGCGTCTCGTAGTCGACGCCCAACCGTTTCGCGACGCCCGGCCGGTAGCCCTCGACCACCACGTCCGCACCTTCGGCAAGCCGGTAGATGGCATCGAGCGCCTCAGGCGATTTCAAGTTCAGGACGATGCTGCGCTTGTTGCGGCTGAGCGAGCTGAAAGCAGCCATTCGCCGCTCTTTGCGGTCGCGCTCAGCCTCGTCCTCACGTTCCCGCTCGATCGCGGCCCGCCGTCCGCCGCCTGGCTCTTCGATACGGATCACGTCGGCGCCCAGGTCGGCCAGGATCATCGTACAGTGCGGACCCGGTGCGAGCCGTGTCAAATCCAGGACGCGGATGTTATCCAGCGGCAGCAAGTGCCCCTCTTCAATGCAAATTGAAGGTTACGGTCGGGAGGGGGTCGGGGGTTAGGAGGCGCTCGCCACCGCGTCAGCGGCCGTAGCGATCAGCTTCGCAAATGCGGCGTCGTCGTTGATGGCGAGGTCGGCAAGGATCTTGCGATCGACGGCGACGCCGGCTTTTCTGAGGCCGTCCATCATCCGGCTGTAGGTCGTGCCATGAATCCGGGCGGCGGCGTTGATACGCATGATCCAGAGCGACCGAAATTCGCCTTTGCGATCCTTGCGGTCCCGGTAGGCGTACGACAGCGCGTGGAGCACCGACTCGTTAGCGCGACGGAACAGTTTATGCCGTTGACCCCTATGCCCTTTGGCGAGGTCCAGAATCTTTTTATGTCGGGCGTGACCGGTCACGCCGCGCTTGACTCGACTCACAGCAGTATTCCTCTTTCGATTCGAACGGAACTCGGACTAGAACGAGTAGGGCAGGACCCGCTTCATCTTGGCTCGCATACCGCCAACGACGAGTGTTGACTTGTCGTCTCCACGGAGCACCCGCTTGCTCTTGCCAAACTTGAGATGCCGCTTGTTGCCGGCCATGCGAAGGATCTTGCCAGTTCCCGTTACCTTGAAACGGCGCTTCGCTCCCTTGTGGGTCTTCAGTTTCGCCATACTATGACTCCTGCGTCGTTGTCGGAGGAGGTGTTGCCGGCCGGGCCGGCCGCTCCGACTTGGCGGCGCCGGGCGTCAGAATCATCGTCATCGCGCGCCCTTCCATGTTGGCGGGCTTTTCAATGGACGCGAACTCTTTCAACCGGCCGTAAATCTGTTCCAAAAGATCGCGGCCGATCTGCGGGTGCGTGATTTCGCGCCCTCGGAACCGGACGGTAACCTTTACCTTGTCGCCTTCTTTGAGGAGCTTTTCAGCTGTTCGCGCCTTGAAGTCGATATCGTGCACCGCGATCTTCGGCTCCATGCGGATCTCACGCAATAAAACGTTTTTCTGGTGCTTTTTCGCCTCGCGCTCTTTCTTGGCCTGTTCATATTTGAACTTGCCGTAATCGAGCATTCGGCACACGGGCGGCACCGCCGCTGGCGCAACCTCTACCAGGTCTACGCCTTGTTCTCGGGCCATTTCGAGCGCTTTGTAGAGCGGGATGGTTCCGAGTTGCTCGCCGGCTTCGCCGATCAGACGGACCTCGCGAGCTTTGATGCGATCATTGATGCGGTAGTCTCGGCTAATACAACTCCCCTTTTTGGACACCAAATACCGCGGGGTCATTGAGAATTTGGCCCCCGGAACCCGAATTATTGCACGTTAGCCCTCATCCGTCAACGATATTCACGCCTGATCGTCACTCAGAGAGCCACCGCTCAAGGCCGTAGATCGTGCCGTAGCAGCGCCTGTGCTAGGACCTCGGTCACGACCGCTTCGTCTCGATCTCTTCGCAGATCCGTGCGACGACGTCGGCCACGGGCAACGCACCCAAATTTTCGCCGTCGCGGAGGCGCACCGCGGCGGCGTCCGCTTCGATCTCTTTGTCGCCCACGACCAGCATGTACGGTATCTTCTGCATCTGCGCGTGGCGGATCTTGGCGTTCATCCGTTCCGAGCGGTCGTCCACCTGGGCGCGGATGCCGGCATCCTTCAGCCGCGACTCGACGCTGTGGGCGAATTCGACGTGCCGGTCCGCGATTGGGATCACGATCGCCTGCACGGGCGCCAGCCACGTCGGGAACGCACCGCCGTAGTGCTCGATCAGCATGGCGAGGAACCGCTCGGTCGAGCCGGTCACGGCGCGGTGCAGCATCACCGGCGTGTGTGCGGCGCCGTCCTCGCCGATGTACTCGCAGCCCAGCCTCGCCGGCTGGATGAAGTCCACCTGGATCGTCGAGAGCTGCCACTCGCGACCGAGCGCGTCGCGGGCCATGAAGTCGGCCTTGGGGCCGTAAAACGCCGCCTCGCCTATCGCCGGCACGTAGCTCATCCCCGATGCGTCCAGCGCGTCCTGTAGCGCCTGCTCCGCGCGTGACCAGCGCTCGTCATCCTGAACGTACTTGTCGTCCGAAGGATCGCGCAGCGAGAGGCGCACGTAGTAATCGCTGAAACCGTAGGCGCCCATCACCTCGCGGATAACGGCGAGCGCCCGTCCGAACTCCTCCTGGATCTGGTCGGGCGTGCAGAAGACGTGACAGTCGTCCTGCGTCAAGGCGCGCACTCGCGTCAGGCCGGATAGCTCGCCTGACTTCTCGTAGCGGTAAAGCGTCGCGAACTCCGCATAGCGCAGCGGCAACTCGCGGTAGCTGTGCATCTGCGTGTTGTACAGCGTCATATGCGAGGGACAGTTCATCGGCTTGAGCATGTACATCTCGTCTTCGTCGACCATCGGCGGCCACATCGCGTCAAGATAGTGGTCCCAGTGTCCCGACTTCTTGAACAGCTCTGCCTTGGCGACGTGCGCCGTCCAGACGTGCTGGTAGCCGTAGCGCGTCTGCACCTCGCGCACGTAGCTTTCCATCGTGTGCCGCAGCATCTCGCCGGCGGGCAGGAAGAGGGGGATGCCGGCGCCGACGTCGTCGCTGAAGGCGAACAGACCCAGTTCACGCCCGAGACGGCGGTGGTCCCGCTTCCGCGCCTCCTCCAACATGGTGAGGTGGTTGTCCAGCTTCTCCTGTGTCGGGAAGAGGACGCCGTAGACGCGCTGCAGTTGCGGGCGGTGCTCGTCGCCGCGCCAGTAAGCGCCGGCAACGTTCGTCAGCTTGAATGCGCCGACCCTGCTCGCGCTCTCGACGTGCGGCCCGCCGCAGAGATCGGTAAATGGTCCGTGCGTGTAGAGGCCCACGTGATCGTCGGCAATGCCTTCGATGATTTCCAGCTTGTACGGTTGGTCTTTGAAGCGCTTTTGCGCTTCGGCCCTGCTGATCTCTGACCCGACGAACGGCCAGTCCCTCTTCATCTGATCGCGCATGTTCTCTTCGAGGACGGCGAGGTCCTCGGTCGTCAACGAGCGCGGCAGGTCGAAGTCGTAATAGAAGCCGTTTTCGACGGGCGGGCCGATCGCGATTTTGGCGTCCGGAAACATGTCCACGACAGCTTTGGCCATCATGTGCGCCGCGGAGTGGCGCATTCGGTAGAGTTGGTCGTCCATCCCCTTGATCTGACCATCGGCTGACATGGGAACCTCCTGCAAACACACAGGCCCCGCGTCCACTCGGGACGTGGGGCCTTGCTCACGTGGTTCCACCCGACTTCGAGCGGTGCGCCCCAAAAGGACGCGCTGCTCCTCGACGTGGCCGTTAACGGGGCCGGCGGGTTCGGTTACTCTACCTTGGCCGAACCGGCTCACGGGTGGTGTCGCCGCGGGCGCGTGTGCGGGGGCCTTTCAGCCGGTGGCTCCCCGTCTCTGGACCGGCGCCTAGCACGGGACGTGTCCCGATCGTCGCCTGTATCTCTGCAATTGTAGGAAACCGGTGGGCGACACTGGACTCGAACCAGTGACCTCTGCGATGTCAACGCAGCGCTCTAACCAGCTGAGCTAGCCGCCCCTGGATCGGTAGCGTACCAATCATCAACCGAAGGCGTCAACGGATTGAGGTGGGCCAGGCCCTTGAGTCCGGGTGTACACTGCTCGCATCACGCACGACGGCGGGTCAGGAGGCGGCCATGCAGCAAACCAGTGAACTCATGCTTCAGACGGCCCGGGCGCTTTTGGCCGGGTTGTTGCCCGCGCAACGAGCCCAGGCTTGCTTCGATTTCGACGACGAAGAACGCTTCACCTGGCACTTCACCCCGATCCCGCGCCGGGGCATCCCCCTACGTGACCTCATGCCCCACCAGCAGCACCTGGCGCAGGCATTGATTAGCTCCGGCTACAGTCCCATTGGCGCGATCAAGGCCAACCAGATCATGAGCCTCGAACAGGTGCTGCACGAGTACGAGACCGTGCGACGGTTCGTGCGCGATCCCGACCTCTACTTCATCTCGGTGTTCGGCGACCCGTCGCCGTCGCAAACCTGGGGCTGGCGGCTCGAAGGGCACCACGTCTCGCTGAGCGTGACACTCGTCGATGGGCAGACGCTCGCCACGACGCCGTGCTTCTTCGGCGCCAACCGTGCCGAAGTGCGAGAGGGGCCGCGGGCAGGGTTGCGCGTGCTGGCCGCCGAGGAAGACCTGGCGCGGGCACTGTTGAAATCACTCGACGACCGTCAACGCTCGCAGGCGGTACTCTCTCCCGAGGCGCCCGACGACCTCCTCACCTACAACCACCGTCGTGTCGATCCGCTCGGCAACGACGGCATCGCGTCAGCGGAATTATCTCCAACCCAACGCCGTCGTCTGGTCGAATTGCTCGAGGTTTACGCCGATCCGATGCCTGCAGACGTCGCCAACGCCCGTATGGCGAAAGTTCACGGTGCCGCTGCGGATCAACTTCGCTTCGCCTGGGCGGGCGGCGACAACCGGGGCGAGCGTCACTACTACCGCATCCAGAGCCCCGAGTTCATGGTGGAGTACGACAACACGCAGGACGGCGCCAACCACATCCACAGCGTCTGGCGCGACTACAACGGCGACTGGGGCCTCGACCTGCTCAGCCGCCACCTGACAGAGTCGCACGGGATGGCGAAGGCGGGCGCCGCGACTTCTTTCTGATCCAAGGAACGTTACGTCATGCAATACCGTCCCGACATTGTGATATCCGATTCTTCCGGCTCCGCCATTGCCATCATCGAGGTCAAGGCACTGAACAACGCGGACGTTCAGACAGCAACTCGTTACGTGAGAAACCTGATCGCCCACGGCATGGCACCGCACGCTGATTATGTGATGCTCGTGACCCCGGTTACCGGCTATCTCTGGACGACGCTGAAATCAGTGTCGAATGATTCTCCGCCTGCCCTTACGTTTCCTATGCATGGCATCACGGAGAATTACCTGCCGCATGACAGCGACTCTACACAGATTCGTGGAAGCGTTCTCGAATCCATCGTGCTTCAATGGCTCACTGATCTGGCGAACGGAATAGTAGTCGATACCGGAGTGACAGAAAGCCTTCGAAAACCCGGGTTCGTTGATGCTGTGAAACATGGTCACGTGTATGCCCACGCAACGGCATGAATGTCTATGTGGAATCAGGCTTCGTCCTCACGCTCGCATTGCAACAGGATGACCATCCGGCAGCCGATCGCCTCCTTCAATTGGCACGAAACTCTACAATTACGCTCAAAATCCCAGCATTCAGCTTGAGTGAGCCGTTCGCGAGGTTGAAATACTGGGCCAACAATCGGCATCGATTGGTCGATGAGTTGAGTAAGGAAATCCGAGAGCTTGGACGAACGCAACCGCACCAGTCCATGGCGAGCGAACTTAGCCGGTATGCTATTCAGATGGCCAGCGTGCTTCAGACTCAAATGGACGCGGTAGAAGCAATCGTGGTTGATATCGGCCATAGTTGCGAGATAATTCAGATAAACGATGCCATTCTAACCAGCGCCTCGTCATTCAAGACTGAATATGACATGAGCCCACAAGACGCGATTATCTTAGCCTCTGTCATCAGCGATCTGAAACAGCCCGACGCTCCACTGGAGTCGCTCTTCATCAGTCAGAACGTGAAGGATTTCGAGCACCCGCTCATACAGGATGAGTTCCGCCGGCTCAACTGTAAGTATTTAGCTGACTTCACAAATGCCGTCAGGTTCATCGAACGGCCAACGAGTGAACCGGCGGAATAGATTGGCGTGTCATTTATAGTGTTGTGCGTAAGGAAAGGACTATGGGATGATCTTAGCAGTCGGCCAAGGAGCTTACATTGTTGGAACCTTACAGCCTATAGCAGAGTAAGCGAAGCTGTCGTTGACCAGAGCGCCGCGATTCGCTCTATCTTATCAATTGCCGCCCGATCTGATCCACCGATGTTCAGCAATGTGATCCACGCGAAACGACTTCGGCCTGGCGCAGAAAACCGGTCCACCCCTGTAAAACAGCGTGCGCCCGTTTGTAAAGTCGATGGACCTGCGCTGCGGCAGGACTTCCGCCTCGCTCCGGAAGCCCGTGTCTTCGGCTTGCCCGTCGCCGCCTTTTCAATCACCGGCAACGGGCTGCGCTGACGAAGGGGAAGCTGATCACCCGTGGCCGGTCGCGCCCCTTTCCTAAAGTCCGGTTCCACCATCGTGAATCTCCACCGGGATGTCTTCGGGTGCGATCCACACCACCTTCCCGTCGCGCCAGACTGCCACGGGGTTCCCGGCCTGCTTGTGGCGCCGCAGGGCGTCGCGAACGCCCTGGTTGAGCGCCTCTTGAATCCGCGGAATATCTCGCATGCGGTGAATAGGGTCGTCATCCGATTCCGGATCGGGTTTCATCGGGCTTGCTCCATCAGGGTGCTCCAGTCGTTCTCGTCGATGATGGCCGGTGTGGTGTCCAAATGACCAGAAGCGATCAACCGGGGATTTCCGACATCGCTATTGTCGAACATCTGCCACGCGTCCGCGATCTCCCGGTAGATCGTGAAGAAGTTACGCAATCCAGCGACAAAGCGCCGCCGTATGACCGGCTCGGGCACATCATGCCCGCCAAGCCGCACCCGCTCTCGCACCCGGGCGATAGCCAGCTCCACCGTGGGCAGCGACAGAAAGGCCAGGTGGACACGGTAGCCCTCCGCCCGCCTGGCCCGCAGCCACGGCGCGAAGCTCCGGCTCCCTAGTGTGGTCTCGAAAGCAAAGGTCTCGCGGCTCTGGGCCAGTGTATGCAGCCGCGCCAGCATGACGCGGCCTGCGGCGACCGCCGCTCGCTCTGATCGGAAGGCCGACAGGCCCTGGGCGATGGTGTCTGCATTCACGAATTCGTTTACTGCCAGCGCTTCTCGTAGCAATGCTGGGGCGGCCGTGGTTTTGCCGGCACCATTCGGCCCCGCGATCACGACGATCAGGGGTATCTGCGATGCCAATGTTCATACTCCGGCTTCGACGAACATCCCCGCCCACACCGCTTGCGGCTAACCGTTACAAGAAGTCACGAGATGCTCGACACCGCCTGCACGCAGCACCCAATGGCCGCCCCTTCCCCCCAGTATTGGGGTGGAAGGGGACGGGGGTTAGGGGGCTCGGCGCCCCACTAGCAGCAGTCGTCCTTATAGCCGCAGCGGCGGCAGACGGCAGCTTTGGAGCCGCCGATGGCGGACATCAGCGTGCCGCAACGCGGGCAGTTTTGTACGGGTCCGTTCATATCCTCAGAATACAGCCGGCTCAACACGTCCACCTTGCGCGTTATGTCGTGTTTAAGTGATTACGCGGTAGCACCGATTCAGCGGCCTGTGGATCCGTGACCACCTTCGCCGCGGGCGGTGTCGGAGAGGGTTTGCGCCTCTTCCCAAGTGACTTCTAGTGCCCGCGCGACGACCAGTTGCGCTATCCGCTCGCCATCGAGCACCCGGTGCGCTTCGGCCGTGCCGGTGGTGTAGAGCGTCACGAACAGCTCGCCGCGGTAGTCGGGGTCGAGGGTGCCGAACACGCACATCACGCCGCGCAGCGAAAGCCCCGACCGCGGCCGGATCTGGACGTCGCACCCGGGCGGCGCTTCGATCACGACGCCGGTCGGAACGCGGACCGGAACTGGACCGACGTCGAGATATCCGGGCTCTTCCAGGCTGGCGTGAAGGTCGTATCCCGTGGCGCCCGGAGTTGCCTTTTGCGGTTGGCGGGCGTTCGGCCGCAGCCTTACAAAGCGGATGGTCACGCCCTCGCCCGAGGTCACTCGACGCCCAGGAAATCGCAGATTGCTGCCTGCACCGCGTCGGGACGTTCGAACGGCACGAAGTGCGTCGTATCCGGAATCGTGAGCAACGGGCAGTCGGGAATCATCGCCGCCGCCTGGCGCGCTTTCTCGGGCGGGAAAGCTAGGCTGTGCTCGCCGGATATCAGCAGCACCGGACACTGTACTCGGGGAAGGTACTCGTCCGAGTGCAGCGGCCGCGGCCCCCAGGCGTACATCTTCGCCTCGTCCTCGCCCGAACACTTCAGCACCACGGTCCCGTCAGGCCGATCGTAGACGCCGTTGCGCACGTAGAGTTCGAGCAGGTCCGGCCGCCAACCATTAAAAGGCGGCTTGGAGCCGTAGTTTTCGATCGCCGCCTCCCTACTCGGCCACTCCATCCGCCGTCGCCTGGCCGAGTTCTGCATCCGCGAGTCCGGCTGCTGCGGCAGCGTATCTGGACCGAAGAAGAGGATCGGATCGATCAGGACCGCCCGGCTAAACAGTTCAGGACGGCGTTCAGCGACGATGGTAATCGACGTGGCGCCCGCGGAGTGTCCGACGCCCACGACTCCGGATACACCCAGCACATCCAGCGCCCCCTCGAGGTCGTTAGCGTAGTCCGGCCAGCCGTAAACGCCCGGCTTGTCGCTGTCCCCGTGACCCCGGGTGTCGATAGCAAGACAGCGAAACCACCGCGACAGATGCTCTGCAAGCGGTTCCCAGATGTGCGCGTGAAAGCCCGTCGGGTGGAGGAAGAGCACAACCGGGCCGTCGCCGCCCCAGTCGAGATAATGCAGCTTGACGCCGTTCGCTTTGACGAAACCGTCGGTAAAGGCCATTACGACTTCGTGCTCCGCTCGCAAGATAGTGTCAGCCTCACACGAACAAGCGGAGTCACCGTCTGCCTCTACGGGTGGACTGGTCAGCCTCGTGGAGCGCGGTTGCGGACAGCATCAGTCCCGAGACCACGCCGACGGTGATGCCGCGGACCGTTTCCGCCATCCCCTGCAATTCGCGGTCGTCAATCGGGTCTTCGATCGGTGGTGAGGACTGGAACTGCACGACGTCGATCTCGATCTGTGCGCCCTGCTCAGGGCTATTCGGGGACGTTCCGTCGCTCGAATCATCTCCCCGAAGTCGGAGCCACTCGTCCTCCCAGATGCCGATACCGAGTTTCACACCGCCGTTAAATCCATCCCATAGCGCGTCGTAAACGGCCCGCCGGTACGGATTTAGCAACGTCTGGGGAAACCAGGTCGCCAATTTTCCAAACCGGCCGCCGGCCGGCATTCGCAGGCGTATTGTCATCCGAATCTGCAATGGAAAGTGCGGCGGCCGCCGCTCGAACACACATGACGCGGATTGCTCCGCCGAAATGGTGCCGACCGCCTCGACGCTCTCGTCCGCGGGCTCCCATGATCTGCTCAATTCCACACCCCAGATATCCTCCAAGGTCTCATGACACTCCCAGAACTGTTCAGCGTTGAACTGCTCGACAGCCGCGTGGACCGGCTGAAGTGCGCCGCGAGCCGGCTCATATGTGTTCAACCAACGGTTCCGCCTGGCGCTAGTGTAGCAAAGCGGCGAGGCCGTCCCGCGCGGTCCTCCGTTTGCCTGCCACTGAAAGGCACGGCAATAATGAAAGCCGCAGCACCGCTTGCCGATGTGACGAACCACAAGAGGGGTACCGCGTTCGACGGCGCGGATGCGTGAGTATGGCAAAAACGAACTCGCTCGAATCGATCTTTCACCCCCGCGGCGTGGCCGTCGTCGGCGTCTCTGCAACGAGCGGAGGCTTCGGCGGAAACATGTTTCTCCAGGCTTTGAAACGGCAGGGCTACGCCGGCGGGATCTACGGGGTGAATCCGAAGGTAACCGAGATCGACGGGGCGCCGTGCTATCCGAACCTACAATCGATCCCCGGACCGGTTGATTACGTCATTTCCAGCGTACCGGCCCGCGCCGTACTCGGGCTGATCGACGACGCACAGGCCAAGGGCGTCAGGGCAATACACTTCTTCACCGCGGGCTTCCGTGAGACCGGCGACGCCTCTCGGGCGCTGCTGGAAGAACAGGTACTGGAGCGGGCGCGGGCGGCTGGAATCCGCCTGATCGGTCCCAACTGCATGGGCGTGTACGAGCCGAGTGTCGGTTTGACGTTCCAGATGAACCTGCCGAAAGAAGCCGGCAACATCGGCGCCCTTTCGCAAAGCGGTCTCAACGCCACGGAGATCATCACCTACGGCGCGCCGCGCGGCCTGCGTTTCAGCAAGGTGATTAGCTTCGGAAACGCCACCGACCTGGATGAATCAGACTTCCTCGATTACCTCGCCAACGACGACGAAACAGCGATCATAACCGCCTATCTCGAAGGGGTGCGCGACGGCCGGCGCTTTTTCGCGACCGTCCGCGACGCTGCACAGAGCAAGCCCCTGACCGTTCTCAAAGGTGGCCTCACCGAAGCAGGCGGCCGCGCAACCAGCTCGCACACAGGCAGCCTCGCGGGATCATCGCAGATCTGGCAGGCGTTGGCCGACCAGGCCGGCTTCATCCTTGTCCAGACGCTTGAAGAACTGGTCGACTCAACCGTCACGTTCCGCTACGTGCCGAGACTCAGTGGCCGGCGCGTCGCCATCGTTGGCGGAGGCGGCGGCACCAGCGTGCTCGCGGCCGATGCCTGCGCCCGCGCGGGGCTGCAGGTTCCCGTGCTTGCGGCCGAAACCCAGCGGCTGCTATCCGAATTCACGCCCGATGTGGGAACGAGCGTGCGCAACCCCGTCGATACGATGGCGATGTGGCGGCATGAAGGCGTGGCGAAGACGCTCGGCATCGTTGCAAACGACCCCCAGGTTGACATCGTGCTGCTGCACATGCAGACGGACTGGGCCAACCGGCCCGGCAACGTCCCGATTACGCCCCAGCAGTTCGTGTCCAGCACGATTGAAGCCGCCGCCGCCACGCAATCAGAATCGGGCAAGCCGGTCGTGGTGGCGCTGCGGTCGCCGCTTTCGGTGGAGGGGATGGAGAACGGGCTCGCGATGCAATCGGGGCTCGCGCAGCACGGACTTTCGAGCTTTCCCAGCGTGATTCGCGCGGCCGGTGCGCTGACGCGCTATGCCGCCTGGCTCGAAAGTCACCGGGAGTGAACCCGCCCCGGGCCGTTCACATTACCATGATCGCGCTCGGTGCATGCCGAGTTCGCAGCCGGTGACCGCGGCTCCCGATGCCCGACGACGCAAGCTGGCCGTCATACGGCCCCACCACGCGTCCTACGTGGCGACGGCGAGCACGGCCGTTCTCGCGCTGGTCATCAAACTCGGTGGCGGCGCGCCAACCCTCATCTTTGTCTTCAGCGCCGCGGCAATCGCCGGACTGGCGTGGCTGATCGGTCTCTCTACCGAGCGGCTGGGCGCGTCGGTAGGACCGCGCATCAGCGGTGTGCTCAACGTCACATTCGGCAATGCGGCCGAAATCGTGATCACGCTGTTCGCCCTCCACCAAGGCTTGTTCACGCTCGTCAAAGCATCGATTACGGGTTCAATCCTCGGCAACCTCCTGCTCGTGCTGGGAATGAGCATGTTCCTGGGCGGCGTACGACACGGGGAACAACGCTTTTCGCGCAGCGTCGCGGGCATGAACGCATCGATGCTGACCATCGCCGTGATCGGACTGATCGTGCCCGCGGTGTTCGCGAACTCGCTCCCAAGCGCAAATCGCGACGCCGTAGTGCACCTGAGCACCGGCATCGCGATCGTGCTGATGGTGACGTATCTGCTCAGTCTCGTGTTCTTTTTCCGCACACCCAGGGCCGGCGGCGAAACGAGCTCTCGTGCAGAAGCATCAGTTTGGACCGTCCGTCATTCGATAGCGGTTCTCCTGGCTGCCGCCATCGGCCTCACCGTACTCAGTGAAATCCTGGTCGGTTCCATTGAACCCGTGCTCAAGCAGTGGCACCTGAGCGAAGCGTTTGTCGGCCTCATCCTGGTGCCGATCCTGGGCAACGCCGCGGAGAGCCTGGTCTCGGTTCAGCTTGCCGCGCGCAACAACATGGAGTTCAGCATGGTGATCTCGCTGGGCTCCAGCCTGCAGGTCGCGCTGTTCGTCGCGCCGCTGCTGGTCTTCCTCAGCCGCCTGTTCGGCGCGCCGCTTGACCTCGTCTTCACGCCGCTAGAGATTATCACCGTCACGCTCGGGGTGTTGATCGTGACGATCATCGCCAACGACGGCCGATCTAACTGGCTTGAAGGGGCGCAGTTGCTCGCGGTCTACACGATCGTCGCGCTGGCATTCTGGTTCTATCCGTAGCAAGCGTCACCGAACACGAACGTTGCTTTCGGTCACTGTCAGGAAGAGGCCGGCATGGCCAGCGTGCTCACGAAGAACCTCGTTAAGGCGGTCCCACTTAGCCGCGGCGGTGATACGGCGCATACGCAAATAGATTATTCCAGCGTGCGGCAGCTTCTCCCTGACCGCCAGTTCACCGAAATCTCGATCGTTGGTGAGAACGATACGTCCTTCCCGGTTCGCTATTGCGAGCACATCCCGATCCGGAATGCCAGGCGGGTAATCGACTGCGACTATCGTTATGTCGTGCCCATCAGCGCGCAGCGGACGGATCAGGCGATGGTCGAAATTCTGGTCAAGGAGGAACTTCAAACACGAGACCGGGCCGCGGTTCGTCGCGATCGCTGCGGCCCCGGCGCCGGATCCACGGGCTCACCGGCGACGAGAGCCTGGGCGTATGCAAGGCATGCCTGTACGTCCTCAATTGTCAGGTCAGGATAGACCTCGAATAGCTCGGCAATATCCGGGCTATCCGCGAACTGCTCGAGTACGTGCTCGACTGCGATGCGAGTGCCCTTGATCGCCGGCTTGCCGACGAGGATGTTCGGATCACTCACAATCCGACCCTGGTATATTGGCCGCTCTGTTCCCATGGCGCATCTCTCCCCTGACCGCTTCTCCCGTGCCTCGCGGATCATTGGCCATGACTCGTCTAGCGGCTGGCCGCCGCGTTTCGCGCGCATCTCCTGGATGAGCTGCCCGGACTGCTTCAGCGCCTCTAAACCGCGCTGCCTCTCTTCCTCGCTAAGGGGCCGAATATGGGTCTGCGTCTGTTCGACGTTGCCATCGCTTGCGACCGCCATCTCGGTGGGGCGGAGCGATGTCACGACAGTGTCGAGGTCTTCACGGCGGATGCGCACCGCCCTCGGGCCCACGTGATACGCCTGTAACCGGCCCTGCTTGAGCCACCGGTGCAACGTGACCCGGCTGACCCTCAGGAGATTTGACGCCTCGGTGATTGTCAGAAATTCGTTGTCGTCTGTTAGCACCAGCAGCAGTTCTCCTGGCCATTCGGGATGGCAAGTACATCCGACACACAGCGTATCATAGCGTGGCACGGTGTTGCATCGGTGAGCGATGCCACCTCGAACAACAGGCAATCGGCCTACTCCGCGAACGTCGTTTCGTAGGCGAGCCTGCGGATTGCCGCGAGGCAGGCGTCTTTCGTGAACTTCGGCTGGAAGTTCTGCTTGATGCGTTTCGCTTCGACGGCGCCGTCGGACGGGACGATCAGCGCGTCGAGCTCGCCCAAGATCGCGAGCGTCGGCCCGGGGCTTCCGGCGCGCAGTTCGCCCTTTACGCCCTTGATGCCCAGCCCCGTCTGGCAATGGATACCGAGGCGGTCGAATGTTTGCTGAACTCGAATTCAGTACACCTCGTCGCGTTCGCCGAACTCGAACTGATAGGTCCGTTCGTCAACCTCGTCCTTGCTGACGATCCCCTTTTCTTGCAGCAGCGACTCGAACGCGGCCAGCCATTGCTCGTAATACACAGAGCCTTCGCCCTTTGACTCGTCTTCGGAGATCTGTGCGACGAGCCGCTCGCGAAAGTCGTCCCACGGGTAGACCTCCTGTTCGTTGAGCGCGACCGCCATGCCAAAGGCCCGACCCTGCCAGGGCGAGCCGAACACGAGCTCACCGTTCTTGCGCGGCGCTGCCGCGGGACCGTTCATGTCCGCGATCAACCGGTCCGCGTTCGCGGTTGCCGCCGCCGGAGATACAGGCGGCACGAGGCACGTGTCATCACCGGAACTGGCCGCGCCGCTTCGCCTCGGACGGAAGTCGTCGACCGGCCGGCCGTCGGGGCGCGGCTGCCAGGCCGCGGCGGTGAATTGCAAATTAGCGAGCAGCGGGGGCGGCGGAAGCACCCGGCCGGTATCGAGCATCTGCTCGACGTAGTCGTAGAGGGCGTAGACGAGCGCGGCTGAGTTCATCGATCGGAACCAGATCGCCTGCCCGTCGAACAGCAATAACGCCACGTTCGCGAGCGCACACGGGCCCAGGCAGCCGCCGATCGTCAGGTGTACGACGTTGCGCAGCCGCCGGCGTTCCCACTCCGCGTGGTAGACGTCCGCCGGCACGGGCGCAAAACCGTCTTCAACGCGCCCGCAGCAGCAGTTTTCGGAACAGACGAATAGCTGGCCACGCGGTCGGGCAACGTTGACGACTCGGCCGTCATGTCGGGTGACGAGATTGCGGTTGCGCTGATACACCATCGACGGCTCAGCGCGCGGCGGCCGGCACGCGGACCTCCGCCACACCGATCATGGCGTCGCGATCGATCAGCGGCACAAGTTCGGATTCGCTCATGTCCTCAGTGCCGGCGGGTCGTTGCGGCAGCACCATATAACGCAACTCAGCGCTGCTGTCCCAGACACGGATCTCCCGCTCTTCGCCGATCTCCAGCCCGAACTCCCGCAACACATCGCGCGGCTCGATCACGGCGCGCGATCGATAGGCGGGCAGCTTGTACCAGGTCGGCGGCAATCCCAACACCGGCCACGGATAGCACGAGCACAGCGTGCAAACGACCATGTTATGTACCCGCGGCGTGTTCTCCTTGACTAACAGCACGTCGTACTCATTTAGTCCAAACTGCGCCAGTGCCGCCTTCGAGTCGTCGAGGAGGAGCCGCTTGAAGTGCGGGTCCGTCCACGCCCGGGCGACCGCCCTGGCGCCGACCATCGGGCCGGTATCGCTCTCATAGCGGGCAATCACCCGGTCCACGCCATCGGGAGCGAGAATCCCTTTTTCGAGCAGCAACGACTCGAGCGCACGTACGCGCGAGGCGATGTATTCGTCGACATTCGGATGGTTCTTGCCCATGAATCGTGCTCCTCAGAAAGACCCGGCGCCCGGCTAGACGCCCATCGGTACCGTCGCGCGACTGTCGCTCGGCGCTCATCCAGGTCGCAGGTAGCTCTCCCAGAGGTCGAGATACAGCTTCTGGTTCGATTCGGCATCATCGCCCCAGAGCTCATGCGAATCGAATTCGACGCTGTACAGGGGCTGCGGTTGCTCGCCGAGTCCGTGAGCGTTGCTGTCCGGAAATACGTAGGTGCCGTGTACGCGCTGGACGGCGCCGTATTTGCCGCGTGCGTAACGCGGCAGCCGCGTGTGCCCGTGCGGCGCGAAGGCGAGCGTGACGACTCTGTCTCCGGGCCTGAACCGCGGCTCCGCGACGGGCTGCCGTTTGAACCCGCGCGGGCCGTTCCGATCCGGCCGTACTTCCGGAGGAAGCGGGGCCGCGATCGCGGCCGCGGCCGTCGCCTCCGGCCGATCGATGAAGAACGCCGTCCGCTTTTCCAGTTCTTCGGCCGATATGACGCCTTTTTCGATCAGCACGCGGGAGATGCCATCGAACCAGTGCTCGTAGTAGCTCGAGTCGAGGTAGTGAGCCGGATCCATGCGCTCGATGCCGTGGCGGAACTCGTCGATATTCATCACCGCGCGATCGCCGGCTCGCACCGCGTTGGAGATCGCGACCATTTCGGCCTCCCACGGTGCATGGAAGACCGGCTCGTTCGCCTCGCGCTCCACCGACCCGAAGCCGTGCATGCCGCCCAGATCGTGTACGCCGTTCACATCCGCCCGCTATCACTATCGATGCGATGATCGTCCAGGCGCCCGGCTATTGGACCGCAAAGAGTCGCCACTCGCCCGGCACCCCTTCCGACGTTCCCGTACCGCGTTCGGCCACCGTGATGCCGGAGCCGGCGATCAGATCCTGCACGCTACTCGTGATCAGCACCTCACCGCTCGTGGCCTGCTGTACCAGCTGCCGGGCGGTGTGCACCGCTGGTCCGCTGGCGTGGTCAGCGACCATCTCGCAGGTGCCGGTGTGGAGGCCCGCGCGCGCCTCGATGCCCAACACCCGCGCGCCCACGACGATGGCGCCGGCGCAGCGAATCGCCCGCACCGGCCCGTCGAACGTCGCCATCATACAGTCCCCGGCAGGGGCGGCCAGCCGGCCACGGTATCGTTCCACTTCGCGCTGCACCATGGTGTGAAAGCCGGCCTGGCGCTCGAGCGCGATGACACCGGCGACCGCCATCACGGTCGCAAGCACCTGCTCGACCTCGTCTGCCGGTTCAAGGTCCACAATGAAGCGGCGGACCTCCTCGACGATGGCGTCCGCCTGGTCGCTGAACCAGGGAATGTGGTCCTCGCCCGGGAGCTCCACCAGCCGTGCACCAGGGATCGTCGCAGCCAGATGGCGGCCCTGCTCTACCGGCACCGCGCGGTCGCCGGTCAAGTGCAGCACGAGCGTCGGCACGCGAATGGCGGGGAGCACGTGGGCGACGTCGATCTCCCAGTTCATTCTCATGAGCGCCATCGCCGCTCGCGGCGTGGAGGAGAGACGGGTCATCTTCGCAAACCACTGCTGCTGGCCCGGGTCGTCCGCCACGCTGGGTGCGAGCCGCTGCAGGAACGTTCGCGCCTCCGCCACCGTCCCGCGCCGCTGAGCAACCCGCTGAAGGATCTGCTCACGCTCCGCCGCACTCAACTCTTTTTGGGGTGAGGTGGCGAATGTGCCGTAGAGGATCAGGGCCGCTACGCGCTCCGGATAGGTAGAGGCAAAGAGAATGTTCATCGGGCCACCCTCGGAGATGCCGAAGAGGACCGCGCGCTGGGAGCCCGCCGCGTCCATCACGGCGCGCACGTCGTCCATCCGCTCTTCCACATTGGGCGGATGGCCCTCCGAGACGCCGTCGGACATGCCGGTGCCGCGCTTGTCATAGGTGATCAGGCGGCACAAGGAGGCGAGCCGCCGCAGGTTCTTCGTGTAGAAGCGGTTCTCCCAGGTGTACTCCAAATGGGAGGACGCCCCGGGGGTCAGCACAACGTCAATAGGGCCGCTTCCCGCCACCGAATAGGCGATGTACAGGTCACCGCTGCGCGCGTACTGCGTCTCCGGCGGCGCCCATGGAGCCGGGTCGGCAGTAGCCACGGCGGCCGGCATCGATGCCTGCGGTAGGACCGCTGGCTCCCCCGGTGGCGTGGTGGGCGCCGGCGATGCGCCGGCCGCATGCTTCTGTGCGCCCGCGGTGGTCGAAATCCCCAGGCCGGCCAGCGCTCGCAACACGTCCGGCAGCCAGGCGGCCGCGGGCCGGTCCAGCAGCTCGACCCACTGCCAGCCCTCCAGCCAGTACTCGACGTTCTCGGGGACCGTCGTGCGCTCTAGGAGCAGGGGCAGGTAGGGCCGCTCGTACTTCCAGGCAAGCTGCACCTCCTGCAAGACGTTGCGGGATTGCATCGCCGCGTTCGAGCACAGCACCACGTGAACCGCGCAGTCGCGGATGCCGTGGACGATCTCGCGCCCCCAGCTCCGCCCGCCGGCGATTGCCTGCTGGTCCAGCCAGACGCGCAGGTCCGCGGCCTGAAGCTCCCTGACCACCTGCAGCGCTCGCTCACGGTCGTGACTGCTGTAGCTGACAAAGACGTAGGCATCGGCACCGAGTTGCTGCTCTTGCATGTCGACCTCTCATTACCACGGGCAGACAACGGCAGTCTACTACGCCGCGATGCCGGACGGATCGCAGAGCTCGCGGCGCCCGGACGGCTCATCACGGGGCCGGGATACCCGCGGCCGCTCTCGCCACCTGCAGTGCGTCTTCCCGGTGCACGCAAGTCCCATCGAAGCCCTCGTCACCGTACCGTTTCCAGCGCCGCGCGCCGCGGCCCTATCATTGGCCGAAGCCGTCTGAAGCGGTAGCGCGTGGCATATGATGCAGACACGAGATCTGTCTCGTCTGGCACAATAAATTGAAAAGGACCCTTCGACATGACGAACGCGCCCTCTCCCTCCCCGATCAAGCTCACGGATGACATCCGCGAAGCCGTCAACGGTGCCCTCAGCGCCGGCAATCCCGTAATCGTGGCGTATGTGGACGAGAATGGCCAGCCGAGCCTTTCTTTCCGTGGCAGCGCCCAGGCCTTCAGCGACGATCAAATGGCGATCTGGGTGCGGAACCCCGAGGGCGGACTGCAGCGGGCGCTGGACAAGAACCCGCGTCTCACGCTGCTGTACCGTAGCGCGCAACCACGCATGGTGTTCAACTTCCAGGGCCGTGGACACTTCGACAGCGCGGACGGGACACGCACGAAAGTCTACGACAATTCGCCGGAACCGGAACGGAACGCCGATCGGGAGCGTAAAGGGCTCGCGCTGGTCATCGACTTGGACCGCGTGACGGGCTTCGGTCCCGGCGGACGTGTATTGATGCAACGGGGCTAGGCCGGCGTCGAGCCGAAGAGCCACGCCTTCGTGGAGCCGATATTTGCAAGTTCGGAGTGGCGAAGAGGAAACCACCATGACGACGAAGCAAGAACTCCACCACCTCGTCGACGAGCTCCCAGATCAGGCACTTCCGGAAGCAGCACGCCGGCTCGAGCCGTTACGGGACCCTGTTCTCGCATCTTTATCGGCAGCGCCGCCAGATGATGAGCCGTCGACGCCGGAGGAGAATGCCGGAGCGGCTGAGGCGTGGGAGGAGTATCAACGTGGCGAAGGGCGGACGCTTGCGGACGTACGAGCGGCGCTGAACCGCCGCCGTGCCTGAGGCGCCCGCGTGGGACGTAATCATCACCCCGCGAGCGGAGCGCGAGCTAAGTAGGCTCGATCGAATTGTAGCCTCACGAGCACTCGACGCCATCGAACGATATGCGCGAAATGGCTATGGTGACGTGAAACAGTTGCAGGGTACTCAGCCGCCGCAATATCGGTTGCGAGTTGGCGAGCATCGAGTCCGGTTCGCGCGGGACTCGGCCAAACGGACGCTTACGATTCTACACGTGCTTCCCCGGGGGCGCGCATATCGCGACTAATCGGCTAAACCAGCCCGCGCCTACTTCGTCCGCGACTCCGCCGCGCCGAGCGCAGCCTGCGCGGCGGCGAGACGGGCGACGGGCACCCGGTACGGCGAGCAGGAAACGTACGTGATGCCTGCCTGGTTGAAGAAGTGAATGCTGGTCGGGTCGCCGCCGTGCTCGCCGCATACGCCAACCTCGAAGTCGGGCTTCTCTCGACGCCCATCCTCAGTCGCGATCTCGACCAGCCGTCCGACGCCGTCGGGGTCGACGGTCACGAACGGGCTGACCTGCATCAAGCCATCGTCGATGTACCGGTTCAGGAACGACCCCTCGGCGTCATCGCGTGAGAGGCCGAACGTCATCTGTGTGAGGTCGTTTGTGCCGAAGCTGAAGAAGTCCGACATCTTCGCCAGCCGGCCGGCGATCAGCGCCGCCCGCGGTGTCTCGACCATGATTCCGATCGGCGTGCCTTCTGCTTCGGGCTGCAACCGGGAACACAACCATTCGAGCTCGCTCGTGGTGGCGATCAGCGGCAGCATGATGCGGGGTTGCGGGTTCAACCCTTCCGCGCGGAGCGCCTGTGCCGCCTTCACGATCGCCCGCACCTGCGCAATGTAGATACCGGGGTGAGTAATGCCCATCCGGCAGCCACGATGGCCGAGCATCGGATTCTGTTCTTGCAGCACCCCAGAATCCTCGGCCAGGAACTCGTGCAGCGGCGCGTCGAGTAGACGCACCGTCACTGGTAGTCCGTCCATCGCCCGGAAGATGTCGACAAAGTCTTCGTACTGGAACTGCGACACGTGTCGCAGCGCCTCCTCAAAAGTCTCGGTTCCCTCCACAGACGCGAGCAGTCGCTGAACCCAGGGCAGCCGCTCCGTGCCGAAGAACATGTGCTCGGTACGGCAGAGGCCGATGCCGGTGGCGCCCATCGAACGGGCTACGGCCGCGTCGTTCGGGGTGTCGGCGTTCGCCTCGACGCCGAGCCTTGCCCGTTCGTCGGCCCATTGCAGCAGCGTCGCCAGCGCGTCGTTGCCTTCGAGCTGCGCGGGCATGGTCGGCAACCGGCCCATGTAGACGTCGCCCGTGCTGCCGTCGATCGAGATCACCATGCCCTCGGTCAGCCCGAGAGCTTCCAATCCGCCCGCGCCCACGACCGCCGGCTTGCCCATCCCACGAGTGACCACGGCCGCATGGCTGCTGCTGCCTCCGCGTCCGGTCAAGACTCCCTGCGCGGCGATGATGCCGGCGATGTCGTCGGCCGAGGTCTCGTCGCGCACGAGGATCACAGGACCCTGTCTCGCGAGTTGCACCGCTCGCTCCGCGGTCAGCGCGACACGTCCGGCGGCCGCGCCCGGAGAAGCTGCTAGTCCGGAGAGGACCGATTTCGCCGCATCTTTCGCATGCGGTTCAAACTGGGGCAGCAGCAACCGCACAATCTCTTCGGGTGTGACACGCTGGAGCGCTTCCTCGATGCTCAGCTTCTTCTCGCTCGCCAGATCGACGGCGATACGGACCGCGGCAGCCGGCGTGCGCTTACCGTTACGGGTCTGCAGCACATAGAGCTTCCCCCGCTCGACGGTAAACTCGACGTCCTGCATGTCGCGATAGTAGTCTTCGAGTCCGTTAACCAGCTCAATCAACGGGGCGTGTACCTCTGGCATCTGTTCAGCCAGCCAGTTGAGGTCGTGCGGTGTGCGGACGCCCGATACGACGTCCTCGCCCTGTGCCTGCTCCAGGTACTCGCCGTAGATCTTCCGCTCTCCGGTATTTGGGTCGCGCGTGAACAGCACCCCCGTGCCGGAACGCTCGTCCGCATTGCCGAACACCATCTGCACGATGCTGACCGCGGTGCCGAGGTCGTGGCTAATCCCTTCATGCTCTCGATAGGTTCGCGCCTTTTCTCCATCCCAGCTCCGCCACACGGCATCGATGGCGTCACCGATCTGGTCGTGGGCCTTCTGGGGTACCGGCTTACCCTGGCTTTCGATGATCTCCCGAAATCGCGTGCAGACCCAGCGCAGCGTCGCTTCAGAAAGTAAGTGATCGCTCCTCACTCGGTCCCTACTCTTGGCCTCGTCGAGGACGTTTTCGAACGCTTCGGCAGGAATGCCGCGCACGACTTTGCCGTAGACCTGCAGAAAGCGACGGTAGGCGTCGAGTGCGAAGTGGATCGAGCCAAACGCCTTGCCCAGGTTCTCGATCCCCTGCTCGCCCTCCGGGCCGACGTTTAGTAACGTTTCCATCATCCCGGGCATGCTGAACTTGGCTCCCGAACGGACGCTGACCAGCAGCGGCGGATTTCCGCCGAACCGTATTCCCGCCTTCTCCTGCAGCCAGTCGATCGCCGTCTGCAACTCACGCTCAAAGGCCGCCTTGTCGAGGCGGCCCGCATAGTAATCGCGACAGGCCTGGGTTGTGATCGTGAATCCCGCCGGTACGGGTAATCCGCTGCGCGTCATCTCCGCGAGACCGGCGCCTTTGCCGCCCAGCTCGTCCCGCATCGAAGCGTTTCCCTCTTCAAACTTGAAGATGTACTTCGTCATCGGGGTTCACTCGCTTTCATGAGAGGGCCTGGCCTGGACAAACGCCGGCGCATGGATCGCACGGCGAAACTGCCCGCACGGCGGGGCCGGCAACTGTCAAGTGTAATGAGGAGACTCGTGAGCCACAAACGCCAGTTGGGCGAGAATCAGCGGAACGCTGACGGAATCGAATAGAACTTCACCATCTTCGTGAAGGGGTGCGGTTAGTTCGAGGCGGCTTCTACCGTCCGAGCAGAATTCACCAGATACCGCCTAGCGGAACGCCCACTCAAGGCGCAAAGCAAAAGGCGAAGTTGCTTGCCACCTGATCACCGATGCGGCCCGCACGACGACACCGCATGCCGCTCCTCGCTCATCGTAGCGAGGAACATGCGCACCACCGCATAGCGCTCCGGCGCACGATTCGGCCAGGGTAGCAGGGATCGGTTTGCAAACGCCGCTATTGACACGCCGGATTGTGAGATACAAGCGAGAGCTGTTGGACATTTGCTCCGACTTGGTAGACCCAGAGTTCGCGGACAGCGGTATTTGGTTGAATAGTTGCCGCGTCAGGCTGCAACCCCATCTGCCTCGCAAGATCGAAGTATGGCGCAAAGTCGCCACTAGCCATCGTGTACGTCGCTCCCATCTCGTCTTGCAAATCTGCAGCAAGATACGCACTATCTGGAGATCTTCCATTGTTTGTGACGTTCACCGTGAGGAAGACCCACATACCACTGGCGGTGATACCGGACTTAGTCTTAGTCATTTCGGCATTCAGAATTCGCGCAGTGAATCGGCCGGGCGAGAAACCGCTGCACAGACCCCCAACGACCTGACCTACTAGGCCGGACGCGGCACCGGCAGTTCCGCCTGCAGGGGCCAGGGTGGGTATCGCTCCGCCAGCCCCGCTCGCCGGAGTTACCGCGACTCCGGCAGCCCCACCTTGAGGGGTAGCAGCGGCCGCAGCCGTTGTCGTTGGCGCGACCGAAGTGGCGGCGGCCGGCGTTGCACAGGTGCTGGCAATGCACTCCTCCGGCAGTCCCGGAATCCAATACAGAACGCCGCCGCCTGCCGCGCACGCGGTGACGGAACCGCTGTAGTCGAAGCTGCCGTCGCTGCAGCGAGCTGAGGGCTGCGATTGCCCGGTGATCCGCGGCGTGGGGAGTGCGGTCGGCGCGACAATTTGCTCGCCCGGCGGCACGCGGCCGAGCGGCGGCACCGAGACCGTAACGGCGCCGTTGGCCATCACAAACGCCCCGCGACCGACTCCGAGCAACTGCTCGGTTTGCACGGTGGCGCCGCTAATGGTCGCCACGGCATATGACGATGGATTTCCCACCATGAGCCACTGACCGGGGTCCGGCGTAATGGTGTAGGTGAAGAGTCCGGGTGCCAGGTCGATGCTGCCGCCGTCCGGAAAAAATGCCCAGTAGCCCCAGCCGGCACGCAACGGCGAAGAAGCCGAGAACGACCGGTAATCGGTGTCACCCGGCCGCAGCGTGTAGATGCGGTCTACTGCGCCCCGAAGAATGGACCCCTCTGGGCCGCCGACGACGGCCCATCCGGCGGGGTAGCTGACCACAACGCTTTGCGCCGTTCCTTGATGGCCCGCGACCGCGAGGGCGACGAGGATTGCAAGCACGACGGCCGCACCGCGAAGCCTCACGAATTTGTGCTCCGATCAGACCTTTCGCTGCTCGAGACAACACCGCCGATGTACCGGACCATACGCATAGACTAACGATACCCGAGCGGAACGGTTGGTTCCGATGCGCTTATGGCAATCCCGGACTCCGTGCCGGTCTCGACACCACACCGGGCGTTCGGTGCGGTGCCCACCCGTAGTCACCACGCTAGTCAACGAAGCCGTCATCACCGAACTCAGCCTGCAGCAACTGGGTCAGGTTTTGCAGCCGGGCGACCGTATCGGCTTCAAGCGATGGCGCTATTAACACGTCGTTCGCATTGTCGACGGCGTTTGGCGAGAGCCCGCTATCAACAGCTCCGTCGTCAACCAGCCGAAGGCCGCCGGATTCGGCAGCCAAGGTCCCATTGAACACATCCGATCGCCCGCCGGACACCTTGTTGTTCAAGCTCGCGATGTCGTCCACGCCGATGTGCAGCAGTGGATACCGGCAATTGGTGTCCACCCACATGATTGTGCCGCCGTCGCACTGTATTGCGTGAGCGAGTCCGAGCGCGTGACCGATTTCGTGTGCGACGACGTTCGCGCGGTCAGTGGGAGGTGTCAGCGCGAACGAGCGAGGATTCACCGTGACGACGGCCGTGTAAATCGTGCATGCCACCGCCATCCTGCAAGGCTGGGAGTTCGCACTCAGGTAAAACGTAGAAGCAATTATATTAGGATCGTCTTGCGGTACCTCTATTACGGCAATTCCCGGCGCATTTTGACTGCAGACGGCCCCGGAATTATCGCCGACAAGGTTCACGAGCAACCCCAAATTGGCGGCTTCTCGCCACTGTCCGAACGCAGCCTGGATCGCATCCGCTTCCAGCCGGGTCATGTCTGAGCACGTGCTAATGCTCACCCGTCCCAGGCTCGGCCAGCTTCCGCTTGTCCATGGCACGTTTGCCGCAACCGGCCGTATCTGGGACAGGTCCACGATGATATCGCGGTTCGTCCCGGCGCCGGACTGAAACGTCGCCGCGCTCGTCAGCCGCCAGCCGCTGCCGAACTGGGGAGTAACCGCGAACTGGACGGCGGCTCCGTCCTGTCCGCACCCGCCGTTCGTGCCCGCCGAAACGTCGAGGCTGTACCGGCCCGGCTCCGAAATCACCTGACTGCCGCAGAGGTTATCGCCCACGAACGCCTGCAGGGACGTTCCCGCGGGAGCCGGCCCGCCTTCGATCGTGAGGGAGCCGCTGAAGTGTTGCACGGCGCTGGCCGCCGACGGTGAGCGACCCACTGGTTGCGGCGCCGCGGTTGAACCGCCGGAGGCCAGCAAGTAGACAACGCCGGATCCCTGAACCCAGGCGCCTTGACCCGCCGGAATACTGGTCGCGTTCTGGTACCCCGCTCCCGGCGTGTACTTGTATGCCAGCGTCGCACCGACGAATGTGGCATCGGCGACCGCGCTGGGGTTGCCGATCATGATCCATTGACCCGCGGCCACGTTCGGCTGGTAGTTGCTGGTGCTTGTTCCGGCAACCAGGCTGCCGCCGTTCGGAAAATACGCCCAGTAGCCGTAACCGCCCTTGAGCAGAGACGAAACCGGCATCGACTCGTAATCGCTATCACCGGGCTGGAGCGTGTAGAGGTTGCCGATCGCCCCGGAGACGCGCGAGCCTTCGGGTCCGGAGATGAGGTTCCACCCAGGGGCATACGTGACCGCCAGCGCAGAAGAAGTGACGTGCACGATCGCAAGCAGGGCGGCCAGCAAAACGGAAATGGCGAGGTTACGGCGCACCGAGAGAATCTCCTTCACACCGCCGGCTAAAATCCGTAGCCGGCGAATCAATCAATCCTACATGGGACGTTGCATCAAAGTTCAGGGCCGATTCCGCGCCGGCATCAATACGACGGCGGTATGTCCCTGCCGTGAATCTTGACGCCGGTCAGTCGTCGGCTTTGCGCTCTCTGGCTTGTTCGGCCCGCTGCGCCTTGGTTTGCTTCGTTCGTCCCGACTCATGCGCTTCGGGGAAGAGCGTCTCCCCCGGTGCGACTACTTCGTCGAGAGTGCTGCCGAACTCTTCGCCTGCCAGGTACTTTCGAGCGAACTCGCTCGATACGAAGAACATTCAGATGCAGAACCCGTCCCTGGCGATGTCCTCGTGGTGTCTGTCACACGGACAGATCTTCAGGCGATCCTCTTCGGGGTCGCCCGAAATCGTCATTCAAGGGCAGTACCGCTTGCCGTGCAGTAGTTCGTTCTTGCCGAGTCCACGCTGCACTAACTCGACCGTAGTCGCGTCCGGCATGAAGTCGTATGGACCGCGCTCCACGTACTTCTCAGACATCCGCTTGGCGCCGGCCAGCGCTTTTGCCACGCGCTCGGGCGGTAACGTCGCCAACTGGGGGTCTGATTCAAACGGCTCCAGGCCAAGATCGTCCACCATGCGGTAGCCTCCAGACCGCCGCTACCCGCGGCCACGTCAAGAATATCATTCGCAGGAACGGGAAGGTGCTCCTAGAGAGCCAGAGCGACCGGCTGCTCCAGGAAGCGCTGCAGCTCGCGCAAGAATTCCGCTCCCTGGGCGCCGTCGGTCACACGGTGGTCGGCGGCGAGCGCCACCATCATGAGCTTGCGCACCACTATCTGCCCGTTCCGGACCGCCGGCTTGTCCTGAATGGCACCGACGCCCAGGATGGCGCTCTGTGGCGGCTGGATAATCGGAATCAACGTCTCGATTCCGTACATGCCGAGATTGCTGACCGTGAATGTACCGTCGTTAAGCTCTGGACCTTTGAGTCCGCCGTTTCGAGCGCGGCCGGCCAGGTCCTTCGACTCACGGGCAATCGCGCCCAGGCTCTTGCCGCCAACGTCGAGCAAAGCCGGTGCGATCAACCCGTCCGGAAGCGACACCGCGATACAGACGTTGATCCGTTCATTCATCCGGAGCCCGTTGTCGACGAACGAAGCGTTGAAGTGCGGGTAGCGCCGCAGGACCTCGGCGCACGCTTTTACGATCAGGTCGTTCACGCTGACCTGCGCATCTTCTCCGCCTGCCTCGTTCACCGACGATCGGAACGACATCGCCTCGGTCAGGTCGATTTCGGCAGTGACGTAGTAGTGCGGCGCTTCTCGCTTGCTCTGCGTCATCCGGCGGGCGATCGCCTGGCGCATGCGCGAGAGCGGCACGACCCCACCTAGCGCCGCGGCCACCTGGGTCGGCGCCTCGGCGCGCGGCTGAGTGGGCGTCGGCGGGGGTTGATTCTGTGAAGCGGCCGCTTCAGCCGGGGCGGCCGGCCGCGGGGCGGCTTTGGCCTCAGGCGAGCCGACCAGCGCGTCGTCGACCCAGCGCTTCGGTTGGGTCTCAGCGCCAGCCGCGACGTGGCTCGCCGTGCCCTGCTCCGCGCTGGCTCGTTCCACGTCTTTGCGCACGATGCGGCCATCAGGGCCGCTGCCTCGCAAGCTCGTCGCGTCAATACCAAGCTGCGCGGCGATTTTTCGCGCTACCGGGGAGATGCGCAGCCGCTGCCACGCAGAACTTGAGGGCTCCTTTGTGGCTAAGGGCGAGGCGGATGGAGGTGCAGCCGAGGCGGCGGTCGCCGGTTGGGCTTCTTTGGCCGATCCTGCGGAACGCGACTCGCCCGGCGCCGGACGCGATTCCATTTGCGAGTCCGACTGTTGCGGCTGTTCCGGCTTTTGCGGGGGTTGCGCGGGTTGTAGAGGTGCGGTGCTACCGGATTTTGCGGCACCGTCACCGTGACCGATGCGCGCGATCAGGCCGCCGACCGGAACGACCTGTCCTTCCTCAGCAAACGTTTCCTGGAGGACGCCTTCCTCGAAGGCCTCAATCTCGATATTCGCCTTGTCGGTTTCAATTTCGGCGATCGGCTCACCACGGTCCACGTGGTCGCCCGGGTGCTTGAGCCAGCGAAGGAGCGTTCCCTCCTCCATGTCGGCACCCATCTGGGGCATCGTGACGTCGGTCGCGCCCTGGGGCGTCATGAAAAGTCTCCCCCGAAGCAAAGCTCCAGTGTTGCTGTCACCTAGTATTGTCTGTCTAACGCCAAACCCCACCCACTGCTATCGGGCTGGTCCAGTTCGCGACGGTCATAGGGGGCTTCTCCAATCGGTACAGCCCCGAACTCAAGCTACCCCTTCCCTGGTTCCAGTACCCGCGTACCGGCTTAGGCGTAGGGGTAAGGGAAGGCGTCGGGGGTTAGGTCCGTCACTGCCGACTGCCCGCGGCCTACAATATCGCGCGGACGGCGCGAACGATATCTTCCACGTTCGGATACGCCAGCTCCTCCAACTCGCGGCTATACGGCGCTGGAACGTCGGCGCCGTTAACGCGCTGTACGGGCGCGTCGAGGAAATTGAAGGCCTTTTCCTGTATCTGACAGGCGATTTCGCTCGAAATTCCGCCGGTCATCCACGCGTCCTCGGCGATTACCACGCGGTTTGTCTCCTTCACCGATGCGATGACCGGCTCGAGGTCCAGCGGGCGTAGTGATCGCAGGTCGATGACTTCGGCCTCAATCCCTTCCTGCGCCAATACTTCGGCTGCCTCGAGGTTGAGCACTACGGAGCGCAGGTAGCCGACCAGCGTCACGTTCTTGCCCCTGCGCCGAACGGCGGATTTGCCGCTTGGCACCGTGTAATAGGCCTTCGGTACCAGGCCTTTCGTCCTGTACAGGAGGCTATGTTCGACGAAGATATACGGGTTCGCCTCCTGCACGGCCTGGCGCATCATCCCGAGTGCGTCATACGGCGTGGAAGGACAGACCACCGTCAGCCCCGGCACTCGTGCAAAAATGGCCTCCAGGTTCTGTGAATGCTGAGCGCCAAGCTGGCTGCCGCCGCCGGTCACCATGCGCAGGACCATCGGCACGTTGACCTGGCCGCCGGACATGTACAGGATCTTGGCCGCATGGTTGACGATCTGGTCGAAGGCCAGCAGGCTGAAGTTAATCGTCATCAGCTCGACGATCGGCTTCAGCCCACCCATTGCGGCGCCTATCGCCGTGCCGACGATCACAGACTCGGCGATCGGCGTATCGCGGACCCGTTTGTCGCCGAACTCCTCGAAGAACCCTTTGGTGACGACGTAGGAACCCCCGTAGGCGCCAATGTCCTCTCCCATCAGGAATACGTGTTCATCGGCGATCAACTCTTCGCGCAGCGCCAGGGCGATCGCGTCGCGAATGGTCATTTCTACTGTTTCGCCGGCATCCGCGGACCCGTTACCGGCCGGCTGTTGCTCCTCGCGGACAGGTGTCATCGTGGTCATCGTTTACTCCGAATCGCCGTGCGTGGTTTCGCCTACCTTGCTGCGGTGTGCCAGCGCGACGTGGCTGCGAACACTCTCGGCGTAGACGTCGGTATAAAGCTGCGATGGGTCCGGCTTGGGGCTCTCGTCGGCGAACATCGTCGCCTCGTCGACCTCGCTCTCGACGTCCTGAAACATCCGCGTCACGTCGTCTTCGGTAAGGACCTCCCGGGAAACGAGATCCTGCCGAAGCATCAGAATCGGATCCTTCCGGCGCCACTCGGCGACTTCGTCCTTGGTGCGATAAAGCTCCGGGTCGGCCATCGAATGGCCGCGGAAACGATAGGTCATCGCCTCGAGGAAGTATGGCCCTTTGCCGCTGGAGCAGTGCGCAAGCGCATCGCCCATCGATCGATAGCAATCGCGGACATCCATGCCGTTGCAGCGGGCGCCGGGCATGTTGTACGCTTCCGCGAACTTATACAGCTCGCTCGTCGCCGAGGCTGCCGCCAGCGCGGTGCCCATGCCATAGAGGTTGTTTTCACACAGGAAGATCACCGGCAGCTTCCACAGCGATGCCAGGTTGAGTGCTTCGTGAAACTCCCCTTCGTTGACGGCTCCGTCGCCGAAAATGCAGAGCACCACTCGGTCCTCGCCCTGCGTCTGCGCCGAAAGGCCCAGCCCGCACGCGATCGGCAGGTGGCCCGCCACGATCGCATAGCCACCGAGGAAGTGCCGGGCGCGGTCGAACAAGTGCATCGACCCACCTTTGCCATGGCTGACGCCCGTCGATCTGCCAAAAAGCTCGGCCATGATTGCGCCCGGCGGCAGGCCGCGGGCGATCGCGTGACCGTGGTCGCGGTAGTGACTGACGATATAGTCCTGCGGCCGCAGACGCGCGATCGTGCCGACCGCGACCGCCTCCTCGCCGACGTAGAGGTGCAAAAAGCCGCCGATCTTCCGACGGGTGTACATCTCCGCCGCGCGCTCCTCGAAGCGGCGGATGAGCTGCATCTGCCTTAGCCATGTGACGAGCTGGTCGTCGTTTAGCTCCGTAACGTCTCTGCCATCGCCGTGGGTCTGATCCAGCGGCGCGACGCCATTTTGTGAAGTGGTTGCTTGTACCGTGACCACCATCCCTGCCTCCCGTAGTACCAGCGGCCCGTTCGACTTCAACCCTGCCAGACGTGGATTACTTCACCACGCGCGGAAAGCGCTGCTTCTTTCACTGCCTCGGACAGCGTTGGATGAGCGTGAACCGTGTAGCCGATCGCCTCGGGCGTCGCTTCGAGCGAGCGAGCGAGCGAAAGCTCCCCCAGAAGCTCGGTGACCCCGGGACCAACAAGATGAAATCCCAACAGATCGCCCGACTGTTCATCAGCAATGACTTTGGCCAGCCCCTCCGGCTCGGCCATTGCCAGGGCGCGGCCGTTGGCGCGGAAGGGAAAGGTTCCGACTTTATACGCGAGACCTCGATCTTTCGCCTGCGCTTCGGTCAAACCGATGCTCGCGACCTCGGGCTGGCAGTACGTGGCACGCGGCATCTGCTCGTAATCGAGCGCCGGGGGATGCAGTCCCGCAATTCCTTCAACCGCGTTGACGCCCTGTGCGGAGGCCACGTGAGCAAGCATCGGCGGACCGGTCACGTCACCGACGGCAAACACACCCGGCACGTTGGTCGCCATGTGCTCGTCGATCTTGATAAAGGATTGCTCGGTCACCACGCCTAACTGTTCCAGCCCAATGCCATCGCTGTTTCCCCGTACGCCAATGCCAACGAGTACGACGTCGGCGGTCACGGTCGCGCGGCCGTCTCGCCCCTCGACATCCACTTCAACGGCGTTCGCACCGGGCCGTGCGCCTAGCACCGTCGTGTTCAGGCGAACGTTGATGCCGAGTTTGTCGAACTCCTTTTCGATGACCATTGAGATTGCCTCGTCTTCCTGGGGCAGAAGGTGGGACAGCGCTTCGACCATCGTAACTTCGCTCCCGTAGTTGCGGTAGACGTAAGCGAATTCCATGCCTACGGGTCCGGCGCCGACGATGACGATCGAGCCGGGACGGTCGCGGCGTTCGAGCGCCTCGCGGCTGGTGATCATCCGATGCCGGTCGATCTCCAGCCCCGGAAGATTACGGCTGCGGGCTCCGGTTGCGACAATTATGTTCTTCGACCGGATCTGGCGGCCGTCGCTGACTTCGATTTCGTTTGCAGAACAGAGGGCCGCGCTGCCGGCGAATACCTCGACGCCGTGTTTCCGAAGCAGGAACTGAACGCCTTTGACCATACGGTCCACAACGCCGCGGCTGCGGTCGATCGCGTGGCCGAAGTCGCCCCGAACGCCCTCGGCGGCGATGCCAAATTCCGCTGCCCGATGAAACAAGTGAAGGATCTCGGCGTTGCGGAGCAACGCTTTGGAAGGGATGCACCCCCAGTTGAGGCAGATGCCGCCCACCTGGTCCCGCTCGACGAGGGCAGTGCGAAGCTTCAACTGGGCCGCCCGTATGGCCGCGACGTAGCCGCCTGGACCGCCACCCACCACCACAACGTCGAACTCGTCCATCGAACTCCCGCGACTCGTATAGACATCTTCGATGTTTATTATAGTCAATGGTTATAAAGCGGGCAACCGCGATCTGTAATGGAACCCACATCAGACGCCCCGGTGAGGCTTGCCGCGACATCGCTATTACAGCAGCCCGACCGCCCGCTTTGCTGCAACCAGGGTCTTGTTCGCGACGTCCTGCGCCCGTTCGGCGCCCTCGGCCAGGACCCTGTCCAGGACGGCCGGGTCCTCGGTCAACTCGCGGTAGCGCTGCTGCAGGGGCGACAGGGCGTCGATGACGACTTCGGCGGTTTCGCGTTTCAGATCGCCGTAACCCATGCCTTCGAAATGCGCTTCTATCTCTTCGACGTCCATGCCCGTGAGCGTGCGGTAGATCGTCAACATGTTGTGAACGCCGGCCTGTTCCGGGTTGAAGCGAATTTCGCGTCCGGAATCTGTCGTCGCGCGCTTGAACTTGCGCATGATCGTCTCCGGCGGATCGAGCAGGCGGATGGCGTGGTTCGGGTCGGGATTGTCCTTGCTCATTTTCGCCGTTGGATCGTCGAGCCCCATGATGCGGGCACCCTGGCTCGTGTCCGCAATCAGTGGTGCCGGCAGTGTGAAGGTCTCGCCGAAGAGCTGGTTGAAACGCTGAGCAATGTCACGCGTCAGCTCTACGTGCTGGCGCTGGTCGTCCCCTACCGGTACGGCGTCGGCCTGGTAGAGCAGGATGTCAGCGGCCATCAGAACCGGATAGTCCAGCAGCCCCATACTGACCGTCTCGCGCTCACCCCCCGACTTGCTCTTGAACTGGGTCATGCGGTACAGCCAGCCGAGCGGTGTCACGCAGTTGAGGATCCAGGCAAGCTCCGTGTGAGCCGGCACCTGCGACTGGACAAAGATCGCGGAGCGTTTGGGGTCGATTCCGGCCGCCAGGTAGACGGCAGCGAGCTCACGCGTCAGCCGTCGCAATTCGACGGGGTCGAAGGGCACCGTCATCGCGTGCAGGTTGACGATGCAGAAAAAGTTGTCGTACTGGTCTTGGGCTTGCTCCCAGCGTTTTATCGCACCGAGGTAGTTACCAAGGTGCAGATTGCTAGTCGGCTTTATGCCCGACAGCACCCTGGGACGGTTCGTACCGGTGCGTTTCGCCGCATCCGAAGGAGCTTTACCGGTGATGCTGGTCATGGGCGGTCTCCACTGCAAGTTGGCGGCGAGCAAGGCCGCACGATAATAGAATACCGCCGGGACGGGCCTGAGCACCGTTCCGGCGGCTACTGATGGCTTTACTGTGTTGGGTCTGGTCCCAGCCTCTACCCGGCCGGCGACATCGCCCCGGCCGACTCCGAAGCGTTGTCCTTGTGGCTAAGGGCGAAAGCGTACCCGATACCCGAGGCCGTCTTGATCAGATTGGGATCGACGCCGGCAGTGATCAGCTTCTTGCGAACGCGGCTCATCCAGACGCGCAGATAGTCGCTGTCGTGTGCGAATTCGGGTCCCCAGGCGCGGGTCAGCAACTCTTCATGGGTCAGCACACGACCGGGATTGCGCGCCAACTGCTCGAGCAGACGCCATTCGTTGCGTGTCAGGGCGATCGGCTGGTCGTTTACATCGACACGGCGTCGCACAAAGTCGATCACGAGGTTTCCGAATACAAGACGGCCAAGCGTGTCGCCCGACTCAGGCTTGCTGCGTCGAAGCACGGCGCGAACGCGCGCCGCAAGCTCATTGAGGTTGAACGGCTTTTGGAGATAGTCGTCGGCGCCCGCGTCCAGCCCCGCGATTATGTCGCGATCGCTGCCCTTCGCCGTCAAGATAATGACCGGCACGGCAGAGAACTGGCGGACGCGTCGCAGGACTTCCATGCCGTCCATTTCCGGCATCATCAGGTCCAATAGCACGAGCGACGGCCGACGTTCGCGCACCAGTGGTACGGCTTCAGGACTGCGCTGCACCCGCAGGACGTCGAACCCTTCATCGCTAAGGGCAAGTTCGAGAACGCGCAAGATGTCTGGTTCATCGTCGACAGCGAGGATGAGCGGTCGCTTGGTCACAGCAGTCCCTCCCGCCACGTCACCCCGCGCAACTCGCCCGGGGCCGGCTCACCGCTACGTTATGCGGTCATTCTACACATTTTAATCACACGATCGGGCGAGAAATGCAGTATTTCTGTTAAACCGTTGAGACGCCCAGCCGGTGATCCATCTAATCAACCTGTCTCGACCGGACTTTTCGAACAAAATTCGAATAAAAGTGCGAATACCCTTGTAGGCAGTGCCGCGCGGAGTTAAACTCTATGCAGAGACGACCGCAACCCGATGGTTGCGTCCTCAGTCCTCACAAGAGACGAGCACCAGCAATGAAGGCAACCCGCGAAGTACTACTCGATCTGCTCCGCCAGCACGGCGACATGACGATCGCCGAGCTAGCGCGAAAGCTCGATATCGCTCCGCCCGCCGTTCGCCGCCATCTCGATATCCTGGCGACCGAGTCGCTGGTCGACTACCGGTCCGTCAAACAGCATACCGGGCGGCCCTATTTCGTGTACTTCCGTACCGATATCGCCCGCGAACGCGAGTCGAATGGCTATCCGCGCCTCGTCGAGCGGCTGCTGCACGAGGTCGAAGCGCTGGACGACGGCGAGGGAGCCGGGCGGCGGCTGCTCGAGACGCTGCTGGAACGGATGTCCGATCACATCGCGGCGGAACATCGGTCGCAGATCAGCGGAAACACGGTCGAAGAGCGCGTCGCCTCGCTGGTCACGGCGCTCGCCGACGAGGGGATCCTTGAAGACTTTGAGATCCGCGAGGACGGCGTTCACCTCATGAACACATCATGCCCTCACCGTCGCGCGGCGCTCGCCAGCACGGCGCTCTGCCGCTCCGAACAGCGGGCGATTTCGACGCTGATCGAACTCCCGGTGGAGCAGGTCAGCCGTATCGTCGATGGAGGGCTACGCTGCGAGTACATCATTAGTCTGGCGCCGGCAAAAGTTGCTGCGCCGGTATGCGCCTGAATTCATAAGTCGAAAGGAAAGGCAACACGAGCTCGATGGCAATTAATCAACCACTTCTCGAACTGCAGGACGTTCACATCACGATCGACGGCAAGGAGATCGTGAAGGGCGTCAACCTGATCGTGAACAAGGGTGAAATCCACGCCGTCATGGGTCCGAACGGCTCCGGCAAGAGCACGCTCGCGAACACGGTTATGGGCCACCCGCGATACACGGTTACCGGCGGCGACATCTTCTTCCAAGGGGAGAGTATCCTGCGCCTTCCACCTGACGAGCGGGCACGGCGCGGTCTGTTCCTGAGCCTGCAATACCCGACGGCGATCCCGGGCGTCACGATGGTCAACTTCCTTCGCCGGGCCGTGAACTCGGTTCGGTCTGAAGATATGCCGGTGCGCGAGTTCCGCACGCTTCTCATGGACAAAATGAAGGCGCTCAAAGTAGACCAGGAGTTTGCCCGGCGCTATGTGAACGACGGCTTCTCCGGCGGCGAGAAAAAGAAGGCAGAGATTCTGCAGCTCGGGGTACTCCAGCCCAAGCTCGCGATGCTGGATGAAACCGACTCCGGCCTCGACGTGGACGCGCTCCGCATCGTCGCCGAGGGCGTGAATGAGGCAGCAGGGCCCGAAATGGGCATCCTGATCATCACGCACTACCAGCGCATCTTGAACTACATCAAGCCGGACTTCGTCCACATCATGGCCGATGGCAGGCTGGTCAAGTCAGGCGGACCGGAACTGGCGCTGGAGATCGAGAGCCGTGGTTACGATTGGCTGCTCACCGGCGCCGCGGCCTGATATCGAATCTTGATTCTAGACTTTACCCCTAAGGGAGAGTGATATGACGACAGCGATAAGAGGCATCGGCGAAGGCTACAAGTACGGCTTCCACGATGACGAGGCTCCGGTCTTCAAGTCGGAGCGAGGCCTGACGCCCGAGTTGGTCGAGCGCATCTCGAAAATGAAGGGCGAGCCCCAATGGATGACGGACTTCCGGCTGAAGGCGCTCGCTAACTTCCGCGCCCATCCGAATCCGATCTGGGCCAACGGCCAGCTCGACGATATCGATTACGAGAACATGTTCTATTACGTCAAGGCGTCCGACGAGAACGCCCGATCGTGGGACGACGTACCCGAGTACGTGAAGCGCACGTTCGACAAGCTCGGTATTCCGGAAGCGGAAAAGAAGTTCCTGGCCGGCGTCGGCGCCCAGTACGACTCGGAGGTCGTTTACCACAACATCCGCGAAGACCTGCAGAAGCTTGGCGTGATCTTCGTCGGCACTGATCAGGGTTTGCAGGAATATCCGGAACTCTTCAAGGAGTACTTCGGCACGATCGTGCCGCCTAACGACAACAAGCTTGCGGCGTTGAACAGCGCCGTATGGAGCGGCGGCAGCTTCATCTACGTACCCAAAGGCGTGAAGGTGGACATTCCGCTGCAGGCGTACTTCCGTATCAACACGGAGAATATGGGCCAGTTCGAGCGGACGCTGATCATCGCCGACGAAGGCAGCTACCTTCATTACGTCGAGGGCTGCACGGCACCAACCTATTCGAGCGACTCGCTGCACAGCGCCGTCGTCGAAATCATCGTTAAGAAGGGCGCCCGCGTCCGCTACACGACCATTCAGAACTGGTCGAGCAACGTCTACAACCTGGTCACCAAGCGGGCAGCCGCCTACCAGGACGCGGTCATGGAGTGGGTCGACGGTAACCTCGGCAGCAAGCTGACGATGAAGTACCCGAGCATCTACTTGATGGAACCGGGCGCCCACGGCGAGATCCTCTCGCTGGCGTTCGCTGGGCCCGGACAGCACCAGGACGCGGGTGGAAAGATCGTCCATGCGGCGCCAAACACCACCTCGAATATCGTTTCCAAGTCGATCAGCAAGGGCGGCGGTCGCACCAGCTATCGCGGGCTGCTCAAGGTTTACGAGGGATGCGACGACGTCAGCGCAAGCGTTCGCTGCGATGCGTTGATGATCGATGAGGACTCGCGTTCGGACACGTATCCCACAATGGAAGTCGACGCCAAGCGGGTGACGATCGGTCACGAAGCGACTGTCGGACGGCTCGGCACGGATGAGTTGTTCTACCTGCAAAGCAGAGGTATTCCGGAGGTCGAGGCGGCCAAGATGATCGTCAACGGGTTTGTCGAGCCGATCGTCAAGGAGTTGCCAATGGAGTACGCGGTAGAGCTGAACCGACTGATCGAGCTCCAGATGGAAGGCTCGGTAGGCTAGCCAGGGCCCGCCGCAGCGGCGACGGCGTCGATGCACAATCGGACGCAACCAAGAGCGATTCCGGGCGGGCCCAAGTCTGCTTGAGCCCGCCCGTTTTGCGCCCCGCCGGGCGGTCGCGGAACAAGATCCACGACTCCGCGGGATGAGGAACGAAAGATGACACAGGTTACCCTCGATACGTTCCGTTTCGCCCCCGGATTTACCAGAGATGCGGTCGAGACGCTCTCTCGGGAAAAGGGCGAGCCGGACTGGATGCGAGAACGGCGGCTCGAGGCGTGGAACGTTTATGAGCAGACACCGCTGCCCACGCCGCAGCAGCGCGCCTGGAAGTACACCGATGTCTCCCGGCTGAACCTCGGTGCATTCGTGCCTCACGCGCGGCCGGTAGATGACCACGAATCGGTTGCGGCTTTACCCGCACCGCCGGCCGGCCAGTTTTCCGGCCTGCTGCGGCAGTTCGACTCCCACGGTCATGACGCGCAGCTAGACGACGAGTTACGGAATGTTGGCGTAATTTTCTGCAGCATCGACCGGGCGGTCAAGGAGTTCCCTGAGCTTGTCCAACAGTACTTCATGACGGAATGCGTGCCCGTTGGGCGCGACAAGTTCACCGCGCTTCACGCCGCATTTTGGAGCGGCGGCGCGTTCGTCTATGTTCCGAAGAACGTCGTGGTGAAGCTGCCGCTCTATTCGCTGCTCTCGGCCGCGACGGAAAACATGGCGGTGTTTCCACACGTGCTGGTCGTGGCCGACATCGGCAGCCAGGTGTCGATCGTCGAGGAATACGGCTCGCCGGACTCCGTCAAAGGGATCTTCAGCAGCGGCGTGACCGAGATCTTCGTACGAGACAACGCTCACGTTCGCTACGCAAACCTGCAGCGGTGGGGAGACACCACGCAGCACTTCGGCATGCAGCGCGTGGTGCTCGATCGCGACGCGCGGCTGAACTTTGTCACCGTCGGCCTCGGCGGCAGGCTGAGCAAAGTGACGGGCGAGTCCGTGATGCGCGGTTCGGGCTCGAGCAGCGAGCTACTCGGACTGTTTTTCGGGCGCAAGAACCAGCAGTTCGACTATGTGACGCTGCAGGACCACCAGGCGCCGAACACAACCAGCGACCTGCTGTTCAAGTCGGCGCTCAACGACCGCGCCCGCTCGATCTACTACGGACTCGTTCGTGTCGGACCAAACGCCAGGCTTGCAAACGCAAACCAGGAGAACCGCAACCTGCTGCTCAGCGGTTCGGCCAGGGCGGACTCGGACCCGGTGCTCGAGATCCTAACGTCGGAAGTCGCACGCTGCACGCACGGCGCGAGCGTTGGGCCCGTCGATGATGAACAGCTGTTTTATGTCCAGTCGCGCGGCATTTCGCGTCCGCAGGCGGAGAAGATCCTCGTCACCGGTTTCTTTCACCAGGTAACCGGGCGGGTGCCGGATGAGGCGCTTCGCACACGGATGGAACAGGCAATCGACGAACGTGTCGAATTCTAGGTCCGGAGCAATCAATGGCCTGGGAGAAAGTGGCGACCCTGCAGGACGTACCAAACCAACGTGTTCACTACGTGGAGGCGGACGGCCTTCCAATCGCACTCTGCAATGTTGAGGGGTCAATTTATGCCATCGCCGGCGAGTGTACCCACGACGGTGGCCCTCTTGACCAGGGTTCCCTCGAAGGCTTCAAGATCGAGTGCCCGCGCCACGGCGCCCTGTTCGACGTTCGCACCGGCAAACCGCTGACCCTGCCCGCAGTGATACCGGTGCATAAATATGCGGTGGAGGTTCGCGGCGACGAGATATTCGTCGACCCGGACTCCTAGCGCTACAGGAAAGCAAGGCTAGACTATGCTCGATGTCGAGCGAATCCGCGGCGACTTCCCCATCCTGAAGCGAACGGTTCACGGCTACCCGCTCGTGTACCTGGATAACGCCGCGACCTCGCAAAAGCCGGTTCAGGTGATCCAAGCGCTCGTCGAGTTCTACGAGCAGCACAATGCAAACGTGCATCGCGGCGTGCATACGCTGTCGCAGGAAGCGACTGATATCTACGAAGACGTGCGCCGCAAGGTTGCCCGCTTTTTGAATGCGGAGCGCGACGAGGAGATTATTTTCACACGGGGCACGACGGAATCGATCAACCTCGTCGCGCACGCATGGGCGCGGGCGAACCTCGGCCCCGGCGACGAAATCATCCTGACGCACCTTGAGCACCACAGTAACCTCGTGCCCTGGCAGTTGGTCGCGGCAGAACTCGGTGCGGTTCTACGCTTCATCCCGCTAGACGCGCAGGGACGGCTGGACATGGACGCCGCTCGCGGCCTGTTCGGTCCGCGGACCAGGCTCGTGTCGGTCGCCCACGTCTCCAACGTGCTCGGGACGATTACGCCGGTACGAGAGCTTGCGGACCTCGCCCATCAACATGGCGCCCTGATCCTGGTTGACGGCGCCCAGAGCGCACCACACATGCCCGTCGACGTGCGGGCGCTCGACTGCGACTTCTTCGCCTGTTCGGCGCACAAGATGCTAGGGCCAACAGGCGTCGGCGTTCTCTACGGCCGCCGCCGGATCCTGAAGACGATGGCCCCATACCAAACGGGTGGCTCGATGATCGTGCGGGTCGAGCTTGAATCGTCGACATTTGCCGGCGCACCGACGCGCTACGAAGCCGGAACACCAAATTTCGCCGACGTCGCCGCCTTCGGCGCGGCGATCGATTACCTGGAAACGTTGGGTATGGATGCAGTGCGCGAGCATGAGGTCGCGATTACGGGCTATGCGCTGGAGCGTCTGGCCACCGTACCGGGCGTGTCGGTTTACGGCCCGCTCGACGTGGCCGATCGCGGCGGCGTCGTGGCGTTCAATTATTTAGACGTTCATCCACACGACGTGGGCATGATACTCGACCACAGGGGGATTGCCGTACGCGCGGGCCACCACTGTGCCCAGCCGCTCATGCGCTGCCTGAACCTCGCAGCAACCGCACGGGCTGCGTTCTACATCTACAATACGAAAGCCGAGGTCGACGCGCTGGTCGACGGTCTTCGTGAAGTCGGCGCCGTACTGGGCTCTCTCGAGACTGCGCCCGCCGTTGGTTAAGCACGAATGACCATGATGCGTGACGAGCTGCCACTGGACGAGTTGTATCGCGAACTCGTCATCGAACACTATCGTCGCCCCCACAACCACCGTGCGCTCGAGCGGCCGGACGTGCATGCCGAGGGGCTGAACCCAGTGTGCGGGGACGAAATTGCGCTGGACCTCCGATTCGACGGCGACACAATCGCGGAATCGGGCTTTACTGGGCGCGGCTGCGCCATTAGCCAGGCGTCGGCTTCGATGATGACCGACGAGATCGCCGGCCTTGATGCGGGTGAAGCCGATCGGCTGATCGGTTCGTTTGAGCGGATGCTCAAGGAAGGCGAGGACCCGGCGGCTGAACTGGGCGATCTGGAGGTGCTGCAAGGGGTCGCAAAGTTTCCGGTACGAATAAAATGCGCCCTGCTGCCGTGGAAAGTGCTACGCGACGCGCTGGACGAACATGACGATGGCGATTCGGAGAGATAGCAATCAGCCGAGGTCGGTTGGTTGCAGCAAGCAGCAGTAGGAGGTTCACATGACGACGGAGCAGGTGGGACCGAGCGTAGACGAGATCATGGAACGGCTGAAGACCGTGGAAGATCCGGAGCTGCGTCTAAGCGTGGTGGATTTGGGCCTCGTTTACGGTGCCGAATACATTCCGGACGAAGAGAAAATCGAGGTGACGATGACCCTGACCAGTCCAGGCTGCCCGCTTGGCGGACTAATCCAGGGCCAGGCTTACCAGGTGCTGAAAGATCTGCCGGCGGTCAAGGACGTCGACGTTAAGATCACGTTCTCACCGCCGTGGGATCCGCGCACCATGGCGTCAGAAGACGTAAAAATGATGCTTGGGATCTGGTAACGACGGTTGACCCCAATCTCTCCCGACCTCTCTTTCCCTCAAGAGGACACGCTTCGCTGCCCCGATGCGGAGAATGAGAGGCGTCTGCGCGGGGGTTGGTGCTGTCTACGCGCCCGGGCAGCAATTTGAGGCACGGCACGCATAGCGTGTCGGAAAACCGCCAAAGCCGCGACTAACCCGGCCAAAGCCCGCACTTGCTTCGCAGGATCGCCCCTGTCCCCGCATCGGGGACAGGGGATGGGGGATAGAGGTCGTCGCGCCGAGCAGCCGAACCCGGCCTGCCCCGATTGTCGACTGCCGACTGCCGCCGGTTACTTTTTACCTTTACCGGTCTTGCCTGCCGGTGGCTTAGATCCGCCTTTTCCTTTTGGCCCGCTTTTGCCTTTGTCCGGCATGATGAAGTGCCTCCTATCCGCCGCCGGGCAGCAATCTGGAGCCGAGCTTGCCGGCGGGGTCCACTACCACCCACCACACTTCGCGGCGGGCCCGTGCCGGTATTTAACATCGTAGCCGAGGGGATGGCAAGATGTCCGTCATAGGAGTCGTGCTCGCGGGGGGTCGAAGTTCGCGTTTCGGGCGTGACAAGGCCCTACTCACGATAAACGGACAAACGTTGTTGCAGCGCACGGTGGCCACGCTCAAGTCGGTCACGCCGTACGTGTTGGTGATTGGACCATCTGAGCGCACCGAACAGGTCGAAGGCGTCCAGGTTGTACAGGACGAGATCCCGGGTATTGGGCCCCTGGGCGGAATCTACACGGCGCTGCGGACGCGCCCGGACTGCAGTGCGCTTGTGGTCGCGGTGGACATGCCGTTCCTCTCGGCGGCGCTGCTCGGCTATCTGGTGCAACTATCCGAACAAGCAGACGTCGTGCTGCCAGTCGTGGGCGGCATTACCCAGCAGACACATACTGTCTACGGTCCCGAGTGCCTGCGCCACATCGAGACCCAGATCGCGACCGGAGACTACAAAGTCGACCGGTTCTTCCCGAAGGTCGCCGTTCGCCGTGTGGACGAGGCCGAACTGGCCGCATTCGATCCGCGTTTACAGTCGTTTCGAAATGCAAACACCCCGGAGCTGTGGCAGGCGGCGCTGATTGAGTTACAGGACGCCGGCTCTACCGGTCCCGAAGAGATGCGGGCAAAGTGATCCTGGCGCGCAAAGAGGACGGCAGCTTTCCACCACCGTCCTCTTTACGTGGCGTTTTAAGCGGCGCCTTTACGCTACCTGCTTGGCCTTTCGAGGGCGGCTCGACTGGCCGCTGCGCTCCCGTACGAACGGAAGTGGCGGCGTGGGGTAGGTCACAAACCCGCACTGGAGACAGGCGCGCTCACCCGGATCGGCCTGGTTGTTACTCATGTCCCCCCGGCACCTTGGACACGACTTGAGAAATAGCATCTCTGAATCCCCCTCCCGGTTGCCCGGTTCAACTCCCCTAAAGGCGGCCTCTCAACCGCCTGGAATCTGCTCTAATCGCCAATTTGGGTTGGCCGACGCACCTTGGCCCCGTCATGAGGGCAGACGAGATGCGCTCCGTCAATGGCATCGTAGCTGCGCTGTATTAGAAGATCCTTAGCGCAGACGCATTATCTTGCACTAATGCTCTATAACTGATAGACGGCGCCCGGCGAGCCCGGCCCTCGTCCGCCACAGCATCCCAACCATCTACTAGTACGTGTCGCGACACCGTTTGGATCGGCCGTGACTCCTGAAACCTCACGGCACTGGGACCGATCGGTCGCCGATAGTGTACGGTTTCACAAACAGCCTGTCAACTATTTTTAGAACATTTGCTCAACTGCTTGGTAACCGTGTAGGCTTGCCCGCGTGCTTGTGGTTGACAACCTGAATGGACGTGCTACTATCTGCGCCGTCCGCTTCTTTATGGAATGCACGTCCGCCGGAAGTTGCCGCTAGTCACCCCTAGGTCCGGATCGCCCATGCAGTTATCGGGCTCCTACACATTCAATGCACGTCGCGATGCGGTGTGGAACGCGATGCTCAATCCAACCGCAATTAGCCATTGCATGCCCGGCGGCGAGGAGTTCACAGAGCTAGGAAATGACCGGTACGAGGCGAAAATGCGGGTCGGCATTGGGGCAATCAAAGGGACGTTTGCGGGCAAAATCCAGCTATTGGAGCAGGTGCGCCCCACCAGTTACCGAATGAGCGTCGAGGGCGGGGGCGGTCCCGGTCGGGTCAAAGGCAGCGGCGTACTGACGCTCGCCGAGCAGAGCGACGAGACGGTTGTCACATATGACGGGGACGCCCAGGTCGCTGGCCTCATTGCCAGCGTCGGTCAACGGTTGTTGTCCGTCACGGCGCGGAAGATGATCGAGCAGTTCTTCAAGTGCATGGAGAAGCAGGTCGAGGGCTCGTGACGCGGCTTCGCCGCGCGGAAGACCTCACCCCCGGCCGCGGCAGACCTCACCCCCAGCCCCTCTGCATGCCGATGGAGAGGGGAGCTTGGATTCGGGGTGTACCGAAGGGAGCAGGCCCCTGATGACCGTTGGCGAATTGGCGTAAAGCTGGAGAGGGAAAACCGTCGGACCGGTACCCGGCTGCGCGCTTAGGCGTAGGGGTAGATTTTCAATGGAGGGATATGGACATGCAACACGTTTCGGTGACGGTGAATGGCAAGACTTACGAAGGCGACGTGGAGCCACGGTTGCTGCTCGTTCACTTCCTGCGTGAAAATCTGGGACTTACTGGAACCCACATCGGTTGCGACACCAGCCAGTGCGGCGCGTGCACCATCCTGCTCGACGATCTCGCGGTGAAGTCGTGCACTATGTTTGCCGTCCAGGCGAACGGTCAAACGTTCACCACAGTGGAGGGGCTTGAAAAGAACGGAAAGCTTCACCCCGTGCAGGAGGGCTTCTGGGAGGAGCACGGACTGCAGTGCGGCTACTGCACTCCCGGCATGATCATGTCGGCCTGCGGGCTCCTCAACAGCAATCCGAACCCGTCTGAGAATGAGATCCGGCACGCCATACACGGCAACTTATGTCGCTGTACCGGCTATCAGCACATTGTCAACGCGATTCAGTACGCGGCGAAGCAGCCGAGGCAAGCAACGCCGGCGTCGGTCTGAGCGGACCACGCAGCGCCTCATCACCCGTGCAACGTTGACCGATCAAAGCACAACCCATGAGCCGGAGGAGTTTCTCGTGATTCCCAGTACGTTCGAGTACCACAGCCCCACCAGCCTCGATGAAGCGATTTCATTGCTGGGGAGCCTCGGCGACGACGCCAAGCTGCTGGCGGGCGGCCACAGTCTGATCCCGCTGATGAAGCTGCGCTTGGCCGCACCGGCGCACCTCGTCGATCTCGGGCATGTCCCGAACCTGTCGTACATCCGCGAGGACGGCGACTACATCGCGATCGGCGCCCTTACCACCCATTCCACGGTTGCCGATTCCGAGCTCCTACTGCGGCGGTGTGCGGTGGTTGCAGAGGCGGCCGCATCGATTGGCGACGTTCAGGTTCGGAACCGCGGCACGATAGGCGGCAGCCTCGCCCACGCTGATCCGGGCGCAGACCAGCCAGGCGTTGCCCTGGCGTTAAACGCAGTACTGGTGGCGCGCGGGCCTAAAGGAACCAGGACGATCGCGGCGTCGGAGTTCTTCACCGAGCTGTTGACAACGGCACTCGCCGCAGATGAAGTACTAACCGAGATCCGCATCCCAGCCCTCCCCGCGCGTACGGGCTCGACTTATCTGAAGATGGCCAACCAGGCATCGGGCTACGCGCTGGTTGGTATATCCGCGGTCGTCACCCTCGGAGGCGGCGGCTCGAACGTTGCGGACGTCCGTGTCGGCATCAGCGGCGTGGGTGAAACGCCGAGCCGCGCGACAGCGACGGAGCGGGCACTTCTGGGCCGCGAGGCAACGCCGGACAACATCAAGATCGCCGCCCAGCAGGCCGGTACGGGAGTCGTGCCTCTGGGGGACATCCATGCTTCGGCAGAATTCCGGACCCACCTGGTCCGGGTTTACGCCGAGCGAGCGCTGAACGCCGCCGTGCAACGCGCTCGAGCGGGCTAAGCAACAACTAGACCTTCTAACCCCTTACCTTGACGCTGACGATACGCTTGCTATATATGTCTGATACAAAGCCGACCTGCGCTCCCCCAACGTCACCCTCAGGCTAAATGACACAGCAATGGCGAGTGGCCTCGTGATTTCCGACCTATCGATCCGGTTCGGCGGCATCGTCGCGCTGGACGGGGTTTCGTTTGCCGTCGGCCCGAGCGAGATCGTGGCGCTGATCGGCCCCAACGGCGCCGGCAAGACCACCGTATTCAACTGCATCAGCCGATTCTACAAGCCCGACCGCGGCGCCATCAGCTTCGACGATGTCGACCTGCTTCGGACTCCAGCCGAAGACATCATCCGACGCGGCATCGCGCGCACGTTCCAAAACCTCGAACTGTTCAAGACGATGACTGTTCTCGACAACCTGCTCGTCGGGCAAACGTCGAAGGTACATCCCGATTACCGGCAGATCGGCATTCTGAGCGCCGCGGCAGTTGCCGGCGCGGGCGCCGCCGCGGCCGCGGGTGGCACCGGCGCCGTCACCGCGGCAACAGCAGCAATCGCATCGGGCATCAGCGTCGCGGGGCTATCGGTCATCGGCGGCATTCACCTGCCCTACGCCGATCGTAGCGAGAACCTTCGACGCGAGCGTGCGCGGGATATCAGCGGTTTCCTGGGTCTCGATCGCTATCTCGATCACGTGGTAGGCAGCCTGCCGTTCGCCGTTCAAAAGCGCGTTGATATCGCCAGAGCGCTCGTCTCGCGGCCAAAGCTACTCCTGATGGATGAGCCCGCCGCCGGCCTATCGCATGAAGTGATGGGCGACCTGGCAGCGCTCGTTCGCCGTATTCGAGACGAATTCGACGTGGCCGTATTGCTTGTCGAGCATCACATGCAGCTCGTGATGGGTATTTCAGACAAGGTTTTCGTCCTCGACTTTGGCAAGAAGATCGCGGAAGGCTCACCGGCCGAAGTGCAGGCGAACCCGGTGGTGATCGAAGCGTACCTCGGGGAGGCGAGCGACGATGCTGAGGGCGACTAACCTTCGCACCCAGTATGGACCGGTGGTCGCATTGCGAGATGTTTCAATCTTCGTGCCCGATGGGAAGGTCGTGGCTGTGCTCGGCGCAAATGGCGCGGGCAAGTCCACCCTGCTTCGCACCATCTCGGGACTGTTGCGGCCGTCGGCGGGCGCCGTCGAGTACAACGGACGGCAAATAACAGGCATGAGCGCCGAAAAAATCGTGAAGATCGGGATTTCGCAGGTCCCTGAAGGCCGCCAGATTTTTACGCAGTTGAGCGTGCTTGACAACCTCAAACTGGGCGCGTTCACCCGCCGCGATCGTGCCGGCGTTTTGAGCGATATGCAGCGGATGTACGAATACTTCCCCGTGCTCGGGCGGCGTCGGTCGCAGGTCGCGGGCACCCTCAGCGGCGGCGAGCAGCAGATGCTTGCCATCGCTCGGTCGCTCATGGCACGTCCACAGCTGTTGCTCCTGGACGAGCCGTCGCTCGGGTTAGCGCCGTTGATCGTGCGCGACATCTTCCGCATCATTAAGGCGATCAGCGACGACGAGAAGCTCACCGTCATGGTCGTCGAGCAAGATGCCAAGGTGGCGCTCGGCATCGCGGACTACGCGTATGTACTTGAAACCGGCCGCGTGGCAATGTCCGATGAAGCCGAGCGGCTGCAAAACAACGAGGACATTCGCCGCTCGTACCTCGGTTACTGACCGATTTCCATGGTCGGTCCGCGCATGACGGGGAGGCGAAATGGTTCGGGCACGAGCAGTCGCAACTCAAACTGGCACGGTCATCCTGGTCCTGATCGCCGTGTACGCGTTTCTGCTTTTCCTGAAGGCGACCGGTATAAGCGAAGTCAACTTCGATCGGCAGCAGGTGGCCAACGGCATCGGCGTTGGTGCGATCTACGGTTCGGTCGCGCTCGCTCTGGTCTTGATCTATCGCTCGACCGGCGTGGTGAACTTTGCCCAGGGCGAGATGGCGATGTTCTCGACCTTCTTCGCCTGGTCGCTGATCGTCGACCAGAAGATCACATTCTGGCTCGGCTTTGCGATCGTCTTGGTCCTGGCCGCTATTCTCGGCACTGTTGTGCAACGCGTCGTGATCAAGCCGGTCGAGAATGCTCCGTTACTGACGGTCATCATCGTTACGCTCGGCCTGCTGCAGATCTTCAACTCGAGTGCGAACTTCATCTGGCAGTCGCAGCCAAAAGCGTTTCCGACGCCGTTCGGCAGGGGCTCATTCAATATCTTTGGCGCGTCCGTGGGTAAACCGACCGTGGGCACAATCGCCGTTATGCTGGTCGTGATGGCGCTTGTTTTCTGCTTCTTCAACTACACGAAGGTCGGTCTGGCCAGCCGCGCCGCGGCGCAAAACCCATTGGCGTCGCGGCTGTGCGGCGTGCCGGTCAGCTGGATGCTGACCATTGGCTGGGCGCTGGCATCGGTCGTTGGGGCGGCGGCGGGTATGCTCGTCGCGAATACGCTCAGCCTGGATCCAAACATGATGATCGGCGTCCTGCTGTACGCCTTTGCCGCGGCTGTGCTGGGAGGCCTGGACAATCCGGTGGGCGCCGTAGTCGGCGGATTTGTAGTTGGCATCGTCCAGAACGTCGTCGTGGGGGCCGATCTATTGAAGGGGATTCCCGACGCGGTTGCGTTTGTCGTCATCGTCCTCGTGTTGGTCATTCGCCCGACCGGCCTGCTGGGCCGGCGCGTGGTCGCCAAGGTATGAGGCAGTGGTAAACGCGCTACGGCTGTACCAATCGCCTGAATTCGGCAGAGCGTTGCTGGCCGGCCTGGTCTTCGTCGTGATCGTGCTGCTGCTGCCGCGACGATACCGACGTGTGCTTGGACTGGCGGGCACGGCCGTGTTCCTCGTCGTCGTGCCGCTGTTCATGCCGTCGTTCCAGAACGACAACCTGGCCGACTGGACCGTCTACGCAATGGCGGCCATCAGCCTGAACATGCTGATCGGCATGAGCGGCCAGATATCGCTCGGTCACGGTGCGTTGCTGGCTATCTCCGCGTACACGGTCGGCATAATGGTTCAGCAACACCACGTGACGTTCTTCGCTGCCGTGATCGTGGGTGCTCTGCTCGCTACAGCTGTGGGTTTCCTCCTGGGCCTGCCGGCGGTTCGACTAACCGGCCCGTACCTCGCGATTGCAACACTGGGTCTCGCCATCGCGATGCCGTCGATCGGTAAGTGGTCGAAAGTCGCAAGTTGGACGGGGGCATCGCAGGGTATCCAGATCCGGCCGAAATTCCTGCCGACCGTCCCCGGAGTTCTGACCCACTTTCCCAACGGGCACCTCTCCACAGATGAGTACAAGGTCTTTTTGACGTTTCTGGCAGCCGCTATCTGCGGCATCATCGTTTGGAACGTCGGGCGGAGCAGAGTGGGCCGCGCCCTTCGCGCCCTGCGTGACAGTGAGCCAGCTGCCCAGGTAGTGGGAATCAACCTCGCGGCATACAAGGTGCTGGCGTTCGGTATTAGCGCTTTTGTCGCCGGCCTCAGCGGCGCTTTCCTTGCGTACACGCTTTCCGGCGTCCACCCGGATACCTTCGGCCTCAACTTATCGATCGCAATTCTGGCGATGATCGTCATTGGTGGCCTCGACTCCATCCTCGGCAGCGTCCTGGGCGCGATCATCGTTCGCGTCATGACGCTGAATGCGAACCAGCTGCCGGCGCCGACCGATATTCCGGCGCTCGGAAGTCACCTGTCGACCGCGTTCAAGACGTTCCCAATTTATGCGGCGGGCGTCTATTACGGCCTCTTTCTGATTCTCGTCATGATCCTGATGCCCTACGGGATCGCCGGGGCGTATTACCGGCTCCTCCATTACCCGTACCGCGACCGCATAGTCCGCCGCGGCGCGTCGAGGAGCCTCGCCGAGGCGAACGCCGACGGCTTTCCTGACTCACACACCAACACCGATGTACCAAAGGAGGTGACCCGCAGCTAGTTCAGACAGATTCTCGTTCAAACACGCCATCAAAACTCCGCGGACAAGAAATGGGAGGACGTATGTTTAGGTGTTCCGAAGTGAACAAGCGATTCGCATTTGCGGCCATGGCGTTCGGCATGGCACTCGCCGTCAGCTGCAGCAGCAACAACAACAACGCCGGAGGGAACGCAAACAAGGCGGTAAGCAACACCGCCGCGACCCAGGCCGCGACCCAGGCCGCAACCAGAGCGGCCACCCCGGCGACCACCGCCTCGGCTGGCACGGCAGGCAGCCCGGCCGCTGCGGCCGCCGGCAGTGCTGCCGCTGGCGGCGCCGTGGCGATGACATTTCAGCCCCCCGGAGGGTCGGCCGCATGGTCGAATAATGCAGAGGGCTGCCACGGAGCCAAGGCGCCTGCCGGCGCAGAAGCTCCGAAGGCGTCAGATACGGGCGTTACGCCAACCGACATCAAGCTCGGCTCAGCGTTCGGTCTGACGGGCCCGGGCTCGGTGTACGCGCCGATCATCAAGGTCATTCAGGCATGCTTTAATGCCATCAATGCCGACGGCGGCATCTACGGCCGCAAACTGAACCTCCAGATCGAAGACGACCAGTACTCGCCGGCCAACACGCCGCCGCGGTGAAGAAGCTGGTCGAACAGGATAAAGTCTTCGCGCTGGTATCCGACCTGGGCACGCCGACGAACACCACCATCTTCGACTATGTCAACGACCAGAAGGTTCCGCACCTGTTTGTGGCCACCGGCGCAGCCAAGTGGGGCGCCGATGTCAAGGGCCACCCCTGGACGATCGGCTTCCAGCCCGACTACTTCTCCGAGGGCCAGGTATACGCGAAATACATCCAGCAGAACTGGAAGCCGGGCAAGATCGGCATCCTGCGCCAGAACGACGACTTCGGCAAGGACTACGGCGACGGGTTGAAGAAGGTGCTTGGCGATAAGGGCACGTCCGACAACCCGATCGTCGACGAGGAAGTTTACGAGACGACCGCCGCCGACGTTAGTAGTCAGATCACCAACCTGAAGAACAAGGGCGCGGACGTTCTCTACCTGATGGCGATTCCAAAGTACGCCGGTCTGGCTCTCAAGGCGGCAGCGGACCAGGGCTGGAAGCCGCGTGTGATCATGACCGACGTGGCGCTGGACCCGTCCGTCGCGGAAATAGCGGGCGGCCCCCAAAACGAGGAAGGCGTGGTTTCTGACGCCTATTTCCACCAGACCAGCGAGCCCAACGATCCGTCAGTGGTCGCGGTCAAGGACTTCGTGAGTAAGAACGCGCCCGACCTGCAGTTCGTGAATAACGACATTTTCGGCTACATGCAGGGCCAGTTGTACGCCGAAGTGTTCAAGCGAGCCGGGGTGAATCCGACCCGCAAGTCGATCATGCAGGCCGTTGAATCGTTCAACGGCCTGCAGATCCCGCAGCTTTTAAAGGGCATCACGATCGCGACCGGCGCCGATGACCATCGACCGATCAAGTGCATCCAGTTGCTCAAGTTCACCGGAGGCCAGTACCAATTCTTCGGCGACGTGCTGTGCGCTGACAAGTAGGCCGGAGGGATCGAGGTCAAGCCAGGCGGGGCTCGCACAGTAGAGCCCCGCCTATGCTTGTTTCTGCCAAACTAACCAGCGTGCATTCGACGGGTTCGCATTGAAATTGACCGGCATGGTCGTCCACGCCTATACTTAAAGGTGTCCGGGAGTCCCCGGACTTCGCCGTTTCTTGTGGTGGGTGTAGCTTAGCGGTCAAAGCGCCTGGTTGTGGCCCAGGAGATCGAGGGTTCGATCCCCTCCATCCACCCCACCTGCCCTCTACCACCCGTTCGCCTTCGGTCTACCTTATAATCTATCCCCGCTAGTACCATTCGTCAGCCGCGTAATGCAACGGCGGTATGGCGGCGCTCTCGCATAGGTGCACACTGGAGCTACAAAGCGGAGCATTGAACCGCTTGAAAAAGGAGTTTGAAGCGATGCCAAACCAGGATGAGATGAAAGGCAAATTCCGAGAGGGTACCGGCGCCACGCAGCAAAAAGCAGGCGAGGTGACCGGCGACCGCGACATGGAAACCAAGGGCGCGGCAACCAAGAACGAAGGAAAATTGGAAGGCGCTTGGGGTAAAGTCAAAGGCGCCGCCGAAAACGCCGCTGACGCCGTAAAGGACAAGATCCATCATTAGGCGCACGCGAACGAATTGTATGCAGAGACGGAAGGGGAGAAACCAGATGGTTTCTCCCCTTCCTCGTAGCCATTGTCGCGGTGATTTGCCTTGACCCGGTCACGACGGCGTCCATACAATCCTGACGAAGCGTGAGGCCGCGGAGGCGGATTTCTCTGCGCTCGTAGCTCAGCGGATAGAGCATCGGTCTTCGGAACCGAGGGTCGGGGGTTCGAATCCCTCCGAGCGCGCCGGCCGGGCACCGTGCACAGTCCGGCGGGACGCGCGGCTCTTTACCAGTTGCATAGGCGGCCCACGCCGGATTTGACAAAGGAGTAATGCCTTTGAGTGACGACGTGGCCCTGTTTGTTGATCTCGAAAATATCGTGACCTCTCTCTGGAATTCGCATCGCCAGGCACCGGATCCCGTTCACTGGGTAGAAAAGGCGCGCAAGTACGGTTTACTGAGCTTCGCCCGGGCGTACGGAGATTTCACCCAGGAGCATCTGCGGGACCTCGAACCCCGGCTGCGCGTGGCCGGGATTGAACCGTTCATGTGTCCGGTCAAAGTTCGTGGTGAACGAGCCCAAAGCACAGTGGATATGAACGTCGCTATCGATCTCTATGAAGTTGCCCAGGACAGAGTCAATACCTCAACGTTCTTGTTGATGGCGGGAGATAGCGACTACATACGGATCGTGACACGCCTCCGCCTGAGGCTCGGAAAGCACGTGGTGATCGCGGGCGTACCCGGGAGCGTCAGCCGTGATCTGGTTGAAGCGGCGGGGGGCGAAAGCGACCCGCTTGAAATCAGCAAGATGTCAGACGACCCTGCTCTGGAGCTCGAGCTCCTGCGGCGAATCAATGAATTCGAAGTCACCAGGCGAAATGGCGTCCTGCCAGTCTTTCGCTGGATGTCGGAATATCTGAAGCACGAACGCAATCGGGACATCATCGCGCCCGAGCTTGTAGAAGGCAAGCTAAGCGAGCTGAAAAACCGAGGAGTCCTGCGCCAGGAGCTTACCATCGGCTCAAACGGCGATACGGTTCGAACCACCTCGCTCGATCGATTCCATCCGCTGGTTCAGGAGGCCCTGGCCGGCGAGCCATTGCCGCTTGAACCGATTTAGACCCGCTTGAATACCGGCACCGGCCGCCGTGCAACACCCCTACCGATGGACCTACGCCGCTTATATCAGTTTTCTAAAATACGTCGCGCCGGTCCTCCCGCATAATACCCCGATCCCCTACCCGGCCCTATGATATGAAGGATATGCGGCGCCGGAAATGCCGAATCCGGTGCATGGAGAGAAATATGACGTCGCCCGATCGGGGGCAGAACGAGGCAGCGAGACGGCGAGTGCTTGTTATCGACGATGACGCCGGCATCCGCAACTTCGTCTCCCAGGCGCTCCATGAGGAGGGCTATGAGGTTGCGCAGGCAGCAAACGGTAACGAGGCCCTCTCCGAGGTCGGTAAGACAAAGCCGGACTTGATCTTGCTCGACGTTCGCATGCCCGGCGTCGATGGCTGGCAGGTACTGGACGAATTGCGGTCCGCGGCCGGCCATCAGACCCCCGTCGTCGTCATGACCGCCTCGTATTCTGGTCAGGACCGCGCACTGCAGAGCGGTGCGCAGGGTTACCTGGCCAAGCCGTTTGAACTGACAGACCTGCTCGAGTGCGTGGATCTGCACAGCCGACTACAGCTCGATCCCGGGCACTCGGAATCGCGAGTGGCGCCGAAACCGTGACTCGCTTGAGCCACGGCAGGAATACCAGCAAGGAGCGTAACCGCCATGCCAGCAATCAAAGAGAGGTTTCGACCTTCGACTTTCATCCGTTCGAACGGCAACCGGGCATCCGGCCTCCCGTCTACCCTTTCGCATACCGGCACCAGGATTATGCAAGGATGGCCGGGGACCGACGACGCCAGAGACTCCATTGTTAGCGCTGCACAGCGAGCTGCCGGCCGCGCGCGAGACACCGTCGAATCGGCGCTCGACCAGCTCCCTGACACGCTTCCGGGTGGCGTTTCGGTTCCTGGACGTAAGAAGAAACACGGCCCGTCAAAGCTGCTCATAGCAGTGATCATTCTGGCGGTCGGAGCGGGTGGTTTCCTCGCGTACCGGCGTTTTTTCGGCGGCGGGTCATCGGACTACGGCATCGAACCAGACTGGCCCGCCCAGCCGAACTATGGTCCAAAGGACGAGCCGCGTGAAAATGACGCCCAAGCCGAGCTCGACGCCGAGCAGGCGCTCGCGGCGCGTAGCGTCGGCGAGTTTGGCGCGGCCCCGCCGCAGTAATCTGGACGCACGCTTTGCGAGATCTGCGGCCATTCGGCCCGGCGCGATTTAGCCGCGAGGTCGGGGCTGGAAGGTTGATTGACGAGAAATGTCGATGAGCGGCTTGACTACGCCATCGGCGATCAACGCGACCATGTCGAGCCCGCCGAACAACGCCGGATCCTGGCCGCGCAGCGCTGGCCCTATTGGCTCGTCCTCAATCGACGCGTAATGTCCGTACAAAACGAGCACACGCAGTTCGGCATCGGCAATTGCTAACCGCTCGCGACTTTCGCGCAATACTGCCCGCAGCCGCTTGCGCAGCGGAGCGCCGCTTTCGGTCTGGTCAGACGGCGGTAGCCCCACCAGCGCGCAGCCTTCGCCACACAGCAGACGCTGCACCCGCCAGGAGTCCTCTGCCTCAACCGACGCGGATTCGTTCAACTCGAGCCCGTTACTCGCTTCCACAATCCGGTCGATCAATGCCGTGATGTACCCTTCGTCGCCCGGGAGGCGATGAAGCGCCATGCTGTCGATCTGGTAATACCCTTGGACGCGGTCCGTGAACTGGGCCCATAGCGGCGCCAGCCCGCCGTAAGCGGTGACATACGCCCCGGCTTCATCGCGCTTGCGAATGCCGATCGCAATCGGCAGCCTCGCATCGGTCATTTCGCCCGGGGCGAGACGGTCGATCGCCTGTTGTACCAGGGCTGCTGCCTCCGAGGCCTTCGGCTCCGCCGCGGGCAGCTCTGCGCCCGCGGGAAGCCAGGCGAGAACTGCGCCATTATTGCCGGAGTCAAGCCGGTGTTCGAACGATTCGACGGCGCTTGTCCAGGATGCCAGACCGCCGCCGGAGTTGGCTGCTTCGATCGCAACGGCCATCCGCTTTCCGTCTATGCTTGTGCACAGTACGCCCCCGTCGATTTGTGCGGCAGCGGCCGGCCGCTCGCCCGTGCGCTCTTCCACCCAGTCGAGGAAAAGCTGCGCCAGCAGGCGCCGTTCAAGCGAATCGGACAAGCAGTCGTTCCCTCTTAGCCAGTGTTGGGCAGCAGAACAAGGATAGCACCGAGCCCCATTGTCAGCGTTCGTCGCGCGTCGTAGCATGCTGACACGGCGGGGAAGAGGAGGCAGCAGATGGCGACGCTTAGACCAGATATCGATTACGACCTCTGCAAGAGCCACGGTGTCTGTGCTCGGACAGCACCCGATATTTTTGAAGTCCGCGATGACGGCACGTACATCATTATGGAAGAAGTGCCTGAGAACCTGCGCGCCAAGCTGCAGGAGACGGTTGAGCTATGCCCCGAACAGGCAATCTCATTCGAGGAGTAATGGCCGGGTGGTAATCGGCATTGACGAAGGCCGGCCCGTACGGGCCGGCCTAATGTATTCGTGCGGAAGTAATTGCCGGCGTCAGGCCGGCACCGGGACCATGGCGCCCGGCTTCTTCAGAAGCTCACGTGGCGGGTCGATGTAGATCGCGGCCCAGCCGCACGCCTCCTCGCATAGCCGGCAACCAGTGCATTTGCGCTCGTTCAATGTGGCGACGCCGTAGAAGTCGCTGACCGTCTCGCTCTGCTGCAGGCTCAGCGCATCGAACGGGCAGATATTGATACATAGCTCGCAGCCGCTGCCGATGCAGTTGTCCTCGATGACGATCGCTTTCGGCCATTCCCTGCGCGGGAACGTCTTACAGACGTCGCCGAGGTCGTCAAGAATCGCTTCCGGTGGGCAGACCACGCCGCAGGCGCCGCAATCGATGCACAACGCCGGATCGATCACGTGGATAACGTTGCGCTCGCCGGTGATTGCGCCGGTTGGGCAGCGTTTAGTGCACGCCGTGCAACCAATGCACGTCTCGATAATTTCGTATGGCAACCCGATACCTCCGCGGGCTCGTTCCGTGGTTCATATACCATTCTCAGTATAGCGGGCGCCCACAGAGCACGCAAAATCCAAATGTCTCACCCGTGGCCCGCTGATGAGGTTCCCCCGCCGACTGCCGACTGCCTACTGCCTATTCCCGGCTGCCTCGGGCAACGCCGGTCCGCTGAATGTGATCTCGAGGTTGCCATCTCGCAGGCGGGCGCCAGCGGCCTCAAGCGACGCGAGCGCTCGTGGGAGCGCTATTTCCCGGCGGATGTTGCCAACTTCGACGTAGAGCTCATCGCCCTTCTTGGCCATAGTCAGGCGCGTTGCCTCTACGTTCGGCATGGGAATACGCATCCGATAGCCGCCGTCGATCGGGTCGATCACCTGCGTCGGTCCGCGGTGAAGCACCTCGATCGGGTCTCCTTCGGAGAACATCTGGCCGGCGAGGTCTGCGAGGGCGGCCAGGCCTATCACCTCACGTGGAGAACGGAACGCCCTAAGGATCGGCAGCGGCCGGAAACTGTCTTCGACCCAGCGAATATACCGTTGTTGCTGATCCCACATCTCGCTCAAGTAGGCGCCCTCGGCGGCTGGCTCGGGCAATACCTGGTTGAGCACAACGGCGTCGATCGGGTATCCGAAAAGGTTTAGATAGGTCTGCGCCCTCAACGCTTCTTTGACCACCATCCGTTCTGGGATCACCACTAGCCTGTAACTCGCCACTTCCGGGTCGGTGAGCACGAGCCGCAGCCCTTTCACCTGCTCGGAGATGCGATCGGCGAAATCGAGCAGACCGCCGTCGCCCGCGAGTCCCTTTGCCAGCGGGCGCGCGAAGCGCGGAATCCGCTTCGCCCAACGCTTCAGCCGCTCCGCGTACCAGGGAAAGGTCTCGGGCATCGACAGCAGGCGGATCGTCTCACCGGTCGGCGCGGCGTCGACGAACACGGCGTCATACTCTCCGCCCTTGCTGAGCTCGTGAACCTGTGCAAGTGCGACGATCTCGTCCATCCCGGGCAATATCGCCAGCTCTTCGGCGGCAACTTCGCCCAACCCTTCGCCGGCAAGCGCCTGGTTCACCTCAGGACGAACAGACTCCCAATAGCGACGCATCTCGGCAAGGACATTGATTTCCTGCGCCCAAAGGTTGGGTGCCAGGGCGCGGGGCTGGTCGCTTAGCTCGTGGTCCAGCACGTCGCTTAGGCTGTGCGCGATGTCCGTGCTCACGACCAGCGTGCGGTGCCCTTTTGCGGCCGAACAAACGGCAGAGGCGGCCGAGGTGGTGGTCTTACCGACGCCCCCCTTGCCAAGGTAAAGAACGATACGCACTGTATTTTGTTCTTCCTATTCCAACGAAACTGCTCTTCCCGTCTTTGCCGATTCGAGCAATGCGTCCAGCGCCTCTACGACGCGCAATCCATCCTCCCCGGACGCGCTTGGCTCGTCGCGATCTTGGACGGATCGCGCGAATGCTTCCGCCTGCAAGGCATACATATCAACGCCGACCGGCACTCCAACCAATTCGGCGTCGGCCCCCTCGATCTCGAGCGCGCCGTGCGTTGCTTCGTCGATGGTGTGCCGGGCCGCCACGCGCGCATCGGCGCCGATCACGACGAGGTCGTTCTCCGGACGCGGAATGGCGCGCAAACAGCGGATCTGCGCCAGCGTGCCACGGCTGAAGCGCAGCGATGCGACGGCTCGTGTTTCGAGCGGGCTGATCGGGCTGGCCGCGGCGTTTGTAAATGCGCTGACGGCGGTGATCTCGTCGTCCAGAACGAAGCGGAGCAGATCCAGCACATGCACGCCCGTCCCGGTTGTGATGCCCGCAAACACGAGGTCTGGGTCCGACCGCCACGGGGAGTTGTATCCCTGCCCGGGGCGCACCGGAGCCGTTGACCACTCCGCCTCCGCGAAGGCGATGTCGCCCAGCGCTCCGGAGGTGACCAGCCGGCGCACCTCCTGGTGGAGCGGGTGGTAGCGGAGGTGGAAACCGGTGCCCAGTTGCACCCCGGTGCGCCGGGCGGTGCGGATCATTTCGCGCGCGTCGGCGCGACTGGTCGCCAGGGGCTTCTCGCACAGCACGCTCTTCCCCGCACGTAGCGCCGTAAGCACCGGTTCGAGGTGGAGGCTGTGCGGGGTTGCCACCCAAACGCATTGCACGTCCGGGTCGCGGACGGCGGCTTCCAGGTCGTCGTAGGCGCGTGGAGCGCCATACTCAGACGCGAACTCCTCGGCACGTTTGCGGTCGCGACTCACGACCGCTATGAGGTGGCAGCCGAGCGCCCGGTTGAGCGCTGGCGCGATCCGATTTGCCGCAAACCTACCGGTGCCGACGATGGCCCAGCCGGAAGCCATAGAGTTCTCCTGTTTACCGCCGTGCTGCACTCGTGTCGATCACTTCGCGAAAGTGAGGTGCGAGCCTGGCGTATGTCTGGTCCAGGCTTTCCGGCAGCACTTTCGTTTCCGAAAGCACCGGCATGAAATTGGTGTCGCCCGCCCACCGCGGCACGACGTGGACGTGCAGATGGTCTGGCTCGCCGGCGCCCGCGACTCCGCCCAGATTCATGCCGACGTTGAAGCCCTCGGGGTGGTAGACGTTAATGAGTACCCTGACGCAACGCTGTGAGAGTGCGATCATTTCGCCGGCCACTTTTGGCGCAAGCTCGGCGAAATTTCCGGTGTGCTTGTAGGGAGCGACGAGCAGATGACCGCTGTTGTACGGGTACAGATTCATCAGTGCAAAGGCCAACTCTCCACGGCACAGGATGAGATTCTCCGGGTCGCGACCTTCGGCCGGTTTCTGGCACAAAAAACAGCCTTCCGGCCGTGGGTCAGCGCCCACGTACTCTGCCCGCCACGGTGTCCAGAGCCGTTCCACGCGGCACTGTTCCCTTCTCCGCATCTCTATCGATAGTATAGCTGGGCGAACACGGCTGCGGCGGCGAGCGGTGCCCATTCACCCCTGAGAGCTTTCCTCATCGCGGTCCGGAACGCACAATAGGAACACTGGTAGTGGGTCGGCGAGGCGGCATATGGACGTGCAAAGAAACGGCGCTGGGCGTCAACTGATACCGGTCGAGGTAGATGACGCCGGAGCGACCGCATCAGTGATGGCCGTGTTTGACGACGTTCAACAGGTTCTTCGTGTGCCGTTTGTGGATCAGTTGTGGCGCGTACTCGCGCACTTTCCGGAGTTGTTGCCGCGAGCGTGGGAGCGGCTCGCGGGCGCGCTTGGGAGCTTTGAAGCCGAGCAGGCCGGCGATGCTCTACGGCGCGTCGCGGTTATTCCGCTTGCATTCGGGCTACCTTCGCATAAAGCGTTCCGCGGCGATATGAGCCGCGCTGAAATCGGCTCCGATGACCGTGAGCGCATCAGCAACTTCACCGGTGCCATGCACTACGTGCTCCCAAAATTGCTGATCGCCGCGGCATTGCTGGAGGATGCCTTACAGCCCGGTGACCCGGCCGGGAGTTCCACACGTGACGAGCTTCGGCCGCTGCCACGCGGTATAGCGCCGGGCGCCCCGCAGGTACGGCCGATCGACCCGGACAACGCGCGCGGCCAAGCGATCGATCTGTTCGCCGAGATTCGCAAGAGCCACGCTTACCCGGCGCTCTCCGACTATTACCGCAGCATCGTGATGGCGGGCGACTTCTTGCGCCTCGCCTGGAATGCGCTGCGTCCGATCGTCGGCGACCCGGACTACTACGCCCGTGCGAGCGCGGTGACGGCACAAGCGCGCGACATCGCCCTCCAGTTCCGCCAGGCGAAGGAGAAACGGCTTGCCACGCGCGCCATTTCCGACCCAGCCGCGCTGCAGGCAACGGTGAAGTTTTACCTGGAACGGTTGCTGCCCGAGACGCTCGTCGAAGTGACGATCGTCAAGGGGCTTATGGACGGCCCGGACGGCGCGGCGTATAACCGCTTCAGTCTTACGGACCAATCGCCTGCGTAGGCACGGACCTGCCATTACAGCCAGGCGCTCGTTGATGGTCGCGAAGAGGCAGAGGGCATATGGCGACGGCTGAACAGGTATCTGAACTGGTCGAAAAGATGGGGCAGCAGCGAGCAGCGCTTGTCGGGCAGGTCGTCAGTCTAACTAATGAAGACGCCAGCCGCATGCCGGTCGACAAGACCGGCGAAGAGCAGTGGACGGTCAAAGAGCAGCTCGCACACCTCTGCGAGATGGAGCTTTCCTACACGACCTGGGTGCGCGCCGCGCTAAACGCGGATAATCCGGACGTGGGAGGGCTCTCGACGTCACCCGTTGCAATCCCGATCGAAGCCGCAAACGGCCACGGCGTCCATGAACTGCTCGACATCATGGCCTCCGAGCGCCTCGCCACGCTTGCCCTGATCGAGGGGCTGGGGCTGGGCGACTTCGACCGGCCCGGCACGCACCCGATGTTTGGCACGCTCACCGTTCTTCAGTGGCTGCGATCGTTTTACAGGCATGACCGCATGCATTTCGACCAGATAGCGGGCAGGGATCCCGAATATCGGCCCAGGTTCACCGCAGCGGAGCCAAATCAACGGGCCGCGCGCCTGGCCAAAGTTCAACATGAGCGCCAGGAGAGTCGCGGGTGACCCGCCCGCCTGGTCGCCACGGACCGTGCCGCTATCCAGCATGGCGGAGGTGAGCTTGACCGGCAACAGGCCACACGTCTTCGTCACCCGTCACCTCCCCGGCGACGCCCTCGAAATGCTCCGCGAACGGGCGAACGTGGACCTCTGGGAGGACGCGCTGCCGCCGCCCCGCCAGGTATTGCTGGATCGGTCGCGCCACGCCGAGGGACTTATCTCGCTACTCACGGACAAGATCGACACCGAACTGCTCGAGGCCTGTCCGCGACTCTCGGTCGTGGCTAACTACGCGGTCGGGTATGACAACATCGACGTGCCGGCGTGCACCCAGGCGGGCGTCTTCGCTACTAATACTCCCGGCGTCCTGACCAACACCACCGCCGATTTCGCGTTCGCTCTATTGATGGCGGCCGGGCGGCGCGTGGTAGAGGGGGACCGGTTCACGCGCGAGAATCGGTGGAAGACGTGGGGTCCGGAGCTGTTGTTGGGTACCGACGTTTACGGCGGCACGCTCGGGCTTGTCGGCGTGGGGCAGATCGGCTCGGCGGTTGCGCGGCGGGCGCGCGGCTTCGACATGCACGTGCTGTATCACGATGCAGTGCCGCGCCCCGATCTCGAAGAATCGCTCGGGTTGCAGCGCACCGACCTGGAGACGTTGCTGCGCGAGTCCGATTTCGTCAGCCTCCACGTGCCCTTGCTTCCCGAAACGCACCACCTCATCAGCGATCGCCAGCTTGAATTGATGAAGCGCACAGCCGTGCTGGTGAACACATCTCGTGGACCGGTGGTGGACGGCGCGGCGCTCTACCGAGCGCTGAAGGCGGGACGCCCCGCCGCCGCGGGACTCGACGTCACGGAAACGGAACCGATCTCTCCGGAAGACCCGCTTCTTACCTTGCCCAACGTGATCATTGCGCCGCACATTGCTAGCGGCTCGTTTGTCACGCGCTCACGAATGGCTCAGATGGCGGTCGATAACGTTCTGGCCGGTATGGCGGGCCGGGTGCCGCCCGACTGCCTCAACCCTCAGGTCACTGAGCGCCATCGCGGTCGCGGGGATTGACAAAATCACATGCAACTTTCTAGCCTTTGTTCAGTTAATGCCGAGCATAGCGTTCAGATGATATTCTCATGTCGACAAGCCGCGTCAGGCGACCGGCTTTTTTCATATCTACGGCGGTGGTGACATGGCGCGATCGAACGCGGCCGCTGGGAAATCCTGGCTGGCAAAAGAGCTGTGGGATCTGGATGCGATCCAATTCGGCGACTTTACCCTGGGACGGACGCTGAACACGCCGGTATATGTCAATCTGCGACGGCTGGTGAGCAACCCGGCCGCCCTGCAGCGGGTAGGACGGGTCATTAAAGAAGAGTCCGAGACCCTGTTGACGATGCTGCACCAGCATATGGATCCATTCAGCCGTTGCGCCGGGGTACCGTTCGGCGGGCTGCACCTGGCCACCGCGTTCTCGCTGACCGCGCGGGTTCCCATGATCTACCTGCATCCGCAGAAGGACGGCTCGGGCAGCGTCATCGAAGGCGTCTACATCCCCGGCCAGACAGTGCTGGTGATCGACGACCTGATCAGCGGTGGCACGTCAATCATTGAGACCGCCGCACAACTGCGCGAAGCCGGTCTACACGTCAAGGACGCGATCGCGCTGGTCGATCGTCGACAGGGCGGAAAAGAGCGCCTACGGCAACACGGCATCCGGCTGATTCCGCTGCTCGACCTGGAGATGCTGCTGAACTGGGGCATGGCTAACGGCCGCATCGAGGACGAAGCCCAGTACCGCGCCAGTATTGACTTCCTCCACTCGCGGGGCACGAAGGCCGAGGACGAGGCGGTTTAGACGCCTCTCACAAGAACCGGGTTCACCGCCAGGTGATACGATCGACACTCCGACGCTTTACTGCTGCACCAGCATGATGCGATTGCCTTCCGGATCGGCGATGCCGGCGAGCGTCGCTCTGCCCGGCGAGTCGACCGGCTGCATATGCACGCTGCCTCCCAACTGCACGGCTTTCTCAAGTGACGCCCGTAAGTTGAGCACCTGGATGTACAGACTGACCCCGGGTTTTTCGCTTTGCCGGATATGTCCGCCGGGTCCCGGTTGCGGCCCGCCGACACCGGCCGGGATATTCATGATCGGCCCTTCGCCTATCACCCAGTTGAACATCTGCGCGTAGAAATCGCGCAGTCTTTGCGCGTCGCGCGCCTGGACCTCCCAGTGGACTACCGGTCGAGCCCAGTCTTCCACCATCGCGATCTCTCCTGTTTGAAATGCCGTGCCAAGTCTAGCCCGACCTGGTGTCCATGATCTAGCGGTTGGGTCGTCGGACTGGATTTACGGTCGGTTTCCGCCGTTGAGCCCATCCGTAAGTTTGTAGATCCGATCGAACACCGGCCGGGCGGCATCGCCCGAAACCGGCTCGGGACGAAAGTCGTTGCGGTTGATGATCGCGGGATACACCTCAATGCCGGTTACGCCGCGAATGTCCAGGTTCACCCGCAAGACAACGGTGAGCACTGAGGGCAGATCGTAATGCGCGATGTCGGATGCGTCCAGGTCGAACAGGAAATTGCCCAGACTGTAGGCGATGAGGCCGCCGTGGTAGAATTCCATCCCTTGCAGGACGTGAGGGTGCGCGCCAAGAACGAGCGCCGCGCCCGCATCGATTGCGGCGTGTGCGAGGTCTTTCTGTACGCTGTTTGGCTCTGAAGTATATTCGAAGCCCGAATGCAAGGCGACGATCACGACGTCGGCGCGTTGACGGGCGGCGGTCACGTCGCGGGCAATCGCATCCGGTGTACCCCATGCGACTCCCGGTCTGCCGGGGCCCCCTTCCAGGCTGCGGGCCACGAATCCCGAGATACCGTCGTCCGGCACGTTGACGTACGCCAGCCAGGCGATCCGGATTCCATTCACCATGACGATAGCGGGAGTGCGTGCAGATTCGCCGTCGGAACCGGCACCGGTGTGAAATATACCGTTCCGCGCGAGCGTGCTAATCGTGTCCAGGAGCCCCTGAGTACCGAAGTCCAGCACGTGGTTGTTCGCAACGTCGACCACGGTGATGCCTGCGCCTACGAGGCTCTGCACCGAATCAGGCGGCGCTCGAAAGGTGTAGTCCTTCGCCGACTGTGTGCCTCGATCGGTGAGCGCGAGCTCGAGGTTTCCAAACCGAACATCAGCGGATCGAAGGCGCTCACTGACCCTTGCAAACGGCCAGTCTGAGCCGTGTCGCTGCACCATGGCTGCAACGCCGCGGCCAAGCATGAGGTCGCCCACCGCATCGATCGAAACCGAACCAGCACGCTGAGGCGCCAGCCGAGCCGCCAGCACCGGCCCGGCCTGGTCGGCGAGCGTCTGACCCTCTTTACGCAAGGGTACGAGCATCAGATCCGTGGAAAGCACGTAATTAGCGTCATCGGGGAACTTGCCGTCGATCCGCAATGCTTTGCTTTTCAGTCGCGCCCCGGTCCACGGCACGACGGCCGCCTCATCCAGGCCGGCATCGGTTTCGGCAAGCAACACCTGCGCCGCATCCACGCGCGCCGTAACCGGAGGTCGCGCGTCCGCCCTACCGGCCAGAGCGCCAACGGCAGCAAGTTGCGCCGGATCAGAGAACGCCAGACGGATCGAACGCTTCGTCCCCCCAACCTGTTCCCAGTCGGCAACGCCGCCCGTTAATAAGTCCACTGCCTGACTAACGCTGAGATCGTTGGGCGAAAGAGTCAGTGGCAGCATGATCGCGATAGGGTGCCTGAGCACAACGGTGCTGTGGTCGGGCGCGGTCGTTCCCGGGTATCGGAGAACCACGGTGAGGTCGGCGCCCGACTTGATCGCGGCCGTCGAGTCCGGAACGCTTTGCAGCGAGATCTTGAGCTTCGGGTAATCGGCCGCGAACGCCTGGAGCGCCGGAATCAACTCCGGGGCCAGGGCATCCGGCACCGACAGCTTGAATGAGCCGGTTACCGTGACGGGGGGCGGACTGGGTGTGGGTAGGGGTGTCGGCGCGACGATTGGCTGCTGATCGGCGAGCGACAGATTCGGAGTCCCGGTAACGGCGACAGGGGGTAAGAGAGATATCCGCACCTGCCGCGCCGGCGACCCGCGACAGGCTCCGAGGAGGCACCCGAATACGACCAGCAACATCAGCGATGGACGCGGAGCACGGATGACACGCCACAACCCGCGAACCACCGCCTCTCCTGCTGCCAGTCGTCGCTCGCCGGAGAGTGTAGCACAGGCTCAGATTTTTCATCGAGAGTCAGGCGGGTGCTACGATCGGTGTACAAATACGAGTAAGCGGACGTGGGGTGGCGAAGTGATATCATTGAGCAAGAAGGCAGCGTTTGCGGCGGTGGCTTCGGGATTGATTCTTGGCCTTCTGGCCGGGTGTACGAGCGGAAACTCGAAACCACGCCCGCTGGTGGTTTCGCCTGTCCCTGGGACGTCGGCGGCAGCATCTATCGCGCCGAAAACACCGGCCCCGACGGCTGCAGCGTCTCGCGCGACAGCGTTGCCCCTTCGTTCGCCTGTGGCCGCGGGCAGCAGGCTAAGCTGCTTCGCCGGGCTCACGTCGTACAACTTCAAAGGCCGCTTTGCGCTGAACCTTACTCCGGGAACGACACCGGCGCAGATTGGCTCGCTCGCCAATCTGCTTGCCGACGCGGCGTTCGACGGCGCCTTTCAGGCTCCAAACTCCTCCTCACTCAACGTGCATTTTGGCGGCGCGGCCGGCATTCAGGACCTGGAAACGATCCATATCGGCGACAAGTTTTACCAGCGCGCCGCCGGCGGAGCCTGGCAGGAGAACGCCGGGGCGGGACCGATTCTCGGCACATTGAGCCAACTAGACCCACAACGGTTGTGTGACCAGACGATTGCGCAGATCAACGTCTCGAACATCAAACCGGTCGCGGATACAATCGACGGCGTAAAAACCGAGCATTACACATTCGGTCCAACGGACCTCGCCGGAAGCCCGGGACTGTTTGGCCAGGGTGGAGAAAGAAATCGGGGGAATGCCAGCCCGCAGAACACGCCGCCGGACATGCACCTCGACGTCTGGACGTCGAATGACAGCGGCTATCCGGTACGGATCACGCTGACAAGCTCCTTTGGCGAAGGCAGCGGCTCGGGCACAAGCACGCTTGCCGTATCAATGGACATCGGCGATTTCAACGGCAGCGACATATCGATCAAGGCGCCGCAATAGATGGTTGTACTCATCTTCATCGGGGCGCTACTCGTCTGCTCGCTGGCCGGCGGTTGGCAAACGTATCGCCGGACGCTCGGTCGCGAACCCTACTCCGGCACCATGGGCGGCGCACTGCGGCTCGCGTCGGTGCTCGGCTTCTTTCTCGGAACGTCCATCGCCCTGGCTACGCTGCTGGCAGTGCTGGCCGTCAGAGAGGCGCGATGACCCGTGCTGTGTTTTTCTAAAGGAGGCGGCGAATAGGCTTCCTGCCGGGGCGTGGGTCGTAGTTGGATTTAAACATCTCGAGTTTGTCGCGCTCGATCAGGTACTTACCGGCGAACAGGACAGCGGGCACTTTTTTCTGCTTAATCAGGCGGCGAAGGCTCTGTGGATGTATGGCGAGGAGCCGTGCGGCCTCCACCAGGTCGAGATAGTTCTCGAAGGGCGTCGCCATCTGGTTCCCCCGCTGCTAAGTCGCATGAGCACGTGAGCCATACTATCACCGGGTACCGTGAGGAACAACGCCGCTATCGCCGCCTGCGCTTCCGCTTCGAAGGCTCCGCCACGCGCTTAATCACGGCGTTCCTGTACAGCATCGCCAGGTTCGCACCGTGCATGCGCATCTCCATGCGCTTGCGGCGCCGATGTTCGCGCCGCTCCTGCCGCGTACCTTCGTTATCGCGATTTTCTGCCGTCATTCCGTCTGTTCGTTGCCCCAATCAGGATCAAAGCTACCACCTACCGTGACTATCTTTCACGTTTCATCACGTTGAGGCGGGTAGAACGATTGTGCTATGCTGCAGCCGCCTGACAGGGGTCCCTGGCAATAAGACCACGAATGGGACGACCAAGCTAGCCAGGGACAACCGTCGGACCGGTACCCCCCCGTTAGGCGTTGGGGTAGACTTTAGATGTTTGTCATTGGCACCGCAGGCCACGTCGATCACGGCAAGTCAACACTCGTCGAAGCCCTCACCGGAATCGACCCCGACCGCCTCCGCGAGGAGAAGGAGCGGGGCATGACGATCGACCTCGGCTTCGCCTGGCTGAAGTTGCCCGGCGGCAGCGAAGTGAGCATCGTGGATGTCCCAGGCCATGAACGCTTCATCAAGAACATGCTCGCCGGCGTCGGCGGCATAGACCTTGCGCTGCTCGTGGTTGCGGCCGACGAGGGTGTGATGCCGCAGACCCGCGAGCACCTCGCCATCCTGGATCTGCTCGGCATCAGCTCGGGCGTGGTGGCGGTCACAAAGTCCGACCTCGTGGAGCCGGATTGGTTGGAGCTGGTTCAGGCGGACGTGAGCGAGACGCTCAACGGCACGACGCTGGCGGGCTCGCCGCTCATTCCGTGCTCGGCGGTCTCGGGTGAAGGTCTGCCGGCGCTTTTGGACGCGATTGAACAGGCGCTGGCCGTCACCACGCCGAAGCGCGACATCGGCAGGCCGCGGCTTGCGATCGACCGCGCGTTTACAGTTGCTGGGTTCGGTACGATCGTCACCGGAACATTGATCGACGGCACGCTGCGCGCCGGCGATGAGGTCGTGATCGAGCCTGGGGGCCGAAGGTCCCGCATCCGCGGGCTGCAGTCGCACAAACACAAAGTCGAGCAAACGGAGCCCGGGAGCCGCGCTGCCGTGAACCTGGCCGGCGTCGCCACCGAGGAGGTATCGCGCGGGATGGTCTTGACCACTCTCGGCTGGCTGCGTCCGACGGCAGCAGTAGACGTTCGGCTGCATGTCATGGCAGACCTTCCTCGACCGCTGCGGCACAACAGCCAGGTAACCTTCCACACCGGTGCGACAGAGGTGCCGGCGAAGGTGCGTCTGCTCGACGCCGACGAGCTCGAGCCGGGCGGCACCGGTTGGGCGCAAGTGCGCCTCCTGCAGCCGGCCTGCGTGGTGAAAGGCGACAGCTTTGTTCTGCGCTCTCCAAACGAAACCCTCGGTGGCGGACGCGTCGTAGACAGCCATCCGAAGCGACACCGCCGTCGCCACGGGCCCACGATTACCTCACTGGCGTCGCTTGAACAGGGCTCACCCGAAGAGTCGCTGTACGAGGTGCTGGCGAAACACGAGCCCACGGATATCGCAATGCTGGTAAGGGAGACTGACCTGGGCGCCGAAGGCGTCAAGGCGGCGGTGGTCAACCTTCTCGGCGAAGGACGAATCGTGCTCGTTGGCGGCGAGTCGCTGGGCCCGGGAGCGCGCCTCTATACACTGGCGGGCTTCCAGCGGTTATCCGACCAGGCGCTTACCGCAGTGCGCGCATTCCTCAGGGAGCGCCCGCTGCGGGCCGGAATGCCGCGGGAGGAGCTCAAGAGCAGGCTTGGCGTGAACCCGAAGCTGTTCGCAGGCGTTATCGATCGCTGGCTCGCGACTGAAACGCTGGCGGAACGCGGCCCAGCGTTGGCCCCTCCGGACCACGCGGTGACGCTTTCGCCTCAACAGCAAAGGGAGGCCGACGGCTTTCTAGCTATTCTCCGGGCGAACCCTTACGCGCCGTCCCTCGAGGTCATGCCGCACCGTGAACTGCTCGCCTATCTCGCCGAAAGCGGCGCGGTGGTCACCGTGAGCGACTCGGTCGTCTTCGAGAGCGCTGCTTACCAGCGAATGGCCGATGGAATCGTCGCCCATTTGCGCCAGCACGGGACGATTACCCTCGCCCAGGTGCGCGACCTGTACAATACGAGCCGCCGCTACGCGCAGGCACTATTGGAGCACATGGACGAACGACACATCACGCGGCGCGTCGGTGACGAGCGCGTGCTGCGCAGCCCCGGCTGAGCGCCGCGCAGCCGGCAACCAAGTCCGTGCTCGGCGACCTTGTCACCTGGGCGCAGCCGTGTGCCCGAGAGGGCCAACCGTCGGACCGGTACCCGGCTACGCGCTTAGGCGTTGGGGTACCAGTACCCCCGG
>DAINSK010000001.1:164029-275656 GCA_036741355.1 Chloroflexota bacterium
TAGGCGTAGGGGTACCAGTACCCCCCGGTAGGCGTAGGGGTACCAGTACCCCCCGGTAGGCGTAGGGGTACCAGTACCCCCCGTTAGGCGTTGGGGGAGACCTAAAAGGAACGGCCTGGTGACGCTCGACCTCGTCAAAGTTGCCGAAAAGCTTCCCGCCCTGGTGGAGCGAGCGCAGCGAGAACGCAAATCCTATGGGCTGCACCGTGTACGTGCGCTCGCGCAGTTGCGCTCCGCCGCCGATCAGCCTGAAGAGTTCGCAGCGCTGGTCCAGAACGCCGACACGTCCTGGCAGCTTGCGATTCCGTTCGTAGGAAGGCCGGACACGGGCTACGATCCGCCGGATCCACCGGATTCGTTCTCAGTCCTCGCAGTAGATGGATCAAGCATCGATGTCGATCGGCACCTGCCGGTCGATTGTTATGTAATGAACTTTGGCTGGATGGCGATTCATTACGGAGCTGAGCCTGGTGCCGAATCCGGCACCGAGGTGGACCTTCAGCCGACGGGCGAAGAGCTTTTTCTCCGGGACAACCAAGACCCGAGCCGTGAAAGCGCGATCGCCGGACCGGTGCTCGCCGTGGTCCGTAGCGTGCGCGAGCTTGCGACGCTGGCGGACCACGCGGAAGCGCTCGTGACCCCAGGCCGGCCGTTGCTTGCGCTCGTCGACGGAAACCTGGCGCTATGGAACCTCGACAAGCCCGAGTTTCCGCCGAGCATCGCCGACGAGCTGAAATACGGCGAACGCGGCGTCATCCGCGCGTTGAACCGGCTGCGCGACCTCGCCTCCGCGGGACTAGTACTGTTCAGCGGCTTCGTCAGCCGTACCGGCGCCGGCAACCTGGTGCACAGCCTGCGACTAACCGTCTGTCCGTTACACCCGCAGGTCGTTTGCCGAAATTGCCCCGGGTTGGCCGAACGCACCCGTCCCTGCGACTCCGTGGGCCTGCCGAGCGATCGAGAGATCATGGGTAAGGTGTTAAGGCCCTGGCAGCGGAGTGCCGTGTTCAAGCCCTGGAGCAGGCATCGATCCAGACGCGGCGACGACTGGTACACGGATGAGGGTCACGAGATCGTCTTTTTCTACCTGAGAGCCGGAGACGAGATCGCGCGCATCGAACTGCCGATATGGATGGTTGAAGATCCACTGAAGCTCGACCTGCTGCACGCACTGCTGGTGCACCAGGCACAAGAAGGCGGCGAATACCCGATCGCCCTCCAGGAGGCCCACGAGCAGGCCGTGATCTCCGGCAACGACCGCGTCTACTTCAACGCGCTGGTCGAACGCCAATTTGAGCTCAACGGCATCCCATGGGTGACCTCCGCTAAGGCGCTGAGCAAGCGTGTGCGAGTAATTTAACCCGCCGTCTGAGGTAGGCATGAACGGAAACGCCGTCCAGACCCGCTACGGCCGCGTGATCGAAGCCTCGATCAGCCGCTTTCAGTCGCAATGCTTCGACCGGGACTTCGCGCCACCGCTGGGCGAGCTTTTGGCCGTCGAAGATGGTCCAGGGCCGGTTTATGCAGTAGTTTCAGGGGTCGTCACAGAGGGTATCGACCCATCGCGCCGTGTCACTGCCCACGGCAAACCCGAAGACGACCTCGACCGCGTCCTGGCCGACCATCCGCACGTGCCGGCGCTGCTCTCTACTACATTCGAGGCGATTGTCATCGGCCATCGTGCGGACGGGCGAGTGCGGCAGTACCTTCCGCCGGCACCCGCGCCGATCTTGGCGCGCGTGCGTTCGTGTACCGACGAAGAGCGCGAGTCGGTGATGCGGTCGTTCGACTTCCTCAAGCATCTGCTTGCTGCCGGACCGCTGGCCGACGACGTGATCGGCGCTGCCTTGCGCCGAGCCGCCGGCAGCCAGCCGGACGAACGAGCCTTCCTCGTGCGCGGCGGCAAGGCCCTTGCCCCCTTGCTGGCCAATGAGCCGATGCGCCTGCACGCGGTCCTGCGGAGGTTACAACCGTGAACGGAGACGGGCCAACCGGTAGTAACGGACATGTGGATGCCGGACGACAACCGCTGCAGTTCGTTTCCGCGTTGCCGTCACCGACACTGAAGCCGCTCGGGGCAGTGATCGGCGGGTCGCTGAGCCACGGGCTCGAAGTTCGGCTCGACTCCAACGTGGACGTGGAGGCGATGGCCGTCGGGCGCTACGCGACGATCGAGGCGAACGGGCAGCTATTTTTCGGCATGATCACCGACGTCGAGCTACGGACGACCATGCCTGCGCTGCTGGATTCGCCACCGGGCCAAGACGACGACTTTCTGCGCGACGTCTACCGCGGCACGGCGGCCTATGCGGTGCTGCACGTCACGCCAATGCTACGTGTGTCGGCGTTGGAAAACAATCCACCCGAGCCCGTGAAGACCGTGCCGGCACACTTTTCATACGTACGCGAGGCTACGCAGGGCGAGGTGGAACGGATCTTCGGCGCCGAGGACCCGCAACACTTCGTGATCGGCACACCGCTGGACATGGACGTTAAAGTCCGGCTCGACTACGAACGCTTCGTGGAGCGCAGCAACGGCATCTTCGGCAAGAGCGGCACCGGTAAAACCTTCCTCACGCGCCTGGTGCTGTTGAACGTCATTCAGAAGAGCAACGCACAGCGAGACGCCGAGCACAAGGCGGTTCACCTCGTCTTCGACATGCACAATGAGTATGGCTGGGAGGGCACGTACGAAGGCCCGGGTGGCGCGGTCAAAGGGCTAAAACAGCTCGTGCCCGGATCGGTCAGCGTATTCACACTCGACGAGGAGAGCTCCCGCAATCGCAAGGTTAAATACGACTCCGCCGTGACGATCGGTTACAACCAGATAGAAGCCGAGGACATCGCACTCCTGGGGGAGACGCTCAACCTTTCAGAAAATTCGGTCGAGGCCTGCCACGCGTTACAGGCGCGCTTCAGGGAGGGCTGGCTGGACCAGGCGCTCGAACTTTTCCCGGACGAAAACGGCCCCGGCAGCGACCTGCTGAAGCAACTGTCGATTCATCCGGCGACAGTCACGAACCTTCAGCGCGGGCTGCGCAAGCTTATACGCAACAAGCCCTTCCTCGTCCCCAACGCGCCTGCCGATTCGCTCAAGATAATGCTCAGCACGCTGCTCGGCGGCAAGAGCGTTGTGATCGAGTTCGGCCGATTCGGCAACGAGCTCGACAGCTACATGCTGGTCGCCAACATCCTCACCCGCCGCATCTACAACGAGTACCGGGACCTGAAGGAAAAAGCTATGGGCGATCGTAGTCAAGAGCCGATTCGGCTGATGATCACGATCGAAGAGGCGCATAAGTTCCTCGACCCGCGTGTTGCAAACCAGACGATCTTCGGCCAGATCGCGCGGGAGATGCGGAAGTACAACGTCACGCTGCTGGTCATCGACCAGCGGCCGAGCATGATTGACAGCGAAGTGATGTCGCAACTGGGCACCAAGGTCACCTGTCTGCTCGACAACGAGCGGGACATCGACGCGGTGCTAGCAGGGGTCTCCGGGAAATCCGGCCTGAAAGACGTGCTGGCGCGTTTGGAGACAAAGCAGCAAACGCTCATCCTCGGCCACGCCGTGCCCATGCCAATCGTGGTCCGTCCCGAAGACTACACTTCGACCTACGATCGCTGGCAACAGGATCTGACCGGCAGACCGAAGGCGAAGATCTCGGACTTGTATCCGGAGTAGGTCACAGTCCTACAGCTCGAACAGGACAGCGAGGTCGATTCGGACACCCGGCAGCGACACCGGCTCGACGGTCCCTTCACGATACACCGTCTCGGTGTAGCTCCCGTCTGCTTGCCGCCGCCAAGCAGTCAGCGTGCGGTCGTACGGGTGAACCAGCCAGATCTCGGCGTCGCCGCGCTGTCGGTACTCCCGCAGCTGCGTTTCCACGTCGTAGTCTCCGGTGGACGGCGACCAGACTCCCACGACGAGGGGCATAGGTTCTGTATAGACTTCCAGACTTCGGCTGCGCTCCTCCCTCGCCCGACGTACATACACCCTGGGGATAACAACGACATCGGGAATGTAGAACGAGCCATTAGGAATTCGGAGGCGGGCGCCGTTAATGTCGACCCGAAACTCGCGCCTGCTTAGTTGCGCATTCAGTTCCGCCACCAATGTGCTCGCACTATCGGTATGCTCAACCGTCATGCCCGGCTTCTGCCGCAGGTGGCCGCACTGCAGCTCCCACTGTCCATCGGGGTCCTCCAAGGCCACCCGCTCGTAGTTGCTGGCACTGACAACCATGTTGTACCCCCGTCCGCTACCCGGGCGATATCGGTCCTCGCGCGACGCCTATGCGTTGCCAGACAAGGATATCACGCTAGCAGGGCGTTTGCCTGACAGCGGCATGGTGGCCTTACATGCAACCACAGTACCTCGAGACGAGGAGACTGTACTGCGCCGCCGCACCCATGCAAATCCTGGTCCGTCCCAAAGATTTCGAATCGACCTATGAGCGCTGGCAGCCGGACCCGACCGACCGGCCGAAGGCAAAGAGCTCGTATTTGGATCCGGAACCTGCAATCAGACGACCGGCTGGCGCGGAGACGGGGCACCGACGCCCGTCCGCGGACGCGGAGCGCGGCGGTGAAGGCCGAGGCGTGCCAGGAAGCGACGCACGTACGGGCCCGGATCGTGGTGCTCCCAGTCGACCAATACCTGGCTTGCGATAGCGATCGAACTGTACGTGCCTGAAATAATGCCGATGAGCAGCACCAGCACGAAGCTCTGAATCGTGGCGCCACCGAGCAGCAAGAGCGCCACCAGCGTAAACACCACCGTCAGCGACGTGCTGAGCGAGCGGTCTAAGGTTTGCAGCAGGCTCTCGTTTACGGTCACATCGAACTCTCGGCTGACCCCGCGACGCAAGTTCTCACGGATTCGGTCGAACACCACGATCGTGTCGTGGACGCTGAAGCCGATGACCGTCAGCAGCCCGGTGATGAACATCGTGTTGATCTCGGTGTGGAAGACCTTCCCGAATATCGAGAACAGGCCGACCACGACGACGACGTCGTGTAACAGCGCGACGATTGCGCAGGCGCCGTAGCGGAATGGATTACGCACCGCCCTGAACGCCCAGGTGATGTAGAGAAGGATTGCAATCGATGCGACCAGCACCGCCAGGGTCGCTTTTTGCACGATCTCGCGTGACACGATCGCCGACACGGTATCGCTGTCGATGACGCGGTCGGTGACGTGGTTGTTGATATCGGTCAGGTGACCGAACCTGGCCATCAGCCCGCTGCGTAGGCTGTCGAGCGCCGTTCGCTCGGCCGGCCCCACGTCGCTGCTCGTCACGTTGCCCGGAATCTCCCGAACGCGAATGATAAACTCGCTATTGTCGGCGCCCTGGACGCGGTTTTCTGGGTAACCGAGTGTTTTTAGCTCGCTTCGCAGGTCGTTTGCGGACGCCGCTGCTTTAAGCTTGAGTTCAGCGCCGTTTCCGCCCGCCCTGAACGAGTCGAGCGAGAAATCCTGACCAAGCTTCAACTGCAGCTGTTCTTCGGACGGCGCCTGCGAGAATTGAACGTCATACGTCTGAGACCCCTTCGACGTGACAGTGGGATCGCCGAAGCCGTACGTCCGGAGCGTGTCTTCGAGCTGTCCCTGCGAAGGAGACTGCTGAAAGCGCAGCGTAAACGTCGTACCGCTGGTGAATTCAATTCCCGGCCTCAAGCTGGGCGGAATCGCAAGCGACAAGAGTCCAGGCACCATGATCGCGAGCGAGAGCACGTAGTACCACTTGCGGTTGCCCACCAGATTCAGCACGGCCGGCAGGACGCGGCGCTGCGGCCGCAGCGCCTGCGCCTCCGAGGCTGTGCGCGCGTACTGGGGCCGTTGCGCTCCAAACATCCACCTCGTGTGCCCGAGCCGGGTGCCGACGGTCAGCCGCAGGAATAGCCTGGTGATCAAGATTGAGGAGACGAGGCTGATGATGACGCCGATCGCCAGGTTGAGCGCGAAGCCCTTGACCAGCGACGCTCCGAACTGGTCGCCAAACCAGTACAGGATCAGGCTGGTCATGATCGTCGAGATGTTGCTATCGCGGATCGACGTCCACGCGCGGTTGAAGCCGGCGTCGATCGCCGAATTCAGACCGCGACCCGCGCGCAACTCTTCCTTGGTACGTTCAAAGATGAGGATATTTGCATCTACCGCGATGCCGATCGAAAGCACGAATGCGGCGATGCCAGGCAGGGTGAGCGTCACCGGAATGAGTTTGAAGATCATCAAGACCGTGGCGGCGTAGACGCAGAGGGCCAGAGTCGCGAGGATACCCGGAAGCCGGTAGAACATGATCATAAAGAACGCCACGGCGATGAAGCCGATTTCGCCCGCGAAAACGCTCTTGGAGACCGAGTCCTTGCCGAGCGTCGCGTCGACCGTCGTCTGCTGCACTACTTTGAACGGCAACGGCAGGGCGCCGGCATTGAGCTGCGCGACCAGTTGCTTCGCGTCGAGGTTGCCGCCGGTAATCTGACCCTGATCGGTGATCTGTGACTGCACGACCGGCGCGGATATCTGCTCGTTGTCCAGGTAGATTGCGACGGGCTTGCCGATGTTACGGCCTGTAACGGCGCCAAATATCTTGGCGCCATCCGAATTGAACTGGAAGTTTACGTCGGGACGTCCAATCTGGTCCGTGCCAACAAACGAGTTCGGCTTGAGGAACTTCCCTGTTAGCTGCGGCTCGCCGTTAGGGCACCCGACATCCAGGCAGGCGGGCTGGAAAACCGGCTGGCCGTTTGCATCGGTTCCCTGGCGCCCGGTCGTCGGATCGATCTTCGGTTCTTGGAACAGCAGTTGCGCCGTGCGCCCGATGAGATCGCGCGCCTGGTCGGCGCCAATGCCTGGAACGTCGACGACGATACGGTTCGAACCCTGCCGCGTCACTTCAGCTTCGGAGAGACCGAACGCGTTCACCCGGCGCTCGTAAATCCCCTGGGCAGTTTTCATGGCCGAGTCGAGGTTGCTCTGGTTGTAGCCCGGAGGCGGGTCGGCCTGCACCACAGTGCGCGAGCCGCCACGCAGGTCGAGGCCCAAACGCATGCTCGGTCGGTTGAAGTCGCCGAGGCGGAGGCCCTGACCGTGCGGCAACGGAATGAAGCTCGGCAGGTAGCGACCGGGTTCGCTGGGCCAGACCACGTACACCGCAAATGCAAACAGCACTACGACGGCCGCTAGCAGGATTCGATTCGCGTTTTCGCGCATGTTGCGACTGGACCTCGACAGGCGCCCGCCTCTACAGGTTATGCGGGCGCACCAGAAATTTTTACACCATTTCAAGTAGTATCGCGCCACGGGGGAGCTAGGCCAAGTGGGGAGGAAGACGTGACCCTCTATCTCCCCAGCGGTTAGGGGGCTGCGGGAACTGGTTCGGGTTGGGTTCGGCGTTCGAGGATCGCGGTGGTAAGCGCCCGCACTTCCATCCCCGGGGCAAGCTCCAATACGAGCTCGATCGGACCTACAGCAGGCTGGCGGATATCGATGACCGTGGCGATCAATCCGCCGGTAGTTACGACCTCGTCGCCAGTTTGCAGCTCGAGCAGATCGCGTTTAGTCTTGCGCTGCTGCTGCAGCACAGGGCGTAGCAAGATGTAGTAGAAGCCGCCAAGCAAGATGGCCGACGTAACCATCAACTGCAGCATGATCGCCATCGGATTACCCTCCTTGCCGTGTCGCCGACAATGAAGCGGCCGTTGCTCGTGCCAGCGTCAGCGCTTCCTCGCGCGTCCCGACTTCCCCGGCGGCCTGCGCTTCCATAATTGTATCCAGCAGTGTCCCAATCAGTGGACCCGGGTGTATATCCAGTTCGCTCATCAGGTCGTCGCCGGTAATGAGCCGAATTGGTCGGCTAACCTGCTCATCCTCATATAGGATGCGCAGTACCCAGGCGGCATAGTCAATGTGCCCGGTCCACTCTTCCATCGTCAGACGCGGACCCCGAGCCGCCGCATGGTCTGCCAGGTTTAACAGCAGCAGGTCCGGCGATGCGTCACCCAGGTCTCTGAAAAAACGAAACAGCGCACGCCGCGTCGGCGCCTCGCCAGGGCCCGCCAGCATTCCCGGCCTTAGGTGCTGGGCGATCAGCAAGCCGGCGTACTGGATCTCGTGCGCAGAAAGGCGCAGCGCTCCCAGCGTGTCCATCGTACGGCGGGCGCCCAGCTCAGGATGGCCATAGAAGCGCATATTACCGGATTGTGAATCGACCGTCTTCGTTTCGGGCTTACTGATGTCGTGCAGCAGTCCGGCGACTTTCAACATTGACCGACGCGTCCGCCCCTCGCCCAGTTGCGCTTCCAGCCGCTGAGGAAGTCCCGGAACCCAATCGAAGCCATCCCATAACGCCCTCCAGAGCGTTGCGTCGACCTTGTGCGTTGGTGGCGCGCGTCGCAGCATCAGGTCAAGCGCCGCCAGCGTGTGCAGGCTGTGCTCGAACACGTCGTAGTAGTGCTCTTTTGGCTGGGAGACAGAGCGCGTCGCTTCCAGGTCCGGCAACATGGTCGTGAGCAGACGCAGGCTATCAAGCGTGCGAATACCGCTGGCCGCGTTGTCGCACTCGAACAGGCGCATAAATTCGTCGCGTCGACGCTCGGCCGCGGCGCGCGGCAGGAGAGACGCCGCGGCGCGAGCGAGTTCCTGCGTCTGCTGGTCGAGGGTGAATCCGAGCTCGAGGCCAAACCGCACCACCCTCAGCAGGCGTACGGGGTCGTCTATGAAGGACTCGGGTGAAGCGACCTTCACCCGCTTGCGCCTGAGATCCCCCAGTCCGCCCGTCGGATCGATGAAAGAGGGACCTTCACCGTCAACCGGCACAGCGATCGCGTTGATAGTGAAGTCGCGCGCCGCCAGATCTCCTTCCAGAGTGGGGGCGCGGAGCCGCGTCAGGTCCACGGTCCGCATCTGTTCCATTGGCTCGCGAAGAACTACGCGGTAGGTCCCTCGATCGGGGTCGAGCGCCACGACTGCCCCGTTGGCTCGGGCACCAATTCGTCGCGCCATGCTCAACGGGTCCCCGTGCACGGCCAAGTCGAGGTCGTGGTTCTGGCGCCCCAGCAACGCGTCTCGAACGAATCCGCCGACCAAATAGGCGCGCGTGTCCTCGCTGGCCGCAAGAAGCGACAAGAGTTCCGGTGGGATCAGTTGAATACACTCGGCCGCGCTAACCACGGAAGAGCTTCCCGTCTACTCGGCTGCCTCGCGGGAACCTCCCGCAGCTACCGAGTCATCGCCTTCATCGCTCGCGTCTCCGCTTTCTCGGGACCCCTGACGGATGCGATACAGATCCTCGCGCTTCTCAAGCCGATCAATATAGAGGTTGCCGTTGACGTGACCGATCTCGTGTTCGAGCGCTTGAGCCAGCAGGGAACCCTTCGGCGCCTTTATTCGCATCTCTTTCCCGCGGCGGTCGAGGCCCTTCGCGACGACGGTTTCGGATCTATAGAGCTCGCCCTGGTACCCGGGTATCGACAGGCAGCCCTCGGTGACACGCCTTCGCCCGCTCGTCTTGACGATCTCCGGATTGGCAAGCGCAAACGCCGGGTGCTCGGGATCGGTCTCCTCTACCACAATCAGCCGCAGCGGCGTGCCAACCTGCGACGCGGCCAATCCGACGCCCGGCGCATCACGCATGGTCTCGAACATGTCGTCGATCAGCCGTTGGATGGAGCGATCACGCACGTCCCGGACGCGATTGCTCGGGCGCCGCAAGACGTCATCGCCCGGGCCCCCGAGCACTACGATAGGAATAATCGCCACTCGCTCGCTCCGCTCTTCGCCGGCTCGGTCTGGATCCGACACGCACCATTGTAAAGGATGCTTTGCAGCCGCCAAATACAATCGGAGCGCCGGCTAGAGCAACTCACCCGGTTCCACGTCAATCGACCACTGTGCCGGCGGCGTGACCGCACTGAGCAATTCGTGTGCCCCGGGGCCGAGTAACAACACCTGCCACCGCCAGCGACCGCCAACTTTGCTGAAGTAACACGGCGCCGGACCGATCACCTGCGGACCAGGCAACCCCAACCGCTCGCGTTCGGATCGCAAGAGATCACCGTAGCGTTTGGCGCCGCGCTCGGCCAACTCGGGCCTGGTGTGGGCATATACCAACCTCGATAGCGCGCCGAACGGCGGGTACGAGAGCTGGCGACGGAAGCCGAGCTCGCGGTTCATAAAGCCGGCGTAGTTCTGTTCGGCAGCCAGCGCGATAGCGTAGTGCCGCGGGCTGTACGTCTGTACCACGACCTTTCCAGGAACGTCGCGGCGACCGGCGCGACCCGCCACCTGCACGAGCAGCTGAAACGTCCGTTCAGCCGCGCGAAAGTCCGGGACGTTTAGCGAGAGGTCGGCGCTAACCACGCCTACCACCGTCATGTGCGGGAAGTCGTGGCCTTTGGCCACCATCTGGGTCCCCACTACGATGTCGGCTTCGTGATGGGCAATGAGACGGGCGAGCTCCGCGTGCCTTGTCGAGGTGTTCGCCGTGTCGCTGTCCCAGCGGACGACCCGCGCCTCGGGAAATCGGTGACGCACGAGCTCCTCGAGCCGCTGCGTGCCGATGCCGACGGGACGGATGCGCGCGCCGCGACATTTGGGGCAGCGTTCAAAGGCTTTGCGGCTGTGATGACACAGGTGGCAAACAAGTTTTCCTTCGGATGCATGTAGCGCGTAGGCGACCGAGCAACGCGGACAGCGCGGCGTATAGCCACATTCGCGGCAGAGCAAAAGCGAGGCGCTTCCGCGCCGGTTGAGGAACAGCAACGTCTGTTCACCGGCAGCGAGAGCCGCCTCGATATCGGCCTCCAGTGGGCGGCTTAGCACCCGCTGATGGCCTTCACGCAGCTCGCGGGCCATGTCTACCACAGTCAGCGATGGCAGCGGGCGCTCACCGGCCGTTCCGTCTGCTACGCCTGCCACCCGCTTTGGCAACGCCAGCAGCCGGTGTTCGCCGGCCAGCGCGCGGCGGTAGCTGCCTGCATCCGGAGTCGCCGAGCCCAGAACGAGCACCGCGTCGGTGAGGCGAGCCAGTTCTGCGGCGACCTCGCGCGCATGGTACCGAGGCGCCGGGTCCGATTGTTTGTATGATGGTTCGTGCTCCTCGTCCATGACGATCAGCCCGATGCGTTGCAGCGGCGCGAATATGGCACTGCGTGCACCGATAACGACGTCGAACTCACCCGCTCTTGCTCCAAACCACTGTGCACGGTGGCGGGCGCGCGTTAGCCTCCCATGAACGACAGCAACGCGGCCGGGGAACCGCCTGGAGAACCTTTCGAGGGTTTGCGGCGTTAGCGCGATTTCGGGCACCAAAACGATCCCTTGACGGCCGTACCGGCGCGCAATATCCAGGGCGGCCAGGTAGACCTCCGTCTTACCGCTGCCGGTCACTCCGTGCAACAAGAAGGATCCCGGGGCGTCGTGCCCCGCGAAGCGCCGCCGCATCGATAGCTCGATCGCCGCAACCGCACGCTGCTGGTCATCAGTCAGAACAGCCGCCGGCTCGGCACGCTGGAGCCGGGGTTCGGGATTCGCCGTAATGTGTGCCGTCTCGACGGCGCAAACGATCCCGGTCGATACGAGTAGCTTCTCTACGGCATTCGTGAGGAGATAGGAGCGCCGAAGCTCGGCGATTGGAACGATGCCCCCGGCATCGATGAGCGCGGCAACCGAGCGCAGCGCGCGGCCGGCAATGGCAGGTGTGGCGAAGGCGAGGGATTTCAACGCTGATTCCGCCGAAATCTCCAGCCGGAGAGCGTGCACCGCCGGCGGTACCGGCGGTAGGAAGTCCGCCGGATCACGCGCACCACGTGGAAGCATCAGCGACAGCGCGGTTGGGAACGGAGCGAGATAGCGATCGGCCAGCCAGCGGGCAAGCGCAATGTGGTGCGTGTCGATGAGCGATTCGTCGCCAAGGCGGGTTTCGATCGTGCGCAGCTCGCCGTCAAACGCAGGCCGGTCGCCCATCGAAACGACGACGCCCGGCAACAACCGCGCTCCAAAAGGGGCCAGCACCGCATCACCGGGACTAAGCACGAGCCCGTCGGAAACGGCGTAGCTAAACGCCTGTGCGAACGGCACACGCGTGCTGATTGCTACTTCTGCATACGGCAAAGGCGGGGCCACCTGGTGACCGGCCGCATGGCGCCGGTCGGTGCAGCGAGACTATCGGCGCGGGCGAGCCCGCTCCTTGATGCGCGCGGCCTTACCGGTAAGTCCCCGCAGGTAATAGAGACGCGAACGTCGCACCTTACCCTGCCGGACGACTTCCACCTTCTCGACGCGCGGAGAGTGAACCAGGAACGTGCGTTCGACACCCACACCGTGAGCGATGCGCCGCACGGTAAAGTTCGTGCTGCTGCCGGCGTTCCGGCGGCGGATGACCACGCCTTCGAATACCTGCGTCCGCTCGCGATCGCCTTCGACGACTTTCGAGCTTACCTTTACGGTATCGCCGGTATTGAAGTCCGGCACGTTCGGGTTATTTTCCAGCGCGAGGTAGCTGCTCAGGTCCATTTGTGGTTTCTCCCCTGTACCCTCGCAGCGGCATCCGCGCCGGCCGCGGGCCGTCGGAGTGACCTGTCTGCTCAGAATCCGGTTGCTGGTCTAGCTCGTGTGAATGCGCATCGTGTCGATGATCGCCGGCCGCGGTGGGTTCGAGCCCCAGTTCCGCCAACCACCCCTGCTCGGACGGCGTAAGCACGGCACGCGCCAGCAGGTCGGGCCGTCGCCGCGCAGTTCGTTCGACGGAGAGTCGGCGACGCCAACGTTCGATCTCGGCGTGGTGGCCGCTCAAAAGTGTAGCAGGAACACTCCACCCGCGGAAGTCCGGGGGCCGCGTATACTGCGGATACTCCAACAGGCCCTGGCTATGTGATTCTTCCGTCAACGACTCGGCAGCCCCGAGCGCGCCGGGGAGCCGGCGCACAACAGCATCTGTCACGATGATTGCCGCTGGTTCGCCACCCGACAAAACGTAATCGCCGATGCTGATCTCATCCGTGGCCAGGTACTCGCGCACGCGTTCGTCGACGCCTTCGTAGTGACCGCAGATCATCGTGAGGCGCTCTTCGCCGGCCAACTGCTCGACGATAGGCTGCGACAGCACCCGTCCCTGCGGGCTGAGCAATATCACAGGGCCGCGCCGCGCATCCTGCTCTGCAACCATCTCGGCCGCGGCAAATATCGGCTCCGGCTTCATCACCATGCCCGGTCCACCGCCGTAGGCGTAATCGTCGCAAACACGATGCCGTCCGATGCCATGGTCGCGGATGTCGTGCACGTGAATCTCAACGAGGCCGCTGGCGACCGCTCTACCGATAATGCTTTCTGCAAAAGGACCGCTAAACATGCCGGGAAAGAGGGTGAAGATATCGATGCGCACGGAAGCAATTACTCCCCGGACGTCGTGCTCGCGTCAGACGCGACGTGGTTACCGCTGCGGTCGCGGAGCGTCTCCACCGCGTGTGGGAGTACGGCCAATAAGACGTTCAGGTTCTGACGTACAGCGCGCTCGCTCCCCGGCAGATTGACGATCAGGGTGCGTCCACGTACGCCGGCCACGGCCCGGCTCAGCATGGACATCGGCGTATGTTTCAATCCTTCGGCCCGGAGCGCCTCCATGATGCCCGGCACCTCGTAATCGAGCACGGTCAGAGTCGCTTCAGGCGTCACGTCGCGGCTGGAAAGCCCCGTTCCGCCCGTGGTGAGCACGACGTCGATCTCCGCGCCATCCACCCACTGGAGCAACCGCGCCGCGATCAGATCACGTTCGTCGGGAACGATTTCGTAACGCACGACCACGCTACCAGCCTGACCCAGAAGCTCTCGAATTGCAGCCCCGCTGCTATCGATACGCTCTCCACGCGATCCCTTGTCGCTGATCGTTAGCACACCCACTCGCATACCCGCCAATTGACTCGCTCCATCCGTTCGGACCGTGCGTGCGGTATAGCAACACCTATGGTCCGGCACTAGATTGACGGTAATAACATTGACATGCGGCAGGGCCAATGGGAGAATGGAGACCGTCCGGGAGCAATAGAATCAAGCTCAATCCGTTATCTAATCACAGGTACTGCAAATGTGTCCCGGGGAGGATGCCCCAATTCGCCATTCGAACCACCGGCAGCTAAGACCATCAGTGGGTCCCCGCCCCGGTGGCCTCGCGCTGCCTCCGAGTATACATGAGCCTCGAGCCTCGCTTTCCGGCGGGCCCGGGCGACTTGGAACGCTATGACCGATCCGGCTGGCAACCACGTAGCAGTTTTGCTTGACGAAACGATCGCCGCGCTGGCGCCTCACTCGGGTGGCCGCTACCTGGATGGCACGGTCGGCCTTGGCGGACACGCCGAGCGCATCCTCGACGAAAGCAGCCCAAACGGCAGCCTGCTCGGTCTCGATCGCGACCACGAGGCCCTGTCGCTTGCGCGGGTGCGGCTTCAGCGGTTCGGTGCCCGAGCTGCGCTGGTCCACGCGAATTACGCTGAAGCGGTAGCTGTCGCGGCAGACGCAGGCATGACGCCACTGACTGGCCTGCTCCTCGACCTCGGCGTCTCGTCGCTGCAGCTGGACCGTCCCGAACGCGGCTTCAGCTTTCGAGCCGAAGGCCCCCTCGATATGCGGTTTGATCCAACGACGGGAGAATCGGCAAACGACCTGGTCAATGGCGCCGGCGAAGAAGAGTTGGCTGACGTGATCTGGCGGTACGGCGAAGAGCGCGCTTCCCGGCGCATCGCACGGGCTATTGTGCGGTCCCGCCCCATTCGAACCACCACCCAGCTCGCCCGCATCATCGAGCGTGTCGTCGCCAGACCCGGGCAGCGGGTATCCCCTGCAACACGCACATTTCAGGCGCTCCGCATCGCGGTAAATCGTGAACTGGAGAACCTCGCATCGATTCTGGAGGACTCTCGCAGCCTCCTGGAATCGGGCGGTCGGCTAGCTGTGATCACATTTCACTCGCTCGAGGACCGGATCGTGAAACAGTTTATTCAGCGCGAGAGTCGCGACTGTATTTGTCCACCAGGCCTGCCGGAGTGCCGGTGCGGTCACACCGCATCGTTCCGGCCGATCAACCGTTCGCCAATAACCCCGAGCGAAGACGAGACTCGGCGAAATCCCCGCAGCCGCAGCGCAAAGCTTAGGGCGGCCGTGCGGGTCTAAATCAAACAATAAACACGCGGGAGTCAGCAAACATGACGGTGGCACACGGACCGATGGCGACGCCACATAACAGACCGATACTGGGCAGCTTTGGCGCCGCAGTGTCGCTACTGATCGCGGTCGCATTGATCGTCGCCGCCACCCTTTTGCCGGTGATGCAGGACAGTGATGCCACGACCGCCGGATACGCGATCCGCAATAACCAGCAGGAACTGGCCGATCTGAACGCCCAGACCTACAACATCCAGGCAGAAATTGCGCGGCTCAGCTCCATGGAGCGCATTCGGCAGCAGGCGACTCAGCTTGGAATGGTGCCTGCCCCTCGCCAGACAGAATCCGTCGTAATAAACGCAGCCGCGCCCATTGAAACTCTGTTACCGCGACGCTTCGTGCCGCAGCCACCGGTTGTCGCTAAGCCTCCCCAACGAGGGCTGCTCGCAAACTTCTTGCACTTCCTATCCCTGCGTTAGCCGGCGCTGCAACCGGAGCGGATTTGACCGACACCGCCGCTCCCAATTCCTCAGCGGCGCAACCGGAACGGCGGGGTATCGAACATGGCGACAGCACCGAGGCCACTTCAACCGGCAGCATGGCGACTGACAACGGTGGCAGTCATCCTGGTGCTCGCAGCCGCAGGAATCGTCTGCCGCCTCGTCTATCTGCAGGTGTTGCAGCACGACGTTTACCGCGCTCAGGCGAGCGAAGAGCACGTCAACACGGCTACCGAGCCCGCGCACCGGGGTAGCCTTCTCGATACCAACGGCCACCCCTTGGCCACCAGCGTCAGTACGTATGACGTTATCATTAACCCGGCGGTATGGAGCGACCCGCGAGTCGCTCGCGACGGCGCCGAGGCGCTGGCGCCGCTACTGAATCGCACGCCGGACGACGTGCTTGCCCTCGCGGGTAATGGGGGAAACGGCCAGGTCACAATCGCCAGCGGCGTGGAATATCAAGTCGGTCAGCAAATCATCGCCCTCTCCATCAATGGAACGTTGAAGGGCGTGCAAGCGTCCCCGGACAGCCTCAGGCTCTACCCGGATGGCGACATCGCATCCCAGGTGCTCGGCTTCCTGGGTCGCGACGGGACGGGTCTCAGCGGCCTGGAACTCGACCTGAACCAGCAGCTTGCTGGACAGCCCGGCACCGAGCAGTTCGAGCGCGATTCGCTGGGTAACCCGATCGCATTTGGCAGCCGTAAGATCGTTCCACCGCAGCCCGGTGGCGATGTCGTCCTGACAATTGACCGCAACATTCAGAAGATGGCCGAAGACGAACTGCATGCCGGAGTGGACAAGACCCACGCCACGGGCGGAAACGTCATCGTCATGGATCCTATAACCGGTGCAATTCTGGCGATGGCAACCGAGCCCACGTTCAAGCTCTCGCAACTCGACCTGAATAATACCAACCAGGCTCCCCTTTATAAGAACGGCGCCGTCGCAAACATGTTCGAGCCCGGGTCGGTGTTCAAACTCGTCACGATGTCGGCGGGCATCGACACCGGCAAGGTTAATGCAAACACGACCTACCTGGACACAGGCACCGAGGTTGTCAACGAACGCATATTCCACAATTTTGACCTGAGCACCAACGGCACGACGACGATGACGCAGGTGCTGGTGCGCAGCCTCAACCTGGGTACGTTATGGCTATCGACCAAGGTGCTTGGCCCTGACATCTTCTACAAGTACGTCCGCCTGTTCGGCTTTGGCGAGCCAAGCGGCTCCGGATTTAGCGGAGAAGCGAATGGGATATTACGCACCAACGCAGAGCCAGACTGGACGAGAGCCGACCTCGCCTCCAACAGCTTCGGTCAGGGTATCAGCGTTACGGCGCTGCAGATGGTCACAGCCGTGGCCACCATCGTCAACGGCGGTAATCTCATGCAGCCGTACATCGTCAAAGAGATCCACGCCAACGGAACCGTAAGAACGACGGCACCTGTCGTGCGCCGCCGCGCCATTTCAGCCGAAACGGCGGCGACCCTCCGCGACATGATGCGGCAGGTGCTCGAAGCGAACGCCCTGGCTAACATTGCCGGCTACACCGCGGGGGGCAAATCCGGCACGGCCTACGTGCCGACGCTGGTGACGAAGGACAGCGCGGGCGACGCTTATGCCAACGAAGTGACGATCCCCTCATACATCGGCTTCGCACCGCTCAACAATCCGCGGGTGCTGATTTACGTCAAGCTCGACAACCTCAAGAGTGCGGACTTCGGCGGCACCCTAACGGCGCCGATGTTTAGTCATCTTGCCGGAGAGATACTCGATTATATGAACGTACCCACCGAACGCCCGCTACCACCTGGTTATGAGCGGTCCGTCCCTGCGACAGGAAGATGACTTGCGAAATCGAGCCGTAGCCCTTGTCTAGAGCTTTCGTCACCGGAGTGATCGCATTCCTGCTTGCGGCCGGCGCCGGAGGGCCGATTATCGGCCAGCTACGGACGCGCAAGGTCGGCAAGGCGATCAGCGAATTTGCGCCGCCGTCCCATCAATCGAAGGCCGGCACACCGACCATGGGTGGCATCATCGTCTTTTTCACCGTGATGATCGTCACTGTCCCATCTAACATCGTTGGACGCTACTCGATTCTCTTACCGTTTGGCACGATCGCGGCAACCGGATTGATCGGCTTCTTCGACGACCTTGCGACGCTTCAGGGGCGGGTGCGCGATGCACTGTCATGGCGATTAAAGTTCGGCCTGATCGCGATCATCGGTCTGATCGTGGGCGTGGTGTTGTACAAGGCGCTCGGCATCCATCGCGTGGCCGTACCGTGGCTCGGCCACCGGAACATTGGTTGGGGAATCATCCCTCTGTCGGTCCTCATCATCGTCGGCACTACCAGCGCCGTGGCGGTCACCGACGGCGCCGACATGCTGGCGGGCGGCACGACCGCATTCGCTTTTGCGGCTTACGGCGCGATCGCCGCGTTTCAGGGTCAGCCGTTTCTGGGAGCGTTTTGCTACACGGTCGTGGGTGCCATTCTCGGATTTCTCTGGTTTAACGCCTATCCGGCGATGGTGATCATGGGCGATACGGGTGCGCTCGCACTGGGGTCCAGCCTCGCGGTGGTCGCATTGATGACCGAGCAATGGCTGATACTACCGGTAATCGGCGTCGTCTTCGTCGCCGAGGCGTTCAGCGACGTGCTACAGATCGGTTACTTCAAGCTCACCCACGGTAAGCGGATCCTGCGCAAGGCGCCGCTCCACCACCATTTTGAGATGATGGGGTGGTCTGAGGTGCAGGTCGTGATGCGTTTCTGGCTGGTCGGCATCGCTGGCGCCATGATCGGCGTCGCACTGGCGCTCAAGGTCTCTGGACCACTGTGAAGATGAACGACGAGTGGCTGCACGACCGCCGCGTAGCGGTGCTGGGACTCGGCATCGAGGGCCGCGACCTCAGCCGCTTTCTTGCGGCGCGCGGCGCGCGGCTCATCGTATTCGATACCCGGTCGCGTAACGCGGTGGCCGCTGGCGCGGCCGAGTTGGAGGCGCTGGGCGCGGAGGTACGACTCGGCCCTATTCCCGTAGACGCCGCCGACGGCTGTGATGCGATCTACGTCTCGCAGAGCGTGCTGCTTCATCGAGAGCCGCTGGTCCTGCGGGCACGGGCCACCGGAAAGCCGGTTCGATCGAGGCAGACCGAGTTCTTCGAGCGCTGGCCGGGGCCCATCGCCGCGATCACCGGCAGCAGCGGCAAGACGACCACCACGTCCCTCGTGCAGGCGGGGTTCGCGGCGGCGGGAGTGCCGCATATCGTCGGGGGCAACATCGGCGGCTCGCTGCTTGGACAACTCGACGCCGCGGCGCCGAACTGCTGGGCGGTGCTTGAAGTCAGCCACACGCAACTGCAGCTGTTCGAACGTGGACCAGACATCGCCTGCGTTACGAACGTGACGCCGAACCACCTCGACCAGTTCAGCTGGGACGAATACGTCGACCTCAAGCGAAACCTCGTTCGACACCAGTCGCGCAGAGACGTCGCCGTTTTGAACGCCACCAACCCGGATGCCGCTCGTCTGGCCTTCGATACACAGGCAAAGAAGGTTTGGTTTAACGCCGACGTGCCAGGCGAGGACTCTTGCTTTGTGAGCGACGAACAGTTAGTTTTGCGCACCGCTGATGCCACGACCGCATTTGTGACCCTCGGGGAAGTTCCATTGAGGGGCAGACACAACGTCGAGAATGTGCTCGCTGCAGCTGCGGTAACAGCGTCCGCCCGGATTCCGCCGACAATATTTGGCGATGCGGTAAGGAGCTTCAAACCGGTGCCGCACCGCTTGGAGTACGTTGCCAACGTCGATGGCGCCGCCTGGTACAACGACAGCATCGCCACTTCGCCCGAGCGGACGCTTGCCGGACTGCGCTCGTTCGAAGAGCCGCTAGTATTGCTGCTCGGTGGACGTGAGAAGAACCTACCATTGGATGAATTAGCCGAGGAAGTTCACAAGCGTGTACGTGCTGTTATCTGCTTCGGAGAGGCCGCGGGGCTGCTGGCCGGCGCGATCGAGCGGCAGGAAGCAAACGGCGCGCCCCGCGCACAGGTGCAGCGTGTGAAAACGCTCGATGAAGCCGTATCGATGGCGCGAAGCTGGTCACAACCCGGCGACGTCGTGCTGCTGTCGCCGGCCTGCACGAGCTTTGACGCCTATCCAAATTTCGAGCGCCGCGGCGAAGAGTTTCGCAGGCTCGTGCTGAATGAGGCACGGAAGGTAGGTGCGCCATCGCAGCTGTAGCCCGCGGGCGGCGAAACTATGCCGGACGGCCCGATTACTGGATCCTCGCGCTCGCGATCATCCTTACGGGCATAGGGCTGTTGGCGGTATACAGCGCCAGCTTTGCGATCGGCTATTCCGACTTTCACAACGTCAACTACTTTATTACAAAGCAGTCGATCAGCGCCGTCGCCGGAATCGCGCTGCTGTTGATTTTCCAGCGTGTCCCGTACGACTACTTGCGGCGCTACAGCCCGCTGATCATGCTCTTCTCCCTGGTGTCGCTGCTAATCGTCTTGTTGCCGCACTTCGGCGTCCGCAGCAATGGCGCAAATCGCTGGATCGCCATCGGACCGCTTCCACCACTGGAGCCGAGTGAGTTCGCAAAGCTGGCGATGGTGATCTACATATCCGCGTGGTTGGCGGCCAAGGGCGACCACGTCAAGCAGTTCTCGCTGGGCGTCGTTCCGTTCGTCATGATGGTGGGGCTGGTGGGCGGCCTGATCCTGCTCGAACCCGACTTCGGCACGGCGATCGTAATTACGCTGACGACGATGACGATGTTCTTCGTCGCGGGTGCGGCGCTGCCGCACGTGCTGACCTTGCTGCTATCGGGTGTAGCCGGCGCAGGCTTGATGATCTCGGTGGAGGGCTATCAGTCGGCACGCTTGACTTCATTCCTATCGCCCGAAAAGGACCCCGCCGGAACCGGTTTCCACATCCTGCAACTGCTGATCGCGCTTGGGAGCGGCGGCATCCATGGTTTGGGGTTGGGCGCAAGCAGGCAGAAATTCTTCTATGTTCCTGGCGCCCACACCGACGGCATTTTTGCCATTATCGGCGAGGAGATGGGCCTGATCGGCGGGCTGGTTGTCATCTTCCTGTTTGCCGGGCTCGTTTACCGCGGCTTTCGCGCCGGGGTAAAATCACCCGATAAGTTCGCCTTCCTGCTCGCCGTCGGCATCACCTGCTGGATCGGATACCAAGCCGTGATCAACATCGGAGGGATCACGCGCTCGATTCCGATGTCCGGAATCCCGCTGCCGCTGGTGAGTTACGGTGGTTCTGCGCTGATTGCAACGTTGGCCGCCATCGGCGTGCTGTTGAACGTATCGCGCCATTTAGGTGAGGCCGGCGTTATGGAACGCGAACGGTCGGGAGGCGCGGTGCCCGGCGGCCGCCGTGTAAGGTCCGAACCGCGAAATAGATCCAGGAAGCGCCGGCTGATCGGCCGGGGACGAAAATGAGAGTGTTGCTCACCGGTGGCGGAACGGGAGGACACGTATACCCGGCGCTCAGCGTCGCCGAAGTGCTCCCCGAACGCGCCGGAGGCGAACAGATCGAGTTCCTGTTTGTTGGCACGACCCGCGGCGACGTCGAGCGGCTGGTTACGAGGGCGGGAATGGCCTTTACGTCCGTAGATGCTGCACCGGTTCGCGGTCGAGGACCAATCGCGCTGATCGGGGCCGTCTGGCGAATCAGCGCCGGGTTTGTGCAGTCGTGGCGCATCCTCGGAAAGTTCCGTCCGGGTGTCGTCCTCGCGACAGGCGGCTACGCGAGCGTGCCGGTTTCGGTCGCGGCGTGGCTGCGTCGCATCCCGCTGGTCGTGTATCTTCCGGATGTCTATCCCGGGTTGGCGGTGCGTTTGCTGGTTCGACTGGCAAGGCGCGTGGCGACGACGACGGACGGGGCAAAAAAGTATCTCCCGCCGAGCAAGACCGTCGTGACCGGGTATCCGGTTCGCGCCGAATTCTGGAGTCAAAACCGCAACGCCGCGCGTATACGTTTCGGCTTCGACGAGAAGACGCCTGTGTTGCTCGTCACGGGGGCAACACAAGGTTCGATGGCGTTGAACACGGCCGTGATTGACGCTTTGCCGAGGCTGCTCTGTGATTGCGCTATTCTGCATCAGACAGGGCTCTCCGGAATAGGCGCGGCTCGTGCCGCCGCTGCGCGGCTACCCTTTGAATCCCGCGAGAGGTATCAGCCCGTCGCCTATCTGGACGACATGCCGGCTGCGATGGCCGCCGCTGACCTGGCCGTGATGCGTTCTGGCGCCTCGTCCCTGGCTGAGCCGCCTGCCGCGGGCCTGCCGGCTATTCTCGTTCCCGGCAGCTTTGCCGGCGCCCACCAGCGGCATAACGCTTCGTACATGGCCTCACGCGGCGCCGCGGTAATTCTCGCGGAGAAACGATTGTGCGAGCTTGGGGACCTCGCCGTCGCCCTTCTGACCGACAAAGATCGGCTCGCGAACATGAAAGCAGCTGCGACGGCGCTTGCCCGACCTGACGCTGCCCTTCGGATCGCCGACGTCGTGCTCGAGGCGGTCGCCTAATGGTGGAACGGCGCATCGAGCTTTCACGCCTCAAGCGCGTACACCTGGTCGGGATCGGCGGCATGCACATGTCGGCGATCGCCAGCATTTTGTTGTCGGGCGGTGTGACCGTAACCGGATCCGATATCGCTCCATCGCCATTCACCGAGCGGTTGGAGCGCGAAGGCGCCACCGTCTACCCGAGGCACGACGCGGCTAATCTGGGCGATCCCGACCTCGTGGTCGCGACGGTCGCTGCAAAGGAGACAAACCCCGAAATCCTCGCGGCGCGGGAACGAAAGATCCCGGTGGTAATCCGCGCGGAAATGGTCGCGGCACTCATGGAGGGACGGATCGCCGTGTGCGTCGCCGGAACCCATGGCAAGACCACGACATCGAGCTTGCTTGCCTACGCGCTTCGCGAGGCCGGTCGTGACCCAACCTACCTGCTCGGCGGCGACTCGGTGGATCTGGGCCGCAACGCTGCCCCCGGTAACGGACCTGAGATCGTGGTTGAAGCCGACGAATATGCGGAGGCGTTCCTGCACTACTCGCCAGACATCGCACTCGTCACCAACGTCGAGGTGGACCATCTCGACTACTACCGCACCGAAGAACGACTTTTCGGTGCGTTTGCCGCCTTTATGGCACGGGTGCGACCCGATGGGACGCTGATCGTGTGCGCCGACAGTCCGCGACTGGTCGAACTAGTCGAGCGCTCGACGAACGGGTCGCAGCCGCCTGTTCGAGCACGGATAGAGTCGTATGCGCTGGATCGGGTGGCTGACTGGACGGCGCGCATCGTGGAGGGCGGTGCACACCAGGTGTTTTCGGTGGAGCGAGAAGGACAGCCCTTTGGAGTTTTCACGACGCCGCTGGCGGGCCGCCACAATGTCAGTAACTGCCTGGGTGCCATTGCCACGCTGCACACGTTGGGCATTGACCTACCCGACATGCAACGGACCATCGCGGGGTTCCATGGTGCTCGGCGGCGGTTCGAGCACGTCGGCGAGGTAAGAGGCGTTACGATCATGGACGACTACGCCCACCATCCCACCGAGATCGCCGTGAATATTGCAGCCGCGCGTGACCGCTTTCCTGGACGCCGGTTGGTGATCGTCTTTCAACCGCACACGTTCAGCCGGACCAGTTACCTATTCGACGGTTTCCGTTCCTGCTTCGACGGCGCGGATAAGGTTCTGCTGCTGCAGACGTATGCCGCGCGTGAGAACGCAGGTGCCGGCATGGATGCGCACCAGCTTGCGGACGCCATGTCGCCACGGCCGGATGTCGCGGAGGATCTCAATGAAGCAGTTAGCTGGCTGGGAGCCAACACCCGACGTGGGGACGTCGTATTCACAATGGGGGCCGGCACCGTTGACGCGGTCGGAAAAGCATTCACAGGGTCGGCGCCGGTATGACGAAGATAGCCGCCGGCCGGCTCGACCGCCTGGCAAAAGAGCTGAACCCTCTTGGCGGTCTGCAGCGCGACGAGCCGTTGGCGCGGCACACGACCTTCGGCATCGGCGGTCCGGCCGACCTCTATTTCAAAGCGACCAGCAGCGACATACTGACTGCTGCTGCCCGGGCGGCGCGCCGCGCCGGCGTGCCGCACTTCGTGTTCGGCTCCGGCAGCAACATCCTGGTGGGAGACGCGGGATGTCGCGGCCTCGTGATCGAGAACGACGCTAAACAGATCGAAGGGCCGACACCCGACGGGCACGGTCAAGGATGCGTCCGGGGTGAGAGCGGCGCCAGCTTTGCCGCCACAGCCCGCCGTCTGTGCCGGCAAGGGTTCTGGGGCCTCGAATGGGCCGTCGGCATTCCCGGGACCTTGGGAGGCGCCGTGGTCTACAATGCCGGCGCCTATGGTGGCTGCCTGGCGGATGTGTTGCGTGAAATCGACCTGCTCGAACCGGATGACACCCGGCGAGTCATGGCGGCTTCGGAGCTTTCGCTCGAGTATCGTGGCAGCGTGTTCACACGCGGACTGCTACGCGATCGCACGATCGTATCGGTAACGTTCGACGTGCGACAGGGAGATCCTGCCGAGATCATGGCCCATGTTGCCAAACTCGACGAAAAGCGGATCGCCACACAGCCTCGCGGCCGGAACGCCGGATCGATCTTCAAGAACCCTCCGGAGCATCCGGCCTGGTGGCTGATTGACCAGGTTGGGCTGCGCGGCGCCCGCATCGGCGACGCGGAGATATCCGCCAAGCATGCCAACTTCTTTTCCAACGTCGGGCAGGCGAAAGCGTGCGAAATCAAACAACTGATGGACCTTGCGAGCGGGCTCGTACGAGAGCGGTTCGGCATCGAGTTGCATGCCGAAGTCGCGCTGGTCGGCGAGGGTTTCTGATATGGCGGAGCGAATGCGACGACGACCCGGTCGCGGTCAGCGAGCGGCATATCTACCTCCGAGGCATCACAACCAGCACCGCCACCCATTCACTCGTGGGACGTTCACTGCGGTAGTGCTGTTACTGCTGGCAACCGGCTGCGGTTACGGTGGATGGCGGTTATACAATTCCGGCTGGCTCATCATCCAAAAGGTTCAAGTCGAAGGCGCGTCGACGGTCAGCGAAGACGACATACGCGAAGCGGCTGCCCTTCAAGGCCAACAAATTCTCAACGTGAATACAGGCGCGGCAGCGGCGCGTGTGAATGCGCTGGCATGGGTCCAAACTGCTTCAGTAGAGCGCCACTTTCTAAACTCGATAACCATCCGGATCGTCGAACGCACACCCATCGGCGTTTGGCGGGTAGGGGCCGACAGCTACCTCGTCGATGGCGAAGGCGTCGTCATCGAGGCTGCAACTGACTTCGGCGATCTGCCGATTGTCGACGCGACGCAGTCAGGTTTCGACGTGCGACCAGGTGACCACGTGGAAGGCGACTCGTTGCGCACCGCCCAACAGGTACTTACGCTCGCGTCTAAAATCTCCGGTCAAACAATCGCGGCATTTACTTACGACAAAGATAACGGCTTGACCGCTGTGACCAGCACCGGCACACGAGTTCTTCTGGGCGACGGGCAAAATCTGGACTACAAGCTTGCCGTGTGGCAGGCGATTGCGAGTAAAGTCAATCCCGACGACATTCATGAGCTAGACCTTCGGTATGGCAACCGACCATTCTACCGATAAACGGACTCGGTACCACTAAACGCAGGAGACGGACCGTGTCACGCAGAGGAACGTTTGCCGCGATCGACGTTGGAACCACAAAGGTTTGCACGATTGTAGGCGACGCCGACCGTGATGGAGGACCGCGTGTCTTGGGCGTGGGAGTCGTGCCTTCTTCCGGCCTCACCAAAGGCATGGTCGAGAATATACACGACGCGACCGAGGCAATTCGCGTTTCCGTGGAAAAGGCCGAGCGTTCGAGCGGCCAGCGAGTCACGTCCGCACACGTTGGCATCGCGGGCGCCCACATCAGTTCACTCAACAATCGGGGGATTGCCGCGATCGCTGATCGGGATCACGCGATCAGCAACGACGACGTGGACCGCGCCCTGGACGGTGCCCGCGGGCTCAGCATTCCCACCAACCGCGAGGTTCTGCACGTCATTCCTCGCTACTACGTGGTAGATGGACAGGACAACGTATCCGACCCGGTCGGCATGTACGGACAGCGTCTCGACGTCGAGACCCATATCATCACCGGTGCGGTATCGGCGATGCGCAACCTGACAAAGTGCGTCGAGGGGGCCGGCATCGAAGTGGACGCACTCGTTTTGGAACCGCTCGCCAGCGCTGAGGCCGTGCTGCTGGACGAAGAGCGCCGGCAGGGCGTCGTACTCGTAGATATTGGCGGCGGGACGACCGATGTCGGTATCTTCGTCGATGGCTCGGTGTTCCATACGGCCGTCATTCCTGTCGGCGGATATCACCTAACGCACGACCTCGTTGTGGGACTCCGCGTACCTTTCGACTCGGCCGAAGCGGCGAAAGCACAGTACGGCAATGCGTTACCGAGCAATGTTCGCGCCGACGAAATGATCGACCTCGATGCGTTCGGCGGAGATGGCCGGATGCACGTTCATCGGCAGAGACTATGCGAAATCCTCCAGGCGCGCACTGAAGAGATCCTGGAGATGGTCCTAACCGAAGTGCACCGCGCCGGTTACGACGAGATGGTTTCCGCCGGCCTCGTGCTCACCGGCGGCAGTTCTAACCTGACGGGAATAGCTGACCTTGCGAGGCAGGTACTCAATATGCCCGTTCGGATAGGTATGCCATCAGGCGTGTATGGGCTTGTAGAAACTATTTCAAATCCTGCATACGCCACCAGTGTTGGTCTGCTACACTGGGCCATGCGCGACGGCGGGCAGTATACCCATCCGGCCCAGGTCGGTCCTCGAATGGCCATGCCGGAGTGGATGAAGGGGTTCCGTAAACTGATACGGGGCTTTCTGCCAGAGTAGCGGTCGGTATTTTCCGTACCGCTGCTGTCTGCCGGTCGCGGCCACTGTCGGCGCAAGTCTGCTGAACCGCAGGAGTTTTGTAAATATGACATTCATGCCTCAACGGCCCGCGCCGCGCGAAAAGAGGACGGAGGAATCGATGAAGCAGGCAGCCAGAGCCGAAGTCGAAGGGCTTCCTCCTATCAAAGTAGTGGGCGTCGGCGGTGGTGGCTGCAACGCTGTGAATCGCATGATCCAGGAACACATTTTTGGTGTTCAGTTCATCGCGGTGAACACCGACGCGCAGCAACTGATGCATTCCGATGCGCCGACAAAGATCCGCATTGGCGACAAACTGACGCGCGGGCTGGGTGTCGGGGGAGACCCGACGATCGGGTTGCGCGCGGCTGAGGAAAGCCGCGAAGAGTTGCGCGAAGCGATCCGCGGCGCCGACATGGTGTTCGTCACCGCGGGCATGGGCGGCGGCACCGGAACAGGGGCGGCGCCCGTCCTCGCCGAAGTGGCGAAGCAGGAAGGCGCGCTGACAATCGGCGTCGTTACTAAACCATTCAGCTTCGAGGGTTCGCGCCGCTTGAAGCAGGCCGAAGCAGGAATTCAAGCGCTGCGCGAAAAAGTCGATACGTTGATCGTGATACCAAATGACCGCCTCCTTACCATGTGTGATAAACGCGTGACGGTGCAGGAGGCGTTCAAGGCCGCGGACGATGTCTTGCGCCAGGGTATCCGCGGTATTTCAGAGATCATTACGCGGCCGGGCGAGGTCAATCTCGATTTCAACGACGTTCGCAAGGTAATGAGCGACGCCGGCCCGGCGCTGATGGCGATCGGTCATGGCAGCGGCGAGAACCGCGCGGTGGAAGCAGCCCGTCAGGCCATCCAAAGCCCGCTATTGGACGTAAGCATCAACGGCGCCCGTGGTGTCCTGTTCAACGTTACCGGGCCGCGGGACCTGATGTTGCATGAGCTCAATCAGGCAGCCCAGATAATCGCCGATGTGGTCGACGCCGACGCCGAGATCATCTTCGGCACGGTCGTAGATGAGACGATGGGCGACGAGGTCAAGATTACTGTCATCGCGACCGGTTTTCCCGACCAGGACGAAATGGCTGACGCGCTGGCAGATATTCGACCGCTGGGATCGGCAGCGGGAGCGCAGCGCGACGGTTCGTTGCCGTCCGACCAGGTTCAAAATCCATTACCTCCGCTGCGAACGCTGCGCGCGGAGCCGCCGGTCCCACCAAGCACGCCAACGCCGGGCACCGCGCGACCGGGCCTTCGGCCCGATTCGCTCCCAGGCGGCAACGACACCGACCTGCCTACCTTCCTCCGTCGTTCGATTACCTCGCGGTAGGATCCGCGCAGGTCCGTTCAGAAAATGGCCCGCTGTTCCAACGAAAATAGCGGGCCATTCTTATGTCGCCTGCCTGCCACCGACTTACCTTCTGTGGCTGTTATGTAATATGCCAAAATAAGCGCCTGACCCCATTGACGGATGGTCACCCCCGAGGCAAAATAGGACCCTACCGGTACAACATCTAGGGTCGCAGGTTCAGTTAAACCACCAGATATAGTGGTTACCACACCCCCTGGACAGGCCCGACAGGATCCGGCCCGACCGTGCACTGCCCGTTCTGTGACTGCGAAGACTCTCGTGTAACCGACTCTCGGACCGTGGAAGCCGGCATCCGGCGCCGGCGGGAATGCCTGCGATGTAATGCGCGCTTCACCACCTATGAGCGCGTGGAGCGAGCCCAGATCTTGGTGGTCAAGAAGGACGGCAGACGCGAAGAGTTCCAGAGGGAAAAGGTTCTGACCGGCGTTCGCAAAGCGTGCGAAAAGCGACCCTTGGCAGCGAATGCGGATAACGCCTTGGTGGACAACGTCGAAACGGCGGTCCTCGGCACCGGCCGTGCGGAGGTTGACAGTTCATTTGTCGGCGAGCTCGTGATGCGGGGCCTGCGCGATCTCGATCAGATCGCGTACGTCCGTTTTGCGAGTGTTTACCGTTCCTTCGCCGATCTGGATTCCCTGCGGCAGGTGCTCGACGATCTCGATAACTCGCCCGGGCACACCAGACGGCCGCGCGAACAGTTAGCACTGTTGCCCGAGGAGGACCTGGATCTGCTCATCGATCCGGGCCGGATCTTACCCATTCGCGCCGCTGCTGTTAGGCGGCCGGCGAGGCGGTTGCGCGGCCGCCAGTAGTTCCGCACGGCGATCCAATTCAGCATCCGGGAGTACGACATGGTTATCGAGACAACCTCCGCCACGGTCAACGGTTCGAGCGAACCGCCGCTCAACCTTTCCGAAAACGCGCGCATCGTGCTGGAGCGGCGATACCTGGCGAAGGACGACGCCGGAAACCTGTCCGAGACGCCCGAGGAGCTGTTCCGGCGCGTCGCGCGCAACCTCGCTCAGGCTGAACGACGCTATGGCGCCAACGAGGCTCGCGTCGCCGAGGTCGAGAACCGGTTCTATCGAACGATGACGAACCTCGACTTTCTGCCAAACTCCCCTACGCTCGGCAATGCAGGACGCCAGTTACAGCAGCTCTCGGCGTGCTTCGTGCTGCCGGTAGAAGATTCGATCGACCAGATCTTCGAAACGATCAGGCATACCGCGCTCATCCACCAAACCGGCGGTGGCACGGGCTTCGCCTTTTCCCGATTACGGCCGGAGGGTTCGATGGTCCGCAGTACGGCGGGCGTGGCGAGCGGACCCGTCTCGTTCATGAAGGTGTTTGACGCATCGACGGAAGCCATCAAGCAGGGAGGAACACGGCGCGGGGCCAACATGGGCATCCTCGCCGTGGACCATCCCGACATTGAAAAGTTCATCGAGTGCAAGTCGGACATGGTGTCATGCACCAACTTCAACATATCCGTCGCCGTGACCGAAAAGTTCATGCAGGCGGCCGAGCGCGGAGAGGATTACGAACTCCGTGACCCACACACCGGCCACGTGACGGGAACGAAGAATGCGGGCGAAATCTTCCGCAAACTGGTCGAGAACGCGTGGAAGAACGGCGACCCGGGAATCATCTTCGTCGACCGCATCAATGCGGGGACCGCGAACCCGGTTCCACCGCTTGGACCTATTGAAAGCACAAATCCGTGCGGTGAACAGCCACTCTATCCATACGACTCCTGCAACCTCGGTTCCATCAACCTGGCGAAGTTCGTGGTCAGGCACGGGCAGGGTTATGAGTTTGACTGGGACCGTTTGGCGGAGATCGTCCCAGTCTGCGTGAACTTCTTGGATAACGTCATCGACATGAATAAGTACCCCATCCCGCAGATTCAGGATGTTTCGCACCGCATCCGCCGCATCGGGCTCGGCGTCATGGGGTTTGCCGACGCCTGCATGCGGCTCAACATCCCCTACGACTCGGAAGCAGCCGTGGAGTTCGCCGAACGGGTGATGGGATTCATTGAGCAGCACGCGAATGCGGCGTCGATTCGGCTGGCCGAACAGCGTGGCGTATTTCCCGAGTGGGAGCGGTCGATCTTCAGCATGAGCGACCGCTATTCCGACCTCCCTCGCTACCGGAACTCGACCCGCACGACGATAGCTCCGACCGGAACGCTCAGCATCATTGCGAACTGTTCGGGTGGCGTGGAACCTGTATTCGCGCTGGCTTACACCCGCCAGCACTACCTCGACCGTACGGACCCGACGCGACCGACGAAGCTGACCGAGGCCAACGACTACTTCGAGGAGGTCGCGCAGCGCGAAGGGTTCTATTCGCAGCAATTGATGGATGACCTGGCATCTGGCGGACACCTGGCCGATCGGCCGGAGGTGCCGGACTGGGTCAAACGCGTCTTCGTAACCGCTCACGACATCGCCCCAGAATGGCACGTTCGCATTCAGGCCGCTTTCCAACGGCACACCGATAACGCGGTCAGCAAGACGATCAACTTCTCCAACGACGCCACCATAGAAGACGTGGCGCAGGCCTACCTGCTGGCCTACCGAGAGGGCTGTAAGGGAATCACGATTTACCGCGATGGTTCCCGTGAACTGCAGGTTTTGTCGCACGATGCAAAGGTCGACTCATCCCTACCCGAAGCGGAAACTGTGGCCCTCGACCCGGGCCGGCCCCAAAGGGAACGATTGCCGGACGAGCGTCCATCGATCACGCACAAGTTCACCGTCGGAGAGCAAGAGGGCTACCTCCATGTCGGCCTCTACCCGGACGGACGGCCCGGCGAAGTGTTCATCAAGGTTTCAAAGCAGGGCTCAACCGTCAGCGGACTGATGGACGCGATCGCGCTGCTCACGTCGATGGCACTGCAGTACGGGGTGCCAGTGACGACGCTCGCCGAAAAACTGAAGGGCAGTCGCTTCGAGCCGTCGGGTTTGACCCGTAATCCCACCGTACCGACGGCAACATCGCTGGTAGATTATATATTCCGCTACCTCGAGCAGCGTTTCGTTACAGGCAGCCAGGCGCAGCTACCTATCTCTCAATCGACCTACCTGCCGGTTGCCGCGATCGACCACGCAACCGCCGTATTGGACGGCGAGGAAACCCCAGTCGAGACGACCAACGGCTATCACAAGAAAGGCGTCGAAGCAGTCATGTCGGGCGTAGGCTGCCCCGAGTGCGGCTCATTGCTGCACTACGCCGAGGGCTGCCTCATCTGCAGGGGCTGTGGATACACGAAGTGTGGTTAGGAGAACGCCCAGGTTCGTCCTAGGGACTTTTGGTATGTACGATGAGAGCGCCACCGGCCTCCATGGCCGTGGCGCTCTTCGCGTTCGCGGTTCGCCCGGACACACGCTTGCAGGAACGGTTGGCGATGGGTACCTACTACGGATCGCAGAAGCCAGAGAAGGAACCGGGCGGATGTATGGAAGCGTTGATGATCTCCCGGGCTATTTTTGGAATTCTGGCGCTGCCGCTGTTGATCATGATTGGCGCTATCTTCGGCCTGGTCGTCCTGGTCGCGTTATTCAGTATCCACTGGCTTCTCGGCCTGCTGGGATTAGCGCTCATCGCCGGGGGCATTGCATTCTACGCGCGTTGGGAGCGCTCCAAGTTCCGATCTCTCGATCGCCCCTGAACGGTCTGTATCGCTTGGTATCAGTTTAGAGATGACAACAGTACACGTTCGGACGGATGCGCTGAGACAATAAATACGCGATGATATGTTCAGGTACCGGTCAGGAGGACAGGTGATGTTGCAGCAGTGGCAATACATGACGCAGATCGTCGAGGCGCGTCGCCTGCAAGAGGAGTTGGACGAACTCGGATATGCGGGCTGGGAGCTGATTACAGCGCACTGGGAAGAGTATTCCTACGGTGGTCGCACCCAGCAGCAGGCGCGCTGCATTCTCAAGCGACCGCTCGAAGAGCAGACCGCCAAGCCGGACACGTATTCTTGGGAGCCGGCGGCGCTGGGCAGGGGCTAAGACGATTAGCGACATTGTCCGGGAAGCGGTGGACCGGTACGTGTTGAAGTAAGAGAACTGTTATGATCGACCACGTATGAAAAACCGCAAGCCAAACGCCGCGCAGATCGCCCGCCAGCGCCTCGCCAAAGAGCGGGGCGCGGTCCTCAAGGACTGGGGAGGACGGTTGCCGATCGCGATCGTCTATCCCAACAGCTACTTCCTCGGTATGTCAAACCTGGGCATGCAGACCATCTACAACCTGTTCAACGACGACCCTGACGTGGTGTGCGAGCGCGCCTTCTACGACCCGCCTGCTGGTCCCGGAGTGCCGGAAGTCGTCAGCATCGAATCACAGCGGCCGTTGAACGACTTCGCCGTCATCGCATTCACACTCTCGTACGAGCTCGACTACTACAACGTCGTGCAGATCCTCCGTTCTGCACACATCCCGCTGTTCGCCGAGGAGCGGGACGGCGACCACCCGCTGGTCATCGCGGGCGGCCCGTGTATGACGACCAACCCTGCCGGTATGGCGCCCTTCTTCGATGCGACCGTTAACGGCGAGGGCGAAGACGTCATACCGCATCTCGTCGACGCCATCCGCGACGGACTGTACGGAGACCGCGAGAAGCTGCTCGACGACCTCGCACACATACCCGGGGTCTATGTTCCGCGCCGCCCCAGGCAGCATCCCGTAGCGCGACAGTGGGTGCGCGACATCGGCGCCACGCGTTCAATGACGACGATCCTGACGCCGGAAACCGAACTCGACGATATGACCCTGATTGAAGTTGCGCGAGGCTGCGGCCGTGCCTGCCGCTTCTGTATCGCGGGGTACGTCTTCCGACCGCCACGCTATCGCCCGCTCGATGACCTGGTCAAACAGGTCGAAGAGAGCATGAAATGGACGAAGAAGGTCGGTCTGCTAGGCGCAGCCGTTGCTGACCACCCGCAGCTCGAAGAGCTGGTGGCGGCAGCGGATGAGCGCGGAGCCGCCGTCAGTATCAGCTCTCTGCGCGTGGATAACCTGTCGCCGACCGTACTCGGCGCCCTTTCAAGGGGCGGCACACGTACAGTGACCATCGCCCCCGAGGCCGGTTCCGAGCGCATGCGAACGATGATCAACAAGGCGCTCTCTGAGGACCAGATCCTGGAGGCAGCCGATAAAGTCGGATCGGCCGGCATGCGCCGACTGAAGCTGTACTTCATGTACGGCCTGCCGGGCGAAGAGGATGACGACGTCCATGCGATGGTCGCCCTCGGCAACAGCATCAAGGACCGTCTCGACGCCCATAAGAAGGGCACCACGCTGACGATGAGCGTCGGGCCGTTTGTGCCTAAGCCGGCCACGGCTTACGAAACGCAATCGATGGCCGACGAGGCCACGTTCAAGCGACGCGGCGAATTTCTGCGAAAGGGCCTGTACCGCAAGGGGATCGAGCTCCGCGGTGAGGGTCCGGCGTGGGCGCGAATCGACGACATCTGCTCCCGTGCCGACGCGCGGTTGGCCGACCTCCTGGTCGAATTGCCCGACAACACGCTCGCGTCGTGGAAGAGGGCTCTGCCAAAGCATGGCCTTGACGGTCCGTTGCCGTGGGAGGGAGAGCGTCCTCCATGGCAGGCGATCGATAGCGGCATTAAAGAGGTTTTCTTCCTCCGCGAGTGGGACCGCCATCAGCAGGCGAAACTGACCCCCGCCTGCCCGCCCGGTGACGTGACCTGCCACATGTGCGGTGTCTGCTAGCACCGATATTGCCAGTAATCTCGCATCTGTTCGCCGGTCGATGGAGCAGGCGGCAGAACGCGCCGGACGCGACACGTCCGGCGTGAATCTTGTCGCGGTCACCAAGACGTTTCCAGTCGAAGCCGTTCTGGCTGCCTGGGAGGCCGGGCAAACCGAGTTTGGCGAAAACCGCGTTCAGGAGGCAGCCGCCAAGGTACCGGCTTTGGCTGCGACCGGCGCCCATCCCCGCTGGCACTTGATCGGCCATCTTCAGACAAACAAGGCCAGGGACGCGCTCAGTCTCTTTGCTATAATTCATAGCGTTGATTCGCTTCACCTCGCGGAAACGCTGAGCAGGCATGCTGCCCCCGGATATCCCGTGCTCATAGAGATCAACGTCGCCGGCGAAGCGAGCAAAACGGGAATAGCCACCGAGGCGGCGGAGGCCGCGATTGAAACAATCAGGGCGCTGCCCAACTTGAACGTGCGCGGGTTGATGACCATCGCGCCACACGTGGCGGATCCTGAGGACGTGAGGCCGGTCTTCAGGGAGTTGGCGACGATGGCGCGGCGGTTCCAACTTCCGGAAGTATCGATGGGTATGAGCAGCGACTTTGTCATTGCCATCGAAGAAGGCGCGACCATCGTGCGCATCGGCACGGCGATCTTCGGTCAGCGGTAGGGCAATCCAGCATTGAGAACTGCGGCTGCGGGGCCAACACCTATGCAGCGGGATGAAGGCGGGCTACACGTGAGCACTGTTGAGACGGCTGTTGGTCGTATCGGCCTGCTCGGCGGCGGCTATATGGGCGAAGGTATCGTGCGTGGATTGGTCGCCGCAGGTCTCGCTAACCCGGGCCAGGTGCACGTGTGCGAAACCGTGCCGGTCCGCCGAGATGAGCTCGCCAAGCGCCACGGCTTTCACACTACCGACGAAGTCGCGCTGGCCACCCGCGGCGCTCGGATCGTCCTGCTTGCGGTCAAGCCCCAGGACTTCGACGGCCTCGCCCTTGACCTCGTGCACGAGTTGCACCCCGAGCAACTCGTGATCTCCATCATGGCGGGGCTGCGGATCGAGACGCTGCGAACGAAGCTGCAACACGAGCGCCTGGTGCGGGCGATGCCCAACACGCCGCTCGCCATAGGACACGGCTACACGGTCTGGACGGCAACACCGAACATCACCGAGTCCGAGTTAGCCACGGTATCCAACATGTTCATGGCGCTGGGCGGCTCGGCATATTTCCCCGATGAAAAGTACCTGGATATGGCGACAGCCGTTTCAGGCAGCGGGCCAGCCTTCGTGATGCTGTTCGTCGAGGCGATGATCGACGCCGCCGTGCTGATCGGATTCAAGCGCGACATGGCAACGGAGATGGTGCTGCAGACGTTCGCGGGCGCCGTACGGCTCGCGCAGGAATCCGGCGACCACCCGGTGACGTTGCGAAACGCGGTAACGTCGCCGGGCGGAACGTCGGCGGCCGGCCTGCAGGCGTTGGAACGGAGCGGTGTCCGGGCCGCAATCGCGGACGCGGTGGTGGCCGCGCATGAGCGCTCACGGGCGCTCGGAGGGTAACGAGATCAGTCATTACTTTTTGTACTTTGCCAACATTCTGGTCTGGGTGCTATGGGTTGCTATCTTTGCGCGGGCGCTGATCTCCTGGTTCCCAATGGCTCCGGGTAGCCCGATCGTGCGGATTCTCAATGAGATTACCGAGCCGGTCCTCGCTCCATTGCGGCGCGTCGTTCCCCGATTAGGCATGGTGGACATCACACCCATGGTGGCGATGCTCGTGCTGTTCTTCATTCAGCAGGCGATCGCGTCGGCCGCCTAACCGCGTTCAACTGGCTGGCGATCGCGCGGTTTACGTCCGCCCCGCTCATGCCATCGACCTCGATCAGCTTGATACGAGAAGCGGCGCCTCCAACCACGCGGACTCGAGACGGCGCGATCTTGAGCGCTGCCGCGATCACTCGAATCAGCGCTTCGTTGGCGCGCCCGTCAACAGGAGGCGCGGCGACGCGTACGCGCAGCACCCCCTCCCGCCAGCCGTCGACTTGGTCACGCGAGGCGCGGGGGGTGAGGTGAACGTTGAGCCGCCCGTTGATACTGGCCATGAAATTAATCTCATTAGAACTCTTGTTCCAAATTGTGCGCGATGATAGGATGCGAGGGCCAGATACGGAAGCTTCACCGCCCCTTTGGGCGCCATGAGGCGCAATTTGAGCGGAGTGTGAAAAGTTGGCTGACGATCGTGCCAAAGCCCTCGAACTGGCAATCGGACAGATCGAAAAGCAGTTTGGTCGTGGGGCTATTATGCGCCTCGGGGAGGCGTCGGCAAGGCTCAACGTCGAGGCGATATCGACTGGATCGCTTGCACTCGATATTGCGCTCGGCATTGGCGGCATTCCACGCGGGCGCGTGACCGAGATCTTCGGCCCTGAGTCTACTGGTAAGTCCACAGTCGCCTTGAGCGTGATGGCGCAGGCGCAGAAGAACGGCGGTATAGCGGCGTATATCGACGTCGAACACGCGATGGACCCGACCTACGCAGAGGCGATCGGTATCAAAGTCGACGAGCTTCTGATCTCACAGCCGGATACCGGCGAGCAGGCGCTGGAGATCTGCGAGGCGCTGGTACGCAGCAACGCGGTCGACGTCGTCGTTGTAGACAGCGTCGCGGCGTTGGTGCCGAGGGCCGAGATCGAAGGCGACATGGGCGATGCACACGTCGGTCTACAGGCGCGGCTGATGTCGCAGGCACTGCGCAAATTGACGGCCGCGATCTCCCGATCTCGCACATCGGTCATCTTCATCAACCAGCTTCGCGAAAAGATCGGCATCGTCTACGGCAACCCCGAAGTAACGCCCGGCGGCCGCGCCCTGAAGTTCTATTCGTCGGTGCGCATTGACCTGCGTCGCGTCGAGACGCTGAAACAGGGTACAAACATCGTCGGCAGCCGCGTAAAGGCGAAGATCGTCAAGAACAAGGTAGCGGCGCCGTTCCGCGTGGCTGAGTTCGACATCTCGTTTGTCGGCAGCCAGATGGGCATTAGCCGCGAAGGCGACATGATCGACCTCGGCGTCGACTCGGGTTTGATCCGCAAGACGGGCGCGTTCTTCAGCTACGGCGATATCCGTCTGGGCCAGGGCCGCGAGAACGCCAAGGAGTTCCTGCGCGGTAACCAGGCGCTGGCAGATGAGATTGAGGCCGAAATACGCGCCGGCGCGGACAAGCCGAAGGCAGCAGTCAGAGTTCCCGCAGGTCTGGTGATCGACGACGAGGAGGGGCCAGAATAGTGGCTCGTCCCCTGTGAAACGGTGACAGGCCGGGCGCTACGCCCGGCTTGTTCGTTTGTCAGCTCCGGAGCGGGCGGGGTCGCAGGCTTTATCACATCGTTATCGAATGGTGAACAGAATCCCATCACCTTACTTCAACGTATTCCATATGCTGGCATTGATGACGATGCGGTCTTGGCGCGTGCAGCGTGGCGGAGGTGGTGATGAGGACGGCAGATTCGTTCGAATCGGCATCGGAACGATACCGGCAGGGCTTGCCGGGCATTGACCTGTACATCGAGCGCGGAACCGACCGCGTACCGGCCGACGGCCGATTTTACATCGTTTTGCGGGGTGAAACCGTCGGCAGCTTCCGCTCACTGCGCTCGGCCTTGCGCAGTTACCGCGAACAGCAAGGTCTGCTTGGCTATGCGCCGCCGTCGGGTGAAGGAGCGACTGCTTTCGAACGGCTGCGGCACGAAGACCTCGAACGCGACCTCCTGCGATCGGCATCGTACTGGGCAGAATCACATCGGTTCAGCGGCGGAGGTGGAAAACTGCGTCACCGCTGACTTCGCTGGCGACGGCGTGGGCGGCCGTGAAAGACGGCGTTTGCAAATGCGTACGTCAGTCGCTGGCGGTCAAACACCCGCTCCAGCCGCGCCACGCGCTCGCTCAGTTTTTGATCGGCGAACAGGTTGTAAGCGATCGTTCCTCCCGGCGCGAGCCGCGCCGCCAGCAAACGCAAAAACGGCAGCGCCAAAACGCCGCCGACAAGCCGGTTCCCGCGATACAGGTCGACTGCGATAAAGTCGAAACGGTCTTCAGTGTGGTGGACGTAGACGAAAGCATCGGCTTGCACGAGCGTGAGATCGGGCAGCGTAAGGCCAAACTGTTCGCGCGCCACCTCCAGCACATCACTCGATTCGTCCACGCCCGTGATGGGAAGCGGACCAAACTTACGTGTCAGCAGCTGGGCGATCGTGCCGCCCCCTACGCCGAGCAGCAGGGCGCTGGCCGGCCGATCGTCGGGTATCATGGCGTTCCAGTAGCCGGATGCAGCGTCGTCTGGATCCACCGATTGTACGACGCCGTCTACGAACAGCGCGCGCCGGCCAAAGCTGGTTCCGATTACCGGCCTGGGCAACAGCTCGCGTGGGACCGAAGGATTCGCTACATGCCGGCGACGTTGACCCACGCGGAGTTCTCCCGGCGGCGCCTGCTGCGGCTGCTCGACGATCTCGATAGTACGCCGCCGGCAGACCAAGGCGAGACGATCGCCCTACCCGCGGGTATGGAGCTACCACCACAAGCGCTTTCCGCCCACCGTGAGCGAGAGTTTATCGGAGACCATGCCCACCGCTCAGAAACCGGCGCCATGATCTTTGCCGGCCGTGAGAGCACGGTGGTCGTCTCTCCACCGTTCCCGGTAACTGAATCGATTTGCGCCGATGGTTACCGCACCGAGCCTCTTCGCGCCCTGCTCAGCCGGTCCCACCGCACCGCGGTGGTGCTGCTGCGTCTCGGCGGGTACGCGATCGGCGTTTACGAGGGCGACCAACTGGTCGCGTCGCGCAATGACTCGCGCTTCGTCAAAAACCGCCATCGCAAAGGCGGACAGTCTCAGCGCCGCTTCGATCGCATCCGCGAGAAGCAGGTCCACGAACTATTTGAAAACCTCTGTGAGGATTCTCGGCTGCGGTTGGAGCCTTACACGAACCATCTCGATTTCCTCGTTTACGGCGGCGATCGCCACACGGTACAGTCGTTCCTCAAGGAATGCCGCTTTCTGCGAGAATACCCCGTGCCGGTGTTGCCGCGCTTTCTCACCGTTCCGGAGCCACGGCACGAAACGTTGGAGCGGTTACCGGTGCTGCTGACCAGCAGCCGGGTAACGATGGTGGAGGAGGAACCATAAGGCGAGCCCCGCGGTCACGGAGCCTGTGCGCCCGCGACAAACTCGCAGGCCGCCTTCGCCAGTTCTCCTATCTCTTCGTCCTGCTCGTCGCCGAACGGCACGAAGATCCATTCCCGGCGGATCGACGTGCGAGGCATCGTCCAGGCGCGCCCGCCCGGTCGCGCAAGCGCAGCGGCGCGAAGCCGTTCGGGCAGGCGCATGACGAGGCCTCCCGGCTCATTGAACGCAAAGAGGCGCGCCCGCACGTAGTAACCCTCGCCGTTGAATGCGTAGCGCTTCGATACACCGGCTAAGCCCAACAGCGCCTGGTCGATTTTTGCCTCGGTCATCAATTTCGCCCTTGCATCGGTCGAAGGGTTCGATTGCGGAAGTGGTGCCGGAGCCATACGATCGGACCGAGATGACAGATCTTCGCGGCCGGCCGGAACCGAAAGATGCCGCCGAAGCCGGCGTGACGCACCCGCCCGCGAAGGCGGCGGAGCCGGGTCCGGCGGTGCCCGAACGGGTACCGGTCCCGTGGCACTTCAAGGTACTGGCGGCCACGGCGGGTGTCTACATTGCGCTGCGTATCGTTCAGATGCTTGGCTGGATCGGGGTGAGCGTGAAGGACCTTCACAATGCGCTGGCGCTTTTCATCATCGGGCTCAACGGCTCCATCGCCGTCTGGGGCCTGCTCGCGTGGTGGCGTGACTGGCACCTGATCCAGGGGTTCAAAACGCTGGCCTTCTTGGCCTGGTATGCATACATACCGCAAGTAGCGCTGGGGGTTGCGCTCTATGCGAACGGCCACCGCGCTCCCACCGGCTGGCAGCACTATATCTACGGTGTGGGCGCCGTAATCGGTATCTCGGCCGGCAGCTTTTATCGTCGCCGCTTGCCGGGGCGAGAAGGCATGCTTTATGGCCTGGTCTGCCTGTTCCTGACAGGCGTTGGAGTCCGAGCCTTCATCACCGGGCACGGATGATCGGGATCCCCTCACCAGACCATTCACCGGAACTGCCTACTTAGGCTCGTCGTCAAAGCTTGCAGATCATCCGACGTGAATCGCAATGCGGCAGGTGCGTCCGAGGATGATTCGGTCGCCGTCGCTCAGCGGCTGCGGATCGTGAGCGTTCACCGCAGTCCCATTGAGTGTGCTCCCGTTGGTGGAACCCAGGTCTTCGTATTTCAACGCCGAACCTTCGCGGAATATGCGGCCGTGACGTCGCGAAACGGCGTGTACCCTTTCCCCACCGTCCACGACGACGTCGTTGCCCTCGAAATCGACTTCCGGATAAATGCCGGCGTCTGCATCGCGCCGGCCAATCGTCACGCCGTCGCTTATCACGGTGACCTCCGACGAGCCCGTGGGCCCTGTGAGTTCGAGTGTAACGGCCGGGTGCGCGGCACCACCGGCAGTAGATGCCGATTGCGGTTCGTCGAGGGAATCGGTAGGCGCGTCGATGGACCCGCCTTGAACCGCTGCATTCGCTGAGCCCTGCGGCGCGGCCGGCGCTTGCAAGCCGGCAACAGCGGAAGGAGTCGCAGAAGAATCGTTGCCGGATATACCCAGGGCGGGTGCAGCCAGAGCCGAAGCAGGGTTCGGAGCCGCAGCAAGGTCGGCCCCACAGTCGAGGCAATACTGCTCGGCGGATGGATTTTCTTTGCCGCAATGTGGACAATTCATCTCGGTTCCTTTCCGCCGAATCTGATAATCCAAGGCGCACGGGCTGGTCAGCTCAGCCGAGTCGTGCCTCGCGTTTGGTCGCCCGCGAGTTTTCGCGTGCTCGAGCTGATTTCGCCTTGACGCGACTCGTTTTGCATCTGCTCGATCGCCGCCAGGTCTCCGCGAAGCTTGGCGGTGGCGGCCGCGTCCCCGCGGGTCTGCGCAGCAGAAAGCAGCTTCCCCGTCACCGCACGAGCCTCGCCCAGTAGCTTTCCGGTCTGAGCCGCCTCGGCGCCCGATAATCTCCCCGTTTGCGAGGCGATCACCGCCCGCTTGATCAGGTCGGCTTTGTGTAACTCGGCGGCATAGTGGTCGACTTCCAAATTCACCTGGGCGGCGAGTGCCCGGTCCGGCGTAACCTCGATAAAGATCTGGCCGCCTTCCGGTCGCTCAACCTGCCCGGAGATGCCCGCTCCGGGCAGGTCATAACTGAGGTGAACAAAGCCGGGTCGTTTCCTACCGGCAGCGGTTTGCGGCAGAAGAGTGAAGCCGATTAGGAAGTCGCGTTCTTCGCCGGACCCGAGATTGGGGAGCGCGATCCGCACGTTGCGCTCGTCGATTCGCGTCACCTGCAAGTCCATCGCGGCGGGATAGACCTGCGATACCTGCCCGACCTGGACATTGGCGACCACGGTCAGTTGTAGTGCTGCGTTCGTCACCGTAACGCCTTGTGTCTCGTGAAATTCGTGCGTCAGGTGGTCCACCAGTTGCTGTGAGTCACGGATATAGCGGGTGTTACCGCGCGTGCGGTCGGCGATCTCCCGCAGCAACACTTCGTTATAGGTCTCGCCTACACCGTATGTGGAAACTGGTACGCTCTTCTCGTCACGATAGAAATAGGTTTCGAGGTACTGCTGCAACGGCTGCATATCGCCACTGTCGTTCTGCCCATCGGTGAAAAAAATGATCCGGCCTACTGTGCTGTTCACCAGCGGTTGCAGCCCGCGAAGCGCTTCTCGCAGGCCGAGGGACATGTATGTACCGCCTCCAGCGCGCACAGCGTCAATCGCACCATTAGCCCCGCGTTTCCCGTAGTCGTCCATCGTGGCCGGACCAAATGCCGTCGTAGCCGAGGACGAAAACAAGACCAGCATCAGCGTGTCGTCGGCCGTGGCGAGGTCCACGATCTCTCGCACGGCGTATTTTGCCCACTCGATCTTGGTGCTGCCCTGCATCGGCTCGTTCATGGAGCCAGAAACGTCGAGCACGATTGCCGTCGCCCGCCTGACGCGGCCGCTCTGTGCCGGAGCACGCACCGATATCATCGCGAAGTTCCCCGTATCCGGGTCACCCAGCGCCACGTACGGCCTCAAAACCTGGGTAGCTACGCTGAATTGAAATTCTGACTGCAACTTCGCCCTACCCGCAATGATCCCGAATTCCTAAACCCCCATCAATACCGCCGTGATATTGTCATAGCCTCCGCGGTCGATCGCAGTTGCGACCAGATCTTCCACCGCGCCGGTCGCGTCATCTCCGTGCCGGTAGATGATTCCGGCCATCTCCGCTTCAGCTCCCGGGGACCGATCAAAGTACATGTGTAGACCGTCACTACAGAGAAGCAGCCATTCGCCCGGCGCCACATCGCAGTAAAATCGGTCGAAGCCGGGGTCGTCACTGAGGCTATCGTGATACCCCATCCAGCGAGAGATTGAATGAGAGCGACGGTCGGCCTTCGCCTCCTCAAGCGACATTTGACCGCTGTCGACCATCATATTGAGCCACGAATGGTCCCGGGTCAGGGCGCCGGCGCCCTGGAGCGTGACTCCGTAGGCGCGCGAATCACCGCACCAGATGCCGGCGGCCCTTCCGCTGACCAGGCAGGCAGCCACCAACGTCGTAGCACCAGCCGAGTCGGAGCTCTTCGCCGGCAACAGGCTGATCCGACGATTTGCATCGATACCGGCCTCGATCAGCAGATCCATCGCCCGCTCTGAGTCGAATTCCCGTTCTTCCCGGTGCGCTTCGAACGCGGCCCGAATGACCTCAACGGCAAGCGCTGATGCCTCTTCACTCCGTTCGCTTGCGCTTACGCCGTCGGCAACGATCGCGAGCGTCACGGGCGTTCCGTCCGACCGCTGCCAGGTCCAGGCACCGCCTGCATCCTGGTTGACGGGATGGTGGCGACCGATGTCCGTGCGAAACGCTATCCGGTGAACGGCAATGGGAGCACTCACTGAGCTCGCGGCTATCATGGCCATTGCCTGTTGAACGTTGGACGGCCTGTCGATGGGTTCGTCCGCGAGCAGGCGGCCAATCAGCCGGTGCCATTCCGAGCCGGATCCGAGTGCGTTACCAGTCAGCGACCGGATGGTTGCGCCAACGGCGTACGCGGACGCCTGCCACGCCGCGCAATCTTTTTGACCGCGGCGCAGTTCGGGCGCGACGAACTCCTTCTCCGCGAAAAGCGGACCCGCGAGCGGAAGCTCGGGGGCAACTGGCGCGCTCAAGAAAATGCGTCCGCGGTCAATGGTAACGTTTGCAGGCGACAGGACGAGCAGACGCCCGGCCGCGGCCGCTCGATCGGCGACCAGCAACAGGCTTTGCAACAGCTGGCGCGCTTCATGGGGTCCAAGCTCCCCGGCCTCAGTGAGCGGAGTCCACACGCCGTCGGGCACCTGAAGTACTACGTATGTCCCACGCGCCACGTCGTCACCGGTGGCCAGAAGATAGGGAACTGATTGATACTCGGCTTCCCGCGCTGGTCCATCCCGGTGCAACGCCGTCAGCACTCGAGCCAGCTCAGCCAGCTGGTCATGGGGACCAAACCGGAGGTGCGCGGAAAGCGACGCGCCATCGCCGGCAGTGCTTCGCACGGTGAATTCGCCTGATCCCGTCTCGTCAACGATTTCAAAGCCGGCGAAAACGTCACCGGGACGCAGCGGGGCTGCATCCGCTGTGCGCTGTTCGCCGCAACTCTCACAATAATCTTCGGTGGATTGGTTCGTTTGCCCGCAGACGCAACTCCATGAGGTTCCCGGCGCCGATGGCGCCGGCATTGGCAAGGTTGGTGCGTCGTGAAAATCCACTGTTGCAGCCGCCTGGGCGACCTCGACGGAGCCTGAGGACTGCCGCTCGAACGTCCGGCCACAAGCGGCGCAATAGGCGGCTCCGGCCGGGGAATCGCCGAAACCACAGGCGGGACAGGCCATGCATACCTCCGGCGCTCGACCGCCGCGCGCCGAACTGCCGCAAAGGCGTAGCGTCGAGTGTATCACGGGGCCACGGAGGCAGTGGGCAGTGGCGGGCACCAGCGGTACAATGGCGCCTGCGAGGGACCATGACACGGAAGACATCGGAGCAAGGATGACCCTCGAGAACCAGACGCTCACGGGGCTACGCCATCAGTTGATCCTGTTCTGTCGTGCGCAGACGGGCGATCCGGACGCCTCGGTATGTGGCGTCGAAGTGATGCCGGGCCACGCCGGGTTCTCGTATGGATTCACAACGCGCTATCACGAAGCTGGTCGAGACCGCGAAGAGTCGTTTGTGCTGCGACTTCCGCCTCCCGGCGTAAAGCTCGAAGGTACCGCCGACGTGCTTCGACAGGTTCGCGTGCTCCAGGCGTTGCAAGGCAGCCGCGTACCGGTCGTGCCTGTCCGTTGGTATGGCGATGACCCGCGCTGGTTCGGCCGGCCGTATTTCGCCGTCCCAAAGCTCACGGGAGATACGTTACGCATGCAGGAGGGCGAATGGGCCGCGAACCTGGATCGCGAGACGTTGCGCGGCATGGCTCGGAAGGCGATAGACGCGCTGGCCGCCTTGCACTCCCTGGACTGGCAGGTGACCATTCCTGAGTGGGGATCGGCGCTTGACATGGAGCTTGACGTCAACCGTTGGGACCGCTTCTGGGAGCGTGCTGCCGACCCGGAGATGGTAAAGCTCGGACCCGAGGTGAAGCGTCGCCTGCTCGCACGCCTGCCCGCGGCTCCGCACATTGGCATTTACCACGGCGATTTCCAATGGACCAACCTGTTCTACGGTGAGGCGCGCCTGCTTGCCGTCATCGACTGGGAGCTGGCCGGAGTAGGCCCGTCGCTTAACGACCTCGGCTGGCTGATGGTTTTCAGCGACCCAAACAGCTGGATACACGAAGGGCGCTCGACAGCGCCGATCCCCGGCCCGACTGAGCTCCGCCAAATGTATGCAAAAGCAATCGGCCGTGATCCAGGTGACGTCTCCTGGTTCCGAGCCCTGGCCGGCTACAAGTTCGCGATTATCGGCGGCTTCAACCTGATGCTGCACCGACGCGGCAAACGCGACGACCCACACTGGGAGATGCTGGCGCCATCAGTACCGCGGTTGCTTGAACGGGCGCTCGAAGTGCTCGACGGAGCCGGCTAAGCTCGGTCACGACCCATCGACCTTCCAGCCGGCCTTTCGGCAAAATTCGATCGGCCGATTGCTGTCATACAAAGCCCTTGAGGAGAAGCCATGAACCGCGATGAATTGGTGCAAGCGCTTCGCGACTCCGGCAGCGAGGCGCTGGCGGCGATGATGGCGGTGCCCGAATCTGCTCTCGACCGCGGCTGCTACGAGCAAGGCTGGACCGTGCGGCAGATCATGGCGCACGTCGCCTCGATGGAATTTGCCTACCGGCGACTACCGGAGCTGGCGCACGGCTCGCGCGATGCGCAAACCACTAACGGCAGCGGACGATTCGACATGGACGGTTACAACGCCCGCCAGGTGGATAAGCGCAAGTCGACCCCGCCGGCGGAACTGGCCGAGGAGTTTCGTCGTGGCCGCGGAGCGCTCGTCGTCCTGATTGCGGATACGGAGGCAGGGCTCCTCGATACGCCGGTTCGCACTGCAGGCGGCGTGACCGGTAGCCTCGGACAGGCGATTCAAGAGACCGCGGTCAGCCATGTGCGGACTCATAGTGCTGACTTCGCACGGGTCGCCGGGTCGGCGCCAAACGCAGGAGATCGGGCTGCCGCGGCGATGCTGATCAGCGCGGCTGAGGTAAGCTCACGGTTGGAAAGTACGACAACCGCCCAATGGCGGTATCGCTCGACGCCGGATGACTGGTCGGCCGCCGGTATCACCGGCCACCTCATCGAACTGATGCCCTACTGGGCGACGCGTCTCGCGGCATCAGCAGCTGACCCAAGCCTGACGCTTGCACGCGAAATTGACGCGCCAGAGCGGCTCGGTGGGGTGGTGGACGGGGAGGCGATGCCCCCGGCGCAGGCGGCGGAAGCACTGGACCGAGCGGCAAGCGAGGCTGCGGCTATCCTCCGCGGAATCCCCGAAAATCAGTGGCGGAATGTGGTGGAAGGTGCACGATACGGCCGCCTATCCGTTGCCGATATGGCCCGCCTGTTGCTCGTGCTCCACGCCCGCGACCATATTCGCCAAATTACAGCCGCTCTGGCAGCCGCGGATGCCGCAGGAGCATCTGGCTAATCAGCCACTAAAGCGATTCTGCTTCAGGCCGCCCGCTCGCCGTTAACTGCATGGCATCCTTCAAGCCGCCGAGGTGTCATGAGCGGCACTCTCGGAGCGCTCGCCATGCGCGTCTCGCGAGCTTGGACGCTCTCCGTGGCCGCGCGAATGAGACTTCCTTTCGCCTGGCGGCGCTCCAGTTCCTGCAGATGTGACGCAAGCAAAAGTTCCAAAATCATTGTGTTCCTCCTGTGTGCGGTCGAGGCAACCGGAATACCTGACGGATTTTACCGCCTGACCAGTGCAACGATCGACATTTCCATTGTTCTATATCTATCGAACGTTGGTAATTTACCACGCAGTGTGACAGAATGCAACTATGAGAGACGCCTACCATCCGGCCAGAGAAGAGCTATCGCTTCCGTCCGTCCTCTATGCGCTCAGCGACCCCGTCCGGTTGCGCATCGTGCAAGAGCTTGCCAACCAGGTAGACCGGCCGTGCGGCACCTTCGAGTTGCCGGTCGCAAAGGCCACGGCTTCACATCATTTTAAGGTTCTGCGTGAAGCCGGCGTCATTCGGGTCCGGTGCGAAGGCACCCACCATCTGAATTCACTCAGGCGGGCTTGCCTCGACGAACGCTTTCCCGGCCTCCTGGACGCGGTGCTCGGCGCCACCGCGGGGCAAGGTCAACAACCTCTTCCGATGGTAGCCGGGTAACCTTAAGCTCGCACCTGAAGCGCCTCGGGGTTAACCATCGTCTCCGGCGTGCCGCCGGTGACCGCCGCGATAAGGTTTCGGGCCGCAAGCTCGACCATGGCGCGACGCGTCTCCACCGTGCCGCTGGCAATGTGCGGTGCAACCAGCAGGTTCGGCGAGGAGAGCAGCGGGTCGTCGGCGGGAATCGGTTCGATTTGAAACACGTCGAGCGCAGCACCCGCGATCCAGCCTTCTCTCAGCGCCATTGCCAGCGCACGCTGATCGACGACCGGCCCGCGTGAAGTGTTGATGAAATACGCGCTGGGCTTCATCGCCTGGAACTCTCTTTCGCCGAAGTGTCCCCGGGTCGTTTCGTCGAGGAATACATGCAGGCTGATGAAGTCGGCGCTGGATAGTACTTCGCCGCGCTCGGCATACGTTGCCAGCCCGCTGTCTTCCGCCTCAGGATCGCGCACGGGGTCGTAGTACAGGGCGTTCAACCCAAATGCGCCCGCACGCCGCGCCACGGCGTGCCCGATCCGACCAAAGCCTAAAATGCCCAGCGTCTTATCCTTGAGATCGATCCCAAGCGGAAACGGCGTTCCGCCAGGGCGCCACGACCCGCCCTTCAACCACTCGTTTGCTTCGACCAGGCGCTTGGCAAGGGCGAGGATGAACGTATAGGTTAGGTCTGCTACCGCCGCGTTTAACACCTCGCGGGTGTGGCAAACCAGTAATCCGTGCTCCGTCGCAAACGGAATGTCGACGTTGTCATAGCCGACGCCATTGTTACTGACCACACGCAACTGCGGGTTCGCCACGATCAGGTCGTTGTCAATTTTCAACTGGTTCGAAGTTAATATTCCGGTTACACCGGGGAGCACGTGCTCCAGGTCATCGCGCGTCGCCCGGCCCGGGCCAGTATAGCGCTCCACATCGCACGACACCTCTATCTGCCCGCGCACGTCATCCGGTATCGCCGTAGCGATGTACACTCGCGGGCGGCGGATCGGGCTCCCGGTGCTCTCAGCGTCGAGGTCGCGCCTGTTGGTCATCGTTCTGCCTCCGCCGTCATGGTCACACACCGTTCGATAAGGCGCACGCTGCACGACGATTCCACTCGTCGGTCAATTGGACTACCGTACTGATGATAGACACGAACTGGAAAAATGGAGACTGCTATGGGACGTGAGCAGCTCGAGGCGTTGGTGAAGGTTCTACAGGCGCAGATCGGCGCGTGGCCCGACACAGTAGCCATCGGCACCTGGGACATCCGCTATGATAAAGATCGTGATGCCTTTTACTTCGACAAATGTGAGTTTGGAGGCTACTGCGAAGAGCGCCCCTCGGTGATTGGTGTCGGTGGTGAGATACTCGACCGTGGCGGTCCGCTGCTAGGCTAGCGGACCACACGTCCGTCGATCTGCCCCGACAAGGAGCGGTGCACGATATAGCGCGATCTAGCGAGCATTCGCGAGGTTCACGAGCGGCGGTACGACGCCTCCCACCCGAAACGGCACGTACAAGTCTCCTGGTCCGGTTGACTCCGGAGTCAAATCTGCCCCAATATCTGCTTGGGTTAACACGAATCAGTCATCGTCGCGACGCCCGTATCGTAGTAAACAATAGACTGTCCCGACGCATTGCTGCCGCACGCCGACAAGAGGTTCGGCCACGTCCTAGCTTGGCTACCATTTTGCGCTACGTGAGGAGTCTGTCTTGCCGTACACGATCGCCCGTCAGCGGGGAGCCGAAGAGACAGTCGCACTGGAACTGGATGCTACCGCTACCATGCGCCTCGTGACCCGCTGGACCTCGGCATATCCGCACCAATACCTGATCATCAAAGACGACAATGGTGTTCCTCTCGCCTTTCGAAGGCCAGGTCCCGGAGTGAACCAGACCACCGCACAGCAGCAACGCGTACTATAGGACGTAGCCGTTCGCAGCACACCAGTCGCATCGCAGTTACCGACCGCGGCGGCTTCCGGACAAGCTACGCTCGCGGAGGTTGCCGTGCGGATCTGCTCGCTGCTTCCAAGCTCAACCGAGATCGTCTATGCCCTTGGACTCGGCGACGATCTGGTGGCCGTTACCCACGAGTGTGACTTCCCGCCGGATGCCGCCACAAAGCCCCGAATCACGCGCAGCGCCGTCGACAGCGATCGGCTTTCCAGCCGGGAGATCGACGCGCTCGTACACGATCATCTGCACGATCATCGCAGCATCTACCACCTTGACCGTGATTTGCTAGAGCGGCTGGATCCCGATCTGATCCTGACCCAGGAACTCTGCGACGTCTGCGCCGTTTCCTATGAAGCGGTGAAGGCAGCGGTGCGGACGCTCTACGGAGAGCGGACGATCCTATCTCTGGAACCCACGCGGTTCCGCGAGGTGATCGACACGATAGGTCGGGTCGGCGAGGTTACCAACCGCGGAGACCGCGCCCGAGAGCTGGCTGAGCAGCTGGGCCGCGAAGTCGACGTGATCACGGCTGCTGTCGCGGACGTCGAACGCCGCCCGCGCGTCGTCTGCCTCGAGTGGCTGGACCCACCCTGGGTCGGCGGCCATTGGATACCCGAAATGGTGCGCCTTGCCGGAGGTGAGGACCCGCTGGGTCAAGAGGGCAGCCCATCTGTGCGCGTTGATTGGCAACGGGTCGTCGAGGCGCGCCCCGAAGTCGTTATCCTGATGCCGTGCGGTTTCGACGTCGATCGGGCCGTCGCGGAGTTCCGTCCGGAGAATCTCCCGACCGGCTGGCACGATCTTCCGGCCGTCCGCAACGGCCAGGTCTATGCAGTGCACGCGAACGCGTACTTCAGCCGGCCAGGTCCCCGCCTGGTCGAAGGTCTGCGCATCCTTGCCGGCATCCTGCACCCCGAACGGGTATCACCACCGCCGGATGCGTCCGCGTGGCGGCGACTGGATGGAAATGCAGGCACGGCCCGGACGTAGTCCCAGTATCCCGTTCTCCAGCAGCTCGACGATGTTGCCGTAGGGGTCCGGGCCGCCTACCGCCCCTGGCCGAATTAATACACAATACGGTCGCGTGGACGGACCAGGGCCCCGCGGTGTTCGCCCGACGACAATTGCGTCAGGCGCCATAGCCAGTTCCGCTACACACGCCGACCCGTTCGCCCACATAGTCTCGCGTGGAACCGTCCCGAAAGTCGCCATGAACGAGGAGCCAGCATGCTACCGCCACCAGCCAGGTTCGCTGCACTCCGGCAACACCGTGTCACTGGTGCGCAGGCACGGTTCATGCTGCTGGCGCTCATCCTGGGTGTCGCGGCGTTCGCCGGTCACCGCTCGTCCGCTCGTGCCCAATTGCCCGGGCCGGTCATCGCCCAGTCGCCCGCGGTCAGCGCACCCGTGCGCGTTTCCGGCCCCAGCCCGCTACAGCCCGGCTGCGAGGGACCGGTACCGGCTGCCCGCATTTATCAAGACACGGTTGCCGAGCCCAGCCTTGCGATCGATCCCGGCAATCCGTCGCATGTGGTCGGTGCATGGCAGCAGGACCGCTGGGCCACCGCGGGCGCGAGCGGTCAGGTCGCGGCGGTGTCCTGGGACAGCGGCCAAACCTGGAACAGCAGCCTGGCGGCGTTCACGCGCTGCCAGGGTGGTACGGCCGAGGCGGGCACCGACTACGAACGGATCTCCGATCCCTGGGTGACGATCGCGCCGAATGGCGATGTGTACCAGATGACGATCGCCTTCGACAACCCGCAGCATCCGGAGAGCCGGAACGCTATGCTCGTTAGCAAATCGGCGGACGGCGGCCTCACCTGGCAGGCACCGGTGACGCTGATCCATGATCTCACGCGTGATGCATTCAACGATAAGAACAGCATTACCGCCGACCCGAACAACCCGGACTACGTTTACGCGGTCTGGCACCGAGAGCTGCTGGACGTGGAAACGGTCGCAACGCCCTACGTCGCGCCGGCGATGTTCTCCCGCACGACCGATGGCGGGCGGACCTGGGAGCCGCCGCAGGTTATGGTCAGCGTCCCAGGAACGGCCGCATCCGGGAATATCATCCTCGTCCTCCCCTCGGGCGATCTGGTAGACGTCTTCACGCTGAATAGTCAGGAAGACGGAGCGACCGTCTATGACCTGGGAGTGACCCGCTCGTCAGACAGAGGGCTGAGCTGGTCCGACCCCTCAATCGTCGCCCGCATGCGAACCGTCGATCTGACGGACCCTTTCAGCACGTTTACGTTGCGTCCCACCCCCGATAACATCCCCAGCGCCGCAGTAGACCGCCGCACGGGGCAGATCTACGTCACGTGGACCTCCGGCCAGTTCAGCGGCGGCAAGAACTCCGACATCGCGCTCACGGGCTCCTCAGATGGCGGGCGTACCTGGTCCTCGCCCGTCAGGGTCAACCAGACGCCTGGCAACGCCCTTGGATTCGTGCCAACGATCGCCGTGCTTGACGATGGCAGCGCGGGCATCACCTACTTCGACCTACGGAACAACACGCCGACGCAGCTCGGTATCCTAGCCGACCACTGGCTCGCCTACTGCCGTTCAGCCTGTACCGCATCCGGGAGCTGGCAGGAGGTACACATCGCGGGCCCGTTCGACATGCAGCGGGCGCCGTATGCCCGTGGCTTCTTCATCGGCGACTATATGGGCCTGGCCGGCGAGGGGGAAACGTTTCGGCTGCTGTACGTGGTGACGACGCCCCCCGGTGACCGAGAGGCCACCGCTGCCTACTTCATGACGGTAGCGCTCGGGGGTAACTGCGTGGCTGCATCCGCCGTTGCCTTACCCGTAACTGGTGTGGCGGCGAAGTCCATTTGCTGAGCTGCTTCCAGCGCCACCCACATGACGAGTGGCGGCACCATGCGGCTTTAGGAACGGCTCCGCTGTCGGTCATTTCGAGCGCGATGGATACCGCTCCCACCTCGACTCGTGTGGATCGTGAGACGCCGGTCCGCCGGCTTGATGCACTCCACACGGCGACCACAGTCCTGAGCGGCGGCGCGGCCCATCACCGGCGTGCTCGGCGTCCTCGACGTGGCCGAGACGCGACAATCGCCCACTTGTCACAGCCTCAAATAGTGCCGGCTTCGGCGAGCGCCCATGCTCCCGGCGTTCGGCGACGACACGGCTGGCTGTCTCAGAGCAGCAGCGATAGCCAACGCTCCACCGGAAGCTGGCGCACTTTGACCCACCTGCCCGTCTCCTACGCGTGGGCACGACGAATTGTCACCGTGATCTGCGTCAGGTTGTTGGGTCCGCACGCGTGGAGGGTCTCTTCATCCCTGGTTGAAGGATCCTGCGCGAGCAGCGTCACCTGCCAGCCGCACTGCGATTCGGCGCTCCGAGGCCAGGCATCGACAGCGCCTACGTCGGTTCCCATGCCGGTCCCACAAGCACTGGTGTAGGTCACGGAGACACTGTCCGGTTTCAGCTCCAGGGTGAAGAGCGGCTGACCGTCGACCGTCGCGCTGCGCTTGCCGGTGATCCGCACCGGCACCTCGAACCGCTGCGGGCTGCGGGTAAAGGCGCACCCGTTACCGAACCCCGGTGGCTCCTCGACGGTGGCCCGCCCCTCGCCGTCAATCGTGCCATCGGCAGCAACGCGGAACGTGAACATGGCGTCAAGCGTCTCCTGGTGACGGTTCGCACCGCCCGCGCCGTAGAGCTGCGCGTCGTGGGTGCCTACCGCGTGCCATGTGCCCTCCCACTCCTCGCTCTTCGGCACGCATTGCCCGGCCTTGCACTCTTCGTCGGGTTTGCAGCAGCGGCCATCGCAGCAGGCCTGGTCGGGGCCGCAGCACTGCTGCTGCATTCCTGTCGTACTGCGGCAGCAACTCTGGCCCGGAGCACAGGGAGAGTCCGGACAGAGCGACACGCACTGCCCCGCGTTGCAGACGTCACCGGGCTGGCAACAACGGCCATCGCAGCAGGCCTGGTCGTCGCCGCAGCACTGGTGCCGCGTCCCGCTGGTGCCGCTGCAGCAACTCTGGCCGGGGCCGCAGGCGAGCTCGGGGCAGAGCTGCTCGGCCGCAATGCATTGCCGCTCCGGCGAACCGTCCGGCAAGGTGAAGCCCAGCAGCTGCCAGCGACCGCATTCATCTTTCTCGACCGTGCAGCAGGCGCAGCACTGACTCGTGTCTGACGACGACGAGCCGCCGCAGCAACGGCTGTCCGCGTCGCAGGGCGGGCGGCAGAGCGTGGCCGGGGCAGCGATGCAGCGGCCATCGTCGTCGGCGCAGCTCTCGTCGGCGTCGCAGCAGACACCATTGCAGACGTGTCGCTCCGCCGGGCAGCAGACGCGGGCGTTCGGATCGCTCCTGGACGAAGCGCATTCGACGTACGGACTGCAGCATTGGCCGCCGCACAGGTCGGCTACCGCCTTGCAGAAGGCGTTGCCACCGACGCGGCAGCAGGTCTCGTCCTGGGCACAGGAAAAGCAGCTCTTCTCACAGCTGCCGTTGACGCACTCCTGGATGCCGCCGCAGCAGACATCGCCGCAGGCCCGGTCGTTGTCACAGCACCTCGTCCCGTTCAGCAGGTCGCCGTTCGGGAAGCACACCTGCTGAGCGGGGTTGCAGCAGGAGCCGCCGCAGCAGGTTTCCCCCAGGGCACAGCAGTACAGCCCACCGCAGCACTGCTGATCGGGGGCGCAACAGACACCGCTGGGGCAGCACTGCTGGCCGGGAGCGCAGCAGTCATCCCGGCAGGCGGTTGTGGGCGCCGGGCAGACACAGCTGTCGCCGGAGCGCAGCTTCGGCGGGGAGCAGCTGACCACGCAGACGCCGTTCTCGCAGATCCTTCCCCCGGCGAGGCAGTTGTTGCCGCAGACCCCGCAGCTGGTGTCGTCGATCTGGAGGCTGGTGCACTGCCCGGCGCAGCAGTCCGGAGTACCGGCAGGACAGTCCGCTCCGGTGCGGCAGCGCGCCTGTTGCGCCAGCGCCGGCAATCGCGGGGCCATTAGGCTCAGTGCAGCACCACCGGCCAGCTTCAGCAACTGTTTTCGCGAGATACCCCGCGCCAGCGTCACAGCCAGTGCATCGAACCAGTGCTGATCGGTCATGCCAGGCCTGCCTTTCGGAATGCCTTTCCTGTTCTCCAGCGGCTCGACGGTGTTGCCGTCGGAATCCGGGCTGCCTATCGCCCCTTGAACACCGGCGTGCGCTTTTCGAAGAATGCCTTGACCGACTCGCGATGGTCTTCCGAGCGACCGGCGACGAGCACCGTGCTTGCGACCACATCATTTGCTGCTTCGAAGTCGAGCGGCTCCGTCACACGCCAACTCATCTTCGCGACTTTGTTACTAATCGGCGCGGCCGCGGCGATCTCCTCCGCCATCGCCATGGTTTTCGCTTCCAGCTCCTCGGGCGCGTACACGGCGTTCAGCCCGCCCACTTCAAAGATCTCCTGCACCGAGGCGAAGCGGGCGGTGTACAGCATCTCGGCCGTCTTTCGCCGCCCGATCATGCGCGGGATGACCCAGATGCCGCCGAGATCCGGGATAAGAGCGCGGCGCATGTACGCGATCATGAACCTTGCCTCGCCCGAGGCGACCGCCAGGTCTGTCGTACAGACGAGGTCAAATCCGGCGCCAACCGCCGTCCCATTTACCATTGAAATGGTCGGGATTTCCAAGCGGTAGATCGTCTTCATCATTAGTTGCCCGTGCCGGCGCAGGCCCTGGCGGCTATCTTCCAGGCTAACCGCCTGCACCATCTGATCGGGCGTCTGATTTTGCCGTTCCGCCATTCCACTGACATCCGCGCCCGCACAGAACGCGCGTCCGGCGCCGGTGATGACCAGGCAGCGGGCGTCGCGGTCGTTCTCGATCTCGCGGCAGACGGCCGTTACTTCGAGCTGCAACTCGGATGTCATTGCATTCAGGCGTTCCGGACGATTGAGCGTGATCTTGTGTATGTGGCTACCGATTCGCTCGTGAAGTATTGTGTTATAGGCCATTCATCATCCTCGCTCGCTGCGGCGGTGAGGCACCCGTGCTCGATGCTCTCGTCTCCCACGGACATGTATACCACTACGACTGCGTCGTCGCTTTTGAGCAGCGGCAACGCCGGGAGGCATCAGATGGTTAGCTCCAGCGCGAAGCGAAACGAGTCGATCGCAGCGGGCATTCCCGTCCTACGCGAAGCGACCCAGATCCGGCCGGCGGAGCCCTCCGAGATGGGCGAGTTCGCGCGCGTCGTGAGCACCTCACTGGCGATGCCGGCTGAGCAGTTTGGTTCCTTGCAGTCAGAATGGACGCTGTGCGCGTTTGAAGGTGGGCAACTGGCCACGGCGTATGCCGCCTGGCCGTTCCAAATGCGCATGAACGGCAAAGCGATGGCGAAGTGAGCAGAACCAGCGCCAAACCAGACTTCGCTGCGCCGGTCAGCACGATCGCGATGCTGTTATATGGACAGCTGAGCCCAACCGAGGCGTGGCGAATGGGCCGGCTGGAGACCGCCGACCCGCCGGCCCTCGCCCGCTGTGACGCGCTGTTGCGCACCGATTACCGGCCCTTCTGCGCGGACCACTTTTAAGGGGGCCCTGTATCTGGGTCGGCTGTGCTATTATTCGCGTACGTTTCGGGCGAGTGGCCCGAGACGGCATAGGGAGGGAGTGGATAGTGGACGGAACGAACTACTGGCAAAGCAGGCTCTCCCGCAGATCAGCGATGCGGGCGGGCGTTCTGGCAGGGGTCGGAGGGCTGGGACTGGCGGTCGTCGGCTGCAGCTCGTCGACGAACAACACCGGCAGCTCCAGCAACGCTTCGGCAACTAAAGCGGCCGCATCGGCAGCGGCGCCCAGCACCGCCGGCACGGCAGCAGCCGCAGCCGCCACGCAGGCGGTCACACCCAAGCCCGGCGGGACGATCAGCTTCTGGTCCGTGGGCGATACCACTCTAGACCCGTTCAAGGCTGCAACGTTTCGTGCCCAGATTCTCTCGGGCTACTACTACGGCCGCCTGCTGAAGCTGAAGTCTGGCCCCAAGTTGAGCGACTACTATCAGTATGACTCCGAGCCCGACGTTGCCCAGAGCGTCGAGTCGCCGGACCTTACCACCTGGACGTTCAAGCTTCGGCCCAACGTCTTGTTCCACGACATCCCGCCCGTCAGCGGCAGGGCAATCGACGCCGACGACGTCGTGGCGACCTACAAGCGGTTCATCAGCACGGCCGAAAATGTCAACAAAAACAACCTCACTATGATCGATACGGTTACGGCGCCGGACAAACAGACGGTCGTCTTCAAGCTGAAGTTCCCCTACGCGCCGTTCAAGAACATCGTCGCCACGCCGTCATACTTCTGGCTGATGCCCAAGGAAGCGGACAACGGCTACGACCCGACCAAGACGCCGATCGGCACCGGGCCTTGGATCCTGGACAGCTACACGCCGGCGGTAGGTTGGAAGTTCAAACGAAACCCGAAGTACTGGCAGACCGGCAAGCCCTACATCGATACAGCAAACTTCTCGATCATCCCGGACGCCGCGAATCAGCTCGCTCAGTTCCTGTCCGGGAACCTCGATATCCACGACGTGCCCCCCTCTGACGTCGCCACGATCAAGAAACAGAAACCAGACGCCACGATCGACGCGAACGTGTCGGCCACATATGGCTTCATCTGGGGCCAGCTACGCGACAAGAACTCGGCCTGGAACGACGAGCGGCTGCGCCAGGCCGTGTCCTACGCCGTCGACCGCAAGACCTTGCTCGATATCGCCTACGTGGGCGAGGGCAAATTCCTGACCTCGTTCCCCGCTTCGTTCGGCAAGTGGTACCTCGACCCGCAAGGCAAGGACTTCGGCGAAAACGCCAAGTTTTACAAGTACGACCCGAAGGCGGCCAAACAGCTGCTGGATGCAAGCGGCCAGGCCAACACGACCTTCAAGTTCATCTACACCAATAACGCCTACGGCGACACGTTCAACCAGTACGTGGACGCGACCCGCGGCATGCTGGCCGATGCCGGTTTCAAGTTGCAGGTGGTGACCCTGGACTACAACAAGGAGTACATCGACAACAAGGTCGGCATCTTCTACAACGGCAACCTTGTGGATAACACGTCGCTGGTGTACTCGTTGGAAACGGGCTTCTCCGAGGTGGACGAGCACCTCTTCAACGAGCTGCATCCGACAGGTCCGCGTAACCACAACGGTGTAAACGACCCGGCTCTGGTCGATTTCATCGACAAGCAACGAAACGCCGCTTCGGATGCAGATCGGAAGAAGGTGCTGGACGACGTGCAACGCTATACAGCCGGCAAGATGTACCACGTGCCGACGATGATCGGCAACCGCTACATTGCCTGGCAGAAGTGGGTGAAGGGCGCCACGCCGGCCGCCGGCTACGACTTCGCCACCGCCTTCTTCGCCAATGCCTGGATCGACAAGTCTTAAGGCAGGGTACATTTAGCGCGACTGCACCACGGGGCGGGCCGTTACGGCCCGCCCCGTGGTGCTCTTGCCAATCTCGCCGGAGGTTTCATCACCGGTTGGGAACCGATGCCGGCTCTCCACCGCGACACCCGTACTGCATCTCGGCCGAATCGGGCAGGGATTGCGCGCCCAACCTCTATAGATTTCACGCGTGACTGAGTCTAGCGAGCGCCGCGCAGACGTGGGTCGAGAACGTCGCGAAGCGCATCGCCCAGCATGTTGAAGCCGAAGACCGTCAGCGCGATCGCCACGCCCGGCCAGACACTCAGCCACGGGTCTTGGCGGATCTGGTGCTGAGCCACGCCGGCCAGCATCGAGCCCCACGACGGCACCGGCGGCGGAATGCCAAATCCCAGGAAGCCAAGGGATGTCTCGAGCAGGATCGCTGCGCCGAGCTGCACCGAGGCGAGGATGATCAGCGTCGGCATCACGTTCGGCACGATGTAGTGCAGCAGGATGCGCAGGTTGCCGGAACCGACGGTGCGCGCCCCTTCGATGTACTGGTTGCCGCGCACGCTGATCACAGCGCTGCGGATTACGCGCGACGAGCCGCCCGTGAAGATCAACCCCAGCGCAAAGATAATCTGCGCTGCACGCAGCTGCGACGGGTCGAGGCTTATCTTCAGCGGTCCAGCGCCGAACGTATGCACGCTGGTCGGTGTGCCGAAGATCGCCGTGATCGTGATCAGTAAGATCAGCGCCGGAAAGGCGATCCAGATGTCTACCAGCCGCTGGACCAGCGTGTCCAGCTTCCCGCCCGCGTAGCCGCTGACGACGCCGATGGTGCCCGCAACCAGCGTGGCGATCAGCACGGAACCGAAGCCCACGAAGGCGCTCACGCGCGCCCCGTAGATGACGCGCGAGAGGATATCGCGCCCCTGGTCATCGGTGCCGAGCAGGTGGCCGGCCGTAATTGGCGGCTTCAGCCGGTGCAGGAAGTCGTGTTTATCGAAGTGATACGGCGCGATCTGCGGCGCAAACAGTGCGCAGGCGATCACGAGCAGCACCATGGCGGCCCCAAAGGCGCCCAACGGTTTGCGCCGCAGGAAACGCAGCACGTTGGCGCCGGCGCCTGGTCCTCGGGAAGCCAGCCGGTCGTACGGCGTGAATACTGACTCGGAAGTGGTGGCAGTCAAAGACAAGCGCCTCCTCCTCTCGGAGTTGATCAGCCGTAGCGTACACGCGGATCGAGGATCGAGTAGCTGACATCGACAACGAGGTTGGCGGTGATTGCGATGGCGGCAACGATCAGGTTGACGGCCTGGATAACCGTGTAGTCGCGTGCGCTGATCGCGTTCACCAGGAAACGGCCCATGCCGGGAATCGAGAAGATCGTCTCGAGGATGACCGTGCCGCCAATCACCACCGGCACCTGCAGGCCGATCACCGTCACCACGGGGATGAATGCATTCCTGACCGCATGACGGGCGATTACTGTGCGCTCTTGCAGCCCCTTCGCCCAGGCAGTGCGCACATAATCCTGCCGCAGCACTTCGAGCATCTGGGCGCGGGTCAGGCGCATCACCGTGCCGGAGAGCGCTGCACCGAGGATGAGCGCGGGCGCGATCAGGATAGCGAAGTTCTTGGTGGGGCTGTCGAAGAGCGAGTAGTACTTCAGCGGCGGCGCCCAGTTAAACCAGACCGAGCCGAAGGTAAGTACGAGCGTACCCAACCAGAAGCTGGGAATCGAAAGCATCAAGATCGCCAGTGAGCGCGCGCCGTAGTCCACCAGCCGGTCCTGCCGCATCGCGCTGAGTGTGCCGATCGGCAACGCGATGCAGACAGAGATAAGCATCGCGATCAGCCCCAACTCGAGCGTCACCGGCACGAAGGTCTTGAGCTCCTGGGATACCGACCGCTTGAGCTGGATCGAATCGCCGAAGTCGCCATGCGCAACGCCGCCGACCCAGCGCACGTATTGCTCCGGAATAGATCGATCCAGGCCGAGCTTGTGCTCGAGGTCGTGCACAGCCTGGGGAGTGGCGTTCTCTCCGAGCGCCGCGCTGGCAGCTCCGCCGGGAATGAGGCGGATTGCCATGAACACGAGCAGAGTGACGCCGAGCAAAGTAGGCGGAATGAATAACAGCCGCTGCAGGATATACCGGCTCACGATTATCGCCTCTCCGGCGCACGGCGTTGCCGAGCAGCGATTGCACCGCCGGGCCACTGCGCGCCGCATCGTTCCGCAGCGTGGTCCGGATTATACGGGGTAGAATTGGTGCTGACAACTACGTCGGGCATCTCGAATCCGTGACGGAGACGCATCCGCCTCAAACGCCTATATCCTTCAATACCGGAGTGATGGAACACCTCGGCTGTGTTGTCGCTCCTGAAGATGCGACACAGCAGGAGGCGCCGGATGGCCAGCACTAACGCGCGCAGGAACGAATCGATCGCAGGCGGGATCCCCGGCCAACGCGAAGCGACCCAGATCCGGCCGGCGGAGCCCTCCGAGATGGGCGAGTTCGCGCGCGTCGTGAGCACCTCACTGGCGATGCCGGCTGAGCAGTTTGGTTCCTTGCAGTCAGAATGGACGCTGTGCGCGTTTGAAGGTGGGCAACTGGCCACGGCGTATGCCGCCTGGCCGTTCCAAATGCGCATGAACGGCAAGGCGATGCCCGTGGCCGGCGTGACGACGGTGAGCACAAACCCGCTGTATAGGCGGCGGGGCAACCTGCGCGCGATCATGGAGTTCGACTTTCGACGCCGGCACCTGCAGGGCGAGCCGGTGGCCGCGCTGTACGCCTCGATGGCGGCGATTTACCAGCGCTTCGGCTATGCGGTCGTCACGACCCATCACCGCTACACTATCGAGCCGCGGCACCTGCAGTTCGTCGTTGCGCAATCCGTCCCGGGCACGTTCCGCGAGACATCATCTGATGACCTGGGGACGCTGGTTGACATCTACCGGCGCTTCCGCGAGACGCGTACGGGCTACCTGCACCGCGGCGCCGCCATGTGGCAGGCGGGAGTGCTCGCGCCACCCGCACGGGGATATACGCTCACCGTCCTGGTCTATGAGGAAGAAGGGCGCGACCTCGGCTACCTCGTCTACACATCGGGACCCGGTTCGGTCCACGGGTACGCTCCCTCGCAGCAGATCCAGATCCGCGACCTTTGCTGGCTCATACCCGCCGCGTACCGGGCGTGTTGGGAACACCTATCGCGTTTCGACCTCGTCGGCGAGATCACCTGGCCGGTGGCCCCGCCCGACGACCCGCTGCCGCACCTGCTGGTCGAGCCGAGAATGCTCAACGACCAGTCGCGAGACGGCATCCTGGCACGCGTTATCGACGTAGACCGAGCGTTCGCCTCCCGCGACGTTCTCGGTGATTGACGCGTTGTGCCCCTGGAACGAAGGCACGTGGTCTCTGCGGACCTCGGAAAGCGATACCGAGGTAAGCAAAACCACTGCCGATCCCGATTTTGTCGCGCCGGCCAGCACGATGGCGATGCTGCTGTTCGGGCAGATCAGCCCGTCCGAGGCATGGCGAATGGGTCGGTTGGAGACCGGCGACCCGCCGGCCCTCGCCCGCTGTGACGCACTGTTAAGGACGGCGCACCAACCGTTTTGTCCCGATCACTTTTAACAAACGACCGGCTTGGGCTTCGGCGGACTTTTAGTCGCGTCGCGATACAAGGAGAGATTTCGTATCCCCTTTACTCTGATGCGCCCGATGCGCTCATCGTTGACGCCCCCGCCTACTTCGGCAGCATGGCCTCACCGGTCAAGCGGCTGTTCGAGGATTGTGCGACAGCGGGGAACCCACCCGCCACCGACCACTCGCGACCGTGACACGGCCACCAGTTCCGGGATAAGGTCGGCGCGGCCTTCGCTGCCTCAGCCACACCACATGGTGGTAACGCGCAGGCGCAGAGACGTGGTAAGGTGAGCCGATGGCAGAGCAAGGAACCGCCCGGATTCTCCTGCCTGACGAAACGCCGGTCGCGTCGCTGGACGCGTACCTGGCGCGTGGTGGCGGCACGGCCTTCGCGCGGGCACAGCAGATTGGACCCGAAGCGGTCATCGAGGAAGTGCGGCGGGCGGGGCTACGCGGTCGGGGTGGGGCGGGCTTTGCCACGGCAGTGAAGTGGGCGGGTGTGCACAACGATCCGTCTACCACCCGGTACATCTGCGCCAACGGCGCCGAAGGCGAGCCCGGCACGTTCAAGGACCGCTACCTGTTGCGCTTGAATCCCTACCAGGTGATCGAGGGGCTGGCGATCGGAGCACTCGCCCTCGATGCAACGGGCGCGTACCTGTGCGTCAAGCGGCGGTTCGAGCCGGAGGTCACGGCCCTGCAGCGGGCACTCGAGGAGCTGCGTGCCCGCACCAAGATGGCAGGCCGCATCGAGCTTGTGCTCGGTCCGGACGAGTACCTGTTCGGCGAGGAGAAGGCGCTGCTGGAGGTCGTTGAGGGCGGCCTGCCGCTGCCGCGGGTATTCCCGCCGCGGATGCATGGGCTGTTCAGCGGGCCGTACGGTGGCCCCAGTGAGGAGCTCAACCATCCTACGGTGGTGGACAACGTCGAAACGCTGGCCCACGTGACGCACATCATCGGCCGGGGCGCGGACTGGTACCGGACATTCGGCAGCAACGATACCCCGGGAACGATGATCTTCACGGTCTCAGGAGACGTTCAACACCCGGTCGTGGCGGAGCTGCCGCTCGGGCTCACGCTCGGACACCTGCTGTTCGAGGTGGCGGGCGGCCCGCTGCCGGGCCGGCAGCTGAAGGCGGTGTTGCCCGGTGCGGGCGCGCTCTTCACCCCGCCGCAATGGGACACGCCCCTCGGCTTCGACGCGATGCGGGCTGCGGGTTCGGGCCTCGGGTCGGGCGGCTTCATCGCCTACGACGACAGCGCCTGCATGGTGCAGGCGTTGTACACCTTCTCCCGGTTCCTGTACGTCGAATCCTGCAACCAGTGCCCGCCCTGTAAGACGGGCTCGCGCTGGATCACGGAACGGCTGGAGCGGCTCCTCGCGGGGGAGGCCCAGCAGCACGACCTGGACGAGATGTACGCCGCCTCGACCTGGGTGACGAACGCTGCCCGCTGCTTCCTCGCCGCCGAGGAATCGATTATCACCGAGAGCTTCCTCACGTTTTTTCCCGAAGAGTTCGAGGCGCATCTCGCCGGCGCGTGCCCGCTCCGCCATGACCTGATCGTGCCCAAGCTGACGGACTATGTCCCCGGCCAGGGATTCTCGTACGACCAGGAGTACCGGCGCAAGCAGCCTGACTGGACCTTCGCGCCGGCCTGAGCAGTCACTGACGAGGGAAGCGATGCGGACCACTGATACGCTGCGGGACGAGCACGAGGGGGCGCTGACCGTGCTGACGCAGCTCGACCGCGCCGCGGCGGCAGCAGCAGCCGGAGCCTACACCAGATGATCGGTACCCTCGGCCCGCGCATCGACGCGGCGGTGGTGCTACCGTGAATGGCACGAGACGCTTCGCGCGGAGTTCCAGACCCTCCGCGCCGCTGTAGCACGGATGCAGTCAGGAACAGACGGTCCTGGGCAGTGGTTGACGGAGCTTGCTGCCGCCGTCCATAGCGTGGTGGAGAAGGCGTAGGTGCACTTCGAGAACGAAGAGGAGCTGATGTTTCCGCTCGCTTCGCAACTGCTGGACGGCGGCACGCTGGACTGCATCGAGGCCGAGATAACCGCCTGACCATGGTGGGAGCTGCACAGATGACGGCCACGCACGAGATTCACATCAAGCGTGTCTATGAGGTGCCTGCGGCAGACGATGGCCGCCGGGTGTTGGTCGACCGGCTGTGGCCACGCGGGGTAACGAAAGAACGCGCACATCTCGACGAGTGGCTGCGTGACCTGGCGCCCTCCACCGAGCTGCGTCGCTGGTTTGGGCACGATCCCAGCCGCTGGGAGGAGTTTACGGCACGGTACCGGGAGGAGCTTGCCGCACCGGAGCGGCAGACGGCGCTGGAGACGTTAGCCCAGTTCGCCAGCGAGGGACCGCTCACGCTGCTGTACGCCGCGCGGGATACGCAACACAACGAGGCCCGTCTTATCGCTGAACTCCTCGGCCGAGTTCCCCGTCGTGCAGCGTCCAGGCGATGAGGTACGTCCAGCATGTCAGCACTTGAGTTTCCGCTCTGGGTACGCGCTACACATATCCTCAATGTGCTTTTCCTCTCACTCCTGATACGCAGTGGCCTAGAGATTCTCAGCGCCCACCCGAAGCTCTACTGGCACGACGATTGCCGTCCGGGTAGCGAATGGCTCTCCTTCACCCGGAAGCGCATGCCGGCGGACGCACTCTGGACGTCCCGGGATGAGGAGGAGGGCTTCTCCTCTTGGCTGGCCCTCCCCGGCGGCCGCAATCTGGGCCTCGGCCGCCACTGGCATTTCCTCAGCGTTGCCGCCTGGCTGCTCACTGGCCTAGTGTATGTTGTCTGCCTCTTCGCCTTCGATGAGTGGCGCCGCTTGCTGCCCACCACTTGGGCGGTCTTTCCGCACGCCTGGCAGGCGCTGCGCACCTACGCGAACTTGAAGTTGCCCCCGCCCGGCAACCCCTACAACGCGCTGCAACAGCTCACCTATGCCGCCGTCGTCTTCCTGTTCGGCCCGCTTTCCCTTGCGACGGGGGCTGCTATGTCGCCGGCCGTCGCAGCCCGCTTTCCCTGGTACACGCGGCTGTTTGGGGGCCGGCAGGCCGCCCGCAGTCTGCACTTCCTGGCCCTGCTGGCGTTCGTCGCCTTCACGGTCGGACATACGGCGATGGTCGTTGCCCATGGACTACCGCAAGAGTTGGCCAAGATTGTGCTCGGGGTCGACGCAGGGCACCACGGGCTCGCGGTCATTGTCGGGGGACTTGGTTTGGCTGTCGTCGCCGTGATGCACATCCTGGCGACCCGCTGGTCCCTGCGCTGGCCGCGGCGGATGCAACAGCTGCTCCAGGCCGTGGTGGACCCGCCCACGCGCTTGCTCCTCCACCATCTCACCTCCCGGCAGCGCTACCCGCCTGCCAGCATCTCACCCTACTTCCGGGTCAACGGCCGTCCGCCAGCGGACGCCGCCTACGCAGCCTTGGCCCGCGACGACTTCGCCGGCTGGGCGCTGGCGGTCGGTGGTCTGGTTGAGCAGCCGTTGCGCCTCTCGCTGACCGATTTACAGCGACTGCCGCAGCAAACACAGGTGACCAAACACGTCTGCATTCAGGGCTGGACGGCCATTGCCGCCTGGACGGGCGTGCCCCTACGCTCCCTGCTTGCGTTGTGCCGCCCGTTGCCGGAAGCCCGCTACCTGGTCTTCCATGCCCTCGACGATAAAGCCACGTCCGAAGTCGATTCAGGCGGGACCGGCTGCTATTACGAGACCGTCGACCTGGAACTGGCGCGGCACCCGCAGACGCTGCTCGCCTATGCCATGAACGAACGGCCGCTGCCGCTGGAGCACGGGGCGCCGCTGCGGCTCCGGGTCGAGACGCAATTGGGCTTCAAGATGGTCAAGTGGCTGCGCGCCATCGAGCTCGTCGCAGACTACGGCGCCATTGGGGAAGGGCAAGGCGGCTGGCGCGAGGACAACCAGCATTATAGCCAGACGGCAGGCATGTAGACTGTCACAACCGGCCGAGGATCGATCGGTCCGGAGGAGCACAGCATGGAACATCCGTTAACCACCGTCTGCTTCACCGAGCGCTGCAATGTCTGCGGCAACACATATCCGGTGACGCTGTACGACATCTTTCGTGAGCAGCAGCTCGCGGAGCAGTGGCAGTCAGTCCGGCCCTGCGGCGAGTGCGATGAACACCGGCAGCGGCTCGTCGCCACTGTGCCCCCCCGGAACTGGCCGCCGTGATGGAGGCCTGGGAGCGGCTTGCCACCGCCCTCCGGGCACGCGAGCTTGAATTCACCGTGAGCTCACCCGATCTTGGGGGCGGTGTTTCTCAGCGAGCCCCCCGCTGAGACCAGCGAGCCCGCGGCACGGCGACCGCGACTGAAAGCGCGGTGAGTGGTGGGCGGTCGCAGCCAGCTCCGGCACAGGGCGGCCGACGGAGGAGTTCTGGCTCGATCGGCACAGGAGCGTGCGCAGCCCCGCGCCTTGTCGCAGCCGGAGGAACCGGCATGTTGCGGAGAGCTAAACTGCGATCGCGGCGAGTGCTGCAGGAGTTCTCCCTATCTGGTCCGGGCAATACTGGCGGCTGGGCTGTTGCCTGGTGACAGCAGAGGCGACGCGATGACGACGATCTTGCTACCCGTGGACGGTTCGGTGTTGGCAGAAGCCGCGGTGCCCGTGGCGCGCTGGCTGGCGCGGGGCCTGAACGCCGAAATCGTACTGGTCACCGTCGGCACTGATCCAGAGACCGCTGAGCAGGCGGTCGATGAATCCGCCGACCCGGAGCGCACGCTCACGCGCGCCGCGTCCGAACTGCCCCCGGTCACAGTCCGTCGCCGAATCGAGACGAACAACGATCCCGACGCCGGAATTCTTGAGACTGCCCGCGAAGAGCACGCGGACGTCATCGTTATGTCGACCCACGGCCTCCCAGGCTGGTCGAAGCTAGTGCAGGAGAGTGTGGCAGCGGAGGTGGTGCGCGCAGGGATAGCTTCGGTCACGCTCGTGCATGCGATAGAGGGCGGATGGGTAGTGCTCGCCAAAAGCCGAGCGGCCTTGGCTGGAACGTCCTTCTCGGCTCATGAAGCGCCGCTGACGCCATCCGACCTGTGTTACTGCCGGGACCGTGGGCGTAGCTCAATGCGCAACAACGGGGTGACCCACCGAGAAAGACCGAGGTGCTGAGGTGAACGCAAGCCAGCTCTTCGTCCGATGCCTCGAGAACGAGGGTGTACGCTTCATCTTCGGCATTCCGGGTGAGGAGACCCTCGACCTGCTCGATGCACTCGCGGACAGCGACCAGATTCGCTTTGTGACCACCCGCCACGAGCAGGGGGCGGCCTTCATGGCGAACGTCTACGGGCGTCTGAGTACCTATCCGGGCGTCTGCCTGGCTACGCTCGGGCCGGGCGCAACGAACCTCATCACCGGCGTTGCCGACGCCCAGCTCGACCGTGCACCCGTCGTCGCGATCACCGGCCAGGCGGCCCTGACGAGGGTCTTCAAGGAGTCGCACCAGTACCTGGACGTGCTGCGCTTGTTTGCACCGGTGACGAAGTGGAACGCGCGCGTGGAGGTGCCGGAGACCGTGCCAGAGATCGTGCGCAAGGCGTTTCGCCTTGCACGGCTGGAGAAGCCGGGCGCGACCCACATCGAGCTACCGGAGGACGTCGCCGCGGCCGCGGTTGAGGCGGAGCCAATGCCGGTGCGGCGCACGACGTATCCAGCAGCCCGGCCCGAGAGTATCACCAGGGCGGCCGAGGTGCTTCGCGCCGCGTCGCGGCCGGTGATCCTTGCGGGCAACGGTGTGATTCGCCGGCAGGCCGCGGCGGCACTGACCGACTTCGTGCACCAACTCAGGATACCTACGGCCACGACCTTTATGGGCAAGGGGGCCATTGACGCCCGAGACCCGCTGGCGCTGCCTCCGATGGGCCTGCGGGATACCAGTAGCGGAGCCGACCCGTTCGCGGAGGCCGACCTCGTCGTCGCGGTCGGCTACGACCTGGTCGAATGGCCGCCGGCCGTCTGGAACAGCGGTCGGCAAAAGGCGATCCTGCACATCGACAGCAGCGCTGCGGAGGTGGACCGCTTCTACCTGCCTGCCGCGGAGGTCGTCGGCGAGATCGCGGACAACCTGCGGGCGCTTGCAAGCGCGGCGGGTGAGCTGCCCGCAACGCGGTCGTCGCCGCTACCGGTTCGGTCTGGGGAGGATGAGTTGCGCCGGTTCGGCGCCGATGACTCCTTCCCGCTCAAGCCGCAGCGGATCGTGCACGACCTGCGCCAGGCTCTCGGCGATGAGGACATCCTCATCAGTGACGTCGGCGTGCACAAGCTGTGGCTGGCCACCCGCTATCCCGCGACGCGGCCCAACACCGTGGTGATTGCCAACGGGCTCGCATCCATGGGCATCGCCGTGCCCGGTGCCGTGGCCGCAAAGCTCGTCCGCCCTGAGCACAAAGTGGTGGCCGTCACCGGCGACGGCGGCTTCCTCATGAACTCCCAGGAGTTGGAAACCGCCAAACGGCTCGGCACGGCATTCGTCACCGTTGTGCTCGTGGACAACCGCTACGGCGTGATCGCGCTGAACCAACAGCAGCGCTTTGGGCGGACGTTCGGCGTCGCGTTCGGGAATCCGGACCTACCTGCCTACGCGGCATCCTTCGGGCTGCCAGGCTTCAGTGTGAGATCGGCCGGCGAATTTCTGCCGGTCCTGCGGCGGGCGCTCACCCTGGCGGAACCGAGCGTCATCGCTGTGCCCGTCGATTCAAGCGAGCTGCCCCGCGCGCTGGTGGACGATCCAGCAGCCGTGGGGCTGCAGGGAAGAGGGAATACAGCATGACTATCACGTCAATCAACCCGTCGACCGAGCGACTGCTGGCGAGCTTCGGCGAATCAAGCACAGAGGAGACCGAACTGACCCTCAGCGAGCTCGCGGCGGCCTTTGAACGCTGGCGTCAGACGAGTTTTGCACAGCGTTCAGCGCTCATGCGGCGTGCCGCTGCGGTACTGCGCGAACGAAAAGAACGGTATGCGGCCCTGATGACCGGCGAGATGGGCAAGCCCCCGTCGTCGAGGCGGAAGGCGAGGTGGAAAAGTGTGCTGGGTGCTGCGACTGGTACGCCGAGAACGCGGCGCGGCTGCTCGCCGATGAAGTCGTCAACTCCAGCGCCCAACACAGCTACGTCGCCTTCGAACCGCTTGGCCCCGTTCTGGCGGTAATGCCCTGGAACTTCCCCTTCTGGCAGGTGTTCCGCTTTGCCGCACCGACGCTTATGGCCGGCAATACCTGCCTGCTCAAGCACGCCTCGAATGTGCCACAATGTGCGCTGGCGATCGAGGAGGTGTTCCGCGACGCGGGGTTTCCCAGCGGCTGCTTCCGCACGCTGCTGATCCCGGGCAGCGCCGTCGAGGCGGTTATCGAGGACCCGCGGGACCGCGCCGTAACGCTGACGGGCAGCGACCTGACCGGCAGCAAGGTGGCCGCAGCAAGCGGTCGTGCACTGAAGAAGACGGTGCTCGAGCTGGGCGGCTCGGACCCATTCATCGTGCTCGCGGATGCTAACCTGGAGTACACGGCGGGCATGGCCACGCGGGCACGCTTCCAGAACACCGGCCAGTCCTGCATCGCTGCGAAGCGCTTCCTAGTGGAAGATTCCGTTGCCGGCGAGTTCGAGCGCCGCTTCGTGGCCGCGGTGGAACAGCTGAAAGTCGGCGACCCGATGGATCGAGCAACGCAGGTCGGACCGATGGCACGGGCCGATCTCCGCGACGCACTCGACCGACAGGTAAGGACTTCCGTCGAACAAGGGGCGCGTGTCGCCACGGGTGGGCGCAATCTTCCCGGCGCCGGATACTTCTACGCTCCCACGGTGTTGCTTGCCGTCACGCCGGGAATGCCGGCCTTCCGCGAGTAGACGTTCGGACCGGCGGCGGCCGTGGTCCGGGTGACGGACGCCGAGGAGTCGGTGCGCCTTGCCAACGACTCGGAGTTTGGCCTGGGCGCTTCGATCTGGACCCGTGACGTACATCGAGCGCAGCAGCTCGCGCGACGGATCGAGTCCGGCTCAGTGTTCATCAACGGCGTTGTCGCGTCCGATCCGCGCCTCCCGTTCGGCGGTGTCAAGCGGAGCGGCTACGGGCGGGAGCTGTCGTCGTTCGGCATCCGCGAGTTCGTCAACATCCAGACGATCTGGATCGGCCCGGGGGCGAGTAGCTCGGTTCCTGCAGGGCCGGAGCCAGCCGTCGCCGTGGAGTAGGACGAGGGTTGAGAACAGCTCCGCGAAACCATCCGTCGCCCCACCGGCAGAGTGAGCAGGCACGAAATGGCAGCCGATTGCAAGCCGGGTGACTGCGTCGAGATTCCTGACGGACGGATCGGCCGCGTGCGCCTGCGGAACGATAATCAGTGCAAGGTCCGCGTGCGCCGCAAGACCAGCAAGTCGCATCAAATTCTCGTTTTCTCGATCGCTGAACTGAAGCTGGTGGACTGCCCAAAGGGCTGGATGAGCCCTGAAGGCTATGTTCGCTATCTGAAGGTAACGCTGACCAAAATGCGTCAGCGCGAGGCCCAATCGTTCAAGCCCAGCGAGTGAGGCGAAAGCAGAAAGAGAACCCGTGAATACCGGCAGCTATGACATCGTTATCGTCGGTGGCGGCCCGGCCGGGCTGACCGCCGCGCTCTATGGTGCGCGGGCCATGCGCCGCACGGTGGTGTTCGAGCACCGCGTGACGGGCGGGCAAATCGCGCTCACGTCGCTGGTGGAGAACTACCCTGGCTAGGCGGACGGCGTCAACGGCTATGAGCTGGCCGAGTCGATGCGCCAGCAGGCAGAACGGTACGGTGCTGAACTTCGCGCTGAACGGGTGACGCAGATACAAACGGCCGAGGGCGGCTTTCGGGTCGTCATGAGTGACGTTGACTTCTTGGCGCGTGCCGTTATTCTGGCCTCCGGCGCCGAGTATCGGCGGTTGGGCGTGCCCGGTGAGGAACGGCTGACGGGTAGGGGTGTTTCCTATTGCGCCACCTGTGATGCGGCGTTTTTCCGGGAGATGGAGGTCGCCGTGGTCGGCGGTGGCGATGCGGCACTCGACGAAGGGCTGTTCGTGGCCCGATTCGCTGCCAAAGTCCATCTGATTCATCGTCGGGACACCTTTCGTGCCAGCCGCGTCCTGCAGGAGCGGCTTAAGGCCAATGCCAAGGTCGAGGTCATTTGGAATACGGTGGTCGAATCGATTGAGGGCACCGACGAGGTCGAGTCTGTGCTGCTGCATAATGTCGTGTCGGGAGTACGGTCACAGCTCGCCGTGCGGGCGGTATTCATTTTTATTGGGCAGGACCCGAACAGCCAGATCGCACACAATTTGGCGCCGACGGACCTGACTGGTCACCTGAAGGTAGACCTGCAGATGCGTACACCGATCGCGGGTTTCTTTGCCGTCGGCGATGTGCGGGAGGAGTCGGCTCGTCAGGCGATCAGCGCCGCTGGGGTCGGCGCCACCGCCGCCATTGCCGCGGAGCATTTCCTCACCGAACGCTATGGACCACCAACCCCGAACTTGCATGCTGCTCCGCCAGCACGCCTAATCGGACGTACTCTCTGCCCCCTGCTGCTGCGCCGGCTGCTCGGGTTCCTCTGGCTCGGGCGGATAGGTGAGTTTTGCTCCGTCGGGTTTCGCCCAGGGCGTGAGGCGGTGAGGCCGGCTCCGTCGCTCGTCGACTATCTCCTCGACTGGGATGCAGCGCACGCTGAGCGCGTCCGCGATCAACGAGCGGTGGCAGCGCCACGGCACCGCTTCGGCACACATGATGGCGGTGCTGCACTCGGCCGACAGCTCGATCAGCTGCTCGATGGCTGTCCGGAACTCCGCCGTTTGCATGTAGTCGGCGTAGCCGCGAAACGATGCATTGCGCCAGCCCGCGTTGGGCGAATCCGGCCGTGGCCGGCGCAGGCCGCCGAGATCCGGCATGTGCAGGTAGGCGATCCCGCTGCGCGGCATCGCCTCTTGCAGGGCGTCGCGGTTGAACTGCGGATTGTGGCGCGAGCGCGGCACGGTGCGCACGTCTACCAGACGCTCGACGCCATGCGCTCGCAGCATCGCGACGAGCTGCTCGGCCGGCCGGGTGGAGTGTCCGATCGTGAAGATGGTGGACAGGTTCTACCTCTGCGCTCAGGGTTTGATGATCCCGGTCAGGACCGACACGGGGATGGCGATATTACCGATGCTGAGCACAATCGAGACGGCCGTGGCCACGTTGCGCCACAGGCGGTTGGTGCGCGAATTGTTCAGCCCGAGCGTCTGGAAGAAGCTCCAGATACCGTGATACAGATGAGGACCAAGCACGCTCACTGCGAGCACGTAGATCAGTGCGATGTACCAGTTGCGGAAGTCGCCGGTCACGTTGCTGTAGATCTGGCCATCCTGGAACGGTGCATAGGTACGCGGGTGCAGTGTGCCGGTGGTGGGATCCAGGACGTGATAGATGATGAACAGCAGGATGAAGATCCCGCTCCAGCGCATCGTGTGCGAGGCGTACGTCGACGAAATGCCCTTCAATTCCTGGCTCTTCCACTTGGCGTAACCGACCGGTCTGCAGGCCAAGTCGCGGCGGGTGAGCTGATAGGCCGCCAGGGTGTGCAGCACCAGGCAGATACCCAGGAACACACGGATCAGACACAGCACCTGCGTCCTGCCGAAGACGGGGTCGCCGAAGACGCGCAGAAAGATGCCCCAGTTGTTGATGGTCTTCGCCCCGGCAAAGATCTTGAGGTTGCCCCACAGATGGAGGACGACGTACCCGAAGAGGATGATGCCAGTGATTGCCATCACGAACTTCTTGCCGATAGACGAGTCCCAGAGGGAGAGCACACCGGCGATCGGTCGCCGAACGGACACCGCGGGGTTGATCATGATGGACACACTCCACGCAACGTAACCACGGCGATGTCACACGGCCGGCGCTCGAGTAGCATGAGCGCGATGGGGGGGCCTTGCAAACCACGCTGCCATGCCGGAAAGCAGCACCGCCGCCCCGGCCACGATGAAGGCGACCGTATAGCTGCCACTCGCATCGTATAACGCGCCGCCAAGCGTCGGGCCAATGAAGCCGCCGATACCACTGCCGGCCTGCAATAGGCCGAGAATCAGGCCAAAGCGCGGGCCACCGAAGGCGTCGGCGGGGATGGCGGAGAGCAGTGAGATGCGGGCGCCGAACCCAATCCCCATCGCGGCAGCGTAGAGGTGCAGCTTCCACAGCTCCTGGGGACCGGATAGACTGGCCAGCATTGCGATGGCCAAGACGCCCAGCAGGCTGCCGCCGGCGAACACCGGCTGGCGACCCCAGCGGTCGGAAAGCCAGCCGCCGCCGAGGTTGCCGGCGAACTGGTAGATGCCGAGGAGCCCGAAGATGAACGCGGCGCGGCCCGTGGTAATCCCCTTGTCAGCCGCGTACGCCACCTGGTGCGTGGTCATCACCTGGAAGGCGACCACACCGAGCATCAGCATGACGAATGTCGCCCAGAAGCTGGGTGTGCGCAAGGCGTCCGATACCCGCCAGTCGCGCTCGCTCGTAATGCGCACCGCGGCAGCGCGGACCTGCGCTCCACCATCCGGCGTCAGGCCGAGGTCGCGCGGATCGCGTCGATAGACCAGTGCGGGCAGCGTCACCAATACGAGGAGCAGGAAGAGCCCGTACCACAGCAGTGCCGTACGCCAGCCAGTAGTGTCAATCAGCACAGCCAGCAGCGGCAGAGAGACGACGGTGCCCAGCGAGGCGCCCGCAGCGTTGATGCCCAGCGCCGCCCCCCGCCGCTGCACAAACCAGCGCGAGAGCAGCGCGCTGCTCGGGCTGAGGGTCGCCGCGATGCCGAAACCAACCAGTGGACCATAGCTCAGGCAGAACTGCCAAGGTGCGTGCACCCGGCTGGTGAGCGCGACGCCGAGCGCCAACGAGACCCCGCCTGCGGGTACGACAAGGCGCGGCCCGAAGCGGTCATACAGCCAGCCGGCCAGCGGCGCGAATACGGCCAGCAGCAGCCAACTTAGCGCGTATCCGAGCACTCCCTGCGTGCGCGACCAGCCCATGCTATGCAGCATGGCAACGTACAGTACCGCGAAGCTTGCCCGCGTGGACCAGGCAACAGCGTTAACGGCGAAGGCGACGGCGACAATCCTCCAGCCGTAGTACAACGTCTCTCTCCCGCTCACCCGCACGGCGTCTTACCCTGGGCATAGAATCAGGCGCCGCTCTCGTAAGAGACCGTGCAGCAGGTTACAACGCCTGAGACCAGCGGAGGTAACGCTCCTTATGGTACTTACCCTGGGTAGCGGATAACTATGCAGACCCGCGCTAGGTTATGGTAAAGTCCGGCAGGCTGGACGTATTCCTTGCGCCACATGCGCCGGCGCAAGAAGTGAGAGTTTCATGGTCCGCGAGTCGATCCGACGGATTCTGACGATCAACACTGGCTCGTCGAGCCTGCGTGCCGACTGCTACCAGGTCGGCCGCGGGGAGACGCTCGTCTTTTCGGCGGAGGCGGAGCGGATCGGGCTTCCCGGCACGCGGCTGTGGATCGCCGATGCCAATGGCACAAGCCTGCAGGAGCAGCAGGACGATAGATTAGACCACACGGCAGCCATAGAGGCCGTGTTCGCCTGGCTGCGCGACCATGGTGCCCAGCGCGAGCTCGATGCGGTGGGCCACCGGGTTGTGCATGGGGGCAGCCGCTACAGCGAGCCGCAGCCCATTACACCCACGCTGGTACAGTCCATCGAGGAGCTTGTGCCCATCGATCCCGATCACCTGCCGCAGGCGCTAGCGGCGATGCGGTTCGTCTCTCAGACCTATCCGGCGCTGCTGCAAGTCGCCTGCTTCGACACCGCCTTTCACCGGCATATGCCTCAGGTGGCGCAGGCCTACGCCCTGCCACGGCATCTCACCGATGCGGGGCTGGCTCGGCTGGCTCGGTACGGGTTTCACGGCCTCTCCTATGAGTACATCATGGAGCAGCTTCGGACCGAGGCGGCAACGGCGGCCGATGGCCGGGTCATCATCGCGCACCTGGGCAACGGGGCCAGCATGGCCGCCGTGCGGGAGGGAAAGAGCGTCGATACCACGATGGGCTTCACACCGACCGGTGGGCTCGTCATGAGTACCCGCTCGGGCGACCTCGATCCAGGGGTTCTGCTCTATTTGTTGCAGGAGCAGCAGCTGACCCCGGCTGCTCTCGGCGAACTGGTGAACAAGCAGTCCGGGCTACTCGGTGTGTCAGGCAGCAGCGGCGACATGCGAGACCTCGTGGCACGCCAATCCTCTGATGCCGACGCGGCCGCAGCCGTCGAGCTGTTCTGTTACCAGGCGCGGAAGTTTCTGGGCGCCCTCTGTACAACACTGGGCGGATTAGACACGCTGGTATTCACGGCCGGCATCGGCGAGCACCAGGCAGAGATCCGTCGACGCATTTGCGATGGCCTGCAGTTCCTCGGGATCGTGCTTGATCCCGACCGCAACCAGGCGCACGCCCCGATTATCTCCCGTGAACTCAGCGGTGTGTTCGTTCGCGTCATGCACACCGATGAGAACCGCATGATCGCGCGGCACGCTGCTCAGCTCATCAAGGAACAGGGAGCCACCCATGTATCGGTTTGAAGCTACGATCTCCAGCGCGGTCATCGACGACGGCGTCGCACAGCACCGGGAGGAACCCACATTCCGGCCGCTGTCGGACGAGCTCGTCGAGCGGATGCAGCGTTACTGGAATGCCGCCAACTACCTCACGGTCGGCCAGATCTATCTGCAGGAGAACCCGCTGCTGCGTGAGCCGCTGCAACCCGAGCAGATCAAGCCGCGCTTGTTGGGTCACTGGGGGACATCCACCGGGCTAAGCTTCATCTACGTGCATCTGAACCGGCTGATCAAAGAGCGCGACGTGAACGCCATCTACCTGGCCGGTCCCGGCCATGGCGGACCGGCGCTGCTCGCCAACGTCTACCTCGAAGGTACGTACTCAGAGATCTACCCCGAGGTAACGCAGGACCTCGCGGGGATGCGGCACCTGTTCCGCCAATTCTCGACTCCCGGCGGTGTGCCGAGCCATGTCAGCGTGCCGACCCCTGGTTCGATCCACGAGGGCGGTGAACTTGGCTACGTGCTCATGCATGCGTATGGCGCCGTCTTCGACAATCCTGATCTGCTGGCCGTAGCCGTGATTGGCGACGGCGAGGCGGAAACGGGGCCGCTGGCCGGCTCCTGGCAGGGAATCAGTTTCCTCAACCCGGTACGCGACGGCGCCGTGCTCCCCATCCTCCACCTGAACGGTTACAAGATCAGCGGCCCCACCGTGTTCGGCCGCGCCACTGACGCTGCCATTCGCGGCGTCATCGAGGGGCATGGCTACGAGGTGCATTTCGTCGAGGGCGATGACCCGGCGCGGATGCACCAGGTGTTCGCGTCCGCCCTCGACGCCTGCTATGCCAGGATCCGTGCGATCCAGCGGGAGGCCCGTGCGGACGGTATCTCCGGCCTGCCGCGTTGGCCGGCGATCGTCCTACGCACGCCCAAGGGTTGGACCGGCCCGAAGGTGGTGGATGGCTTGCCAGTCGAAGGCACCTTCCGCGCCCACCAGGTGCCCATTGCCGACGTGAAGGGCAATCCTGAGCATCTCAGGCAGCTGGAGGAATGGCTGCGTAGCTACCAGCCGCAGGAGCTCTTCGACGAACAGGGACGGCTGCGCCCGGAACTCGCCAGCCTGGCGCCGGAGGGTGACCGCCGTATGGGCGCCAACCCGCACGCCAACGGCGGGCGGCTGTTGGTCGAGCTGGAGTTGCCGGACTTCGCCGAATACGCGATTGCGGTCACGCAACCCGCCACCGAGTATCACGAATCAACCCGCCAGCTGGGCGAGATGGTGCGGGACATCTACCAGAAGAACGCGGCGCGAGGGAACTTCCGCATGTTCTGTCCCGACGAAACCAACTCCAACCGCCTGGGCGCGGTCTTCGAGATCGACGACCGCTGCTCGATGGAGCAGACGGTTGCGATCGACGATCATATCGCTCTCACCGGCCGGGTCATGGAAGTGCTCAGCGAGCACAACTGCGAGGGCTGGTTAGAGGGATATCTCCTGACCGGTCGACATGGCATCTTCGTCACCTACGAGGCATTTGCCATGGTCGCTGCCTCCATGATCGTGCAGTACACCAAATGGTTGGAGGCCGCGAACAGCCTCTCCTGGCGCGAGTCGGTCGCCTCACTCAACATCCTGCTGACCTCGACTTGCTGGCGCAACGACCACAACGGCTTCAGTCACCAGGGCCCCGGCCTGATCGACGTGATGCTCTCGAAACGGGGCACCGTGGCTCGCATCTACCTGCCGCCAGACGCCAACTGCCTGCTCTCCGTCGCAGACCACTGCTTCCGGAGCCGCAACTACGTGAACCTGATCGTGATCGACAAGCAGCCCCAGTTGCAGTGGCTCGATATAGACGCCGCGCGCGAGCATTGCGCGCGCGGTGTCTCGGTGTGGCGCTGGGCGAGCAATGACGAGGGAGAGGAGCCGGATGTGGTGTTGGCATCAGCGGGCGATACGCCGACGCTGGAAACCATCGCCGCTGCCTGGTGGCTGCGCAAGCACGCGCCCGAACTGCGCGTGCGGGTCGTCAACGTCGTGGACCTGATGACGCTGTTTCCCCGCGAGTATCACCCCCATGGCATGGATGAGACGCGTTTCGTGGAGCTCTTCACCGCTGACAAACCCGTCGTCTTCGCTTTTCACGGCTACCAGCGGGCGATCCACGAGATCGTGCATGGCCGCGTCAACGCCGAGCGTTTCCATGTGCGCGGGTTCAACGAGCAGGGAACAACGACCACGCCGTTCGACATGGTCGTGCTTAACGAAATGAGCCGCTACCACCTGGCGATTGAGGCGCTGCGGCGCTCGCCGCGCCTGCGTGGGCGCGCTCCGGCGCTGATCGATGCATGTCACGGCATGATCGCCAGGGCCACTACCTACTCACAGCAGCACTTCGAAGATCTGCCCGAGATCCAAAACTGGGTATGGACCGACGTGTAGGTATGGCTGCTATAGCGGGTCTGCCCCAGGGGCGATTGGAGAGATGAGCTTGACGCCGCGTACCAACTGTATCTAAGCGCGGCCGATGCCCTTTGGCGGAATCATCGCCGACCAGTACCGCACTTCGGTCACGTCCAATGACTCCTGTACGCACGATTCGTCGACCGGCTTTCACACGGCTCACACGTGGACGGATTACAGGTTAAAGAGGATGTTCATGATGTCACCGTCTTGCACCAGGTACGTTTTGCCCTCCATACGCACAAGACCGCGTTTTTTCGCCTCGACCATGCTTCCGGCGTTCACGAGGTCCTCGAAACGCACGACCTCAGCTCGGATGAAACCGCGCTCGAGGTCCGAATGAATCTTGCCGGCGGCCTGAGGAGCAGCAGCCCCGTGGTTGACGGTCCACGCGCGGCACTCGTCTTCTCCGACGGTCAGGAACGAGATCAGTCCCATCAGGTGATAGGAGAGCCGGATGGCGCGGTCGAGGCCGGTCTCCTCGCCCAGTCCCATCTCACGCCGGTACTCGCGTGCTTCGTCCTCGTCCAGGTCCGCCAGCTCCATCTCGAGCTTGCCGCAGAACGCAGCAACTTCGGTGAAGGGCATGTTGATCTTTGCGCGGTATTCGGCCTCAATCGCGTCGGATCCGGCCACATCCTCTTCGCCAATATTCAGCAGGATGAGCATCGGCCGCTGCGTCAGGAACCGATATCCCGCGATCATGCGCTGCTCTTCGTCGCCGAGTTCCAGGACGCGGATCGGCACCTCCCGCTCGAGCTCCCCACGGAGCCTCGCCAGCAGCGCAAGCTCGCGTTCGCCCTGGCCGCGTTCGGCTGCTTTCGTCGAGCGAAGCTCGGCGTTCAGCCGGTCGAGTCGCCGCTCGATGAGCGCCTGGTCGGCAAACATCAGCTCGAGTTCCAGCGTTGAAATGTCCCGCAACGGATCGATGCTGACCTCGGGATGAGACACTTCAGGGTTCGAGAAAAGGCGCACGACGTGGATTAGCTCATCGTTTTTCCTGACCTCGGCCAGGAATTGCCCTCCGGGCCCTTCGCCATGGCCAAATGCGGCGCCTGCGGCGGGAAAGTCCACATATCGGATGTCGGTGGGCGTTACTTTCTTGGGGTGGTACATCTCGGCGAGCACGTTCAGCCGTCGATCCGGCACCTTGACCACCCCGACGTTGGGTCCCTGGCCGCCGCCGTAGCCGGTTTGGGCGTTGCCGTGCGTCACCGCATTAAAGACCGTGGTTTTGCCGGACTGCGAGAGTCCAAGGATGCCGACGTCCGGCATGTGAGCCTCCTGACAACGCGGGGACGCGAGAGAGGCGCCGGGAAGTTCACCCGACGCCTCATCTGCATTCTATCTCGGTGGGTTGCGATAGCTCGGACACACTGACTACTTAATCGTGAGCGTCCCTTTCATCTCGGTCGGATGCACGTCGCACTGGAAATTGTACGTCCCCGGTTTGCTGAGCGGGAAGGTGACCGTATTGGACTTGCCCGCATCGGTCAGCGGTGTGGTGATGTCCTTACCATTGTCGTCCTTGATGTTCAATACGTGCCAATTGTGGATCGCGCTGCCCTTATTTTGGACCGTAACTGTGATCGGCTTGCCTGCGGCTCCATTTATCTGGGTAACCGAGAACTTGTTGTCGGTCATCGTCTCATTAAAGGTCGTGTTTCCGGCGCCGGCAACCGGCTGAGCCGTTCCGGCCGGTGCAGCGGAAGTCGGAGCGGTGGCGGCATTGCCGGTTGACGGAGTACCGCTCGCTGCCGAGCTGCCCGGCGCCGCGGTCGGCGCCGCGGCGGCCCCGCCCGTGGTGCCTTCGGGGCCGACAACGTACAGCTTGCCTGTCATCTCCGTCGGATGCACGTCGCATTGGAAGTTATACACGCCGGTCTTCGAGAGCGTGAACGACACGGTAGCCGACTTGCCGGCGTCGGTCAGGGCAACCGTGATGTCCTTGCCGCTGTCGTCCTTGACGTTCAATACGTGCCAGTTGTGGATCGCGGCACCCTTGTTGTTAAACGTCACCGTCGCTTGCTGACCCGACTGGACCGCCATCACGGTGACATCGAACTTGTTATCGGTCGCGTTCTCAGTCCACGATGCCGCGGGGTTGAGGCCGGCAGGCAGGGCGCCCCCCGCGGCCGCCGGAGTCTCAGTCGCCGGCGCCAGCTGACCACAAGAGCGCTTGGTCTCGCCCGTGATCGCCGCACCCTTGAGCACATCTTCGACCGAGGGCACAGGTGCAGCCTGGTTTTCGGTGTCGCTGTACTCGCCGGCTTTCTTCCATCCATCGCCGGCGTTGGTTGTGATCAGCGTTACCAGGTCGCCGATCTGCTCGGGCGTAAGGGCGCCGCCTTCCGAGATCGCCCAGGGTGGCATGATTTTGCCTATACGGCCGCAGCCGATCGTATCGCTGATATCATTAGCCGTGAGGTTTCTCTGGGCGAGCGCTGCCGGGTCAAACAACGGGTTCAACGCCGGCCCGATGCGGCCCTCGCCCGCGTTGCCGTGGCATTGGCGGCAATAGCGGGCGAAGATGCGCGCCCCGCGCTCGGCGTGGATCGCCTGCTGCGAGGCGAGGGCATGCTCTTCGCGCGGCTGGTCGTACACCGTGTAGGCGGCGCAGCCGCCCATCAGGAGGAAGACCAGCACCACCATCATTGTGATCTGTTTCTGGCTATTCATACACCTGCCTCAGCGCCGCGGCGCGAAGTGGCTACGCCGGCGGGAGCTTGCCACGTTGCGGGTCGCTCGTGTCGCCAAGGGTAATCTTGCCCGTATTCACGGACAGTGAGCCGTCGCCGCCGATCGTCAGGTCGAATGTGTCCATCGAACGCGGCGCGGGCCCGAACACGCGGGCGCCGCCCCTGGTGTAGGTCGAGCCGTGGCAGGGGCAGCGGAACCAAGCCTTCTCGCCTTCGAACTCGAACTCTGGCCGCCAGGGCACCGTGCAGCCCAGGTGCGGGCATTTCTGATACAGGGCGACGAGGCCGCCCTTCTGGCTGCCGGGAACAGAACCGTAGCCACCTTCGCCGGGTTTCAGGTTGACGATGTAGCCCTTCATATCGATGAAGTATTTTGGGCCGTCGCCGGGCTTCGGCACGTCCGAGACTCGAATCGCGATCACGCCGCCGAAGCCCTTGACGTGTCGTGCGTTGAAGAAGTTGGCGAAGCTCCCGATCATGAGGATGAGGAACCCGAGCAGCGACCCAAATACGCCGCCGCGCAAGAGTTGCCGCCGTTGGATCGTCGCGCGAACCTCGCGGTCTTCGCGACCAACGACCTCTACCTGCCGGATGTCGGGCCGGGCGACCGCGACCTGCTGACCGGCTGCCGCGGGAATCCGCCAAGCTGTTGGCGACGGGCCTGCAGCTTCAGCGGCGGGAACGACCGCCGTCTCACCGGCGGCAGCCGCTTTGGCCGCGTCACGCTCGGCCTTCATGCGCATCGCTTTTTCTTGGGCGGCCTTGATGGCCGCAGCGCGCTGCTCGGGCGTCATGTCTCTCTTTGAAACCGGAGCGGCCGGCGCGCCTTCCGCGGCCTGACCCGAAGCCGCCGCGGGCTGTGGGCTTGACGGTGTGGACGGCTGTGAAGACTGCTGGACAACAGGACTGGGCTCGGCCGCGCCAGGATCGGATGCCCCAGGATCTCGCACGCCCTCTTGGGCGAGGGGCTTGGATGGGGTTGCTTCCCCCGCCGGTTGCTCTTCAGGATTTTGCTGTTCGGCCATGTCGCTACTCGCTCTCGCATCCGCGGCCGCCATGGAGTGCCAGAGGCGGACGCAGCGATGCTCAATGCCCGGTCAATCGATCCCCAGCCCCGTCGGCGGCACGTTGTGCGGGTCCCACGGCCACAGCAGCTCCTGGCCCTGACCTCGGAAAACCGTGCCTACAATCGTCAGCACGACGTAAACCGTCATGAAGCCGGTAAAGAGGGCGTACATCGTGCCGCGCATCCCCAGCGGGCCGTACCGCTTCCGTAACAGGAAGACCAGCATGAGGGGCAGGCCGACCATGCATCCGAGCGGAATGGCCTGTTCGACGAGCCAGGCAGGGAAATTGAGGTTAAGGAAATTGTCGCTGAGCAGTTTCAAACGGAACGGCAGATAGGGGATATGCGTGGTCCACTTGGGCCAATCGACGCCGGTCTGCAAGCCGCGCACGCTGCGAAGCCAGGCGGGCAGGTGCTGACCGATATTGGCCGGTGTGCCTCCATCTTTAAAGCACGTACCCCACGTGTCGATGGGCTGCCGCACGCAGTTATAGACGACATCCTGGGTACCCCAATCGTAGAGGATCAGCAGCCAGGTCATGATGAAGGTGAAGGCCACCGTGAAGAGCGTGATCTGTGCTGCCTTGGGCGTTCCGCCGAACCAAACACCCTGACCGTCGTTGCTGCGATCGACGTAGGGAACCGCGGCGAGCAGGATCAGCGCCACAGTCGGCACGATCACGCCCGCCAGCGCCGGGTGCATATGCAGCAGCAACTCTTGCAAGTTGAGAAAGTACCACGGCGCCTTGGACGGGTTCGGTGTGATGTTGCCGTTTGCTTCGTCCAGCCGCGGCGGGTTGATGATGGTGGAGAGTGCCAGAAAAATGACGGTGAAAAGCACGGCGGCGATGAACTCGACGAAGACGAGGTCCGGCCAAACGAGGACCTCTTCGTCGCGCTCGCGCCGCGGCCGGCGTTGGGTCGTAGCCGATGTCGGAGTTTGGGCAGCCATCACAGACGCCTCCTACAGCGGCCGAGCGAGTCCGCCGTCGCGGCGGATGCGCCAGAAATGGACCGCCATGAAGATCGCGGCCAGTAATGGTAAGCCGATCACGTGCAACGTATAGAAACGTATGAGCGCGTTCGGCCCGACATCGAAGCCGCCGATCAATAGGAAACGGCTCTTTGCGCCGAACACGGGCGCCGAACCGATCATATTGGTACCGACCGTTATCGCCCAGAACGCAAGCTGGTCCCACGGCAGCAGGTAGCCGGTGAAGGCGAGCAGCAGCGTGAGCACCAACAAGATAACCCCGACGACCCAGTTGAACTCCCGCGGTGGCTTATACGCACCGGTGTAGAAGACGCGCATCATGTGCATGAACACCAATAAAACCATGCTATGCCCCATCCAGCGGTGCATATTGCGCATCAACATGCCGAAGCGGACGTTGCTCTCCAGCGCCTGGATGTCGGTGTATGCGCGTTCAACCGACGGAACGTAATAGAACATCAGCAGCGCGCCGGTCACCGTAAGGCCGAGGAACATGAAAAACGTCAGACCGCCGAGGCAGTAGGTGTGGGTGATTTTGACGTGGGTGCGGTGCAGGCGCGTTGGGTGGAGGTGGAGGAAGACGTTTGTCGCGACGACCAGCATCTGGTTTCGCGGCGTGTTCGGGTAACCGGAACGGAAAATTGAGCGCCAGATGTAGTTATGGAAGAGCTTGTCGTAAACGACGTCTTGCCAGCCCCTCCCTGGTGGTCGTTCCGATACCGCCATACGTTCCCTCCCCTGATCAGGTGCGCGGTCACCACCGGCAGTGCTTCAGGCCCCGCCGGTCGGAGACGCTGCTTGCCTATTCCTGCCAGTAGCGTCCAAACAGATACATCAGGAACAGGCCAGCGATTGTGAAGACAAAGACGAAGACCAGCTCCCACTTTTCGCCGGCCGGTTTGCCGATAATCCACGGTAGTAGCATCACTGGCGTCATGGCGTAATCCTCCGTCCGACTGGTCGCACAGCGGCGGGGCCACATGGCCGCGGCCCGCGCCCGAAACAACGAGCTCGTCCGCCGTCAGGTTGGCCCGGTTCGTAGGCGTCACCTGCACATTGGTCGGGGATCGGTGCGGCAGCCGCTCTCGCCTCGGGGTGGAGACGGGCTGCCGCCGGGGGTGGTGCGGCGACAGAGTACAGGACCGCACGGGTAATATCGCGCGGGCGTTTGTGAAGCCCATCGCAAGCCTGATTCTCGCATCGGCCTCGGGTAGTGTCAAGCCACGCCTGAGCCTGCGCAACTACTTCCGTCAGACGGACGCCTTCGCTACCCTTTGGTTACTCGCAGGCAGCCCCGGAGGCAGTGGGTGACGACCGTCGATACAGTGATTCCAGTTTATAACGAAGAGCACGTGCTCGCCGCCAGCGTCATAACATTGCACGCTTTTCTCACCGAACATCTTCCATATGATTGGCACATCATCATTGCCGACAACGCTTCCATTGACGGAACATTGCAGGTCGCGGAACAGCTAAAAGACCAGTTCGCGCGGGTCGACTTCATCCATCTCGATCAAAAAGGGCGCGGCCGCGCCCTTCGCAAAGCCTGGCTGGAAAGCTCGGCAGATGTCGTTTCCTACATGGACGTCGATCTCTCAACCGAGATCGAAGCCTATCCCGCGCTCATTCGCGCAATTACCGAACAAGGCTACGACGTTGCCACAGGGAGTCGCCTGGCGCGCGGAGCACACACTACACGCTCATTCAAACGGGAGTTCATCTCTCGCGTCTACAACCTCATCATCAAGGCCGTAATGTGGACAAAGTTCAGCGACGCCCAATGCGGGTTCAAGGCGATCAGCCGCCGCGCTGCTGATGCCCTTGTTCCCCTGGTGCAGGATAACGAGTGGTTCTTTGATACGGAGCTGCTTGTCATCGCTGAAAAAAAGGGCTATCGCGTCAAAGACCTTCCCGTGAAGTGGATCGAGGACCCGGATACCCGTGTGAAGCTAGGCAAGACCATCTCCGATGACCTACGCGGCCTCTGGCGTCTGCGCCGCCACCCCGTTCGCTAAAGTGACCTTCTTTGCCGACCCTGCCAGAACGTCACGCTGTCATACGCCCGTTCTGGCTGTGCTGTTGAGAACATTATTTGGTATAGAGCGGGATCGAGTCGGATCCGCCGACGCTCACATGCCGCCGGCGCAGGCTACCCTCCGCCTGCCGCTCAGCATGGTAGGAGCTTCTCACGAGCGGACCGGACTCGACGTGTTTGAACCCCAGTCCCCGCGCTTCGGCGCCGATCTCGGCAAACTCCTCGGGCGTATAGTAGCGTTCCATCCGCAGGTGCTTTGGCGACGGTCGTAGGTACTGCCCAATCGTCAGTACGTCGCACTCCACGCTGCGCAGGTCGCACAGTACCGCGCTGAGCTCGGCTCGGGTCTCGCCGAGGCCCACCATAATGCCGCTCTTGCTGATCGTCTCGGGATCGAGCAGTTTCGCCCTGCGCAATAGCTCCATGGCTCGCGCGTAGGATCCCTTGGGACGGGCGCGGCGATACAGTCTCGGCACGGTTTCCGTGTTGTGGTTCAGGATCTCAGGTTGCGCCGCCATCACCGTGGCGAGAGCGTCCCAGTTGCCGAGGAAATCGGGGATCAATACTTCGACCGTCGTTTTTGGCGACAACCGGCGAATCCACTGGATCGTATCGGCAAACACCTTCGCGCCGCCATCCGGCTGATCGTCGCGGTCCACCGACGTAACAACAGCGTGAGCGAGCTCGAGGGACTGGACCGCCTGCGCCACACGTAGCGGTTCTTCCAGATCGAGCCGTTGCGGACGGCCGGTGGTAATGGCGCAATAGCCGCAGGCGCGTGTGCAGATATCGCCGAGAATCAGGAATGTAGCGGTACCGGCTTCCCAGCACTCGCCGACGTTCGGACAGTGTGCTTCCTCGCAGACGGTGTGCAGCGCCTGCGAGCGCATCAGGTTTTTGAGCCTAATATAATTCGGCCCACCGGGGAAGCGGACTTTTAACCACGGCGGCTTTGGCGCGCGCCAGTCTCCTGCCGCCGGGGTGGGGGCTAGGGCCGATGTTGGACCAACTGAACCGGCCATGGTTGCGTCTCCCTCTCCCCAATTGTACGGCCAAATCGAAGAACGGATTGCTTGCCATCCGACTTCCAGAATAGGCAGCCGTGCCGTCGTCCTGCTAAGGTACAAACGACCCTATGAGCAGCGCCGTAGAAGAAATCGAACGGTTACCAGAGCGGATTCCGCCGCCAAAAGGCAATCCATGGTATCGCGATGCCCTGTGGCAACTGTTCGTCGCCACCTGCGGCTACATCGTCTATTCGCTCAGCGTCGGCGCGGTGCAGTGGGCCGGGGCCACAAAAGGGCGCGAATCCGCTGCCATCCTCAACGCGCACCATGTGATCGATCTGGAGCGCTGGCTCGGCGTATTCGTCGAACACCGCCTCCAGTCGCTTGTGGTCGATAATGACATCCTCATGCAGGCGTTCAACGCCGTGTACATGTGGGCGCACTTGCCGCTCATTATCGCCATCGCGGTGTGGCTGTACGTGCGCCATCGTCCCCACTTCCGCCTGACCCGAAACGCGGTGCTCATATCTGGAGCGATCGCGCTGGTCGCCTTCCAGATATTCCCGGTGGCGCCCCCGCGACTAGTTCCCGGGCTCAACTTCGTAGACACTGCCGCCAAAGTCTCCGGCGTCTACGACACGGTCGAACCAAAAGTCTTCTTCAACCCTTACGCCGCGGTGCCGAGCATGCACGTCGGCTGGGTGCTGTTGATGGGGCTGACAGTCTGGCAGTACGCCGGTAGGCGTAGAATCGCCTGGCTTGGTCTGGCGCTGCCCGCGTTCATGGCGTTCGCGGTGATCATTACCGGCAATCACTATATATTTGACGCGATCACGGGCGTGGCCGCCTCTTTAGTAGGACTCGCAGCGGCGCAATTCGCAGAGACGCATTTGTATTTGGGGCGGTCGGCAGTCGGGCGCGCAGCTCAACAGTCGTGGGCCGCCGAACGGGCGGGATAAGCGGATTGGGGTGTCACCAACGCCTGAACGATGCCCCATCGACATCGCACGAGGCCGCGGCTTAACACCGGCAGTCATCGGTGAGGGTAAAATGTACAACCGCATCCTGGTACCGCTGGACGGTTCTCCCCTGGCTGAAGCGATCCTCCCGCACGCAACCGAGCTTGCGCGCAAGTTTGATGCGACATTGGTTCTGCTGCGGGTGACGATGTCACGAGGGGAGGCGATTCGAGAGACAGTCTCCCCGGATCCGATCACCGCTGCGCCGCTATCGATTGACGTCGCCAACCAGCTCGTCGAAGCGCAGGACCAAGCGGCGGAGAAGTACCTGGCCGGAATCAGGGAAGGGCTTGCGTCGCAAAAGATCGCCTGCGAGACCGCTGTGATTGAAGGCAACGCCGCCATGGTGCTGACCGAAGCGGTTCGCGAACGCAATATCGACTTGATTGCGATGGCCACGCACGCCCGTTCCGGCCTCGGCCGGCTCATCTTCGGCAGCGTCGCCGATAGCGTCATTCATGATGTGAATGTCCCCGTGCTGCTGGTTCACGCGAAGGGGTAGGAACGGCCCTCACCCCCGGCCTCTCTCCCAATTCTGGGCGAGGGGGGCTTGAATTTGGTGCACCGCTGTCAACGGTTGCCCCCTTCTCCTAGTATTGGGAGAAGGGGGTCAGGGGGATAAGGGCCCGCATGACCCGGGGTGAGGTTCTCCCGGTCACTACTGCCGGCTGCCCATCGCCGACCCTCAGTGACCCGAGGACTGAGCGCGGGCCACGCGCGGCTGGTAGGCGTCGGTGTCCAGCATCTGCGGCAGGGTGACGAAGGTGTAGCCCTCGGCGCGCAGCGTTTCGATGATTACCGGCAGTGCGGCAACCGTCTGGCTGCGATCGGAACCGTGTCGCGTCTCGTCGCCATCATGTAGCAGGATAATCGAGCCCGGGCGCACGCTGGCGAGCACCTTCTGCTCGATCCGCTCCGGGCTGTTCGGCCTTTGCCAATCGTAGCCTTCCGAATCCCAGTTAACCGTCGTCAAGCCTGCGCTGGACACCTTCTTTAACTGCCAGGGGGTGTGAATTCCCGCCGGCGGCCGGAAGAAGCGCGGCAGGACACCTGTGGTCTGCTCGATGGCCTCCTGTGCCCGCTCTACCTGCGAGTAGCGGAAGTCCACCGCCGTAGCGATACGGGAGTGGTCCCACGAGTGGTTGGCGATCACGTTGCCGTCGGCGACGATACGTCGCGCGGCGTCGGGATATGTTTCCACGTTGACACCGACGGCGAAGAAAGTCGCCTTCACCCCTTCCCTGTCCAGGACATCCAGAATCTCGGAGGTGAACGGCTCATTCGGTCCGTCGTCGAACGTCAGGGCGACCGTTTTCTCGCCTTCCGGCCCATGCAAGACGATCCTCCCGTACACCTGCGACGTCGGGTTGATCGCCATGTAGGCGCAACTGCCGGCGAGCACCAGTACCGGGAGGACGGGCAACAGCGCTAGCGCAGCGCGGCGTCGCCGGTGGATCTGCACGGCCCAGCCATCGGGCAATCGAATATCCGGTGCCGACATCAACCTCTCCCTGCCCAGCGCGGCAGCGAACTGCTCGTGGGCATAGAACGTGAGGACGCGAAGGGTTCCCTGGCCATGGAAACGTCTGCCGGAGGTCCGCATCTTCGCGCCGATTCGGCGTGCTGTGCCATACGGTCTCATGATCGACAGCACCAGGCTATCGCCAGTCAACGGCAGGCCGGTTGCAAACCCACCGGCCTTGGCGAGAAATGCGGCGCGCAACGCGAAGTTGCAGCCATTCAGGACGCCCAACCGGCCGGTCAGCAGCCACCACAGCCAGATGAAGAAGTTCTGAATCGGCGCCACGGCCTGCATAAGTAAGGGCGCACTGGGGAAACACATCGGGCCGGAAACCACGGCCGTATCCGGGAACTCTTCGAATGCCTGCGCGATCGATTCGATCCAATCGGGAGGCGCGGCGGAATCGGCGTCCGTGTGCGCCACAATCTCGCCCCGAGCAGCGTCCTGCCCGGCTTGGCGGGCGAAGCTCAGTCCGCGGCGCGATTCGTGAACGACCCTTACACCAAGACGCTCGGCGACCTCGGCCGTGCTGTCGGTAGAGTTATTGTCAACAACGATAATCTCGTAGAGAACCGAGGTTTCTTGACTCTGAAGCGCGCGTACACATTGCTCGAGCCAGAGCTCTTCGTTGTAGGCCGGAACGATGACCGAGATTAACGGCCGGTCGCTTTCGCCGTGCATCACCTTTGTATCCGGTTTTGGGAAACCAATCTGCGATGCCCTACTTGCTATATTATAGACTTTAACATCGCGTAACCCAGAGCGCTGCATCCCAAAGGAACAGTGGAACCGGGCGCTTCGTACGTTGACCGCGATGTTACGCGGACACGGCTCTGTCCTCACCCCCTCTTCCAGGTCGTACCGTTCGGGGCGTCTTCGAGCGTAATGCCCAGGGCTGCAAGTCCCTCGCGAACCCGGTCGGCGAGCTGGAACTGTTTTGCCGAGCGCAGCCCACGCCGAATCTCGACCAGCAGCTCCACAAAGGGCTCGGCGGCAATGCCCGCGGTGGAGCTCTCCTCGAGCCGCAACCCGAGGATCTCTGCCATCTCGAGCAAAGTACTCTGCGCCCGTTCGATAGTCGCGCCGTCGTCACGACCGCGGTTTATCTCTTTCGCCAGGTCGAACAGGGCCGCAAGTGCCTGTGGCGTGTTCAGATCGTCTTCGAGCGCCTCGACGAAGCGGGCACGGCACACCGTTGTTTCGACTTCGCGGCCGCTGCCTGCCCCCGGAATGCGTGCCGCCGCCTTCAGCCGTTCGGCGCCACGCTTGGCCGCATCCAACGCTTCGTCGGAGGCGGTGAGCGGGCTGCGGTAGTGCGAGCCCAGCACGAACAGGCGCAGTCCGTCAGCGCCCCAGCGTTCCAGCGCGTCGCGGATGCTGAGGATGTTGCCGAGCGACTTGCTCATCTTTGCGCCCGCGAGCCGCAGGTGGGCATTGTGCATCCAGATCCGGACGAACGGCTGCTTACCCGTGTACGCTTCGGTCTGTGCGATTTCGTTGGTATGGTGAGGAAAAATCAGGTCTTCGCCGCCGCCATGAATGTCGATCTGCGGACCCAGATAGCGCAACGACATCGCGGAGCATTCGATGTGCCAGCCGGGCCGGCCGGCACCCCACGGACTCTCCCAGGCGGGTTCGCCCGGCTTGGCTCCCTTCCAAAGGGCAAAATCGCCCGGGAACTCCTTGAGCTCGTCGACTTCCACCCGGGCCCCGGCGATCAATTCGTCGAGGCTCTGATGCTTCAGTGCGCCGTAGTTCTCTTTCATCCGTACCCGGTAGAAGACGTCGCTACCCGACTGGTAGGCGTACCCTTTGTCGATCAGGCCCTGCACGATCTCGATGATCTGCGGCACCTCTTCGGTGGCGCGCGGATATATCGTCGCCCGCATCACGTTGAGGTCATCCATGTCGCGGAAGTAGTCGTCGATGTAGCGACCGGCAAGCTCCGTTACCGTGGTTTCGCGTTGTGCGGCGCGGTCGATGAGCCTGTCGTCTATATCGGTGAAGTTCTGGACGTGCCGAACCTTGAACCCCTGGAACTCCAGGAACCGGCGCAACACGTCGAAGACGATGTAGCTCATGGCGTGCCCGATGTGACCTTCGGCGTACGGCGTCACGCCGCAGACGTAAATCAGCACCTCGTCGCCCATCGGCGTGAGTGCCTCTTTTCGCTGCGACAATGTGTCGGTGATTCTCATGGATTCCTAATCCGTAGTTAGATCGAACATCCTGCAGTCGCCTCGGCGTCTTTGCGGGCACCGCGCTCTAATTCTGGACCAAAGTCATTGCTGCCGCGGAGCGCTACCAGGCGCCGTTCAAGCAGGGCGACGCGCTGCTCGAGCTGCTCGATGCGGTCCCACTCGGGGTCGGGAAGGCGCACGATCGTATCGTTGCCGGGGTCGTGGAATGCGACCACGTGTCCGGGCACGCCGATGACGGTAGCGTTCGCCGGCACGTTTGTCACCACGACCGAACCGGCGCCGATCCGGGCGTTATCGCCGATCATCACGGCGCCGATCACCGCCGCGTTGGCACCCACGGTCACACCGTTACCCAGCGTGGGATGCCGCTTTACCTTGCGCGTGCTCGTACCGCCCAGCGTCACGCCCTGGTAGAGGTGGCAGTTGTCGCCCACTTCCGCTGTTTCGCCGATCACGACGCCCATGCCGTGATCGATGAAGAATCCTTCGCCGATCCGTGCGCCGGGGTGGATCTCGATGCCGGTGAAGAAGCGAGAAACATGCGAGATCAGACGTGGTAAAACGGGGACGCGGTGCCGGTACAGAGCGTGGGCGAGACGGTGAAACTGCCGGGCGTGGAATCCAGGGTAAGCAAGTACAACTTCTAGCGGATGGTGGGCCGCGGGATCTCGCTCAAGCGCCGCATCGATGTCCCGACGGATAGCGCGCAGGACGGACATGGGATGCTCCTTGCTTCTCCGTGGTGCATACGATCACGGGGCGTCCTCCGATTGGGAACGACGCCCCGAGCGACAGATGCACCGTTGTCCGCGAGCTTGCATGTGTCCCTGTCCCGGCTGACTTACTGCCGATCGATCAATACCATAACCTGCGCGGCGATCGCGTCGCCCGCTCCGATTGGACCGAGTCGCTCGTTCGTCTTCGCCTTGACGCTCACGCAATCGACCGGCAGGCCCAGCACGGCGGCTATCCGGCCGCGGATTGGCAACAGGTGCTCTGCCAGCCGTGGCTGCTCGGCGATCACGTTTGCGTCTATATTCTCTATCTTCCAGCCCGCGGCGTCGAGTTCCGCATGCACCAGTCGCAATAGTTCGGCGCTGTCCGCATCTTTCCAGCGGGGTTCGCCGGCTGGGAAGTGGCCGCCGATGTCGCCGAGCGCCGCCGCACCCAGCAGTGCGTCAATCAGTGCGTGCAGGAGCACGTCGGCGTCGCTGTGTCCAAGGGCACCGCGTTCCGAAGGCAGTTGAACGCCGCCGATTACGAGCCGGCGACCGCCTTCGAGCCGGTGGATGTCGTAGCCGATTCCGACGCGCATAGCCCGCCGATCGTATCCGGCGGGCGCCTCATGCGCCAGCAAAGAGCGGCTGTCCGCCGGTCAGGCTCACCGGCCCAGCAACGCTTCGGCGAGGGCGAGGTCGTCGGCAGTGGTCACCTTGAAATTGCGCGGCGAGCCGAGAAAGATCTTGACGCGGTGCCCGTTCGCCTCCACAAGCATCGCGTCGTCGCTGACGTCCGCGGGAGAGCGGAGGTAGGCGTCCAGCAGTAGCTCGTAGGCGAATACCTGCGGGGTCTGTACTGCCCACAGGCGGTCGCGGGCGATCGTGCGGATGACGTTGCCGTCGGAGTCCGCCTCCTTCAACGTATCGGCGGCCGGAATTGCGGCCACCGCCGCTCCCGTTTCGCTTGCGGCTTCAAACCCGGTTTCGATCAGTTCGGCGGTGACCAGCGGCCTGGCCGCGTCGTGAACCGCGACCGTATCCACGTGACCGAGCGCTTCCAGTCCGGCTTTTACCGAATCTTGCCGGCGCTCACCGCCTGCACAGACCACGACGGGCTTTGCGAAGTCAAACCGCGCGAGGGCGCGCCGCGCTTCCTGTACGCGCTCGTCGGCAACTACCAGCACCATTACATCGACCACGGGTGTGGCCTGGAATGCGGCGATCGAGTGGTAAAAGAGCGGGCGGCCGGCGAGAGGAGCAAAGACCTTATCTATGCCGCCCATACGGCTGCTGCGCCCCGCGGCCACGATAACGGCGCCCGTGTGTGCCATGGCTTGCCTGCTCCGTGCAGGCAAGCATACGCGTCTACCGGCGCCTTCTGCACCACCTGCGCGGGGACGGGGCGTGCTTCAAAAGGCTCGCGGCGCGAAAGCGGGCGTCGGAGCGGGCCCGGCGACCAAGGTCGCAGGCTCAGCGTACGAAGTCCGCCTGCGCGGACTGGTAACTTGAATCCCCGCCGGCGGGCCACAACTATCTATCTCTCGGAGCGTCCGACCGGTGGCCCCCCGTGGGTTCGGGGCGCGATGCCGATCCTCGTGGAACGTCTTGTGGCCTGGCTGAGTCCGGCACCGGCTCTCCCGCCGTCAGCGGCAGACTGCGCCCCGCAGCAGATGGCTCGCCGGGTGCCAGCGGCCTCCCGATGGTCTGCTCCTGGCTGCCAAATGGGTCGCCATCTGGATGACGATTCGCGTAAAGATCGACACTGGGGAGGTTGCGCTCCTTACCCTGTCCTGGGACACCTTCTCCGCTGAGCGGCGTCTGCTCCGGATCGTGGGACCGGCCTTCTCCGACGCCCTGTTGATTCGTGAGGGCGTTTACCTGCTTCCATGCGGCCGCTTCCTCACCAGTCCCAAAACGTCTCGTCGTGCCAGCGTCCGCTTCCTCACCGAACTCGGGGGATCGGGTCATGTGCGTGGACGGATCGGTCGGTAGGAGAACCCGCGCCTCGGGCGCTTCCTGCCGAGCGACCTGATCGCCACTCAGCGTCGGCTCGACCGCGGGCGGCGGCGGGCCGCTCTGGTCGCGATTAGGCTCCTGCGGCTGCAGCGCGGCGTCGAGACCCGGGTTTGACACCCGTGAATTCGGACTGTCGCTGGTCATGACCGTCCTCCGCCCTCAGCCCGGCGTTCGAGACTGGACGCTGGCGAGACTTCCTGCGCGGGGCTGTCCACAGGTTCGGGGACCGGCTCGCCGGCGAGCTCGCCGCGCCATGGCGAATGTTCGGTGCCGCCCGTGCGCTGAAATCCCTCGGAGTGCAGCCCCGGAGGCTGGTTGAGCTTCATATCTATCAACAGCCCGGCTGGGTGATTTAAAATGACCCTCAGATTGCCCGTCGTTTCGATGAACGTGATCGGGACGTACATGGTCAGTGCGTCGTTCGTGCCGTACGGGACGGCGAACCAGTTAGCTCCGACTTCCTTCACCGGGCCCAGCTGTTCGCCATCGGAGCTGAAAACGGCCCATCCGACCTCGATCTGGGCGAATTCGCGCTGGTGGGCATCGAGCGCCTCCCATGCGGGCGCCGCGCCCGGCTTTGACGCGGGGCTGGAGTTGGGGATGTTGCCACCGCGTTCAGCCACGCCCGACGCGGCCGCCTGGGTTGTTAGCGCATCGGTGTTTGCGTCGTCGCGATCGACGTCGGTGGGTGAGCCGGTCGTGCCCGGTCGTTGCTTGATCGCGGCGGAATTTTCATCGCTCGCCGGAGCGCCGCTGTCACTTGCGGCCGAGATATCCTGTTTCCACTCGCGCTGGCTCGTCTCCGCCATGGCAGCCTCCCCGTCCGCGATTGCCGGCAACGGACGTCACAGCACTGCGATGCGCCGCATAACTCCCGTGCCACACGACTAACCTTACGCCCGCTCTCCAGCGGCTGCCTTGAGCAAATGGGCTAGATCGGCTTGGAACGGGTGGCTTATCGGGACCGATAGCGGACAACACTGCAGCGCGGTACTGTACTGGAGCACGCCGTTAATGGCCGCTCACGTGCCGGACGGCAGCACAAAATGACGTAACAACCCCCGTTTGAGACGGGGGCATGGAGAGGGGTCCTCGATGCAAACCCTTCACTTCGGTGATATCACCATAGACGCGCTGTCCGACGGCTACCTCGATCTTGCGATCGAGGGTTTCTTTCCAGACGCGCCGGCCGAGACGTGGAAGCGTTATCCGGAGTCCGTGGTGGGTGACAAGCTGCGTTGCGCGTTGACGACGTACCTGATAAGGACGGGCGGGCGCGCTGTCCTGGTTGACACCGGCCTGGGACCGCGCATTGGTCGCTGGGACGGCGTGGCGGGTCAACTGCCGGGTTCACTGAAAGCCGCGGGAATCCGTCCCGAACAGGTGGACGTCGTGATCGCGACACACCTGCACGCGGATCACGTCGGCTGGAACTGCACCGAAGTGAGCGGGGGCCGGTTTCAACCCACCTTCCCCAACGCCCAATACATCGTCGATCGGCGCGAATGGGAGTATTGGGACGCTACCGGGGCGCGATACCTTGACCGCACGATCCGACCGTTATTCGAGACCAATCAGTTGAACCTGGTTGAGGACGGCTACCAGCCCGCAGCTGGAATCACCTTGCTATCGACGCCGGGCCATACTGCCGGGCACATCAGTGTGCTCGTCTTTGCAGGCGGAGAGGGCGCCGTCGTCACCGGCGATGCGGCCCACCACCCGATCGAGATCGAACACCCAGATTGGAGTCCGGGGATGGATCAGGACCGTGAATTATCCGCTCATTCACGCACAGTGCTCGTTGACCGCGTCGAAGCCGAGGGCCTGACCCTTCTGGGCGGCCATTTCCCCGCACCGCACGCCGGGCGAGTCGTGCGCGTTGAGCGCCGCCGTATGTACCAACCACTTACCGCTTGAAAACCTTAGGAAAAGCGCCGTTGGGCAGGCAACGCGCCCACTGCCCTATAGCTCCGAATCCGCCTCGTCACCGCGCAGATCCAATGCCATCAGGTAGCCACGAGCACGCTCCGCGAGCCGGTACCGGTTGACGGCCGTCCAGAACGCCTTCAAGTGGTTGGGGTGTTCCAGGTGCGCAAGCTCGTGGACGATCACGTAGTCGCGCACCCATTCCGGGACCGTTGCCAGGCGGTGGGAGATACGAATCGTGCCGGTCTTCGGCGTGCAACTGCCCAGCCGGCGCTCCTGATCGGTCACGAATTCGATCGAAGACCAGCGAAGGCGGCTCCCGAAGTAACGCGCGTTGAGCGCCTCGGCCCGCGACTGAAGGCTCAGATCCTTGTTGAGGTTGCGCCGTAGACGCGGGGCCCGCAGCCGCTTGACCATCTGGGCGGTCCAGCGGCGCTCGTCGGCCGCGCTCATGCGGGCCGGCACCATGACCACGATCGCGTCGCCCTCGGCACGGGCGCCAACCGTTCGCCGGCGGCGGTCGCTGCGCACGACACGAACCGAAGCGGGCCATTCGTCCCCGGTCGCGGTATTGGCGAGACCTCGGGCCGGCTTCGTCACTTCTGATGCCACGCTATCTGGCCGTGGACGGTTCCCTGGTCAATCTTCTTCAGATTGCTGCCGTCGGCCGACATCTGGTACAGGCCGCCGGTGCCGAGGAACAGCACTGTCTGGCCGTCAGTCGACCAGGCGGGGTAAGGCAGATCCTCGTTGACGTGCGTGACCCGCTTCAGGTCCGTGCCGTCCACGTTGACTGTCCAGAGGTCCCACGGCGGGCCGTGCGCATCGGCCGCAAGCGGCCGAAAGGCGTCGATGAGCCGCGTGAGCAGGGTGCCGGTGGTTCCGGTCGGCTGCTGTCCCAGGGCACCGCCCACCGCCGCGAAGATAATGCGCTTGCAATCGGGCGAGAAAACCGGCGAAGCGAATGCCTGCAGCGTGCCGTTAGAGCCGGCGATCAGCTTGCCGTTCTTGCCGTCGCCGTCGGAAACCCAGACGCCGAACGACGTGAAGTCGGTCTGGTTAAAATCGACATAAGCTATCTTCGAGCCGTCGGAGCAAAGTTCCGTGCCGTTGGCGTCGTCGAGAAACGGCGTGGCGGCGCCGCTGACAAGATCGAGCTTCTGCGCCTGGTACACCTGGCCCTTGTACTGGCCCTGCGCGTCGTACTGGGTGAGGAAATAGGAAAACACGACCGACTTGCCGTCGAGAGTCCAGGTAGGTGATTCCAGCTCGGCGCCGGTCTGATCGTGCTTCAGGATCAGCTTCTGGTTGGCGCCGTTGGCATCGGCGACATACATGTCGCTGCCCCAATCGGCGTTCGTGTTGCCCTGGAACGGCGTGTCCAGCATATATACGAAGCGCTTGCCGTCGGAAGCCCAGGCCGGATAGGTGATGAACTGGTTAGCCGGCGCGGTGAGCAGCTTGGACTCTTTGCCGCTCTTCATGTCGCGCAGGTACAGCGACTGGTCGCGTGTGATCAGCAGCGCGTTGGCTGCAACCGAGGCAACCGGCTGCACCGCTCCGCCGGCGGATCCGCCACTACCACCGCTGGAAGAGCCCTTGCCGCCCCCGCCTCCGCAGGCGACGACCAGCGCGGCAGCGGCGAGTGCAGCCATCACTGGAAACCGGGCGCGCGTAACCAAGGATTTGAACAACAAAGTCACCGACCACCAACCCCGGGAAGTACCGGCCGCGACAGAAAAAGATAGCGAATCACTGCCTCGATCGTAGGTTCCGCGCAGAAAGTCAGTCAATGGAAGGATTGGGGAGGAAATCTGTCTATTGACGTAGACACCACCCACACGGACAATCGGCTGGACCCTTCCGCATGCCTTCCGGCGCCCGATCGGCAATCATTCCGGTGCGACGTTTAGTGGTGGTGGGGATCCAGGGGCTGGAGGTTCGCACTCATGACCCGTATCACCCGCTGGTTGATCCTGTTTCCGCTGGCATTCCTCGCGCTGGCAGCTGCATGTAGTAGCAGCAGCAACAACAACAGTGGGAAGTCAAATAGCGGGGCGTCGGGATCCGCCGTGTCGACCGGTGCCACGTTGAACGACTGCGCTTATCGCGATAAAGTGCTCGCCGCGTTTGATTCCGTCCAATCCGCGCTGTCCGGACCGCAGGCGTTTGTCACGTCCGGCCCGACGGGCGTCGACGCCGCCACCAAGGCGAACGTCTCCAAGGTCCTCGATTCAATCGTCACGGGGCTAAATCAGTCGGTCGCCAGCCTGCAGAAGGTCACACCTCCGTCTGATTTCAAGGCGTTCAACGCAAGCGTCATCACCGCATTCCAGAACACCACCAAACAGGTCACCGATGCCAAAACGGCACTGGCGGCCGGAGATATCTCCAAGGCCGACGCGTTGTTCTCGGGGTCGGGAACCTTCGGTGATGAGTTCAGCAATATCGACAAGCAGTATCCGGCCCTGTCGGCCAGGCTCGACGCATGCCCAAGCCCGACGCCGTAGCTGCCAGCAATGAACGGCCGATCTCGTACGGCATTTCGGCGTTGGAGGAATGAATGTTGGTTCGCTTCAAGTCCAGGCTGGGCGTTATCCCGCTCGCGTTCTTGATCCTGGCGTCTGCCTGCAGTAGCGGCAGCAAAAACAACAACGGTGGAAATTCGAACACCGCGGCGTCGGGATCGGCCGTCTCCACCGGCCAGAAATCCGGCTCGGGCGGGGCCGCATTAAGCGATTGCGCCTATCGCGACAAACTGAGTGAAGCCTTTTTGCCGATACTGGGCAGCGCTTTTGACCTCGCAACAATTTCCACGCCCGGTCCTTCAGGGTCAGGAGGCACCTCGGTTGCGGAACTGAACAAGCTCCTGGACACCCTCGTTAGCGGCCTCAACCAGTCGGCCGCGTCTATGCAAAAAGTGACGCCACCGTCGGACTTCAAAGCACTTCACGCTAGCTTCATCTCCGCCGTCAAGAACTCGGCCGCTCAGGCAGCCGATCTCAAGAAGTCGGTGGCCGGAGGCGACACATCGAAAGTTGAGGCGTTTTTCTCCGACCCAGCCGGCTTCGGGGCGGAATTCGACAAGCTGCAAACCCAATATCCGGCGCTATCCGCAAGGCTCGACGCCTGTCCCAGCGCGACTCCATAACCGGGGCACGGCGACTGTCCAGCAATAAGCCAGGCCATTTCGCGACGAGAATAGCCGCGTATGCTTGAACCGTACACGCACCACATTGCGTCAGCAGGCTCCTCTATTTCCTGGGCGTGATCTGATATCCAGAAAGCTCCCAGCGGTTCGGCTTATCGCCTTCCAATTCCAGGATCGCCTCCTCCAACCGCGACTGCTCACGCTCTGAGTCGGTGAGCAGCGCATCGCTACCCGACAATCCAGGTGTACGACCCGGTTCGCGCCCCATGCGCAGGTCGTCGGGGACGAAGTAGTAGAAGGTCGCGATCCAGAAGCTGTAGGAGTGCCAGTAGAAGAGAACCGGAAAGAGGATCGATACGGCAACGCCGAAGACTGTTGCCGTCAACACGTCGCACGCCCTTGTGGCAACGCCAACCATTGCCGGCACGATTGCCAGCACCGCTGCCGCCATGTAGTTGAAGTGCCATGCTCCCAGCCAGAAGCCGTCGTCGTGGTTGAAGTACAGTCCGCAGTCGCGGCATTGCGCGTGGATCGCGAGCGGCCGCCGCACGATCGTCGCGTGCCCACATGAAGGACAGCAAAGAAATAACGCCCTGATGAAGTAAAGCCAGAGCCGCACGGCATTGACCCCACGTGCGTTCAAAGACTGCCTGTTACCGGGCTTCCCGCCCGCACCAATCCAAACCCCGCGCCATACCGATTGTACGCTTGCCCCAGTGAACCAGGGGGCAGTCGTTGACGCGTCCGGGAATGAAACGTACGCTCGCCTTGCAAGCCGCCGAATAGGAGAGACCTCAATGGCGGGCGAACTGCCGCGCTTTTTCCCAGTCAGTCAATCGGTGCCCGAGGACCGGGTCGACGACCTCGCGGCCGCGATCGCGTCCGAGTTCCGCAAGCTGGACGGCCGCGTTCGGCGAGGAATGAGCGTGGCTATCACCGTAGGCAGTCGGGGGCTCACGCGCATGGCGGAGACGGTCCGGCTGGCGGTGGACGAGCTGAGGCAGCGCGGCGCGGAGCCGTTCGTCATTCCGGCGATGGGCAGTCACGGCGGCGCGACTGCCGAGGGCCAGCGCGAGATGCTGGAAGGATACGGCGTCACCGAAGCGACCGTTGGCTGTCCGATTCGCTCGTCGATGGACACGGTGTTGATGGGTCACACGCCGCTCGGATGCCCGGTCTATTGCGATGCGCTCGCGGCCGAGGCAGATGGAATACTCGTCTTCAATCGGGTCAAACCTCATACGATCCTGCGCGGCGAACTGGGCAGCGGCCTGATGAAGATGCTTGGTATCGGTCTGGGCAAGCACGCGGGCGCAGCCGCGATCCACACGCGCGATGTGGAGAAAGAAGTCATCCCCGCGGCGCGTATCGCACTGGACAAAGAGCAGATCCTCGCGGGGCTGGCGACCGTCGAGAACGGTCTCGGCGAGATAGCCAGAATCGAAGTGGTGCTGCCCGAGAACATCGAGGCAGAGGACAAGCGGCTGCTGGCGATCGCCCGCGGCTACCTGCCGCAGCTTCCGGTCGAGCCTCTGGACGCGCTGATCGTCCGGCAGATGGGCAAGAACATCTCGGGCACGGGCGTCGATCCGAACGTGATTGGCATGCATCGGCGGATCGGAGGCGAACCTGACCATGCAATCCGTTATGTCGCCGCGCTTGACCTCACCACCGAAAGCCACGGCAACGCCACCGGCATCGGCATGCTCGACCTGATCACCGACCGTCTGCGCACAAAGATCGACTGGGAAGCGACGGCGATGAATTGCATCACCTCGGGGTTCCTCGGTGGGGCCAAACAGCCGCTTTCGCAGCGAAACGACCGTGATCTGTTCGAGCTCATCGCAAGCCTGCTCGACGGCCCGCCGCGCCTCACAATCGTGAGCGATACAGCCCACCTCAGCCACTTGCTACTCTCCGAGTCACTTCTCGACGAAGCGTCGAAGCATCCGTGCCTCGCGGTGATCGGGGAGCCGAAGCCGCTGCAGTTCGATGGTGCCGGGAGCTTGCTTACGCCTGCCTGACCCCCGCTTGTATCTGTGTCTGGAGTGCTACGATCAGTCCGTAACGGGGTGAAAGCTATGACGAGATACACGACAGCAGGTAAACTCCATCCGCTATCAGATACCGATCAACGGCGACTACTCGCCGCAGTCGTGCGATCCAGAGATATGTTGAAGGAAATGCTTGCCGCCAGGGGGGGAAGCTTTTCCCGTCGTCCGGTGAGTTGATCAGTGATCTCCGTGAAGAACGCGCGCGGGAGCTTTCAGGAGACGGCACTATCGCCAACGGCTATCCATCTGGTTCGCAATGATCGTCGACGATGGCTAAACAATCTGGCGGGAAGATTACCTTTTGTGCGCTGGATTGGGGAGTTTAGCGGCGCCCTTTAAACCCGGAGTTACACCTGTTCGTGTCGGCTTTCGCTCAGCTGTGCCGGCCTTTGGGATAGTCGAGCGCGTGGTTCAAGTTGTAGGCAGCCGTGATTAGCGCGAGGTGGGTGAACGCCTGCGGGAAGTTGCCGAGCGCTTCTCCCGACGGACCGATCTGTTCGGCATACAGCCCGAGGTGGTTGGCGTAGGTGAACATCTTTTCGAACACCAGCCGCGCATCTTCCAGCCGGCCGGCCCTGGTCAGGCATTCGACCAGCCAGAATGTGCAGATGCAAAAAGTACCCTCGCGCCCTTCGAGACCGTCGGGGGCGCTGAGTTCGGGATCGTAACGGTAGACCAGGCTATCGGACACCAGCCCCTTTTCGATCGCATTGAGAGTGCCCAGCACGCGCGGATCCGTAGGGCCGAGGAATTTGACGACCGGTATCAACAGGGTGCTGGCGTCAAGCGCGGTTGAACCGTAGGACTGGGTAAAAGTCCCAAGCGCGGGGTTCCAGCTCTTTTTCATTATCTCGTCGAAAATCGAGTCTCGGACGCCCCGCCAGTGTTCCCAGTCAGCGGGCAAACCGCGTAGCTGGGCGATGCGGATTGCCCGATCGAAGGCCACCCAGCACATGACCTTGGAGTAAGTAAATTCACGCGGCCCTCCGCGCACCTCCCATAAGCTCTCATCTTTGTCCTGCCAATGATCGCAAAGCCATGCGAGCAGCCGGCGCACGTTTACCCAGAGGTCGTACGAGATGGGCGTGGCGCCGCGGTTGTACAGGAAGACCGCGTCCATTAGTTCGCCGTAAATGTCGAGTTGAAGCTGATTGTAGGCGCCATTGCCGATACGAACTGGACGCGAACCGCGGTAACCCTCCAAATGATCGAGCTTCTCCTCAGTAAGGTCGTGCCTTCCATCGATGCCATACATCACCTGCAGCGAGCCGTCCTTGTCCAACTCGCGGCATCGCGCCTCGACGAAGTTCATAAACCGCTCGGCTTCCGTAGTGAACCCGATATTCAGCAGCGCATAGAGGGTAAAGCTTGCGTCCCTGATCCAGGTGTAGCGGTAGTCCCAGTTTCGCCCATAACCGATCGACTCGGGCAGGCTCGTCGTGGGCGCCGCGATAACCGCGCCGGAGGGCTCGTAGGTCAGCAGTTTGAGGGCCAGTGCCGACCTCCGCACCATCTCCTGCCAGCGGCCGTGATAGGTGCAGTGCGAGAGCCAGTCCCTCCAAAACTGGACCGTGGATCGATGGAGGTCCTCGTATTCCTGGTCCGTGAACAGCGGACCGCACTCCTCACCTTCTTCGACCCGTTGCAGGGCGAATCCCGCCGACTCCCCAGTACCTAGCGTGAACTCGGCGAAAACGCCATTGTTTCGCCGGCGAAGTGGAATCGACGTTACTAGGGCCAGCGACAGGTCGTCGGCTATGAACGACGCTCCGGAACCTTTGTGCAGCCGGACATTATGCGGCTTGCGGGCATAGTCGAAGGCCGGCATGCACTCGAGGCGAAACTTCATGCTGCCGCGAACGACCGTGACTCTGCGGATCAGCCGGTGACGGTGTTTCTCGGTTCCATCGCTCGTGTCGACGGGCATGAAGTCGACAATCTCACCGACGGCGTTCGGCGAAAGGAAGCGGGTGATCAATACGTTTGTGTCGGGGTGATAGAGCTGCTTGGATTTGAAGTCTTTTTCCACCGGGCTGATGCTGAAGTGGCCGCCTTTGCGCGCATCGAGGATCGAGGCAAAGATAGTCGGCGAATCGAAATGCGGGAAACACATCCAGTCGATGGTGCCATTGACGCCAACAAGTGCCGCCGTGTGCATGTCACCGATAAAACCGTGGTCTTCAATGGGCAAATAGCGCATCTGTCTTCTCTCTACCCGACCCAGCGCTCCGGCTTGAGCACGATCATCACCATCTTCTCGTGACCAGCGCGGTCCACGATCGTTCGCGCCGCTTCGTCGCCGCGGTAGTGCTGATGTAGCTTCAACCGCTGTTCGTACGTGACCGGATCGGCGATCCGCACCGTTCCTTCGGCCATCACGTAGCGGAACTGTCCGTCGCGCTCGTCGATGCACAGCGCCGCGCGACCCGCCTTAGCAGCGTTGCGGTGCTTTTGTGATCCGCGCTGCGTGATGATCTTTATGACGCCGTCTTCGAACAGGTACCAAACTGGTACGGCGTGCACCCGGCCGTTTGACCATTGCGTCGCGAACACTGCCGTCCGTGGCTGTGAGACGAACTGCGTCCGTTCCGCTTCATCCATCATGTTGACTCCTTGGCGATCGGGGGCGAGCCATTCAAGCCACCTCCGCGGTGCCGGTGTCTTACTGTGGTACGTATACCGCGGCGATTTGGTCGGCAAAGACGCGCCGCCAACCCGAGTCCGAGTCCATCGCCGTGGCGAGCGGGCCGGTTGGATCAACGATAGTCGCGCTTACGCCGGCTTCCGCGAGCGTCCTCTGCCAACCGTCCTGGGCGGCGATGGTCCGCACGAATCGATCAAAAGAGCGCTCCCCGTACATCTCCTCGCGCCCGTCCATGTAAACACGCCGCTCCGCATAGAAGACATAGATGAGGTAGCCTCCCCAGCCGTATTCGTTGAAAATGCGGGCTCCCGGCAGGTTTGCCTTGACGTATTCGGCAGCTTCGACCGGGTAGCCGCCGGGAGCCGGGTTCGCGACTCTCTGAAACTGCGATGGACCTCCCACCCACGCGCCCATCCAGATCACGGCAACAGCCGCAATTGCCAGCGCGAGCCCCAACGCAGCCGGAATTTGAACGTTATGTCGCGGACGGCCGCGTGGGCGAAGTCCGCTGATGAACCAGGCGACCGCCGGAACGGCCACAACTGCAAAGACCGGCACATATCGAGTGGCACGTAATGATGCGGCCGCAAGAGACAACACCATGATTCCCGGCCACAGCCGGCGGCGCCATATCATCCCTGCCGCCGCCAGCAACACGACCGCACCGGCCAGCAAGAATAACCAGCGGTCGTTCCCCGCGAACGAGGGTCGTTGCCATTCGCCGATGTAGCGATAGCGCACCGCGTGAGGGTTGGCGTAGACGCGGGTGAACCATAGCAACGCAAGTCCGCGGGGGTTCATGCAAAGCGCAAGCGCCGATAGGGCCGCGGCGGCGAATACATGCAGCATGCGCTCGCGTTCGCAAGGGCGTTCCTCCCCACGGGTCGTGAGCCAGCGCGCTGCACGGTGAAGCACGTAAAGGGCCAGCGCAAATCCGCCCAGCAGCACCGTCAGGTGTACGTTGACCCAGAGCGCGAATATCAGCGGCAAGTGCCACAGCCTGCGCCTCAATCCCACGTCGTGGGCGGCCAGTTCGTGTAGCAGCAGGCTGAACAGCGCCCAGCCCCACACCTGCGGCCGTACTGCCAGGTTTCCGAGAACGAACAGTCCGCTGCCCGCGATCAACAAGAGCGCAGTGCGCCCGCTCGAGCCGTAGTAGCGGGCGGCGCGACCGAGCAGCCACGCCCCCGCGGCCACGATCGCCGCCGTGAGCACGATCTCACCCGCGTAACCGGCGATCTTGTCTACAACTCCGATCACCAATTCGGAAAGCCATTCGTGCGCGTACCAGTTCTGCCCGCCATGCGTAAAGGAGAACGGGTCCGTGAAAGGAACTCGGCCGTGGTCCAGCATCCAGCGGCCCGTGCTCAAATGCCACCAGTAGTCCGGGTCGACGGGCGAAAGCGCGAGTTGCAAGGCTGCCGCGACGAACGCAACCGCCGGCAGCAGCGCCGTCCACAGCGGCGCGTTGCCGCCCAATACACGTCCAAGCGGGATGCGCAAACGGCGAAGTGGCATCAGCGCGAGCGTAGCATAGGGCGCGGAGCGGCCGGCCAGTCGGGAGTCGGCAGTCGGCAGTCGGCAGTGTGGCGCGCAGCCGGGCAGTGGTAAGGTCCGATAGGCAACTCGACCACGGCTGACCCATTCAAATCGGGAGTAAGCATCACGACCGCCGACCGAATCACTGTACGCGGGCACGCGACGATGGCAGAGCGGATCGCCGGCTACCTGTGCCAGCGCATGCCGGAAGCGCGAGACCTGTCCGTGAGCGGCCTGTACAGAATACCGGGCGGCGCTTCGCGTGAGACGTGGTCGTTCGACGCGGAATGGGAAGAGCACGGAGGGCGGCACAATCAGGGCTTCATTCTGCGCCGCGACCCCAAAGCAGGCCTGCTCGAATCCGACCGCGACGTTGAGTACCGGGTCTACCGCGCCTTCGAGGGAACGCAAATCCCAGTACCTCAGGTCTTCTGGTTGGAGAGCGGCTCCGAGGCGCTCGACCGACCGTTTTTCATCATGGAGCGGATCGACGGCTGCCAGACCGACGGAAATGCGCTGGCGGCCCGCCCGGACGACGCGGCGCGGCAACGAATCGCCCGCCGGAAGTTTGAGATCCTCGGCGCGATCCACGCGGCGGACCCTGGAGCGCTAGGGCTGCTTGACATCCAGCCCGACGGACCGCCGGCACCCAACCGCTGCGCCGAGCGCGAGCTCGGTCACTGGCAGCGAATCATCGACGCGCAGGCCTCTGAGCCGTTGCCTGTTATCCGCCTGGCGATCGCGTGGCTGCGGAACCGCCCACCGCCGCCGGCCCAACGCGTGACCGTGTGTCACGGCGACTATCGCAGCGGCAATTTCTTGTACGGCGACGATGACATCCGCGGCGTCCTCGATTGGGAGATGGTCCACCTCGGTGACCCGATTGAAGACCTGGCGTGGACGTTCCTCAAGAACTGGCGCTTCGGCGTCCGACCCGCCGAGGCGGGCAGAGCGGATGTGCCGATCGGCGGCATCTGCCCGCGAGAGCAGGCGATTGCGATCTACGAAGCCGCGAGCGGAATCCTGGTGGATGAACGAGCGTTGCGCTGGTGGGACGTGTTCTCCCACATCAAGGCGGTCGGGATCTGGATTACCGGCGGACGCTCGTTCACCGATGGGCGCACAAACTCGGCGCTCATGGCGTTGATTCCGCGGCTGCTCAACAGTACGCAATATGAGGCGATCTTGGACCTGATCGGCTGGTAGGTGTGAGACGCGGGGCCGCTAGCGGTTGCCCCAATCGATCAAAACGCCGAGCAGGAAACCGCCCAGCGTGATGCCGAGAACCAGACCCCAGAAGACGATCGGCGTCCAGTCAATGCCAAACGGCTGGTCCACTTTGGCGTAGGCAGCGACAGGTGTCAGCGCGACCAACAAGGACAGCGCGGCGATGAGTGGCCGCGATAGCAGCCTGCGGATCATTCGAGGCCCCCAAAACGGATCGCTGTACGCTCAGCAAGCGCGTTGCAAGTCCGCGACGTTGATTGATCTTCGTATACCATCGGCGCCCTTTAGCCACAAGCAACACGCGGGCGATGAAATCAGGAGACATAGGAGAAGCCGGGTAATTAATGTACCCGGCCTCTGACTGGAACAGGACGCTATGGCTGCGTGTGCTCAGCGCGTCGTCGCCGGCTGTGCGAACTCCTGCCCAGTCGCCTCGCGCGGAAGCATACCGTCAAGCAGACGCTCGATGGCCATCGTGTGGCTACAAACCCCCCAGCCGGCAAAGAAACCGCAGCGGCATGACCAGCGGCTGCCTTCGAGCGTCACGGCGTGCTCATCGTTATCGCCTTCTACAATTGCCGATAAACTGGTGAATCGGAACCTCTGTGGCTCCTTCGCATACCGCCTCGCTTTTTCGATCTTGCCGATGAGACTGGAGTTCAAGACTGCCTCCTCATTGACCTCGAACTACAAACACAAAAGGCACCGGCGCGTAGCGCTCGGTGCCTTTTCACGGCGACGTTGATCGGGTATCAGCTCGCATGGCTACGGCACTCCCCGCTGCCCACCGACCGGTGGTAGAGTTACCATCTGCATCCTACCACCAGCGGCTCCGGACGGCACTCGTGTGAGCAACAAATTTCTATCAAACCTTTGACAGCGCAGCCGAGTACCGGCGCGTGTACACCGCTCCACCCTGGATCAACGCGCTCTGCATGAGACTGATAGAGGTGACCGCGAGGTCCGACACGGGCTCGCCTTTCACCTGAGCCAGAGCTGCAGCCAGCGCCTGGGCGACCTCCTCCGAACGTGGGCCTACGCCCGACTTGTTCGCTACACGTGCAAGCGTGATGTGCGAGGAGAACCGACCCGCGTTGTCGTCTGTCAGCCCCAACTCAACGACCAGCCGCCTGTGCAGGAGTTCCAACACGGCGATATCACCGTCAACGGCGGTCCAGACGACGCGCGGGCGACGGCTGCCAAATGTTCCCGGACCGCCGAGGTGAAGCTTGAAAGGCCGAATCCCGGCAGCCGCCGCCTCCATCGCCGCACCGATCCCAGCTTCGCGATCTGCCGGCGTTGCGCCGAGGAAGACCAGGGTCAGGTGGGCTCTCTCGGGCCGCACCCAGCGCAGCAGTTGCGCGTGCGCCGCCAGTTTCGCCTTCAGCGCGGATTGCTCTCTGGCAATGGCGTCGTGCCATGCGGGCGGCAGCTCTATGGCGATAAACAACCGCCGGGTCTGAGCAGTTGGTTGCGTCGCCAACAGCATCACCTGCCCAATCGCCCGGCGGTTGAAACCGCAGGCTAGTACAACAAAACCGGCCTGTGCCGGTTGGGCAGTCCGCGCAAGCGGACTTCGTACTGCCAGCCCGCGACTTCAGTCGCCGGGCGGCGATGCTGTGGCGCGCCGGCCGCATCCATTATCGTGCGCGGGGATCGCTGCATGCCACGAACTTGTCGAGCGCCAGTACCATCGGTCCCATCTTCGGTTCGATGGGCTGGACGTCGACGCGCAAACCGTATTCCCGCATCGCCGCCGCGCATACCGGGCCGACCGCGACTATCGTATTGACCTCGTCGAGCAGGCGTCGAAGTAAACCGGTCTGTCCGAGCGCCTCAGCCATGGTGAAGAGGTTGGAGACCTGCGAGGCGCTGGTGAAGGCGATCGCGTCGATGTCGCCGGTCTCCAGCCGTTCGATTAACCCCTGAATCGGCAATGCGTCATTCGGCAGCCCCCATCGATAGACCTGGACTTCGACGGTTTGCGCACCGAGGACGTGAAGGCCGTCTATCAACCCGGGACTCGGCCCGCCGTGGTGCACGACGCCGATGCGCTTGCCCGCGGGATCGAGCGACCGGACCACGTCGAGGATCTGTGCGGTTGTATGTGGTGACGCCGTCGTAAACGCCGGCTGCAACTCCAGGGCGCGTAACGCCGATGAAGGCTTGGGACCGCGGCTCAGGATCGAAAGCCGCCCGAGTGCGTTAATCAGTTCGTCTCGGCGACCGAGCTGCTCGGCAGCGGCGACAAGGGCACGAACACCCGCGCCGGTGAGGAAGAGAGACAGACCAAGCGATCCCGAGCACAGTTCGTCGAGAAATCGGCCGATCTCTCGCGCGTCATGAACGGGCTCTTCGCGAAGCGCTGGCGCGACGTACACTTCGCCGCCGCGCTGTTCAATCAACTTCGCAAGCTCAGCTGAGCGCCGTGCCTCGAGAATTGCCACCGTGTGACCGGTGAGTCCGCTCATCGTCAAACACCGATGTTACGCGCCGCTCGGCTTAACCCGCAGCGCATTCGCCCTCACCGCGCTCCACCCGGTAGATATCCGTTCTCCCCCAGTCGATGTAGTCGCCGATCGTTTCTCGACCCAACGGACCCACCGGGCGCAGGTCGGCGACGAGCCCGACGAAGGCTTTAGGACCGACGCGGTCGGCGAAGTCGTTGAACAGTTCGCCGTGGTTGCGTTGTTCCTGATAGAAGCCGATGATCCGGCGAACTGCCTCCGGAACGCGCTTGGCAGGGATCTTGGTAATCACCCGCTGCGCGTAGCGGAACTGCGCGTTCTCGTAGGTACCGCCGATGTACATCTCGTACGCTGGAACCTGCCGGTCGTCGTCATCTTTGATCATCGCGCCTTGAAATCCGATATTGGCGAGGTGGTGCCGCCCGCAGCCGTTGGGGCAACCACTGATCTTGACGTGCATCTTCTGGACGAGCGGATCGTCGATCTCCATCAGCCGCAGCTCTTGCTCGAGCACCCTTCCGAGCTGCATTGAACCCGTGATGCCAAGCTTGCAGCTATCGGTGCCGGGGCAGGCGACGACGTCTTCGATCTCGTTCGCACCCGACGCGCCAAGCTCGAGCCGATCGAGCTCGACCCACAGATCGTAGACCCGAGATATCGGCACCCAGCGAAAAACGAGGTTCTGCTCCCAGGTCGTACGGGCCTGGCTGTTGCTGAATTTTCGCGACAGGTCTGCCAGTGCGTGGAACCGCTCGGGCGTGAGGTCGCCGAGCGGCACCGTGATGTACACGGCGGCAAAGCCGGGCTGGCGCTGCGCAACTACGTTGGTACGGCGCCAGTTCAAGAACTGCTGAGGTATGACTTCCAGCAGGTTGTCGTTGCTCGCCGCGTGTCCATTCGACGGAAGCTCGGGAATCGTCTCGTACTCTTCAAACAAAAGCGGCGTCGGGTCGATTGGCTCCCGCGCCCAGGGCTGCTGCAGCTCGCGCTCGACTTCTTCACGCAGCCCGTCGATACCGATGCGTTCGACCAGGTACTTGATCCGCGCCTTCATGCGGTTCTTCCGCAGCTCATCGGAGCGGTTGAAAACGCGCAACACCGCCTCGCTGACCCGAAGGTACTCCTCGACCGGCACGAAATCGTACAGCGGCTGCGCGGCGCGCGGCATAACCGAGCTGCCACCACCGACGAACATCTTGAACCCTCGGCGCACCTCGCCGTCGATCACCCGTTCCTCGGCCACGAAGCCCAGGTCGTGATACGGAGCCACGGCGCTGTCGCCGGGATCCGAAGAGAACGAGGTCTTGAACTTTCGTGGCATGTTTTGCGTAAAGGGCTTGCGCACGAAGTAACGGACGTACGCTCCGAGATAAGGCATCACATCGAACACTTCGTTCGGATCGACGCCGACCAGGGGTGACGTAATCACGTTGCGCACCGTATTGGCGCAGGCCTCGCGCGACGTCAGACCGACCTCACCGATCAGTCGAATGGCGGTCAGCGCATCTTCGAGCTTCAGGTGGTGGAACTGGACGTTTTCGCGGGTGGTAATATGCCCTTTCTTCAGGGGAGCAAACCGGCCGGCGACTTCGCCAAGTGCGTCCAGTTGCTCGGAGGTGAGCAGACCACCCGGGATCTTGACGCGCAACATCATGGCGTCGGCCTGCCGCTGACCGTAGACGCCATGATGAAGCCGGAATGACGTGAACTCGTCGCCGCGCTCGTTGCGTTGAAACGCCTCAATCTCTTCCTGAAAAGTGTCTAGCTCTTCATCGACGACCGGAATGATGCCGGTCTTGCGTGCTTGAAGTACCACGAACGGCCTCCGGAAATGGGTACTTAATGAATCAACTTTAGCAACATTCTCCAAAGTGTACGAACAACCGCCGGGCCTGTCAATGGCGCCGTCGCTCCCGATGCGAGCCGCGAACGCGGTCCGCGGGGTCACGTTTGAATTAACTTATGTGGTTCTCAGGACGTGCTCAAACAACACTCATATCCGGCTGCTGTACTGGCTGGGGACGGCTGAAAACCATGCACGAATCCGTGTTTATCGCCGCACTACTATTCTTCACAGGCATGTGCTTGCCGCTGCCCTCCCCGCTTGGCATAGCAATGGCGCTCTGGGCACTTCGAATGGGCGTACCCCTGCCGGCGCTGCTTGGTCTCTATGTGGCGCAGGATATGCTCACATTCACCGCGATCGGACGGCTGATGCCCCAGGCTAGGCGACGTATCGGTGCCCGCGTGAATTGGTCCCGCTTCGTTCCAGTACGCATACGGCGGCCACTTGTCCTGCATGTTCGCCCGGCGACCAGCCAGTCGGGACTCTTTGCGGTGGCTCTGGCCAGCTTCTATGCCGCGGCAGCCCTCGCAACGCTCCGCGACGCGGCTCCATTCCGCTCTGCCGCGATCGTGATCACGACGGACGTCGTCAAGTACGTCAATGGAATCGCCATCGCTCTCGGTGCGACCGTGTTGCTCCCGTCGAGCCCCTATACGATCGCCATCGCGTCGTTTACAGGGTTAGCGGTCGTCCCCGGAATGCGTCTAATGCAGAGTCTTCGCCGGCCGGCGCTCGCGGTCGCCCGCGTATCCTACCGCTAGCGATTCGCACCGGCCTCGAGCGCGGCTCGATCCTCGTCGGCAAAGGCGAACCAGACGCCGCGTGACATCAGGCATCGGTCTTCGGTCAGTAGCGTCTCCATCCATGCCAGGCGCTGCCTTCGCGCGGCCGCGTTTTCGGAATCGGCGCGGAGCACCACCTGCAGCAGCTCCAGGCCCTCGGCGCGCATTCCCTGTTGCCAGAGAGCATCGGCCCGTTTGAGGATCGCGGCATCGTCACCAACCAGCCGCCGCAGCTCAGTGGCCACGATGTCGCGGCGGTGTGGAAATAGATCCGCCGGGTCGCCGTCGTACCACCCCGTGTAACCGCGCTGGATCTCCATCACGGCAAACTCCACGCGCGAGTAGACCTGGCGCAAGTAGGGGCTGTCTTCCAGCTCAGGCGGCAGATGGATCTCGTTGATCATTTGCGCCGCGGTCTCCCCCTCGTTTAGGCGGCGAACTACCTCGTCGTGAAGGTAGCGCAGGGCGCGGATCGTATCGTCCAGGCACTGCCGGGCGTCAGCTCCGCGCACGAGGCCCATGCCGTGTCCCGGCGCCACCGCCTCCGGTTGCAGATCGCGAATTCGCTCCAGAGTCTCGTACCAACCGCGACAATATCTCGGCACTTTATACGGATTGCCAAGGTTGGGCAGCGAGCTGATCAGGAAGTCGCCCGCGAACACGACGCGGGCGTCCGGCACCCAGACCACGGTTGCATCGTCCGTTTCGCCACGACCGTGGAACAGTTCGATGCGCCGGCCGGGCGTGAGCGCCATCGCGTCCCAGTAGGTCACGTCCGGGTAGCGGTATTTGACGTCGCGAACCTCCGCTTGCGGCGGCAAATGGAACTGGACGCGGTTGGTGCGGCGAATGTGAGGCTGCAGTATTTCGTACTTCGACAGCCGCTCGGGGACCAGTGCATGCGCCACGACCTGCGTCTCGGCAGTGCTAATTTCTGCAAATCGCGCCTCGTTGAAGACGTGGTCCTCGTGCCCGTGCGTGTAGACGACGTAGCGGACCGGCTTGTTCGTTGTGCTGCGCATCGCCGCGACCACGTCGGGGCGGTTGAAGCCCGCATCGACCATCACCACGCCCTCGGGCGTGTCGATCCAAGCAGAATTGCTGCCGGCGGCCATCCAGTGCACGCCGGGAGCGACCTCGACCGGTTTGAAGTCGGCCGCGAAGTGGAGCGATTCGCCGATGCCTCTCAACGTCGCTGGGTCGGGCAGCCTCTTGAAGTGCGCAGGCTGATAGTTCACGGCAGGGCCTCCCAATTGCTGTTGGTTCGTGCCAACGGTACCCCATCTCGGATGCCGCGCCCACGAGTGCTTCTCGTGACAGTCAGTAAGGAGCCAGTGACAGCGGCGCCGCCTTGTGATATCTAACCTTTATGCGCATTATCGACACGCTGGTTGCAGGCAAGCCCTCATTTTCGCTGGAGTTCTTCCCGCCGAAGACGCCCGCCGGCTGGCGCGGGCTGTGGCGCACGATCGCCGAGCTGTGCGAGTTCGAGCCGCGCTTTGTCTCGGTCACGTATGGCGCCGGCGGTTCCGAGCGTGGCCGCACGATTGAAGCGGTCACGCAGATAAAACGCGAGTACGGCATCGAGGCGATGGCGCACCTCACCTGCGCTGGCCACTCACGTGCGGAACTGGGCGACGTGCTGGAGCAGTTTCGCGCGGGCGGTATCGAGAACGTGATTGCATTGCGAGGCGACCCACCAAAGGGGACCGACGAATTCGTGACTCGTGCGGACGGCTGCGCCCACGCCAGCGAACTGTTGCAGCTCATCCGCGATCAAGGCTTCGACTTTTGCCTGGCAGCGGCGGCCTACCCCGAGATGCACCCCGAAAGCCAAGACCGCGCCACCGATCTCGCGCACCTGC
>DAINSK010000002.1:0-168726 GCA_036741355.1 Chloroflexota bacterium
ATGGACCCGCCGCGTGAGCTAAAGAGCCTCAACAAACTGCGGCGGATCGGGTGACTGCCGGAGTAATAAGCTCCGCCAACGGATGACCGTCGAGTCGAAGAGAGTGAGCTGGGGTTTCCGCAGAGTCCTAGCCGTGGGGAGAGCGAGATTTGAATGATCGGTAACCCGACTCTCTGGAGACGCGAGGGGCACTTCTGCCGGTTCTAGTACCCTGCCGCTTGCAGCTTTTGATCCTGCGTTTGCAGCATCAGTTTGAAGTCGTTGAGCGGCGGATCCTCGTTGATGGCGTTCAGGGAGACGAATGCCACTGCCTTGTTCCGACGCCAGCCCACGACATAGAACACCTGGGTGATCGTAGTTATCGATGGCGTCGGCGTCCCGGCGAGCGTCCTCGACTCCTGCTCGATGCGAAATGCCTGCGTTTCGTCGCCGAACGTGCCGACGTCGAGCGGCGTGGCCTTCGCTTGCAGGATCGCCGGGCTCGACGGCGTGGACTGAATGTTTGCAAAAATGAGTGCCAGGCCGTCTTTCGCGCCGTCCGCTGTCTGGAACTCGGAGACGGAATCAATGGCGGCGTTGACCACCTTCTGACCAGGGGCATACTGTCCGGTGATCGACCAACCCGTCTGCACCCCGCCCAACCGGCCATCTTTATCGAGGCGGGACTGCACCTCGGCTGCGTTTTGCTGGTTGCGGGCATAATCCGCGTTGCTTATAGGCAAGGTGGCCGCGGCCAGCATCGATCGTTCGCCGGCCGGCAGATCGGTCTGCTGCAGGAGCAGCGGGGTCAGCTTCTGCGTGAGCGCTGCCCGTTCGGGTGATTGTGTTTCGGCGGGGGACAACGTGGCGATCACTCTGGGCGGGGCAGCGGCCGCCGTTGCCGCGCCTGGAGCGCTTGCCGGCGGTCGGGCCGCGGGAGACGTGGCACCGACTGCCTGTGTGGGCGGTGCTGTGCGGGTGGCCGCCGGCGACGCTTTACCCGCGTTATTGCCGCTGGAGCAGCCGATCACAAGCGCGGCGCCGAGCGTGATCCCGGTCGCGATGACACGATGCTTGAGGGTCAAAAGCTCTCTCCTGGTTACGCGCGCACGGCACGCGCGGCGTCACTCACACGGTCGAGCGCGAGACGAATCTGGGAAAGCGAGTTCGCGTACGACAATCGCAGGTAGCCTTCGCCGAACTGCCCGAATGACGTTCCGGAAAGTGCTGCCACGCCGTGCCTTGTAAGCAGCAAGTCAGCGAACTCTGTCGACGTCGAGCCGGTTCCAGTGATATTCGGGAATACATAGAACGCCCCCTGTGGCGTGCGACATGTAATACCCGGAATACTGTTCAGGCCATCGACGATCGCATCTCGGCGTCGTCGGAACTCAGAGACCATCTCCGTTACCGACTGCTGCGGTCCGCGCAGCGCTTCCACTCCTGCACGTTGAACGAACGAAGCGGTACAAGAGTTGCTATTGGTCATCAATCGGGCGATGTGAGCCGCCAATTCGCGGGGCATCACGCCGTATCCGAGTCGCCAGCCGGTCATCGCATACGTTTTCGAAAATCCGTCGAGAATGCACGTCTGTTCCTGCATGCCCCGTAACGAGGCGATGCTGACAAACTCTCCGCCATACAGGATCTGGCTATAAATCTCGTCGGACAGCACCAGGAGGTTTCTGCCGCGTACGAGGTCTGCGATCGTATTGATGTCCTCACGCGTCAGGACGCTACCGGTCGGATTGTGGGGAGAGTTCAGAATCACCAGTCGGGTGCTCGGCGACAGCTTGGCCGCGAAGTCGTCGAGATCGAGGCGAAAATCGTGCTCCTCGCTGAGACGGACCGGGACCGGCGTTGCGCCCAGGAACTCGATCACGCTCTCGTAAATGGGGAATCCGGGGTTCGGATAGATCGCTTCGTCGCCCTCATTCAGGGTCGCGAGCATCACGAAAAACATGATCGGCTTGCCGCCCGGCGTTACGACAACCTCATCCGGGCCGTACGAGAGATGCCGCGTCGCATTGATGTACTCGGATATGGCCTCGCGTAGTTCCGGCAGGCCCGCGGACGGCCCATAGTGGGTGAAACCGTCGTCGAGCGCACGTTTGGCGGCGTCGCGGATATTTGCCGGCGTATCGAAATCGGGCTCCCCGATTTCGAGATGGACGATGTTTCTGCCCTGCGCCTCCAGCGCCCTAGCTCTGGCAAGCACCTCGAAGGCGGTTTCTGTGCCCAGGCGGGACATTCGATCGGCCAGCGGTATGGTCACCATGCGCCTCCTCCGCCGGACGCTGCGATCATGCGCCAGCGCCGCAGTCATCGTAGCGGGAGGCGCGAGTGGCGGCCATAGCCGGGCCGGCCAATGCGTTCATCAGTCGGGTAGCGCCAGGGAGGCATTCAGCGCTTCCGCCATCAGCATTTCTAGTTGGTGCTGAGCGTCGTGGGCCGCAGCGAGCGCCGAGTCGGTATCCGACTGCTGGCCATCGATAATGCCGGGCTGATGGCCGGACCGGCTCAGTCGCTCCAGTTCGCGCTGGGCCTCGAGCAGTTGAGCAAACACGCGCTGCTGGTCTTCGATTACGGCGGCAAGAGGACGTGCCACGACGTCACCTTCTCTCGTTGGATACAAACTCTACGTTTCAACAATCTGGCGCGCCTACTGAAGTATTGCAGCAAACAAACCGACAATTGATACAGACGCCACTACGGCTGTGCTACGATCGTTACGTTCCGACACATCTTGTGAGGATTATCAATGCCGGCAGCCACTGAAGCAAAGGCACAGTCTGTATCGGCAATTCCGGTTCGTATGGCTGACCAGGGAGCGCGCCTCTGTGTCATTGTTACCGAACCGAGTGCAGATGCACTCGCGCTGCAGGATGCCACTGCTCTGGGCGGATCGCAGGTTCAGATAGTGGCCCCAGCCGACGTAGGCGTCCAGATCTGGCGCGCCTCCGGGCCCCGCGTGCTGGTTTTATGTGGCGCAGAAGGTGTAACCGCGGTGTTGCCCTGGCTGGCTTTGCTGCAATCAGGCGTCAATAGCGCAACGTTGGTTCTGTTAGACGCGGCGCGTTCCGAGGTCACCGCTGTTCTGGAGCGGTTCGACATGTGGATGCCCGCGCGGACTGCGACCTCAATCGTAGCGCAGCAGATCGTGGCGCTCTGGTCGCTATTGGAGCGGCAGTCCCGAATAAACTTTCCGCGCCGGATTTATGGCCACAACCTGGTAATAGACCTGGGAAGAGAAGAAGCGCTTGATCCGAGTGAACAACGCATTCCCCTGACGCCCAGCGAGTTTCGGCTGTTGGCGGCGATGGCGGTGCAACCGGGACGCGTGGTTGATTTCTGGCAACTGGGCGCGGCGCTTCCGGGACACTTTCGCGACGCCGAGGACGCGTACAACAGCGTCAAAGTGCATGTCGGACGGTTGCGTCAAAAACTGGCCAAGGCGACCGGTTGGGACGGTCACTTGATGAGCGTTCGCGGTCGCGGTTTCATGTTTGAGCGCCGTCTGCCGCGCGAAGCGGTGCCCGAGGCGAATCTGGGAGCTACCGATCCGTCGACCGACAGCGGCGTCCTGGTCCCTAGCTAACCGACTAACAGCACTGGCAGCTACCCGTCTGAGACCCGTTAAGCGGTCGCGTCTCGCGCTTCCGCCGCCGCGATCAACGCCTCGATAGGTTCTGGTTGAAAGCCTTCGACGGCCACGCCGTCGATCACCACGACCGGCGGCAACCGATAGCCGCGTCGCAGGAACTCGTCGCGCGCGGCCGCATCCCGGCTGACATCATGCAACGTGAACCGCACCCCCCGCTGTGAAAGGAACCCTTTCACCACCCGGCAGGCGCTTCAACGCTCGTGGCTGTAGACTTCGACGTTCATGGGCGTGAAACCCGACATAAGTTAGTCCCGCAGTTATCTGTCCGGCCAATTTGACACCACTTCTGACACCAGAACAGCGCCGCTCACCCGCCCAGCACCCGGTTCATGGCCTCCACTGCCTGCTGCTGCATCGTGGGGGTCACGTGGCTATAGCGGTTCAGCGTCATAGCGATCGAGCTGTGGCCGAGCTGCTCGCTCACGATCTTGGCGTGGATGCCCTGGCCCAGCAGCAGCGTCGCAGCCGTGTGCCGCAGGTCGTGCAGCCGCCGATCGGGAAGCTCAGCTTTCACCAGCAGCGCCTTCCACGTCCGCCGTACGATGCCATCCGGGTTGACCGTCTGCCCGAGGGCGTCGGCGAAGATGAAGTCACCCGACTGCCACGCCGCGCCGGCATGCAAGCGCGCCTCGTTCTGGCGAGCCCGATGGGCGCGTAGTGCAGCGGCCGCGGCAGTTGGAAGCAGCACCTGCCGATGGGCGTTTTCGGTCTTCGGGTCCGTGAGTTCGTAGCCGCCCGATATGCGGCTCAACGTCGCCGTGACTTGCAGCGTGCCGCGGTCCAGGTCCACCGCTGACCAGCAGCAGGCAAGCGCCTCGCCTACCCGCACCCCGGTTGATAGCAGCAGGATGAACAGCGCCCCGAGCGGTTCATTGGCCGCTGCTGCCATCAGCCGCTGCGCCTCTTGCGGGCTCAAGGTCGCCATCTTGTATCGCGGGATGCGCGGCGGCGAAACCAGCCGGGCAACGTTGCGATGGACACGCCCCCAGCGTTCAGCCTGGCTTAGGCCGGCGCGCAGTACGTTGTGAACGTGGTTAACGGTGGCGGCCGAAAGCCCCTTATCCAGAAGCGCAGCTTCCAGCGTCTGCACATGCTGCGGCGATAGCTGAGCAAGCCGTACCTTGCCGATCGCGGGTGCGATGTGGTTCCGTATCGCGAGCTCGTAGCGGCGCACACTGCTGGCCTTCAGGGACGGGCGCACAGCAGTCAGCCAGTCTTCAAGGTAGGCTGAAAGCTGCTGCCGCTCGTTAATTACGGGCACGCCTTCTTGTGTGTCCTTCAGGGCCGCTATCAGCTTCCGCCCGGCTTCCTCGCGGGTCTTGCTGTACATCGTCTGCCGCCGGCCATCCGGCAGCGTGACACGCGCTTGCCAGCGGCCGTCAGTGCGCTTGGAGATCGTGCCTTCGTTGTGCCCGCGTGTCATCGCTCGCCCTCCTCTGGCATCAACTCTTCGTTGATGAAGCGGCGCAACTCGCCCGCCGGCACACGCCAGCCCATGCGGTCAGACAATCGACGGCCGCGTAGTCGGCCATCGCGGAGCCAGGTGCGTACTGTCTCGGGGTGAAGCTTCAGCCGCTCAGCGACCTGCTTCACGGTCAATAGTTCCTCGTCAATCATGGTTACCACGGTACGCCTCCCGCTGATGACAGTATAGCAGCCGCGCGTAGAAAAGTGAAATAATTAGCGGCAACCTGTAGACATTGGCTGTAGAAGGGTGTAGTATTTAGAGGTAGAAAGAGGCCGGTTCCGCAGGAACGGAACCGGCCCAAAGGAGGAGCAGATGGTTACTTCATCCGCAACCCCGATCCAGCATACCCGGTCACGCGGCGGGCGTGACCCCGAAACGGTCGAGTTGTCCGCCCGCCCGGACGGCACATTCGGCGCTCTCAGCTCGAACGGTGCGACGATCTACAGCGTGCGCCCGGTAGGCTTCGGCTTCAGTTGCGCCTGTCGCGGCTTCGCGGCGCGGGAGACATGCTGTCACACGCTGGCGGCGGCAGCGGCCCGTACGTGCGCCTGGTGTGACCACGTGGGGGCGGATGTGCGGACCTATCGGAACGGTTGGGATAATGGCGCCGAGCTCAGCCTGTGCGCCGCCTGCCATCCTCAGAAGCAGGCGAAGTGATGGCTTCGGATCGCATCGCTGAACAGGTCAGCGGCGTGGTGACCTGCGCCAACCCCAACGGTTTCAAGGTCGAGGGCCGCGACGGCTGGCTAAACTTCAGTAAGTACGCTGACACGCCGCTTACCCCGCCCGAAGTGGGTCAGCGTGTCCAAGTCGGGTTGGACAAGGGCGGCTTCGTGCGCCAGGTCGTGATGTCCAGCGAGCCTATCGAGGCGGCCCTGCCTATACGCCAGCAGGCGCACCAGGATGACCGCCAGCAGGCGCCCGCGCCCGAGGTGGTGGCAGACGCCGGACTGCCCGGAAGGGAGGTGTTAATCGTCAGGCAGTCGAGTCTCAAGGCCGCGGTGGAGCTGCACGGCTCCGTTGCCTACGACGGGCCGCGCGGCGTGGACGCGCTGCTTGAGCTGGCGGAGCAATTCGAGACGTGGGTGACTCGCCCACGTGGTGAACAGAAAGGATTAGGGGAATGAAAAAGCGAATGGCATCACCCATAACCGGCGCCCCGGCAATCAAAGGAATCCTCGTTCCACTCATGCAGCGAGAGGAACCCAAGGCGGTGTTCGCCCGCATTGATCACGCATCTCTCAGCGACCCGCACGAGGCCGCGACCTGGCTCTGGATGCAGGAAGCGCCTGGCGTCGTGCTCGACTGGATCGAGGTGACGACAAAGGCCTTAATGGATATCGGGGGCGGAGAAGAACCCGACGACGCGGCCGTCGATCGCTACTTGCCGACGGCTATGGCGCACTGGAATCGAACGATTGTCCCGAACGCGAAGACGTATGCATGGGCGAAGACGAAGCTGCATGGCTGGCTACTAAGGTGGCCGGAGCGCGAGAGGGAAGCACTGTGATGGATACCACGGCGCTGCTGTACGAGGCGGAAACGATCGTCAAGTTCACCGCGGATGCCATGTTCCGCGCCGGCTCTCGCCCGATGGGACAGGCGCTCCGCTGGCGGCGGCATTGGGAGCGCCAGTGTGTCACCAATCCCGGTGCGAATAGTGAGGCGCGCCGTACCGCCGCATTGGCGCACCACGAGAAGTTACGGGCGGAATCACGGGCACTCTACGAGTTGTGCATGAACGAACCTGCGCCTAGGGTGAGTCTCTAAACCGCGCCTTAGCAGCGCATGAACGGGCGGGATGCTTTCGGGTGTCCCGCCCGTTCTCATGCCAAGAGACGATCCAGATGGCTGTGAGATATAAAGGCTCGCATGCGATACGAACCCGGATAATGTAAGTAGGTCAAATTAAGCCAACTTGAAGCCTGAGCTCCTGCGTGAGCCCGCGCACGGCAGCCTGAGCCAACGCGGCATCGGTGGTCAACGGCCGGTTGGCGAGGTTGTTCGTCGCCGCGAGCTGCGCCTGAAGCGCGGCAATCTGCTTGTTTGCCGCGTCTAGTTGCAGGTTCGCGATTGGCGCAAGCGTCTGGAGCGTGGACTGAATGTCTTGCAACGCGGTCACGGTCGGGCTTGCGGCCGACCCCTGCAAACTCCCGATGCTGCCAGTGCTGTAGGCTTGCGCATCCGGGCCTTGCATCCTGACGTAGGTCTGTATGCCTGTTTGGGTCTGGACCGGCACGAGCTGGCCGGGGTAATAGGTGCCCGGCACGGTGATCTGCAACCCGCTGATGCTGCCACCGCCTGCTGCAGCAGCATCCGCAGCCTTGGCCTGCCGTAGCCGTTCCTGATCGACGGCCGCGCCTACTTGATTCGAGTATGCTATCTGGACGTTGGCAGCTTCTTGCGCGTCGCTAACGACGGTATTCATCAAGTGGTTCGCGGCATTCTCTTGTAATCGAGCGCCAGCCAGTGCGGCAGCTACAACCGGGTCATCGGCAGACAATATCCCGGCTGTTATCTCCCGTTCAATCTCAACTCGTTTGTCCTTCCACTCCTGCGCCTTTCGTGCAAGTTCCGGATATATGTCCTCCGCGTGCAATAGCAGCGCCGAGTTATTCTGGGCATTCGTAACCGCCCGACTCGCGTCATCGACAGCATTTTGCGCTTGTGCCATGGTGGTGTGATTTGCGTGAGCCGCTCGGGCATCATCCAGCGCGCCTAAAGCCGTATTCAGGCCAGTCTGCGCGTTGATGATCGCTACGGCTGCGGTTCCGTGCACCTGTACGTCAAGGTCGGCCACGTGATTAGCGATTGCTATCTCTTGATTGCCTGCCGCGTCCAATTCTGCGAGGTGGGTTGCGATATCTGCAGACTGTCGAGCCGCCGCCTTGTTTGCCAGCCCTTCGAGGTCAGTCTCAAGGCCTTGAGCGCCGGTGAGAATGAGCTGATTTGCCGCAAGGTCAGACTCCGCACGTGCGATATCGTCGGCTGATGCGTGATTCTTACGTAAATCGTCAAGGTGCGCTTGGGCCGTGTTCACATCCGTCTGTGCCGCGGTCACGCCGGCGGCAGCTATCCCAGCCAGCGATTTGACTGTATCGAAATAGCTCTTGTCCTGGGTCAGCATCGAGGCGGTAACGTGGCTGTGGTCCTCAACGACGCCGATGCCCGCCACACGCTGTGACGGCATCGATGGCCATTGGAGCCACCCCTTTCGTATGCGACGAAAGCGGGCGCTCGGTGCGGCGGCTTCGTTTACTGCTTGGCGAGGCTCACACGGGGCGAGCGTGGCCGGTGTCTGCTAGCTGCTATGGTCCCCCTTGGGTTCAGTGCCGAACTTCTTGTCGCCGTATCGGATCACAAATACCAGCGTACGTCGAAGCACTAGCCAGAGTGCGCGGTCGTCTTCCATGTCATCCCCTCCAGTTTACCAGCGGGGCCTGGCGCTCATTCGCGGGAGTGTCAACCATGGTTGACAGGGCGTCTCACCAGTTGCCCGGTTCGCGTCTGCCCCTATACTCGCCGCCGCCCGCGTACGCCGGCCGTTCCCGCGCGTATGGCTGGTACGGCAGCAGGTCAAGGCTTGCCACCGCGTCGAACGGTTCCGGCGGATCGTCCATGGTCGCTAATCCCAATGCCGTCACGAGGTCATCATGCGCGCCGACGCGGAAGGCGCCGTACTTGTCGTTGGCGTCCTGGTCAACGTGAATCTCGTAATCGAGCAGCTCACGGGCCAGCGCTGCCGCTTCCGCTGTTTGCGGCAGATGCAGCCGGCCATATTGCAGCAGCACCTGCAGGCGCGACACGAGGAAGGCCTTACCCAAGCTCACTGAGCCGTCCAGTTGCACGAGGCGCCGGTCGCCGTGCGTGAACGTGACCGGCACGAGGCGGGCGCGCAGGCCGGCCGCAGCCAACATATCGGTTACGGGCGTTCCCACGCCGGTAGCGTCAACATAGAGGTCCGGCCAGCCGTCGGCTTTGGCCGCGACACCAGCGGCCACCGCGGCCACGCGCTGCGCCACCTCGGGGTAGGGCGTGCCCAGCGGCAGGCGTTCGAGGTGCCGCGCAACGAAGTGCCACACCAGCCCGCGGGGCTCGGCTTCCACCACGGCGATCGCGGTCGGGTCGTGCTTCTGGCCGATGTCCAGGCCCATGCTTACAAAGCCCACGTGGTCACCTCTTCAGAGAGCGCGCGGTCAATATCTTCACGCCGGAACGCCTGACTTTCGGCGTCGAGGAACGTGCACTCATATTCTTGTTGGAACCACCAGTCGCCGATGCTGCGCCGCTCTTCCTCGAGGAACGCGGCTGAGATCCGCGGGCACATGGTTGCAGGCACCTCATAGCGCTCCCACGGCTCACCAGAACGCCACGCTTCGAACCACCAGCCTCTATTGCCGTGCGGTGTACTAAGTGCCAGCAGGCGGCCACCCGAGACGGCCAGCATGGGCCTGAGTGCCGCGTAGAGGTCGCCGGGAATCCATGCCGCTTCGTCGCACACCAGCAGGTCCACCGCGCTATACCCGCGGACCGTGCCCTCCTTGCCGGGCAGTGAAACGATGCGGCTGCCGTTGTCGAGTGTCAGTGTGAGCGCCGTCTCGGACTCCGGCTGTACCGGCTTGCCGGCGGCCCGATAGATGCTGAGAGCCTTCTTGAACAATTCGCCGCTCTGGCGCAGCGTCGGCGACAGACACAGTACCAGCGAGCCGGGCGCATAGAGCGCCTGGTGTACTGCCAGCACGGCCGCCATCGTTGACTTGCCCGACTGCCGGCTGCAATTGAGTAGGATACGGGGCGACGTTGACCGCAACACCCGCGCCTGCCATGGGTCCGGGGTGATGCCGCACCGCTCAGCGAAACGCACCGGGTCCAACACCGCGGCCAGGTCAAGCGCAAGCGCGTTCAAGATGCCTCCAGAGCAGCCAGGCCAGCCGCTACGGCCACACGGGCGTCAGGGTAGGGCTGTAGCACCTCAAGCAGCACAGTACGCACTGTCAGCCACTCCGGCGCAATCAGCAGGTTCACCGTCGGCCGTTCGTCGAGTTGGCCCAACAGCTTCGCCAGCAGCTCGATATTCTGCCGCGCTGCGCCGATGGAGAGCACCGCCGGCGTGAGCTTGCCCGCGCGTTCGGCCTGGTCGAGCAATCGCAGCGTGCGCCGCTGTAAACTGCGCAGTTGCTCAAGCAGATCATCACCGCGGGCGGCTTCGTCGGCGTCGTGGGCGCGGGCCAGTGTCACCGGCAGATGCTCGGCTTTGTGCCGCTGCAACGAAGATGCGGACGTACCGGTACGAACCGCGATAATGCGGAACGGCTCGAGGGCGAGCAGGGCGCGGTCGATCGCGTCCACGTCCGGGCGTCTGCAGATAGAGCAGACCGGCGGCATAGTTACCGCCCGTCTGCGGCGCGCGCGACGTCTTCTTTCACGAGCTGCGCGTTGCCGCTCGCGGTCATGCCGAGCAGCTCCCGGCGTCGGGCGTCAGATAGTCCACTTGATGCAGGCGTCTCGCCCCGTGCGCGTGCGGCTGCGTCTTGCCGGTCGAGCGCGGCGCGGCCCAACGGGGTTGCGGCAACCATTTCGCGGATTGTCTGCCGCGCTGGTGGCGGGCCCTTAGCGCGAATCTCCGCAAGCCCCTTTTCGAAGCGCTCTTTGGCCTGTTGCAGCCGGACCGCGTCCAGATGTGGAGTGTCGCTCATCTCATACTCCTTCTTGTTTTGGCAGCGGGCGCCGCGGGCTGGACATGCCTAGCGCACGATAGCCATGGGCGGTCAGCTCGCCGTTGATGTACTCGGTAACTTGCTGCTCTTCGATCGCGTCCGGACGGCCCAGCTCGTCCAGAGCCTGCATTAGCGCGTTCGTGGCCGCCGTAATTGCCGCGAAGCATTTCAGCTTGCGTAAACGTTCGGCTGCCAGGCGCACTCGCTCGGCTGCCGCCGCTTCGGCTTCGGCCAGCTTGCGGGCGTGGGCGTCGCGCCGGTTCTGTTCGACGAGGGCCAGGGCCACCCGCTGGCGGTCCCTCATAACGCCGACAAGCTGTGCCTCCACGACGCCCAGCTCGGCGCGGGTGTGGGCGTCGTGGAGGGCGTCGAGTGCCAGCAGGCCGCGCCGGTTTTGGAGGTCCCCGAACTGTCGCTCAAGGCTCAGAGCCTGGTCAAAGAGGGTCTTTACGGTTTGCGTGGTCATTAGGTTCCCGTCCTTTCATTCCTACTGCCGGGTGCGAGGTGGCGGACGGCGACGTGAAGCCCATCCCCGTCGCCGCCGACACGCTGCGCCCGGCTCTCTAACGGGGCGGCTATGCCCGCACCGCCCCGGAACCGGCTCGTTCATGCTGCCCTTCCCCGCCGCGCCGCCAGCGCATAGGCGACGTCGGCCAGATTGTAGTCGTGTTGCCAGCAGGAACGCCCGCGCGACGCGTTGCGGCGGCAACGAAGATGCTTCTGAGTGTTCCACCGACAGCGTGTGGTCGTGTTCGCGTTCATTCAGACACCTTCGATAGTCGGCGCCTAGCAGTCTTATGCGCCTTCGTTCCGGTTGCGTTGGCTGCCCGCAAGATGTCTCGTACCTGGTCCGGCGTCGGGCCCGCGAGATGTTTCGCCCACTTCTCCGGCGTCGGTTGCCAGTTCAGTGCCTTGAATCCACGCAGCTCGGTAGAGGTCGTGCTCATGTGCTGCCTACCTTCGCCGCCGCGGCGTCCAACTCCGCGGGCGTCGCCACTGCTACGAACGACTGCCAGCCAGGTTCGTCGCCCGGTATCGCCGTACCGCCGGCTAGAATGAGGCGTGGCCAGCCACATGACGCCGCCAGGTTGAGCAGTTGTTCGATGTCGCCGTGGCCGTTCGGCGGCGGCGCTTCAGTGCACATAACGGCCGGAGGGTTTGGGGCGTCCCGGACAGTTCCGGAGTCTTTTTCAGGGTTTTTTTCCATCCCCGCGTATAAGGGAAAAACCCCGGATAACCATCCGGAACTGTCCGGACTGTCCGGCGGTAGGCGTGAATCAGCGAGCCCGAGCCCGAGCCAGACCACGCGGTTGCTCGTGTCCCTCCTGCGCTCAAAGCCCCGCTCTGCGAGCCGCCGGCCTAATGCCGTCTGTGTCAACGGGTACTCGCTGCCGTCCGTGCACCACTGCTTGTAATCCGCGTACAGTGCGCTCGCTGTGACACTGGCGCCCATCGCAATTACACAGCGTTCGCTCAGCCACACGCCGAGAATGTCTTGCTCGCCGCGGTAGCTCTCCGTCGCCTCTGTGACGGCCGCCGCGCTGCCCAATCCCTGGCACTGCCAGTCCAGGCAGCCGCGTAGCATCCAGGTGAAGATGCCCGCCAGCTCCGCTCGCAACTTGTCGGCGAGCTGCTGATCGCGCTCTGCTTTCGGGATCGCGACGTTGAAGGGGATTAGCCGAATGCGGTCCCAGATCGCGTTATCGGTGCCGCGGATCGTCGGCTTGTGGTTGGTACTGAGCCACACCTTGCACACGGGCCGAAAGTCAAAGTGCTCCTGGTGCAGGAATCGCGCTGACAACGTATCACCGCCGGTCAGGTCCTTAACGAACGCTTCGGCCATCCGCCGCCCATCTTCTGTTTCGGCCGCGGTGACCAGCCGGGCGCCGCGCAGCCGGGCGACGTCGTTCGGAATGCCACCGTCGCCGCGCTTGGCGAGCAGGGTTTCAGTCGGTGTCCGTTGTGCGTACTCCCCGAGCACGTCGCGGAACAGTTCGAGCAGTGTGCTCTTGCCGTTCGCGCCGCTGCCGTGCAACACGAACAACGCCCGCTCGCTCGTCCGGCCGGTCAATGAATAGCCGGCGGCTCGTTGCACGAAGGCGATCTCTTGATCGTCGCCAGCGAAAATGCGCTGTAGGAACACCAGAAACAGCGGGCATTCCGCCGCCGGGTCCCAGTTCACCGGCGCCAGCTTCGTGATCATTTCCTCGCGCCGGAACGCCTGTAGCTCGCCCGTTTGCAGGTTTACGGTGCCGGTGTTGTTCGTGACAAGCCATGGATTGCGGTCAAAGTCCGCCGCTTCGGCCGTGACGCCCGGCAGGGAGCGGGCCTGGCTGACCATGGCCGTGATCCGCGCGGCCTGCTCGCTCGCCGCGCCGAACTTCGCCAAGGCCTCTCGCTGGTCACGGTCCGGCTCGTCTCGGGCCTCGGTGTAAATGCTCCGGACCGTCTGCTGCGCCAGCCGCGCCACACGCAGGCCCTGCGGATCCGCGGCCCAGCGCCGGCCGTCCCAGACGAGCCAGCCTAGATTAACCGCATAGCGCAGATCGGCGCCGTAGCGGTCAATCAGCCGTTCGGCGTTGCCGAGATCGGTCCGCATCCGCGCCGTCGCCTCTGCCGCTCGCGCTTCGTTCGGCGGAGTGTCAACAATTGTTGACAACGGCTCGGGTGTATGACCATTCCGGTGAGCCGCCCCGTAGCCCTGTGCTGCCAGTGCCCGCGACTGCCCCGCGTAGCCGCCGCTGAAGTTCCCGCGCACATAGTCCAGCGTTGCCGTTCGGTAAGACCCCTTCCAGTGCTGCCGCCACAGTGCGCTCTGACAGAACAGGGCTTCGGCGCGGTCGAAGGCGCCATTCGTCCACCAGACGAGGCGTCCGAGCAGTCCCGCGTCCGCCTCGGACTGCGAGGGATAGCCGTGCTGTTGCCAGCGGCCTTCCCATAGGTCGCGGCTCTTGTCACCCTTGCCGCCAGGAACGGCGAACATCTTGGACAGCAGCTCCTCGTCGGCCAGGTCGTTGCCCGGTTGCCAGCCCGCGGGCGGCTCCCACGCTGGCACGTCGGGCTTATCCGCTGCCGCTCGGAACCGTTCCGCCCACACGTCGGGCAACTCCGCGAATGGCACGTCATCGGGCGACAGTCCCGGCGCCCACTCGTAGCGGTAGGTAGAGGCGTGGATACTACCGGCGCCCACTACCAGCCCGCCCACGCCCTTAATGTCGATGCCGCTGGCAACCTTGCCGGTGCTGCTTCGTATCGGTTCGGCCGCCGCATCGAGGTACCGATGCGTACCGCGCACGCCACGTTCATCTGGGCTGGTCAGCACCGTGGGCGTGCGTGGCAGCGGCCCTAGCTCGCCTTCCAGCGCCGCAAGGGAGCGGTCACCGCCGTGGCGTGGGTCAGCGTCAATAACGACCTTGCCGGACTTCTCGGTATCGACGCCGATATTGGCAAGCCGAACGCCAGCGAATAGGGCGGCGACGGCCGCGGGGTCGTTGCTTGATTCGGCCTGCCAGCCGATATGCATGGGGTGCTTTCCGTGCTTGATGCATTCCGGCTTCCGGCACATGCACCCGCCGGACGTCGGTGCGTGAAGCAGGAACACGGCCAGGCCGTGGCGTGTAAGGTCAAGGGCTAACTCGGTGGGTGTCGCGCCCGCTGTCGTCACCGCTTCACCGCTCGCGCGTCGGTGACGTGGCAGCGGGCGAAGTGCGTGAGCTGGATCGCATCGAACACGGCGACCGCCGCCACCACAAGTTCGCGGCTATCCCAGCGGTATGCGAACTCGCGTAGAGTCTCGCAGTCGGCCCGAAGGCTTGTCTGCGCGGTGATCAACCGGTTTTCGAGGCGGCGCAGCTCGGTCAGGGACGGGCCACGTAGCGCAGTCCGGATACGCTTGGCAGCACCGGGCTGCTCGGCATGACCGGTTGCGAGGTCTATCAACGGCCCGCCGCTCTCGCCGTAGGGGGTGCACCCTTCGCAGGTGCAGGTGTTACTATCAGGTAGAATATTCACGGCGGCGGCTTCCTCCGTTGCTGGAAAACGCGGGTGTTCCTTGGCTGGGGCGGCCCGCGTTTTCGTCGTTTGCGTGGATATCGTTAGGGTCGGGGACGCGCAGCGATTCGAGAAATTCGAGGAGGTCTTTCACGAGAAGTAATCGCCGCGAACCCGCGCGAATCGAGCGCAACTCTGATCGCTGGATCTTCTCGTAGAGAAACGTTCTGCCGATCCCCGAGATCACGGCGGCCTCGGCGACAGAAACAGCTAGCTTATCCACTGTTCGCACCGCCTTCGGTGTTGGGCGTGCGTGAGAAGCTGGCCGCGCTCGGCGGCTGATTGCTGGCTTCCGCCTGTAGAGCGCGTTCGAGCATCACCGCGGCCTGGTCGCTGGGCCGCCGCCGCGCCTGTTGGGCCAGGTCGCTGAGCGTGGCGTACTTATCTGGTGGAAGCGCAAAATTCACACGCATTGTCTGTCGTATCCTCCATCTCTAGTTTTGGAGGCCGGCAATGCGCTGTACAGTCAAACAAAGGGTCCGCTATTCGCCCGTGAATAACAGACCCTTTTTGGAACGAGCGCGCCGCTGCTTAGCGGTAGGAACGGGGCCATTCGGCGCCGGTCAACGCGTAGATCTTGTCAAGTAGTTTCTTGAAGCCCCCAACGGTTTCGTAGTCAAACACAACGGCCAGCTCTTCTTGGCGGGCGTCGAGACCGAGCTTTCTGTACTCCTCCCGCACGCTCTCTTCCCATCTTTGTGCATTGTCCGGGGTCACTTTATGCGGCCGCCCGCGCGGGCGCGCGACGCGTTCGGGCGGCTCGGGGTCTGTTGCTGCTACGTCTCCCGCGTCACGATGCGCCGGCTCGGTTGCCGTCGCGATGACCGTCCGCTGCCGCTGCCGGTCCAGCACGCACGCGATACACCACTGCTCAACGCCGAGCGTCGTGCTGCGATTCGTTGGCTGGTTGCCCTCAATGCCGCACTTCGGATTGAGGCAGTGGCGGCCCTTGTTTTGGTTCTGGATGATGTCCCAGCAGCTCGGCTTTATTTCGAAGATGTCAAGTTCGGCCTTCCGGTTGGCGGCCGCGATCGCGGTGCTCCAGTGAAGGCCTGCACAGTGCAAACACGCGCCAAGGTCGAGCACGCACTCGCGCGGGTAAAACTCGTTGCACATGACGCAGCGGGTATCGTAACCGTGCTCGGGTCGTGGTGAGAGGCTGCCAATGACGTACAGGCGCGGCGGGGGATGTGCGAGATCGGGCTCTGGTAAACTGGTCATACGTTCGGCCCTCCGTTGGCCGGCGTCATCCGCCCGGGCGTTTTCGGCGCCGCGGGCGGTTTCTCTTATTCTATCGCGTTACGGGTTTCGTAATTTGACACCACTTCTGACACCAATGCGGACGGATAGCAGCGGACGGCGGCGGACAGTATCGGGGAATCTAGGCCTGGAAGCGGCCGGGTGCGGACGTGTGCGGACGGTCATTGACGAAGGAACCCTTTCACCACCCGGCAGGCGCTTCAACGCTCGTGGCTGTAGACTTCGACGTTCATGGACTCTTCAGTATCCTGCCAAACAGTATCTTGGCACGGATCAAACGGAAACAGGTTTCAGGCCCTTGCCAGTTCAACAATTAACCCTTCCGGCCATTGAGACGCAGTAACTGCGGTGTCAAGATAGTTGCATCGACCTTCGGCGGGGTGGGTCGATACAGGAAGCCCGGGCGGCATTCGTGCCCCCGGGCGTTTTGTTGTCCCTGGGCCTCTGCGCCGCTAACGGCCAACGCGTTAAGATGAGGCGAAAGCAGGTTTACCCCGGGACGGGAAGATGGAGGCAGGCAGGATGACGACAACCGCTGATCGCGAGACGCAGACCCCGAGGTCATTCAAAGTCTTGGGCACGCGTCCTATACGCCACGACGGCGTCGACAAGGTGACGGGCAGGGCTAAGTACGGCGCGGACATCGACCTGCCGGGACTTCTGCACGGCAAGATCCTGCGCAGCCCTTACGCGCACGCCAGAATCCGCGGCATCGATACGAGCAAGGCGTCCTCGCTTCCCGGCGTAAAGGCGGTGGTGACCGCCGCGGAGCTATCGATCCTGGAGGAGCGGGCGATCGACTTCGGCGAGACGATGGGCAACGTGCGCATCATCGCGGAGAACGCCCTGGCTCACGATAAGGTGCTTTACAAAGGCCATGCGATCGCCGGAGTTGCCGCAACGAGCCCGAGTATCGCCGAGCAGGCGCTCGAACTCATCGAGATCGACTACGAGGTTCTGCCCGTCGTGTTGACGTTATTTGACGCGATGAAGGAGGACGCGCCGTTGCTGCACGAGGAGATGACGACGCGGTCTCTGGCCGAGCGCTTCGGCCGCGGCACCGACACCGGCGTCAAAAGCAACATCGCCAGCCACATCCAGTTCAAGCATGGCGACGTGGATGAAGGGTTCGCGAGCGCCGACGTAATCGTCGAGCGCGAGTTCCGCACGAGCACCGTCCATCAGGGATATATCGAGCCCCACACCGCAACCGCGTCCTGGTCCGCGGACGGCAGGTTGACCATCTGGTCGAGTTCGCAAGGGCATTTCGGCATCCGGGGCCAGACCGCGGCTATCCTCGGGGTATCCGAATCGTCGGTGAAGGTCGTGCCGATGGAGATCGGCGGCGGTTTCGGCGGCAAGACGGTGACCTATCTGGAACCGGTGGCGGCGCTTCTGTCGAGGCAGTCCGGCAGGCCGGTCAAGCTTTCGATGTCCAGAAAGGAAGTATTTGAGGCCAGCGGCCCTACCTCCGCGACGTTCATCCGCGCCAAGATCGGCGCAGACAAGCGCGGCCAGATTACCGCCGCGCAGGTGTACATGGCCTACGAGGCGGGCGCCTTTCCGGGGTCGCCGGTCGGCGCCGGGGCGAACACGGGGTTAGCGCCTTACCGAATAGAGAATGTGCTGGTTGACGGCTATGACGTCGTTTGTAACAAGCCAAAAGTCGCGGCGTACAGAGCGCCAGGCTCGCCCCAGGCGAGCTTTGCGGTCGAGAGCGTGATCGACGAGCTTGCTGAAAAGCTCGGCATGGACCCGCTGGACTTCCGCCTCTACAACGCACCGCGCGAAGGCGATCGGATGCCCAGCGGCATGCCCTACCCGGTCATCGGCTGCGTCGAAGTGGAAGAGGCGATGAAATCCCACGCTCATTACACTTCTCCGCTCACGGGGCCGAATTGTGGGCGCGGCGTGGCGATGGGGTTCTGGGGCAACGGCGGCAATCAGTCCTCGGCGACGATCAACGTCAACGCGGACGGCACGATAAGCCTGATCACGGGATCCGTCGACATCGGGGGTACGCGCGCGGCTCTGGCGATGCAGGCGGCCGAAGTGCTTGGTCTCGGGGCCGAAGATGTCATTCCAACCGTGGGTGACACGGACTCGGTGGGATGGACGGGCGTCACCGGCGGCAGCCGGACGACGTTTTCCACGGGTATCGCAGCGATCACCGCTGCCGAGAACATCAAGAAGCAGATGATCGCGCGGGCGGCGCTAATGTGGGAAGGCGCTCCGGAGGACGTCGAATTCCAGGACGGCGTATTCACGTCGGTGAAGAACGGCGATCTGCGCATGACGTTCAAGGAAGTCGCGGCCAGGCTGTTGCGGACCGGCGGACCGGTGACCGCATCGGCGACATCCAACCCGCGACGGGTAGGCCCAGCGTTCGCGGGGCACATTGTCGACGTTGAAGTCGACCCGGACACCGGCAAGGTAACCATTCTGCGCTACACCGCGGTTCAGGATGTCGGCAAAGCCGTCCACCCCAGCTACGTTGAAGGGCAGATGCAGGGCGGCACCGCTCAGGGTGTCGGCTGGGCGCTGAACGAAGAGTATTTCTTCGGCGAAGACGGCACGATGCTGAACGCCAGCTTCCTCGACTATCGCATGCCCACAGCGCTGGACCTGCCGATGATCGACACGGTGATGGTCGAAGTCCCGAGCTCATCGCACCCGTTCGGCGTGCGCGGCGTGGGCGAGGTTTCAATCGTGCCGCCGATGGCCGCCATCGCCAACGCCATTTACCGCGCTGTCGGCGTCCGGCTCAGGAAGTTGCCGATGTCCCCCGGGGCTGTCCTGGATGCTCTCGAAGAGAATGTGACCGACGTCGCGGCTGCCGATTAAACGGCTCTGCTTCTGATATCGCCGGCGTCCTATGACACGTAGGGCTTATTTCGCGATCGTGCGCGTCACGATAAATTCGCTGGGTCGTGGTTGTTAATGAGGGGATTCAGGACCGGAGGCGGTCGGCCTCCGGTCCCTTGTATGCGAGCGAGGATGGGTAGATCCATGCAAAGGCGAATTCTGTTTTTAGCGGTGCTGTTAGTCGTTGGAGTTGCCGCGATCGTCGACGGCGCCGTACACGGGCAACCGGGAAAGACAGCTAGCGCTGCGCGGCGCCAGGGCCAGGTTCGCGAATTCACACTAGTGGCTGAGCCCGTAAAATGGGAGATCCAACCGGGACTGGTGGTGGACGGCTGGGGATACAACGGCCAGATTCCGGGTCCCACGCTCCGTGTCACCGAGGGCGATCTGGTTCGGGTGCACTTGATCAATCATTTGCCCGCGGCAACCACGATCCATTGGCACGGTATTGACGTGCCGACGGGTATGGACGGCGTCCCCGGCCTTTCACAGGACGCTGTGGACCCCGGCGACGACTTCTGGTACCAGTTTTATGCCACGAACCCCGGTACGCGCTGGTATCACAGCCATACTGATACCGACGCTCAACTACAGCTTGGACTCTACGGTGCCTTCATCATCGACCCGGCGGCGGGAGAGAGAGTGCACTACGACCGCGAGTTCACCTACATCCTTGGTGAGAGGGCGCTCGACTTCACCCCGGCAGTTGCCATGGGCGACGCCGATATTCTGCATCGCGACGCGGGCAACGGCCGTGGCGGGCTGTTACAGTACGACCTTTTCATGATGAACGGCAGGGCCGGGAGCGCTATTGACCCGATGGACATTGCGCCGGGTCAGCGGATTCGCATCCGGCTCATTAACGCCGGCAACCTGGTGCATGCGATGCACCTGCACGGTCAGTCGTTCAAGGTCATCGCGGTCGACGGCAACGCCGTGCCGCCGGCAGTTCAACTCGTGCAGGATACGGTAACGATCGCCCCTGGAGAACGCTTCGACTTGGACGTCAGCGGCACCAACCCGGGTGTGTGGCTTTTCCACTGTCACATCAACAACCACGCCGCCAACGGCATGAGCACGGTGCTCCAGTACGACGGCTACCAGCCGTTCGATGCCGACGCCATTCACGCCGCTCACGGCTCGTCGGCGCCGCTCCCCACCGGCGCCTCTAACAGCGAGGGCACCCAGGCGCGTTCTCCGATCGATACGACGGCTCCTGCGACCCCAACGCCGGCGGCTCCGTCCAGCGCTCAACCGCCGTCCGCGACGACCACGGCAACGGGAGCCACGGCTCCGGCTGCAAACACGAGCCCGGCTGCCGGCGGGTCCCAGATCGTGATGGTGGACAATCACTTTGCTCCGGCCAAGATCAACGTGACCGCCGGGACAACGGTCACGTGGATGAACAACGGCACCAACCTGCACACGACCACCAGCCTGGACGGTTTGTGGGACTCGGGCACGACGCAACACGGACAAACGTTCAGCTTCACGTTCGATAAACCCGGAACCTACCGCTTCTATTGCCGGCAGCACGTGCTGCAAGGGATGTCCGGGACTATCACCGTAACCGGACCATAACAAAAGGTTGAGAGAACTGATCGATGTGTGTGCCGGTCGTTGCACGTTGCTGTCGTGCTGTATTAGACTCGGCTTCGATACAAAAAATAGGGAGGAACAAAGCTGATGCGGCCTCAACGCATACTGGTACTCGTTGCAGCGATACTCGCACTCGTCTCGTTGGGAGGACACTTCGGCACGCGGGTGGCCCGCGCGGCGCAGACGTGGAACGTTCAGGTGGGGGGTGACGGCGACCAGATTCCAGGCGGGGGCAGTTTTACCGCGATCGGGTTTTTCCCCGCCGCGATCTCGGTCAACGCGGGCGACACCGTGAGCTGGACCTTTCCGGCCGCCGAGGTTCACGGCGTCGCATTTGAAGCCGGCCAGGTACCGCCGTTTGCGTTCCAGGACAACCCCGGTCCTAACCCGGGAGAAGCCGACATTTCTGCGTCGTTCCTGCCGCAGAACTTGAACCAGATCAATGGGGTGTTCAAGCCCAACATTCCGTTTGCTTCCGGCGTACCGATCGATCCGCCCGACCAGCGGCAGCCGTTTACGCTGACGTTTACCACGCCGGGCGTATACAACTATGACTGCCAAATTCACGGGCCGTCGATGCAGGGCTGGATCCTCGTGCAACCAACGACTTCGCCGCTTGGCGAGACGCCTGCCCAGGAGAGCGCACGCGGCCAGGGTGAAATCGGAGCCGCATTGGGCGGTGCCAACGCCGCTATCTCCGGACCGCCGGATGAAGTGCAATCACTTGCGTTACCGGGTGGCACGACGGTATTCCCAGTCGTGGTTGGCGCAGAACTAAACGCCGGTGTTGCCGCACTGGCGTTTCACCCGTCGAGCCTTACGGTTCATCGGGGAGATACGGTTGTATTTACGGCCACCGATCCACAGGAGATTCACACCGTTACGTTCCTCTCCGGCGCACCGGAGCCGCCCTTCGTCGATATCCGGCCGCAGCCCGCCGGTCCGCCATTGATCATCTTCCCCGCCACCGTCGTTCTTCCCTCAGGCGGCAATACGTACAAGGGCACCGGCTTCCTGAGCACGGGTATAATGTTCCCCAGTAGCAGCTTCTCGATCACGTTTGATGCGCCGGCGGGCACCTATGAGTATCAGTGCCTGATCCACGGCGACGCGCCCCTGAACATGAAGGGCACGATCACGGTCGTTCCGTAGCGCGGCCGGTGACCACACACCGCAAAAGATCAGACGAGGCCGGGGACGTGAATCCCCGGCCTTGTCGCGTCGCCGCCGACCCCACCCCCAACCCCTCCCCGAAACAGGGAGGGGAGCTAAACTGCGGGCCGAATTGCCTGAAACCGTCCGAACCGAGCGCACATGGATCGCCCCTTTCCCTGTATCGGGGAAAGGGGACGAGGGATAGGGGTGTACTACCGGAGCAGCGGCACCATCGCCCGCTGTTCCGGTCCCCCGGTTACGGTGATCGTGCCGTCGCCGCCGACGTAGACGTTCACCTCGCTGCGGACGCCGAATTCGGGAAGGTAGATGCCTGGCTCGATCGAGAAGCAGGTGCGCGGCAGCACCAGTCGCTCGTCGCGGGTTTCGAAGTTGTCCATGTTGGCGCCGTCGCCGTGGACCTCGTAGCCGATGCTGTGGCCGGTCCGGTGGATGAAGTAGTCGCCGTAGCCTGCCTGCTCGATCACCGCGCGCGCCGCATCGTCCACCTCGTAGCCGTGTAGCTGCGTGCCGGCCGCCGTAGAGCGCCGCACAAGGTCGATGGCCGCATCCCTGGCCGCCGCAACGTAGCCAAAGATCTCAGCCGGCCGGTCAGGCACCTCTCGACCGGCGAACGCCATCCACGTGTGGTCGGCGTACACCGCATCCGGCCGGTCGAGCTTGGCCCAGAAGTCGATCAACACCACATCGCCCTCGCGGATAGGCGTGGCCCGGTCCGCGGCCGGCAGGTAGTGTGGGTCACTGGCGTGGGCGTTGGTCGCGACGATTGGGGGATCGTCGGCTATGATGCCGCTTTCGTGGTAGTCCCGCCACATTAGTTGCTGCACCGCGTAGTCAGTCGGGTTGTTCCCTGCCCGAAGCTGCTCGCCAATGTACGAGAACGCGTGATCCTTCGCCTGCATGAGCGCGGCTGAGGCCGTCAGGTGGCTTTGCAGCTTCTCGGGACTCCAGGGGGCGACCGTGAATTGCACCAGGTCGGCCGACGTCACCACTTCCTTGCCGAGCGATCGTACGAAGTCCACCGTTCCCGCGTCGACGCGCGCGACATAGGGAATGGCGCCTCGGGGCGAGTATTCCATCGCTACGGTGTGCGCCCCGGCGACCAACCGTCCGAGCAGGCTTTCCCGCTCCTGCCAGGTGCGGTAAACAAGCCGCTCACCCGGGAGGCTGTCGAGCGCCCCTCGTTCAAGTGCGCTGACAAGTTTTCGCGGCTCTCCCGCGGACGGGACGAAGTAATACCAGCGCCGCGTCACGATCTGCGTGTGCAGGCCCAGCGCTTCATAGGCGATCGCATTCGAGCGGCGAAAGTCACAAAACAGCCATCCGTCGATCTTCCGCTCTGCCAGCAGCGCCTGGATCGCGGTTATCTGCATTGGGCCCCCTAACTCCCCGGCCCTCTTTCCCCCAATTCTGGGGGCAAGAGGGAGCTATGGCGGACGTTGGCAGGTCGGTACGGTGCAGGCGATGTTCGGCAGGCGGGGCAACCCCACCCCCAACCCCTCCCCGATTCAGGGAGGGGAGCTTACAGCCAGGCGCGACACCTAACCGTGCCGGCCTCCAATACCAAGCGATCGCCTTTCCCCGCTTCGGGGAAAGGTAAGGGATAGGGGTAGCCAACGCTACACTACTCCGGGAGCGTCTCCGTGTGAATCTCCCCCCAGTGATCGCGTTGCAGCAATGGCTTGATGCGATCCTCGAGCTTTGGAGACATGGAAACTGATGGAAGTTCCAGTTCGTGGCGCTGAGCGCGGGTGACGAGGACAAGGCGCACCGCGTCGAGGCCCGGCGCCGCTTGCAATTGGTTGACCAGCTCGTTCAGACGGCGGCGGTCGTCGACTTCGGCGTTTGGGCGCTCAGTGATCTCGATGCGTACGAGTAGACGAGTGGGTGGGCCGGGGGACACGGCGCCGCTAGCGCCGCCGTTACCGAACTTGTGACTGCCGCCAACGTTTCCATTGCGCCCGTTGCCGTTGCGGTAACCGTTGGCGGGCTCATGGCGCTTGGGAGGGGCAAGCTCTTCGATATCCTGCACGGACTCGCGGATCGCTTCAGGCACCCCGCCCAGAGCAGTCGGGTCGTACTCCGCGGCGTTGACGACGGTCACGTTCAACCGCTCGTCGCGCCGGCGTACGCGCGCCGTCAGCCGAACGATCTTCCCTTCGTTCCATAGGTCGCGCTGCGGTTCGTACACGTCCGGCCAGACCGTCACTTCGACCTGGCCCGTCAGGTCCTCGAGAGTGGCCGCGCAGAAGGCGCGGCCGTCCTTGGTTAGCAAAGGGCGAATACCGGTCACCATTCCCGCCAGGCGAATCTCCCCGCGACCTGCTGCTTCTGCCGTCACCTCGTTAATCAGCATGTCCACGGACGCGGCGAGCGCGATAGATGCTGCGCGGAACGGGTGCTCGGATACGTAGACCCCGAGCAGTTCCTTTTCAAATGCCAGCAGATCGCGCTGCGGCAGCGACGGCGTTTTCAGCAGCTCCATGTCCGGCATCGGCGTGGGCAAGCTCTCGCCAAACATGTCGAACATCGTCGTCTGGCCGGCGTCGCGCAGCCGTTGTTCGCGCTGAATGACCGCGGTGATGCGGTCGACGTTGAACAGCAGTGTGCTTCGATACTGGCCGCGATCGGGGTTTTCCTCGCCGCCCAGGCAGTCCAGACCGCCGGCCTTGATCAGACTTTCCACCATGCGCTTACTGAAGTTCTTGAGGTTAGCTCGGCGACAGAAATCCTCAATCGACAGGAACGGCCCGTTCTTGCTCCGTTCCTCTATCAGCCCTTCTACCGCGCCGGACCCGACGTTCTTGATCGTCGCCAGACCGAAGCGGATGCCTGGTTGGCCATCCGGCGTTGTATCGATGCGGAAGCTCACGTCGCTCTTGTTGACGTCGGGCGGGAGCACAGGGATTCGCAGCTTAGCGCATTCCGCAACGGCCGCGGCCACACGGTCGGCGAAACCGGCCGGATGGTTGTCGGCGAGCATCAGCACCGCGGTCATGTACTCGGCCGGGAAGTTTGCCTTGAGATAGGCAGTCTGGTACGAGATCGTGCCGTAGCATGTTGCGTGAGCTTTATTGAATGCATAGCCGGCAAACGGCTCGATCAGGTCGAAGATCTTCTCGGCGTCCTCGGCTGTATAGCCCTTGGAGACTGCTCCGCTGCGGAAGTTGTCACGCTCGGCGCGCATCTTCTCGGCGATCTTCTTGCCCATCGCTTTGCGCATGATGTCGGCCTGGCCCAACGTGTAACCGCCGAACTTCTGCGCGATGAGCAGCACCTGGTCCTGGTAGACGATGATGCCGTAGGTCTCGTCCAGGATCTCCGCCAGATCCGGGTGCGGATAGCGTACCGGCTCCTGGCCATGCTTCGATTTGCAGTACGCGGGAATGTGCGCCATCGGGCCGGGCCGGTACAGGGCGACCATCGCCGAGAGCTCCCCGATCGAGGTCGGCTTGAGCTCTTGGATATGCCGGCGCATACCAGCAGACTCGAGTTGAAAGACGCCGAACGTCTCTCCCTGACGTAGCATCTCGTAGGTCTTTTCGTCGCCGTCCGGCAAGCGTATAAGCTCGACCTCTTCGCCGCGGGTCTCGCGGATCAGGTCCACGGCTTTACCCAGGATGGTGAGGTTTGCTAGCCCAAGGAAGTCCATCTTCAGCAGGCCGATCTCGGCCACGGTATTCATGTCCCAGCAAACCATGGGCAGCGACTGGTCATCGTTTCGTGATGGTCGCTGCAGGGGCGCGACGCTCATCAGCGGGTCCTTCGCGATGACTACACCCGCGGCATGGGTGCTGGCGTGGCGCGCAACGCCCTCGAGCTGGCGTGCCGTGTCAACCAATCGCCGCACTGCCGGGTCGCCCTCATACGTCTGTCTCAGCTCCTGGCTCTCGTTCAGCGCTCGATCGATGGTCATGTGCAGGGTGGTGGGAACCAGTCGCGCCAGGCGGTCGGTGTCGCCGGGAGACATGCCCATGGCGCGGCCGACGTCGCGGATCGCCGCTTTGGCGCCCAGCGTTCCGAACGTGATGATCTGGGCTACCCTGTCGTGGCCGAAACGGTCGGCAACGTACTTTATCAGTTCGGCGCGGCGGTCATCGGCGATATCCATGTCGATATCGGGCATCTCACTGCGCTCCAGGTTGAGGAAGCGCTCGAAGACGAGCCGGTGCTTCATGGGATCGATGTCGGTGATGCCAATGCTGTAGACGATGATGCTACCGGCGGCGGAGCCACGTACGCCGAACGGGATGCGGTGCAAGCGCGCGTACTGGGCGAACTCGCGCACCAGGAGGATGTAGGCGGCGAAGCCGGTCTCCTCCACCACGTTCAACTCATATTCCATCCGCTGGCGAACGTTCTCGGGTGCGTCTGGGTACAGCCGCCCGAATCCTTCCCACGACTGCCGTGCAAGCTGCTGCATGGCGTTCAGCCCCGCCGGCAAGTCCGGGTCGGGTAGCTGTAAACGTCCGAACTGTAATTCGAAATCTTCTACGGTGTCGGCGACCTTCTGCGTGTTACTTAGTACCTCCGGGTTGTCGGGGAAAAGCGCCGCCATCTCCTCCTCGGACTTGATGTAGTAGCTGCCGCCCTCCATCCGCATCCGCTTCGGATCGGTCACGAGGGAGTTGGTGCCGATGCACAACAGGATGTCGTGCGCCTCTTCGTCTTCCGGGGCCGTATAGTGCGAGTCGTTGGTGACGACAACCGGGATGTCCAGCTCGCGCCCAAGTTCGATTAACAACGGATTTATGCGTGAGAACTGCTCGTCCTGGTGCTCCTGGATCTCCAGGTAATAGTGGCCGTGAAAGATCTCGCGATACCAGTTGACTGCTTCAATCGCGTCGTCTCGCCTGCCCTCCTGGAGGGCGCGGTGGACTTCGCTTGAAGGGCAACCCGAAAGCACGATCAGGCCGTCGGCGTACTTTTCGAGCAGTTCGCGATCCATGCGTGGTTTGTAGTAGAAGCCTTCGAGGTTTGCGATCGTGGAGAGAGCCAGCAGATTATTGAAACCCGTTAGGTTGCGCGCGATGACCCCGAGGTGAAATGGTGACTTTTCGCGCGGATCCCGGGAGAGCCTTGAGCCAGGCGCGACATAGGCCTCGATGCCGATTAGTGGCTTTATGCCGCGCTGCCGGGCTGCTTTATAGAAGTCGATCGCTCCGTACAGGTTGCCGTGGTCCGTGATTGCCGCGGCGTCCTGTCCGAGCGCACGAATTCGATCAAGTGCTGCATCGATGCGGGATAAACCGTCAAGTAGAGAATATTCGGTGTGCAAATGGAGGTGGGCAAACGCCAACGAATTCCATCCGTTCAAGATTACTGCCAATATCGCAGACTGCCGCGATGCCTGTAAACAAGCCCAAAACCCCGCGTCTCTGCGACTCTTGAATCTCTGCTTAACAGAATCGGCAGGTCCCGTGGCTGCATGTTTAACGTCTTCCTCGCTACTCTTGAATGAACGGAAATAAAGCGGCGAATGGCCATGCTGGGGTGGGAACGCACGTGAGAAATGCACAAATGAGGCTGAGTAGCTGTTTCCTGGCGGTCGCCTGCGCCGCGGCGGTCTTAGCGGTTGCCTGCACGGGCGGCAATAACAGGAAGGCGACCGCCGGTACGGCGGTGACTGCGGCCGCGGCAACAGCGGCGGCACCGTCCTCTGCCGCAGCGGGCAGCGCCGCAAATCGTGGCACGCCCCTGGCAGGTGCTGCGTCGTTGCCGGTAGCGGCGTCGACGCCGGTGCAATCTCCGTCGCGCGTCGAGACGGTGAAGGAGGCCTATGACCTGCTGCTCGACCGCTACTACAAGCCGTTGAAATCGAGCGACCTTCTAACGAGTGCCTGGAAAGGCGTCACACAGGCCACAAAAGGCGCCGGCCAGGTCGACCCGCCGAAACTCTCCGGCGACAGGAACGCCGACTGGCAGGCGTTCGGTGCCCAGTACCAGCAGTTGTTTGATAAGTCCGCCGGCTCTGTGCAGGGGCCGGCGCTGGCATTCGGTGCAATTGACGCGATGGCGGTCGGACTGCACGACGATCACACCTACTTCTTGAATCCCGAAGAGAACAAGCGGCGGCAGGCTGCCGACAGCGGCGGCGAGCAGTTCGTCGGCGTCGGCATTACGATCGGTAACCGCGCACCGTTCGTCGTTCAGGAGGTCCAGGCCGGCGGTCCGGCCGATAAAGGCGGTGTCAAATCCGGCGACGCGATTACGGCGATCGACGGCGCCGACGCTTCGAATTTCTCGGTCCAGGACATAACTAACAAGCTGCGTGGCGGCCAGGCTGGTTCAACCGTAACCGTAACCGTAAAGCGGTCGGATGGCAGCCCCCAGAACCTGACGCTCACGAGGGCGCAGATCGTGCAGCCGGCGATCGAATCCAAACTGATGCCCGACGGGACCGGCTACATTGCGCTTCACAACTTTTCAGACGCCTACGCACGGTTCCCTGACGGGCGCAATATCGCCGAGGAGCTCGACGCCGCGCTGCAGTCGTTCGAGCAGTCGGGCGTCCAGGGGTGGGTGTTCGACGTTCGCGGCAATCCCGGTGGTTCGGAACAAACCCTGTCGGAGGTGGCGGGGAGGTTCCTGCCCGATGCCATCGTCGTGGCCTCCGTGGACCGCGACGGCCACACCGCGGAGGCGCCGGTGGACGGTCACCTGTTTTCCGTTCAGCGTCCGCTTGCGGTGCTCATCGACGGACAGTCCGGTTCCGCTTCAGAGCTGTTCGCGGCGACGATGAAGGAGTACGGGCGCGCGCGCCTCATCGGACAGCGCACGGCCGGCGCCGTCAACGGCGCCGAAGAGACCGAGCTTCCGGACGGCGCGGCCATACAATACACGGTGATCCAGGGCATAACGGGTAAGCTGCGCAAAGTTCTCGACGGCGTCGGCGTTAGCCCCGACGACACGGTTGGCGGGAGCGGCAGTCCGTCGGCGGTGCTCGCCGGGCGCTCGGATTCGCAATTCGACGCCGCCCGGCAATGGGTGCTCGACCAGGCAAAGAAGCAGCCGACGCTGGCATTAAAGCCGCCGCCGGCGGCGGGCACACTCTCCGCGGCTGCCGTAAAATCGCAACTGGAGCCCCTGGCGGCAACGATGGACGACGTCCCACCCGGCGCTGCGCGGGCGAAATACGGTTATCTGGTGCTGACCTATCCGAATGAGCTCGCGATCGGGAACGCTGTCGACGCCACAAACCCGGCGGCGTATGAGCAAAAGGTGCGTGACCGGCACTGGTTGGGTGGCTTCCAGCAGTTTTTCGGCTCCGGCGCTCCGCCGCCATACGTGGTGCAGGTCGACCTGTACAAAGACGACAGCGGTGCCCGCGACGCGGTACGAACGAACGACTTTCCCAACGGGCTCAAACAGGCGACGTTGCCCGCCCACCTCGGCGACGACGCCAGCGCCTATAACGGCTATGACGCCGCTGAAGGCATCAGCCAAATAGTATGGAGGCGAGGCAAAGTCGTCTTTACGGTGCTCTTCGCGTCCGAGCCCGGCCGGTCGGGTATGGACCAGGCGCTGGCGCTCGCGCGCAAATTGGATGATCGGGCACGAGCGCAATCAAGAGCCCCTCTCCCGATCCTGGGAGAGGAGTTAGGATGAGGAACCGTTCCCACGACTGCCCACTGCCGACTGCCTTAGACAATCCGCTCGATGATCGTTCCGGTGCCGAGGCCGCCCCCGCAGCACATGGTCTGTAAACCGTAGCGGGAGCCGCTGCGCTCCAGTTCGTAGAGCAACGTCGTCATCAGGCGGGCGCCCGTGCAGCCGAGCGGGTGACCCAGCGCGATCGCGCCGCCGTTGACGTTGACCCGGGCCATGTCTGGATGAAGCTCCTTTTCCCAGGCGAGCACGACGGGCGCGAAGGCTTCGTTGATCTCGAAGCGGTTGATGTCGTCGACCGTAAGCCCGGCGCGCTTGAGCACGTCTTCGGTAGCGCCAATTGGGCCCGTCAGCATGAGTTCGGGATCGGAACCGACGACGGTTTGGGCCACGATGCGCGCCCGCGGTCGGATGCCAAGCTCGTTGGCCTTCGCCGCCGACATCAGCAGAACCGCGGCGGCGCCATCGGTGATTTGGCTCGAATTACCGGCGTGGAGGATACCGTCTTCGAGAAACGCCGGTTTCAGCGTCGCAAGCGTTTCAGTTGTCGTGCCCGGGCGAATGCCTTCGTCTTCCGAGAACAGCTCCTCTTTGCCTTCGCGGTTGATCTTGACCGGCGTTATCTCGGCAACGAAGTTGCCTTCGGCCCGCGCGATCGCGGCGCGTTGTTGGCTGCGGGCGCCGAAGCGGTCGCAGTCCTCACGCGAGATGCCCCACTTCCTGGCTACTTTTTCCGCCGAAATTCCCTGGTCGGTGAGTTCGTACAGGTCGAGCATCTCCTGCGTAAACGGCGTCTGACCGGCCATGCTGGTCATGTTGCTTCCCATCGGCACGCGCGACATGCTCTCGACCCCGCCGGCAATCGCCACGTCGCAAACTCCGCTCTGGATCAGGTTTGCGGCAAAGTGGAGCGCCTGTTGGCTGGAGCCGCACTGCAGGTCCACCGACGTCGCCGGGATGGTGTACGGGAAGCCGGCGGCCAGCATGGCGTTGCGCCCGACGTTGGCCGATTGTTCCCCCACCTGGCCGACGCAGCCGAAGACCACGTATTGGACCTGGTCCTTACTGATGCCGGCGCGGTCCACGACCTCGGTTAGCACCTGGGCGCCGAGTGTCACCGGGTGAATGCCGCTAAGGCTGCCGTTGCGCTTCCCCATCGGCGTGCGAACCGCGCTCACGATCACGACATCATCTACCGACATGGTCGAGTTCCTTTCTTCGTCGCCGCAACCGGTCGGATTGCGGGAATTCATGCTTGCTGCTGGCGGATTCGGGCGCCGCGCTCTGCTACTTTTCGGATGGCTCTGTGATCCTGGCAGGGTAGCCGAAGCGGCCCGGGTCGCGCTCACCTTCGGGCTCTATGGTCTTATCGCCGCTTCGGACCGGTATCAGAGAGAATCCGATCGCCATCAGCACCGCAAGCACGATGCCGACGACCGCGTATACAGCGGAATGCCAGTTCGACTCCACAGGATCGTCTCCTAAATCCCGGTACAGCTTCCGGGGTTCTGGCGCTTTGGCAACGACAGTATAGAGCCGCAGTACCCGGAACAGCACCACGTGTTTCGACCTCTGCCTTTGTCAACGGCCCAATTCCGACTGCCGACTGCCTACTGCCTACTGCCCACCGGATCAGTGCTCCTAAACCCGCTCCTTCGTAAACTGGTGCGAGAGCATCAACATGCGGCGGGCGTTCTGCCTCCGCGCTGGAGCAACGACGATGGCAGTTTCCTGGTCCGACCTGGAGCCGTTTGTGCAGGAAGCATTCGACCGCGTTGGTCGAGTCGAGCGTGCCGACGTTGTGGACCTGGCATACGAGGCGAATGCAAACGACGACGTCGTCGACGCACTCGATGTCATTGGATCGCGCGTTTTCAATTCCGTGCAAGCAACCCGCGACTTCCTCTCCAGCCAGAACGCGGTTACTGGCTAGCGATGGTCCACAAGCTACCCATTGTGCCGGTGCCGCCCGTGGTCCCGGCAGGTCTAGTCTATTTCGTGCGCCACGGCCTTGTTCGTAATCCGGATCGCCTCGCCTACGGCTGGCTGCCTCGGTTCCATCTCCATGAGGAGGGTCGCGGCCAGGCTCAGGCGGCCGCGGAGTACCTGGCCGACAAAAGCGTCAGACTCATCCTCACCAGTCCACTGCTCAGGGCGCGACAAACCGCCCGCATTGTCTCGTCGAGGCTATCAGGTGTTCCCGTTCGCATAAGCCGCTTCCTGATCGAAGGCGGGCTCGCACACCTCTGGCAGGGCACACCATGGGAGATACTGCCCAAGAATTATCCAGACGAATGGCGACAGTGGCAGGAAGCGGCCGGGTCGGTGGAGTTTGGCGAGAGTATGGCGGCGATGGCGAACCGGATGCGCGCGGCTATGGTTCACGCATTGCGGCTGTCGCACGGCGGCCCGGCAGTTTGTATATCCCACAGGGATCCGATCCTGGCGCTGCGGCTCGATGTCGAAGGCAGGTCGTTTGACGAGTTGCACACGACCGGGTGCGATACCGCTTCCATCACTGCCATTCAGTCAAACCAGGGTCGACTACGTTTGGTGAACTACGTCGAGCCAAACGCGGTCGACCGCCCCGCTTGACGGGTCGCCGCGGGCGGGGCGATCCTGAGGCCAGGCCAAGTCGATCACAGCCAGAGGGGTGCAATGGACTTCGAACTCGACGAAGCGCACCGCATGCTGCGTGCTACCGTCCGCGACTGGGCATCGCGCGAGATCGGCCCGATCGCGGGTGAGATCGACCGTAACGACGAGTTCCCGATGCACTTGTGGCCGCAAATGGGCGGACTCGGGCTGCTCGGCGTCACCGTACCGGAAGACCAGGGTGGGAGCGGCTTCGATCTGCTGGCGGGTGTGCTGGCGATCGAAGAGATTGCGCGTGAGTCGGCCTCGGTCGCGCTTTCCTACGGCGCCCATTCAAACCTGTGCGTCAACAACCTCTCAATAAACGGAACGGACGAGCAACGGCGTCGCTACCTTCCGCCGCTGATCTCCGGGGAGGCCGTTGGTGCGCTGGCGCTAACGGAGCCCGAAGCGGGATCGGACGCGGTCGGCATCCAGACCACCGCAGTTCGCGACGGCGACGACTACGTGGTGAACGGCAGTAAGCTCTTCATTACCAACGGACCGATCGCGTCGACCTTTGTGCTGTACGCCAAGACGGCTCCGGAGAGGGGCTCGCACGGCATCACGGCTTTCATCGTCCAGCACGACTTCCCCGGCTTCCGGGTCGCTCGGAAACTTGAAAAGCTGGGCCATCGTGGTTCGCCCACCGCAGAGCTACGTTTGGAAGATTGCCGGGTGCCGGCAGCAAACGTGCTCGGCGAAGAAAACAACGGCGTGGCCGTCATGATGTCGGGGCTGGACAGCGAGCGGGCATTCCTGGCGGGCGAGCCCATCGGCATCGCCCAGGCCTGCCTCGACGCCTCCGTCGCCTACGCGAAAGAGCGCAAGCAGTTCGGGCAGCCAATAGGCAATTTCCAGCTCGTGCAGGGTATGCTCGCCGATATGTACACCGAGCTGGAAGCGGCCCGATGGCTGGTCTATCGCACGGCTGCGCTTGCCTGGAAGGCGCAGCAGGAGCGCGGCGCAAACGGCGGCCGCAAAGTCTCGAAGGAAGCCGCGGCTTCGATCCTGTACTCGGCCGAGATGTCGACGCGGGCCGCGCTTCACGCTGTCCAGATCTTCGGCGGCGCCGGCTACATGGCCGAGTCCCCGGTAGGGCGGTATCTCCGCGACGCCAAGCTGTTAGAGATCGGCGCGGGTACGTCGGAGATACGCCGAACGCTCATCGCCCGCGAGTTGCTTCGCTGAAGGCGGGAGACGGCCCCTGATGACTATCTCCTCGTCATATTGGAACTCGTCGGACGAGTACGACGCCGCGAGCCCGCTGGCGGCGATGCCCCTGCTCGCTACGCAGGTCGACACCGAAAGCCCGTCGTTCGTTCAAAACGCGGCTGCATATCAAGAGTCGCTGAGGGAGCTGCGCGACCGGCTGGAAGTGGTGCAGGCGGGAGGCGGCGATGAGTCGGTCAAGCGGCACCGATCGCGGGGAAAGCTGCTGGCGAGGGAGCGAATCGACCTGCTGATCGACCCGGGGAGTCCGTTTCTCGAGTTTAGCCCGCTCGCCGCGTGGGAGATGTACGACGGCGACGCGCCGTCGGCCGGTATCGTGACCGGAATCGGCCGCGTCTGTGGCCAAGAGGCGGTGATCGTCGCCAACGATGCGACGGTAAAGGGCGGCACTTACTACCCGATCACGGTCAAGAAGCACCTACGGGCGCAGGAAGTGGCCCTGCAGAACAACCTGCCGTGCATCTACCTGGTTGATTCGGGCGGAGCCTTCTTGCCGTTGCAAAGCGAAGTATTCCCCGACCGCGAGCATTTTGGCCGTATTTTTTTTAACCAGGCGCAGATGTCGGCGGCCGGCATTCCGCAGATCGCGGCTGTCATGGGGTCGTGCACGGCCGGCGGCGCCTACGTCCCGGCCATGAGCGACGAGACGGTGATCGTGCGCGGAACCGGCACGATCTTTCTCGGTGGGCCGCCGCTGGTGAAGGCTGCGACCGGCGAAGAGGTCACAGCCGAAGAGCTAGGCGGCGCCGACGTTCATACGGCGATCTCCGGCGTCGCAGACCACTACGCGCTCAATGACGAGCACGCGCTCTCGATTCTGCGGAGCATCGTCGCCAATTTAAACCGTGAGAAGAGACTTCGGTTTCCGGTCTCAGCGCCGGAACCTCCGCTCTACGACCCGCCGGAGATCTACGGGGTGATGCCGTCAGATGCGCGTCAAGCGTTCGACGTACGTGAGGTGATCGCGCGGATCGTCGACGGTAGCCGCTTTCACGAGTTCAAGGCCCGCTATGCCACCACATTGGTCTGCGGATTTGCCCGTATCATGGGGTTTCCTGCCGGAATCGTCGCCAACAACGGCATCCTATTCTCGGAGAGCGCGCTGAAGGGCGCCCACTTCGTCGAGCTTTGCGCCGGGCGCAAGATTCCGCTGGTGTTCCTGCAAAACATCACCGGTTTCATGGTCGGCAAGGAATACGAGAACAAAGGCATCGCCCGAGACGGCGCCAAGATGGTGATGGCCGTGGCCAACGCAAACGTGCCCAAGTTCACGGTCATCATCGGCGGATCGTTCGGCGCCGGAAACTACGCGATGTGCGGACGGGCCTATTCGCCGCGTCAGTTGTGGGTATGGCCGAGCGCGCGGGTGTCGGTGATGGGCGGCCGGCAGGCCGCAAGCGTCTTGCTCAGCGTGCGGTTGGACGGATTTCGCGCTCAGGGTCGCACCATGTCGGAGCAGGAACAGTCGGAGTTCATGGCCCCAACGCTGGCGACATATGAGCGCGAAGGCAGCCCGTATTTCAGCACGGCGCGGCTGTGGGACGACGGCATCATCGACCCGGTTGACACGCGGACCGTCCTCGGCCTTGGCATCTCCGCGGCGATGAACGCACCAATCTCTGATACGCAGTGGGGCATCTTTCGAATGTGAACCGGTGCTCGTGAAACACGCTGGAGGCACCGCGGCCGAATGACATCAATCCCCCCATTCGCCAAGGTCCTCATTGCCAATCGCGGCGAGATCGCGGTGCGCATTGCGCGCACGTGCCATGAGCTGGGAATCGGAGTGGTGGCAGTCTACTCGGACGCGGACCGGACGGCGCTCCACGTTCGTGTCGCCGACGAGGCGTATCGGATCGGACCGCCACCGGTGCGCGAAAGCTACCTGAAAATCGAGGCCATCCTGGATGTCGCGGCGCGGAGCGGCGCAGAGGCGGTTCACCCCGGGTACGGGTTCCTGTCGGAGAACGCGGAATTCGCCGAGCGGGTTCAGGGCGCCGGCATGACATTTATCGGTCCGCCGGCATCCGCGATCCGCGAAATGGGAGACAAAGCCGGGGCGAAACGGCTGATGATCGCGGCCGGCGTGCCGGTTGTTCCGGGCTATCAAGAGCTTGACCAGTCCGACGAGCGGCTCCGCAGAGAAGCTGCTCGGATCGGTTACCCACTGATGGTCAAGGCGGCCGCCGGTGGCGGCGGGCGGGGATTACGAGAGGTGCGCGAGGCAGCGGACTTCCAGGACCAGCTCGAGGGGGCGCGGCGAGAGGCAATGGCGGCCTTCGGCGACGATCGCGTGCTGTTGGAGCGACGGGTCGCAGATGCCCATCACGTCGAGGTACAGGTGTTCGCCGACGGGGCCGGCAACGTCGTGTACCTGGGCGAACGCGATTGCTCGGTTCAACGCCGCCACCAGAAGGTGATCGAGGAATCCCCCTCGCCCGTAGTGGACGAAGACCTGCGCCGCCGCATGGGTGAGGACGCTGTTCGCGCCGTCGTGCGAGTTGGATACACGAACGCCGGTACGGTTGAGTTTCTTGTCGGCCGAAACGGCGACTACTACTTTCTCGAGATGAACACGCGATTGCAGGTTGAACATCCAGTGACTGAAGCCGTGACCGGCCTCGACCTCGTGCGGTTGCAACTCGATGTTGCCGCGGGGAAGCAACTCCCGTTCACCCAGGAAGAAGTGTCTATCTCCGGCCATGCGATTGAGGCCCGCCTGTACGCGGAGGATCCGTTCATGGACTTCCTGCCCTCGGCCGGCAGGCTGACCCGATATCGGATGCCCTCGGGCGACGGCATACGAGTCGATACTGGCTACGTGCAGGGTGGGATGGTGACTCCATATTACGATTCCATGCTGGCAAAGATCATCGTCAATGCCTCCGATCGCGGAGACGCGATACGCCGGCTCTCCTACGCGCTTGCCGGTACATCTATATCGGGCGTTGCGACCAACCTGCCTATGCTCCGCATCTTCGCCGCATCCCCCGCGTTTGGGGCCGGCGATGCCTCGACCGACTACCTCGATCAGAACTGGCCGGCGCTCGCAGCCGAAAAAAGCATAGCCCTCGACGTCGCGGCCGGCGCCACGGGCTTCTTGCTCACCGACGCCGATCAAGTGGCGGATGGCTTCCTGGACCCGTGGCGACGCGCCGTCCCGTGGCGTGTTGGCACCGCCGCGCGAGTCGTGCCGCTTATCATCGACGACCGAAAGATCCTCGTAACGGTGAGGCTCGGGAGCGCCACAGGAAACTGGCTGCTTTCCGTGGCCGGCGAAGAGGTTGATGCAGCCTTTGATAGGATCTCCGGCACGGAATTAACCATGCGCTTCCGGGGTACGGTCGAGCGGTGCACCCGGACGGTGATGAACGGGGGCGCACAGAAGCTGGTCTTGCATGATCGGGAACACCTGGTCAGATTGGCGTGGCCTAAGTCGCCGGATGCTGCTGCTGCTGCGGTTCAGGTCGGTGGTGGCGGCGGACTGCTGTTGTCTCCGATGCCGGGCGTGATCGCAAAGCTGAACGTTCAGGAGGGCGATACGGTGAAGGAGAGGCAGACGCTCGCCGTGCTGGAGGCGATGAAGATGGAGCACGCCATCCAGGCGACCTTCGACGGGCGCGTTAAGCGCGTCCATTGCGAGCAAGGAGAACGCGTGGCGGGTGGGACGGTGCTGTTCGAGCTGGAGCCGGCCGACGCGGAGTGAGCGAAGCCGCGGTAATTTGAACGCAAACAGCGGGGGAGATCACACATGGGACTGACGACGGATGAGGCGCTGCGAATGGTATCGGCGTCGCACGCGGCGGCGGCAGTCGCCGGCGCCGCGATCAGCACTGCCGTGGTGGATGGGGGCGGTCACGTGCTGGCGATCGCGCGCATGGAGCGGTCGCCCTGGTTGACCGCTGACTCCGCGCATGCCCTCGCCTATACGGCTGCGGGCTTCGGGATGGCCGGTGCGAAAACGGGTCGATTCGCCGCATTACCTTGGTTTCAGGCGCTGACTGTGCAGAGCGGCGGCATGGTGGTGGCCGGTGGAGGATCACTCCCAATCAAGCGCGACGGCCAAACCATCGGCGCCATTGGCTGCAGCGGCGGGAGCGACGAGCTGGACCTGGCCTGCGCCGAAGCCGGACTCGCCGCGCTGGAAGCTGCCGTTTAGCGCACTGAAGAGATCAACTAACCCCGGCCAGTCGCTTGCCAGCCTCGATCACCCCTGGAACGAGGCTCTGGTCGTTGACCTCCGTGTAAACGCGCATCAGTGGCTCGGTACCCGAAAACCGGATCAGCAGCCAGCCGCCTCCTTCGAGGTCGTAGAGGTAGCCGTCGAGGCGGCTGGTGCCGGTCACCTTCCTGCCGGCAACATCTTTCGGCTTCGCCTTGTCAAGCCGGTCCATGATCGCGCCTCGTTGGTTCGGGGGAAAGTGGATGTCGGCGCGGTCGTAGTAGTGTGGTCCGACCTTCGCGTAGAGGTCTCGGATCAGTTGTGTTGGCCGCTTTCCCGTCCTGGCCACGAGGTCGAGCATGAACAGTCCGGCAAGCACGCCGTCGCGCTCGGGAATATGGCCGCGAAAGCCGTAGCCCCCGGATTCTTCGCCCGCCAGCAGGGCGTCGAGCGCCATCATCCGCGGGCCAATGTACTTGAAGCCGACGGCCGTTTCTTCCACCGGCACGCCGTAGATCTCGCCGAGCCGGTCGACCATCCGAGTTGTGGTGAGTGACCGCACGATCGCGCCGCGGTCGCCGCGCACCTCGAGGAAGTAGTAGGCCAGCAGCGCAAACACCTGCAACTGGTTGACGAAATTGCCGTTTTCGTCCATGACGCCCAGCCGGTCGGCGTCGCCGTCGGTAGCAAGGCCGATGTCGAAGGCCGGGCGCGCCTCTTCACCGCTCGGTGGGATCTCCAGCATGGTTTCCCGGAGGCTGGACAGGTTGCGCATGATCGGCTCGGGGGCGCCGATACCTGGAAAGCGCGGATTGTAGTCAGCGTGAAGCTCGGTCACGCGGCACGTGCCCTCCGCCAGCAGTTCGGCAAAGCAGCGTTGCCCTGCACCGTACATCGAATCAACGGCGACATACAGCCCCGATTTGCGGATGCGGTCCATATCTACCAGTGACGCGATCTGGTTCAGATAGTCGGGCCGGAAATCGCAACGCTGGAGGAGTCCCTTCCGCTCGGCATCTTCGAGTGGAAGCTGAGGGGGCTCACCAGAGGCCAGGATCTCGTCGAGCGGCGCTTCCAGTTGCTCGACGATCTCCGGTGACGCGGAGCCGGCATATTCCGGCTTGTACTTGAATCCGTTCCATTCGGCCGGGTTGTGGCTCGACGTTATCACCACGCCCCCGCCAGCCCCGAACTTGATAATGGCGCGCGAGCAGGCCGGAGTGGGCGCAAAGGTGCTTCCCAGGTAGACCTTGATGCCCGCGGCGGTCACCACCTGTGCCACGCTGGCGGCGAAGCGATCCGAACCGAAGCGGGTGTCCCAGCCGACCACAAGTCCGCGGTCGGCCATACCGGTCTGTTTCAGGAGCCGCGCAACCGAAGCCGCAAGGGCGCGGACGTTGGCAAACGTAAAGTCTTCAGCAATGATTGCCCGCCAGCCGTCGGTTCCGAATTTGATCTGGGTGGCCATGCGTTTCTCCCAATCGTGGCGGATAAGGCGCGGTCCTGATCCGTCAAGGGAAGATGCCGCGCGTCTCAACCGCCTCGACCACTCGCTTGACGCCCAGCATGTTCGCCGCCTCTCGCATCGTGACGCACTCCCGCTCCTGGATCGCCTGAACTTCGTTGAAGGCGCGCGTCATGATGCGGTGCATTTTCACGTTCACCTCGTCTTCTTCCCAGAAGAAGGATTGGAGGTCCTGCACCCATTCGAAATATGAGACGACCACACCGCCGGCGTTGGCGAGAATGTCGGGGATGACCGCGATGCCGTTATCGTTGAGGATCGCATCGGCCTCGGGCGTGATCGGTCCGTTTGCGCCTTCGACGATCAGTTGGGCGCGGACCCTGGCGGCGTTCTTTCCGGTGACCTGTCCTTCCATTGCGGCCGGCACCAGGATATCGACCGGAAGCTCGAGCAACTCCTCGTTCGTTATCCGATCGGCCTGGCGAACCGTATCCTTCAGAAGGCCATCACTATCCTTGGCAGCGCGCAGATCCTTCCATGCGAACCCGTGTGCGTTGTAGACGCCCCCGCCAACGTCGCTCACTGCCACGAGTTTCGCGCCCGCGGCCTGCATCAGCCGCGCCGTCGTAGAGCCGACGTTGCCAAATCCCTGGACCGCTGCCGAGGCGCCTTCGAGCGTGTGTCCGCGACTTCGCTGCGCCTCTTGCGTAATGTAGAGGAGACCGCGTCCCGTGGCTTCAACGCGGCCCTGGGACCCGCCGATGCTGATCGGCTTGCCGGTCACGACTCCGGGAACGGAATGGCCAAGGTTCATGGAAAAGGTATCCATGATCCACGCCATGACTCGCATGTCCGTCCCCATATCGGGCGCCGGGATATCGCGCTCGGGGCCGATGATGATGCCGATTTCGGCCGCGTATCGCCGGGTAAGGTTCTCCAATTCACGCAACGAAAGCTGCTTCGGTTCGACGCAAACGCCGCCCTTGGCTCCCCCAAACGGTAGATTCACCACCGCACACTTCCAGGTCATCCACATAGCGAGGGCGCGCACTTCGTCGATCGATACAGAGGGATGATAGCGAATGCCCCCCTTCACCGGTCCGCGGGCGTCGTTGTGCTGCACGCGGTAACCGGTGAAGACGTGCACGGACCCATCGTCCATCTTCACGGGGAAATGAACGGTTAACTCGCGCTTGGGGTTACGCAGCACCTGCGCGAGGCTCGGCGAAAGGTGCAGCCGCTCGGCAACGGCGTTGAATTGGGCCACGGCGGTGTCGTACGGGTTTGATTCCGGTGGAGTGGCGGGCGGTTCAGTTGTCAGTGGGCGGGACTCGGGACGCGGGAGGCGGGGTGCAGACCCTGGTTGGTCGGGTTCGACCGTTTGGCTGGTCATTACCGTCCTCGATGCTGCCTGTTGTGCTATTGCGATCTTAGCACAGCTGGCCCGGCGTCCCTGGAAACAAAGGAGCCGGCGGATTACCGCCGGCTCGTACAGAATTACGCATCTCAAGGACTACTCTTCGTCAACCTTTTCCTCAACCTCTTCGTCATCAGCATCGGCTTCGTCAATGTCGTCGATGTCGTCCCCGCTCTCGGCATTGACGTCTTCGGCCACAATCGTGGAGCCATTCATCGGCACCGCGCTGAAGCCCGGCTCATCGAAGAGACCCTCTGCCAGTCCTTCTTCGTCTTCGAGAGCGACGAAGAGGCGCGGTCGTGGCTCGGCGAGCCTTTCCACCGGCGGCAGGTCGAGAGTGGCCCGCGCCGGTATGAGCTTGCCAATGATCACGTTCTCCTTCAGGCCCAGCAGATGGTCTGTTCGGCCCGTAATTGCGGCTTCGGTCAGGACGCGGGTGGTCTCCTGGAACGACGCCGCCGCCAGGAAGCTATCCGTGCTGAGCGACGCCTTGGTCACACCGAGCAGCACCGGCTTGGCGGTGGCGGGCTCGCCGCCTTCCGCCAGAACTCCCGCGTTGCGATCCTCATAAACGAACCGGTCCACGAGCTCGCCCGGCAGCATGCCCGTATCGCCCGCCTGGTCGATGATCACCTTGCGGAGCATCTGACGTGCGATCGTCTCGATGTGCTTATCGTTGATGTTCACTCCCTGGGACCGGTAGACTTTCTGAACCTCTTCGACGAGGTACATCTGTACAGCCTCGCGCCCCTGGATGGCAAGAACGTCTTGCGGGTTCTTTGAGCCTTCGGTGAGCTTGTCACCCGCGTGAACGACGTTGGCCTCTTCGACTAGCAGCCGCGCCTGCGCCGCGATCGGATACTCGCGTTCGTCCTTTTCTTCGTAAATGACCGAGAGCTTATCACCGCGCTCGCGGAGCACACGCCCGGCAAAACGTGCAACGAACTCGCCACCGGCCGCGACGTCGGTCGTCGCGGCGTCGCCGCTTGGCCGCGCGAGCAGCGTACCGGCTTCAACCCACTGGTCGTCCTCGACAACGGCTTCGATACCGACCGGCAGATCGTAGTCGTCGTGGTAGCGTTCTGTGCTCGAGATTCGCACCTTGCGCTGTTCGCCGTCACGAACAATGGCGGCAACGCCGTCGATCTCCGATATCTTTGCTTCGCCCTTCGGCACGCGTGCCTCGAACAGCTCCTCGACGCGCGGGAGGCCACTGGTGATATCCAGGCCGCCGGCGACGCCGCCGAGGTGGAACGTACGCATGGTGAGCTGCGTACCCGGCTCGCCGATCGACTGTGCGGCGATGATCCCGACCGCCTCGCCGATCTCAACTAGTTTGCCGCGGGCCAGGCTGCGCCCGTAGCAGAGGCGGCAAATGCCACGCTTGGAGTCGCAAGTCAGCGGCGACCGCACGTAAACCTGAGTGCGAACGTTCGGATCGCCTGCCTTCGCTCCCGCGGCTCTACGCCGGTCGCGCTCGTGGACGATGGCGCGGGCCTTTTCTTCGTCGATCTCTTCATTGCGGTCGACGAGGATTTCGCCCGTCTCCTCATTCACGAATGGTTGGGCCGCGTAGCGGCCAATGATTCGCTCCTCTAAGGACTCCATCACGCTCTTATCGGCGGGCTCCGCGAGCCAGATGCCAGAGAGCGTCTCGCAGTCCTCGGCGAGGACGATGACGTCCTGCGCCACGTCAATCAGGCGCCGAGTCAGATAACCCGAGTCCGCCGTACGGAGGGCGGTGTCGGCCAGACCCTTACGGGCGCCGTGGGTCGAGATGAAGTATTCGAGAACCGTCAGCCCCTCGCGGAAACTCGATCGAATCGGAAGGTCGATGATGCGCCCCGAAGGGTCGGTCATCAATCCGCGCATACCGGCCATCTGGCGGATCTGCGCGATATTACCTTTCGCCCCCGAGTTCGCCATGATGTAGACCGAACCGTACTCCTCGAAGTGGTTTTCGATTTCAGCCGTCACCCGCGCCGTGGTGTCGTTCCACACCGCAATCGCCTGGGAATACCGCTCATCTTCGGTCAGGTTACCCATCTGGAACTGCTGATCGATGAGCTCGATGTTCTCCTCGGCCTGGCGCAGCAACTCAGCCTTTGCCGGCGGTACTTTGACGTCGTGAATCGACATGGTGATGCCGGACTGCGTCGCGTACCGGAACCCGACCGATTTGATCGCGTCGACGATCTCGACTGTGCGCTCGTCGCCCAGCTTCTTGTAGCATTCCGCGACCGTGTCCTTCAGGTTCTTGCCGTTCATCAGGACGTTCTTGTATTCGATCTCCGGGAACGGGAGGATGTCATTGAAAATAATCCGCCCCGGGGTCGTCTTGATCTCCTGATGTTCGGTCCGCTCGTCGCGGACCATAATCTCCGCGCGCAGGTCGACGATCCCCAGATTGTAGGCCATCTTGACTTCGGAGAAGCTGCCGTAACGCCCGACCGCCGAGCGCCGCTTGGGACCATCGCCCTCACGGAATCGGCCGTTGGCGTGCGGGTCCACCATGGTCATATAGAAGCAGCCGAGCACCATATCAAGCCGCGGCGCCACAACCGGGTCGCCCGAGCTGGGCGATAGAAGGTTATGCGTTGACAGCATGATCTGGCGGGCTTCAGCCACCGCCTCGCGTGATAGGGGCACGTGCACCGCCATCTGGTCGCCATCAAAGTCGGCGTTAAATGCGAGACACACCAGCGGGTGGAGCTGAATGGCGCTTCCGTCTATCAGCACGGGCTCGAAGGCTTGGATGCCGAGGCGGTGGAGCGTCGGAGCGCGGTTGAGCAGCACGGGACGCTGCTTGATCACCTCGTCGAGCACGTCCCAGACCTCGGGACGTGCCCGCTCGGCGAACCGTTTCGCGCTTTTGATGTTGTGCGCCAGTCCCCGAGCGACCAGGGCATGCATGACAAACGGCTTGAACAGTTCAAGCGCCATGCGCTTCGGCAGCCCGCACTGGTGCAACTTCAAGTCAGGACCGACGACGATCACCGACCGGCCGGAGTAGTCGACGCGCTTGCCCAGCAGGTTCTGGCGGAAGCGCCCCTGCTTGCCCTTGAGCATATCGGAGAGCGACTTCAGCTTGTGGTTGCCAGATCCGGATACCGCCCGTCCGCGCCGGCCGTTGTCGATCAGGGAGTCGACCGCCTCCTGAAGCATGCGCTTCTCATTGCGGATGATGATCTCGGGGGCGCCAAGCTCGAGTAGACGCTTCAGGCGGTTGTTGCGATTGATCACGCGGCGGTACAGGTCGTTCAGGTCGCTCGTAGCGAAACGGCCCCCATCGAGCTGCACCATCGGACGTAGGTCCGGTGGCAGCACCGGTAGAACGGTAAATACCATCCATGATGGATCGTTGCCCGACTGGCGCAGCGCCTCCACGACGCGGAGTCGCTTGGTCGCCTTCTTGCGCCGCTGGCCGCTGGTTGAGCTGACTTCAACGTGCAGCCGTGTCCGCAGATCCTCCATGTCGACACCTTCGAGGATGCGCAGGACCGCCTCCGCGCCCATCCCAGCCTCGAACACGCCGCGATATTGCTCGGTCCATTCGCGATACTTCGTTTCCGGGATCAGCCGCAGGGTCTGGATTTCTCGGGTCAGCTCGTCGATCTGCTCCTGGTGCTTCTCACGGATCGCGGTCTCTTCGGTCTTGCGCTTCTCGACCAGCGGCTCAACCTCTGCGGTGGCCGCTGCACGACGCTGGTCAAGCGCCGCGTCAGTCGAGAAGGCGATGTCTTGGCGGCGCTGGGCGAAGCCCGTTTCGGTCTGATCGAGCAGGTCGGCGTAGGCCTTTCGGACCTCGTCTTCGAACGTCGGCTTGACCATCTCGTCGGTGCGGACCAGCGTCACATTGCCGAGCTTTAGGTCCTTCTTCGCAGCCTTGCCAACCAATTTTGCCAGAGCCTTGAGGATTGCCGCGTGCTCTCTTTCGAGCGCCAGTAGCGCGGCGGTGCGCTCGATCTCAACCTGCTCCAACTGCTGAGCGCGCTCACCTTCGAGCTCCCCGACCGCTGCATCGACCGCCTCGCGCGCCGCATCGATTTGTGCCTGGATCGTCGCGGTCGCGGCGGCCACATCGCTTTCCATGTGTGCAGCGATTTCGTTCAGCCGCCGTTGTCGCGCCTCTTCGTTGACGGACACGATGATGTACTGGGCGAAGTAAAGTACTCGCTCCAACGAGCGCGGCGAAATATCGAGCAACAGACCAAGGCGGCTCGGAGTGCCCTTCACGAACCAGATGTGGCTAACGGGCGACGCCAGCTCGATATGGCCCATGCGCTCGCGGCGGACCTTGCTCCGCGCCACCTCGACGCCGCACTTGTCGCACTTGATGCCCTTATAACGGACGCGCTTGTACTTGCCGCAATAGCACTCGAAATCCTTGGTCGGACCAAAGATCTTTTCGCAGAAAAGGCCGTCCTTTTCCGGCTTCAGCGTGCGGTAATTGATCGTTTCCGGCTTCGTGACCTCGCCGTAGGACCAACTGCGAATCTGCGACGGCGAAGCCAGGGAGATTCGGACGGCGTTAAAATCGTTGACTTCCAGCATGTAAGGAATTTCCTCCACCCATGGCCGGGTTAATACGGGTTGTTAGTTGTTAGATGTTGTCGCTGGAGAAGAGGTCTTCGCGCTCGAAACCGGAGAGGTTGATTCCGATCTGCGGGATGTCGGCCTGTTCCTCTGCCCGGAAGGAGACGAGCTCGTCTTCCTCGTTCAGCACCTCGACCGCCAGCCCGAGGCTCTGCAGCTCTTTGACGAGAACCTTGAACGATTCCGGCACGCCGGGCTCGAGCACATTCTCGCCTTTGACGATCGCTTCATAGGTCTTGACACGTCCCACTACGTCGTCCGACTTAACCGTCAGCAGTTCTTGCAGAATGTGCGCGGCGCCATAGGCCTCAAGAGCCCAAACCTCCATCTCACCAAACCGTTGACCGCCGAATTGCGCCTTTCCACCCAGCGGCTGCTGGGTGATGAGCGAATACGGACCCGTGGAACGTGCGTGAATCTTGTCTTCCACGAGGTGGACAAGCTTCAGCATGTAGATGTAGCCGATCGTGACCGGCTGGTCGAACGCCTCGCCGGAGCGGCCGTCGTACAGCACCTGCTTGCCGAAGATCGGCGGCGCCATGCGGCGGTCGGCGCTCATCCGATCGGCCAGTTCGTCGAGCTCCTCGAGCGAGCGACCTCTCACTTTCTTTTCGCCAACCTGTTCCATCCACAGCTCGAGACAGGCCCGTCTCGCGGCGCCGGGATGCGAGTCGTCGAAGACTTCGTCGGGGTTATAACCGCGTTCGCCGAGCCACTCGCGAAGCCGCTCGAGGTCGATATACTCGCCGACCTCGTCCTGAGTTTTAGTCGTTGTCTGCCCGGAAATGGGATTCAGCGATACCGCACCGGCCTCCATTGTCAGCCAGGCGCGGGCCAACGCATCTTCGATCTTGACGTCGCTGGCGCCGTCGAACACCGGCGTGATCGCCCGGAATCCGAGCGTCTTCGCCGCCCAGCCCAAGTGCGTCTCGAGCACCTGCCCCAGGTTCATGCGGCTCGGCACGCCGATCGGGTTCAGGACGATGTCTACCGGCCGGCCATCTGCCAGGTACGGCATGTCTTCGACCGGCAAGATACGGGCGACGACACCCTTGTTACCGTGGCGGCCAGCCATCTTGTCGCCTTCGGACAGCTTGCGCTTTTGCGCGATCGAAACCCGTACCAGCTTGTTCACGCCGGCCGGAAGCTCGAGGTGCGACTGGCGGTCAAAGACCTTCACGTCGATGACCTTGCCGCGCTCGCCGTGGGGCACGCGCAGGGAAGTATCCTTCACCTCGCGCGCCTTCTCGCCGAAGATCGCCCGCAGCAGTTTCTCTTCCGCGGTCAGTTCGGTCTCGCCCTTGGGCGTGATCTTGCCGACCAGGATGTCGCCCTCGCGTACTTCGGCGCCGACGCGAATGACGCCGTCCTCGTCGAGGTCGCGGAGGCTATCCTCGCCAACGTTGGGAATGTCGCGCGTGATCTCTTCGGGGCCGAGCTTGGTGTCTCGCGCCTCGATCTCATGTTTCTCAATATGAATGGATGTGAACTTGTCCTCGCGGCAGATAGCCTCTGAGATGATGATTGCGTCCTCGAAGTTGTAACCCTCCCAGCTCATAAACGCGCACAGGACGCTCTGGCCGAGCGCGAGTTCGCCCTGGTCGGTGGATGAGCTGTCGGCCAGCGCCTGGCCAGCAATCACCTGCTGTCCCCGGTCGACGATGGGGCGCTGGTTGATGCATGTGCCCTGATTCGAGCGGACGAACTTTTGCAGCCGGAACTCTTCGCGCTCTCCGTCCACGTACTCGACGATGATCCGCTTCGCCGTGGAGCTCACCACGCGGCCGTCTTTATGGGCGAAGATCACCTGCCCCGAGTCGAACGCGGTCTGTTTTTCCATGCCGGTGCCGACCAGTGGCACTTCAGGCCGGAGCAGCGGCACAGCCTGGCGCTGCATGTTCGAGCCCATGAGCGCACGGTTGGCGTCGTCGTGCTCCAGGAAGGGGATCAGCGACGTCGCCACCGAGACAATTTGCTTGGGTGATACATCCATGTAGTCCACATGGTCGGCCAACTCGACCCGGAAGTCCTGTCGGTGCCGAACCTCCACGTGGGTTTCCAGGAACTGGCCCTGGTCGTCCAGGGCAACGTTAGCCTGCGCGACGACGTAATTGTCTTCGACGTCGGCCGAAAGGTATTCGACGATGTCGGATACGAACGGCTGCACCTGGACCCGCTCGACGCCGTTGGATGCGATTTTCTTCGCGAGAGCGAGCGAGACCTCCGTACCGGCAGCGGCGATAACGCCCTTGCCGTCGCGCAAATCTTCGCGCAGTGTGTGTCCGACGAGGCCGGCGCTGTCCCTCGGCAGCTCGCGCAGGACTTTGCGATATGGCGTTTCGATGAAGCCATATGGGTTCACCTTGCCAAACGTCGCCAGCGAACCGATCAGGCCGATGTTCGGACCTTCCGGCGTCTCGATCGGGCAGATACGTCCGTAGTGGCTGTGATGCACGTCGCGCACGTCAAAGCCGGCGCGGTCGCGCGAGAGGCCTCCGGGGCCCAGCGCCGAAAGCCGTCGCTTGTGAGTCAGCTCGGCCAGTGGGTTCGTCTGATCCATGAACTGTGACAGTTGCGATCCGCCGAAGAACTCCTTCATGGCGGCGACGACGGGACGGATGTTGATTAATGCGCTCGGCGTTGCCTGATCGGGGTCGGTGATGGTCATGCGCTCGCGCACCACGCGCTCCATGCGCAGCAGGCCGATGCGGAACTGGTTCTGAATCAATTCGCCAACGGCGCGGACGCGGCGGTTGCCGAGATGGTCGATGTCGTCGGGCAGCCCCTGACCCAAGTTGATGCGGATCAGTTGCTTGACGATGCTCACGATATCGTCGTGGGTCAGCGTGCGCGTCTTCTGATCGACTGACACACCAAGGCGCTTGTTTAGCTTATAGCGACCGACGCGACCGAGGTCGTAGCGGCGCGGGTTGAAGAAAAGCGAATCTAGCAACTGGCGCGCGTTTTCCAGCGTCGGCGGGTCACCCGGGCGGAGGCGCTTGTAGAACTCCTCGAGCGCCTGGCGCTTGGTGCGGGCCGAGTCACGCTCCAGGGTGGTCCGAATGTAGTGATGGATCTCCGACAGCGACTCGACGTCCTCAAACTTGGTGAGGATGCGCTCGTCGGTGCCGAGCTTGGTTTCGTCGTCGATCGCCGGGTCGCGGTCAATCGCCCTCAGCAGCGTCGTGATCGGGATCTTGCGCTTGCGGTCTACTTTGACCGAGACGATATCCTTGTTGCTTGTTTCGAACTCCAGCCAGGCGCCGCGGTTGGGGATCAGCTTGGCGCCGGTCATGTCGCGGCCGCTGGACGGATCCTGTTCCACTGTGAAGTAGACGCCGGGTGAGCGGACCAACTGCGACACGACGACGCGCTCAGCGCCGTTGATGATGAACGTGCCGTTCTTGGTCATGAGCGGGAAATCGCCCATGAATAGCTGTTGTTCCTTGATCTCCTCGGTCTCTTTGACGCGGAGCTCGACGTCGACGCGAAGCGGCGCCGAGTAGGTCATATCCTTATCGCGGCATTCGAGCTCGCTGTACTTCGGCTCGCCGAACTCGTAGTCGAGGAACCGTAGCTCCATGCGCGAGCCCGTAAAGTCGACGATCGGAGAGATTTCGTCGAAAAGCTCGCGTAGGCCGCTCTCGGCCTTGCTCGCAGCGTCCTTAGCGCCGGTGAACCATAGAAACGAATCGAGCTGTACCTGGATGAGGTTGGGTACCGAGATGATCTCTCGAATCTTGCTATATACTTTTCGAACGCTCGGTACAGCGGCGCGCACCGGTGCAAGGTCCCTGGCACTGGTCATAGAGCAGCACTCCTCGGAAAGGTATTATCCCGCGGCCAACAAAAAGAGATAAAAATAAGGCGGTCAGTTCGCAATGCGTATTCTGAGGGAAAGGCAGGCAACGAAGATTAGCCCAGCTTCCAGAGTGTAGCAGGGCGAGCACGCAAAATCAACGCCAACGAACTTCGAGGCGCCATTGTAACGCCATTGATAGTGGGCCGCGGCTGAGTTTTGCCAAAGCCTGGGCCGGTTCAACTGTTATCATACAGACCGTGTCAAGCCCCACAAGCGGCTCGATTGATGATACGGTGACCGGCGAAGAGCCGCTGTTCGAGGACGCGTCTATGTCGGTAGATACGGGCCCGCAGACGAACGCCGGGCTGGTCATGATCATCGACGATGACCCGCAGATTTGCGACCTCATTTCCGTGGCGCTATCTGAGCAAGGCTATCGGACAGTGACGGCTGGCGACGGCATGCAAGCATTGCCCGTCATCGAACGGGATCCGCCGTCACTGATCTTGATGGACGTAGGGATGCCCGCACTCGGTGGACGAGATCTGGCCGCACGCGTGAATGAATTGTGGGGCGACGCCATTCCGTGCGTCATCATGTCCGGCAGCCGGCCGTCGGCCGAGGATCGTGCCGACAAGGCCGTCGCGGCGTACTTGCCCAAGCCGTTTGAGCTCGAAGAACTATTCGGAGTCGTTCGTCACCACGCTCGTACGGTGCAAATCACACACCGGTAGAACGTGCTAGTCGATTCGGCCGGCCGCGCCGGCTATGCCCGAAGCGGCCTGGAGCTTGCCCGACGAATCCGCCTGATAGAGAGCCTGATATTGATAGCCGTATGAGAAGCAGCGTTCCTGTAACAACGCGGCCAGTTCATTCCGCATGCTCGCCAGATCGGTGCTCTGCGCCAACTCCTCCACGTTCGTCATTATCTGCTCTGGCCTTGAGGCGACAGCGCTGCCGGATCGGGAATACACGCAGGACCTCAGCGCCGCCGCGACCGCCGAGCCTCTTTGACCTCGGCCGCAAACTTGCTTCGGCGCCTGGACTCGAGCCAGACATTGAGCGCAGTCGAAGCTACTGCGACACCCACTCCGATAATGCTGCTGAGTCCCCATGACGCGTGGACCCAAAAGTGTTCTACGAAAAAGATAATCACGCCGGAAAGGAAGCCGAGGAACATCGCTTCCCCGGTGCTCATTCGCCGGCGTCTCGGCCCCCGTTGGCTAAGTTTCGCGCGTACTTTGCCCCCGCCCGGGCCACGCTGCGGGCCTTCCTGAGCGTCCGGCCTGCGTCGTCTGAATACCAACGTTTCACTCCCGCCGGTGCTGGGAAACAGTCGGACCGCCGCCCGAAGTATCGCATATGGTCGTATCGAAAAGCAGTCCGAGAGTCGAGTGTCCGGGACGAAGAACGGAATGCTACGGTGATTTCATGGCAACTGATCGAGAAGCAACGGCCTTGGCTGCGCACCGCTGGCAGTTGTACCTGCTCCGCTGCCGCGACGGCACGCTCTACACGGGCATCAGCACCGACGTGGTCCGTCGTGTGCAGGAGCATGACACGGGGAGGGGTGCGCGTTACACGCGCGGGCGCTCACCCGTGCAGTTGCTTGCCGCATGGCCGTATGCTGACGAGTCTGCAGCCCGGCAGGCCGAAGCGCGTTTCAAGCGACTACCCCACGCGCGCAAGCTTTTGGCGACATGCTTGGCCGAGCCGCCGTGAGCGCACACCACATACAATGACCGGGAAAGGGCCCGCCTCCGATGACGCAGCACTCCGACGAGCAGCCTACCGGTCCGTGGTGGCGACCAGCAGTTTCTCCACCGCCGTGGTGGATCTGGCTGCTCGGAATCGCCGCCGATGCCGGTACCGGTGTGTGGCAGCTCATCGCGACGAACGGTACGCGCGATGCCGGCCTGTTTCTGGGCAGCATGGTGTGGCCGGGGGCCGCGATCACAGCGGCCGTGTTCGTCGTCGTGTGGCTCGGCTGGAGCCTGGACCTGGAGTAGTGATCACCGAGTGTTGCGCCTGTATTACGGTCCTGACTCGTATACCCGCACCGCGGCACTAGCGGCGTTGCGAGGTGATCTCGACGGCGACGGCATGCTCTCCGCCAACACCGCGATCTTCGATGGCCGCTCGGTGAAGCCGGAGGAACTTATGTCCGCGTGCGATACAGTGCCGTTCCTGGCCGAGAGGCGGTTCGTGCTCGTGGAAGGTTTGCTGAGCTCACAGGAAACTGCGCCGCGAACCACGCGGACGGGCCGTTCTCGGTCTCAGGCGGGTTCGGCGGAGGACAAGTGGCCCTGGGCGGGATTAGCGGCATACGCGCGGCGGCTGCCGGAAAGCACCGAGCTTGTGTGTGTGGATGGCGAGCTGCGGGTGAACAACCGGCTGCTTGCCGAGCTACGCCCGCTGGCCGACGTGCACGTATTCCCCCTTATGGATCGAGAGGCTCTGTCGCGATGGGTATCCGAGCGGGTGCGAGAGCGGCACGCGTCGATTCAGCCGCGCGCGGCGGCGGTGTTGGCCGAAACGGTGGGTGCGAACCTCTGGCGCATGAACAGCGAGGTCGAAAAACTCAGTCTGTTCGCTTACGACCGCCCCATAGAGGTCGCAGACGTCCGTCACATGGTGACGGTTGCACCGACGGGCACCGTGTTTCAACTGGTCGACGCGGTGATGGCCGGTCAGAGTAGCGAGGCCTTGCGGCTCGTGCGCCTGCTCATGGAGGGTGGCGCCGCGGGGCCTTATCTCCTGACGATGCTAGCGCGCCAGTATCGGCAGTTGTTGCTGGCGCAAGACTTGCTCCGGCGTCGTGTGAGTCGCGACGAGATTCAGCGCAAGCTCGAGCTCCGATACCCCGGCGCGATGGCGAAGGTGATGGACCAGGCCCGTCGTTACCCGGCGGCGCGCCTTGAATCTGGCTATGCTCGCCTGCTGGAAGCGGACCTTAACATCAAGCGCGGCATTCAGGATGAGGAGACGGCGATCGAGCTGCTCGTCGTTGAGCTGGCCGGGCTGCGGTGAAGCGGTGGCGGCATTCGCTAATCGTCGGCGTCGTCGGCCCAGTCCTGAAAGATCGGGTTGTAACAGGCGACGGCGTGGTTGGTGCCGGCTTCCACCAGGGGCGGGGCCGGTTCGATGCGGCAGCGGCTAAGCGCCTTGGTGCACCGGGTCACGAAGCTGCATTCCGGCGTGAGGTTGAGCAGGCTGGGCGGCGAGCCGGGGATCGCGCGAAGCCGGCCGTTGCGCCCATCCAGGCGCGGCAGCGTATTGAGCAGCGCCCAGGTGTACGGATGCTGGGGTTTGCTGAACACGGTCGCCACGTCGCCTTGCTCGACGATCGCGCCGCCATACATCACCGCCACGCGGTCGGCAGACTGCGCTACCACGCCGAAGTCGTGTGTTATGAGCAGGATGGCGGTGTTTCGCGTTCGGCGCAGACCATCCAGTTCGGCCAAAATCTGGGCTTGTACGGTCACGTCCAGGGATGACGTCGGTTCGTCTGCGACGATCACGCGCGGGTTCAAGGCGGTAGCCATGGCGATCATCACCCGCTGGCACATGCCGCCCGATAGGTGGAACGGGTACTGGTTGGCGATGCGCTCGGCGTCCGCTAGACCGACGCTTTGCAACAGGCTGATAGCGCGCCGCTTGCGTTCTTTCTTGTCGAGCTTGAGGTGGCTCGTAAGGATCTCTTCGACCTGGCGTCCAATGGGCAGGACCGGGTTCAGGCAGCTCACCGGGTCCTGGAAAATCATCGAGATCGCGTTGCCGCGCAGTTTGCGCAACTCGTCGTCGCGCAGAGATAGAAGATTCTGATTTTCAAACCGAATACTGCCGCTGGTCACGCGACCCGGAAACGGCAACAAATCCAGCACTGACAGCGCCAGCGTCGTCTTCCCACTGCCACTCTCACCGACGATCGCCACGATCTCGCCGGACGCGAGTGCCAGCGACGCGTGATTCACCGCCCGCACGGGGCCTTCGCGCGTTGCGAACTCGACCGAGAGGTCTTGAACTTCGAGGATGGGCTGCGCCATGCCGCTCTCGCTGTGATATGCAAAGTGAGCGGTAGGAGCCTACCGCTCACCTGTCTGTGGTCCAATCATACCGCGAAGGTCCTGCGAGCTGCTCGGGGCTACACCATCGACCGCGTGACGTAAATGAGGCGCCCCTGAACCTCGACGTTGTCGGCCGCGGTGTAGATGGGCCCCATCGTGGAGTTCATCGGCTGAAGGCGGACGCGGTCACCTTCGTGATAGAACTTCTTGAGCGTCGTCTCACCTTCGCGCTTGAGCCAGGCTGCAACCATCTCGCCGTTTTCGGCGTGATCGGTGGCCTCAAACAGCACGACGTCTCCATCGTTAATGAAAGCGTCGATCATCGATGTCCCCTTGACCCGAAGAGCAAAGACGTTCTCTCTGCCGCGCGTGACGCTATCGCCAACTTCCACGGTTTCCGAGTAGTCGACGGCGAAGCTATCAGCCGATGGGACGGGGATCGGAGTGCCGGCGGCAATTAGTCCGACTACCGGCACCGAGACAACGCGCATGCGCTTTGGCCCGTTGTCCAGGAGCTCGATCGCGCGGGAAACCTCACGGTCTCGGTGAATGTATCCAAGCCGCTCGAGTGCCTTGAGGTTGTAATCGACCACCGAGGTAGAACTGATACTGCAGCCGGACTGGATATCGCGAATGCTGGGCGGATATGAGTTGTCGTCCATAAACGAGCGCATGTAGTCGAGAATGTGCTGCTGCTTTACCGACAGCCTACCCTTCAACGTGATGCCCCCTGTTCGCTCGATGCCGGCGTGATTACCGGCTGTCGGGTGCCAAAATCGGAACACCCGTTCTGGACAACAAATGTAGCACTCACTCCATAGAGTGTCAACAACGTCAGCTTTCCGTATTTGACCGGTTTGAGCTTGACCTCCGACCCATCGTGTGACGACGATCCGGTATGTTTGGACGCCACGTCATCCTCCGTCCGATCGTCCCCGGAGTCCTTCAGGTGCCGCTGTTCCCCACATCAGCGTTCCTGTTGCTCGGGGATCGAGTGACCCTGGTAGATACGGGCTTCCGTGGAAGCGGGGTGCGATTACTGCACGCCGTTCAGGCAGCCGGACGCCGGGCCGATGAGATCGAGCGCGTGATCATCACGCACTATCACCCGGATCACCTCGGAGGATTGGCGGAGTTGCAACAGGTGCTGCCGGCAAAGGCGGCGATCCATGCAGTCGAAGCCAGCGCCGTCATGAGCACTGCCGGACCGCCGTCGCCGTTCGGCAATCCAGCGTTGAGGATCGCCGCCCGCCCGTTCGGCCGGCGCGCGTTTCGCTTCTCACCTGTCCGTATCGACGAATTCCTGCATGACGGCGACGAGTTTCAAATCCTCGGCGGCATGCGCGTAATTCACACGCCCGGACATACGCCCGGACACATCTCCCTCTATTTCCCCGATCTGGCGTTGCTTATAGCCGGCGATTCACTCGAGCGCCATAACGGCGCCATCCGCGGACCGAATCCGCTGTTCTCGATCAACATGAAAGAGGCGCGACGGTCGGTGCAAAAGCTCGCGGGCCTGGAAGTTGACGTCATCGCCCTGAGTCACTTTTCGGCGGTATCAAAAGGCGCGGGCCAGCAACTGCTCGCCTATGCAAACGGTCTGGGGAATTCAGCGCGATAGCTGGCGATTCCGTACCTACTGCCGGGCTGCGCGCCCTACTGCCCACTGTCCTCGCTTAGCGCCTCCCGAAAATGCGGATGGGCGATCTCTGCCAGCGCCCGGGAACGGGCGTGGATCCCCTTACCGCGAAGGTCGGCAATCCCATATTCAGTCACGACGAAGTCGACACAGTATCGCGGCGAAGTGACGGGCGTGCCCGCTGACAACATTCGAACGATGCGGGAGGCGGTGCCTCGGGCTGCGGTCGATGGCAGCGCTACAATCGAACGGCCGCCGCGAGAGTACATCGCCGCTTCGACGTAGTCGAACTGGCCGCCGATACCGCTCATCTGCCGTCCGGTGACCCACTCGGCGTTAACCTGGCCGGTGAGATCGACTTCGATTGCCGAGTTAATGGCGATAAAATTGTCCAGACGGCGCACCGCGTCTAGACCATGCGATCGTACTCCGGAGACGATCTGGACGGCGGGGTTGCCGTCGATGAAGTCGTATAGTCGATTGGTACCCATCGCCTCGCCGCCGACCGCCTGCCAGCGGTCGACCGTCTTACGGGCGCCGTTGGCGGCGCCGCCCTCGATCAGTGGGATCATGCCGTCGCATATCAACCCCGAGTGGATGCCGAGATCACGATGGCCTCCGAGCGCGTCGAGTATAGCCGCGGGTATAGCGCCGATGCCTATTTGGAAAGTTGCTCCATCGGAGACAAGCTCGGCGACATAGCGTGCGATCCTCTGCTCTAACGCACCTACTTTTGGCGGGTCGTAGGGGATCAGCGGCTTATCGACTTCACAGGCGTAGTCGATCTGTGAGACGTGGACCGCGTTGCCACGCGTCCGCGGCGCTCGCTTGTTGATTTCGGCGATCACCAGGTTTGTCTGCGGCACGAGGTCGACGCAGGCGCTCACCGAGGCGCCGAGCGTGCAGTAGCCGTGAGCGTCGGGTGGCGAAACCTGGATCATCAGTGCATCGACCGGCAGCACGCCGTCGGGGGAAAAAGCGATCGGCATCTGGGAGTAGCGCAGCGGCAGGTAGTCCGCGCGCCCGTCCATGACGAGGGGCTCGGTAACGGGGGTCACATGCGTGGTCACCAGGCGGAACGGATGGGGGACCGCGTGTAGGAAGCTGACCGGGGTCATGATCAGGCCCGAGTACAACTCCAGGTCATCGAAGTGCAGCTGCTCTTCACCCAGCGCGTCACACAAGACGGTAGGCAGTCCACAGCCCGGAGCGATCAGCACGCGCCCTCGGCGGGGCAACCTGCGTACGGCGTCATTCGGGCTGAGGATCTGCACAAGCGTCTCCTGTGACAACGGTCCCCGCCATTGTGGCCCAGGTGATCCGACCATAGCATCGGAGTTGCGACGGACCGCTGCTTACGGGGGATTCGTTGAGATTCTACCTGGACGAAAACCTATCGCCGTCGCATTTCTCGCTCGATCGCAGCAGATCGATATCACCGACTGGAAGTCGGCCGGCATGCGTGGCAGAAGCGACCCGGAGCAGCTCGCGTACGCCGCCCGCGAGGGCCGTTGTCTCATGACTGCTGACAAGCTCGATTTCACGCCGATCCATCTGCAGTACCAGCGTCAGGGTGTCAGTCACGCCGGTATCCTCGTTCTGGCACGGCAGCCTCATCCGAGTGTGTACCCGCGATTGCTGTCGGGAATCGCGCACTTCGTGGAGGCGCACCCGGACGGGTTCGCGAACACGCTCATGTGGTTCGGGGAGGAGTACTGGAACGCTACGTAGATGGGCGTCGTGCCCACTACGGCACGATCGCCCAGTCTCGCTTCACCCAATCATCGATCTCGTCGGGGAAAGCAGCGTAATAGCGAAGCGCGACGTCGATTTGCTCAGGCGTCAGCCAATCCATCCCATAGATCAGCACGTCGCGATCGTTGTCGAACTCATGGTAGGCCTTGATTATTTCCCAAACGCCCAGACCGGTGCCGACGATCCGGGCGCGCCGGCCGGCCGGTTCATCGACGAAGTCGATGCCCGGGATCAGCGCCATCTTCTCCGCTTCGCCCAGTTGTTTCGCGACCATGGCAGACTCTCTTCGTTACATTCTATGGCCGATGTCTTATCAGGCCGGCCCCTGTGGCGGTCACTGCTAGCTGTCCCCGATGCCGCTGTCTTCGAAGCCGTAGGCGCGCATCTGGTCGTAGAATTCGCCGGTGTCGTGCGCCATCAACACCAGGTCGTGGGCGTTACCCGCACGGTCGCGCACATGGTCAGTCAAGTTTGTTGCGGATCAGGTGGTGGTGGGGACGCCTTGTTCAGCCGGTGAACGCCAACGGAGCACGGGCTTGCGGGCGGCCATAGCCTCGTCCAGGCGGCGCAGGGGTGCGCTGGTCGGGGCGCTTTTCAACAGTTCCGGGTTCGTCTCGGCTTCGTGCGCGACGGCCAGCATCGCGTCGCAAAAAGCGTCGAGCGCCTGCTTGCTCTCCGCTTCGGTCGGCTCGATCATCAATGCCTCGTCCACGACCAGAGGGAAATAGATCGTCGGTGGGTGAAAGCCGTAATCGATCAACCGTTTGGCGACGTCAAGCGTACGGACGCCGGCCGCCCGCTGGCGCCTGCCCGAGAAAACGACTTCGTGCATACAGGGCCGGTCGTACGGCAGGTCGTAGGCGCCGCGCAGGCGCGCCTGTACATAGTTGGCGTTGACGACAGCGGCCTCGCTCATCTCGCGTAACCCCTCAGCGCCGAGCGTGCGCAGATACGTGTAGGCGCGAACCAAAACGCCGGCGTTACCGTGAAATTCGCCGAGCCGTCCGATCGAGTGTTCGGGTGCGACGAGCCGATAGCCCCGGCCCCCCGCATCGAGCTCGACATAAGGGGAAGGCAGATACGGGGCAAGGGTTTTAGTCACCGCGATCGGTCCGGCGCCCGGGCCGCCGCCACCGTGAGGCGTGCTGAGCGTCTTGTGTACATTGATGTGCATGACGTCGAAGCCGAGCTCGCCCGGCTTTACCTGCCCGGCGATTGCGTTCAGGTTGGCGCCGTCTCCGTACATCAGTCCGCCGGCGCTATGCACGAGCTCAACGATACGAAGGATATTGCGATCGAAAAGGCCCAGTGTGTTGGGAATCGTGAGCATCATCCCGGCGACGCGGCCATCGAGCGCCGCTTCCAATGCCGGCAGGTCCATGTCGCCGTCGCTAGCGGTTGGAATCGTTACAACCTCGAAGCCGCACATCGCGGCGGTCGCGGGGTTTGTGCCGTGGGCCGCGTCGGGAACGAGGACCCGCGTGCGGTCTCCGCGACCATTCGCCTCCAGCCACGCCTTGATGACCAGCACTCCCGCGAACTCTCCCTGCGCTCCCGCCATCGGGGCCAGACTCGCGGTGTGCATACCGGTGACCTCGGCCAGCAGCTGTTGGAGCTCAAAAAAGAGCTTCAGCGTGCCCTGAACCGTTTCGGCCGGCTGAAGCGGATGCAGGTCGGCAAATCCGGGCAACCGCGCAATATCCTCGTCGATTTTGGGGTTGTACTTCATCGTGCAACTGCCCAGCGGATAGAAGCCGGAGTCGATGCTGTAGTTCAGCCGGCTAAGCGCCGTGAAGTAGCGAACCGTGTCGAGCTGGCTGAGCTCCGGCAGCCGCAGCTCCGTCCGTAGCAGCGACGCGTCGGGCAGCGCCGTTTCCGGCACGTCGCAGACGGGAAGCGCGACTCCTTGCTTGCCCGAGATGCTCCGATCGAAGGATAACCGGCCGCCCATCGAGTCTCGCGTGAGGTCGGGCGGCCCAGTAGTCGCACGCGGGATCCGACCGTCGATGGCAGTTTCTGACGCCGTCATGCAGGCCGCCCAAACTGCGCGAGGTTGGCCGCAAGCAGATCGATCTCGGCGCGGCTGTTCATCTCGGTCAGGGCGATCATCATGCCATTGGGCTCCCGATCGCTGACGTCGAGCCCGGCGGCGATGCCGGCCTCGAGCAATACTCGCAGGATCTCTGCGGGCGGTCGCGGGCATCGCACGGTGAACTCACTAAAGAACGGTGCCACAAACGCCAGCTCGAAACCGGGCAGCGCGGCGACCAACTTGGCCGCGTAATGGGCCTTTTGGTAGCAGAGCTCTGCAACATCGCGCAGCCCGCGCGGGCCAAGGGCTGCCAGGTAGACAGCGGCGGCGAGCGCAAGCAACTGCTGACTGGTGCAAATATTCGAAGTCGCGCGCTCGCGGCGAATGTGTTGCTCGCGAGTTTGCAATGTGAGCACGTAGCCTGTGCGGCCGTCGAGGTCCCTGGTCTGGCCGACGATGCGTCCCGGCAGATGCCGGATGAACCGCTCGCTGCAGGCGAAGAGACCGACATGGGGACCGCCAAAGTTCAGGCCACCGCCCAATGACTGGCCGCTGGCCGTGACAACGTCTGCTCCATAGGAGCCCGGCGCTCGGTACATGCCGAGCGAAACGGGATCGACGTCGACGATGTACAGACCTCCGGCCGCGTGTGCGGACCCGCCGAGCGAGTCGAGATCCTCGAGGAAGCCGAATCCGTTCGGCTGCTGAACTCCCAGGCAGGCCGCGTCGTCGAGCGATCCGACTTGGTCTCGGCCGACGACCTCGACCGCCAACCCCCTTCCGGAGGCATAGGTCCGTACCGTTTCCGTATATGCGGGCCGAACCGTGTCGAGTACGGCTATCCGTCTGCGGCCGGTGACCGCGACGGCCATCAGGCAGGCTTCTGCAAAGGCGCTGGCGCCGTCGTACATTCCGGCGTTGGCCACATCCATCCCTGTCAGCTCGCACACCATCGATTGGAACTCAAAGGCTCCCTGCAGCGTTCCCTGGCTGATCTCGGGCTGGTACGGCGTGTAGGCGGTGTAGAACTCGCTGCGGCCGATGATGTGGCCGACGATACTCGGCACGTAGTGCCGGTACGCCCCGCCGCCGACGAACGAAACGAGGTCTCTGGCCGGCCGGTTCATCGCCGCCAGCGCGGCGAGTTCGTGCGTAAGCTCTATTTCAGATAACGGCGGCGGAAGATTCAGCTCCGGCTTGCGAAACTCGACCGGGATGGCTGCAAACAGCTCATCCGCCGACTCAACGCCTATCGCGTTCAGCATTGAGTCCCGTTCGTCGGCGGTCGTGCCGACGTACGGGTTCGATGCCCTGACTGGCCGTGCCTGCTGAAGCATGAGCTCAGTGCTCGGTCGCGGTTTTAATCGTCGCACTGTATTCGTCGGCCGCGAGCAGCTTGTTCAGTTGATCCGGGTCCGATACCCGAAGGCGGATGAGCCAGCCGTCGCCATAGGGGGATCTGTTCACGATCTCCGGGTTGTCGCGCGCCGTTTCATTGATCTCGGTCACTTCGCCGCCGATAGGGGTGAATAGCTCGGAAACCGACTTCACCGACTCGATTTCACCGATCTTGCCGAACTGATCGACGGTGGTCCCCGGCTTCGGCAGGTCGAGATAGACGATATCGCCCAATTGATCCTGGGCGAAGTCGGTGATGCCGACCGTTGCCGTCTCGCCGTCCAACCGCACCCACTCGTGCTCGCGGGAGTACTTCAGTTCCGCCGGGACTTCCATCCGTGACACCTTACATTGTCCCTCGGGTAGAGGCAGGGGAGTAGCGCCGCGAGTTCACGAACACGATCGTAGCACGATGGCCGCAACTCGCCGCGGTTGTATCCGGCTCAGCCGCCGCCCCTGTAAAACGGTCGCTTGACCACCTCGACCGGCACGCGGCGGCCGCGAACATCTACGTGCAGCCGGGTGCCGACTTCAGTGTCGGCGGGCGGTAGGTATGCCATGCCGATCCCGGCACCAATCGTCGGCGAAAACGTGCCGCTCGTGAGCGTGCCGACCTGGTCGCCATCTTTGAAAACTGTATATCCGTGGCGCAACACCGCGCGCTCGACTGCCCTGAGGCAGGAGAGCGCGCGGTCCACCGCACCCTTCGCGTTCACAAGCGCCGGCCTGCCCTCGAACTCCCGGTCGCCGTCGAGTGACACCACCCAGCCGAGACCGGCTTCCAACGGGTTGGTCGTGAGGTCGAGGTCGTTGCCGTATAGCGCCAGTGCCGCCTCGAGTCGCAACACGTCGCGCGCACCGAGTCCACACGGCGTGACGCCCGCGGCCATGAACGCTTCCCACATGCTGCGCCCGGCGTCGATTCCGCAGACGAATTCGAAGCCGTCTTCGCCTGTATAGCCGGTCCGCGATACGAGCGCTTTGTGGCCGAACAGCTCGATCTCGTGGCACGCCCGCCGCGGAATTAACGCTTCGAGTTCATGCGATAGCACGGCCGAAAAGACGTGCTTAGCGCCCGGCCCTTGCAACGCTAGCATCGCCGTTGAAGCTTGTCGGTCGTCAATCCGCACGTCCATGCCGCTGCGCCGGTGACCCTGCAGCCAGCGGACGTCGGCGTCGTAGCGGGAGGCGTTACCCACGACCAGCCAGCGCTCGGCGCCCATTCGATACAGGTATGGATCGTCGATGATTCCGCCGCGTTCATCGCAGAGCAGGTTGTAATGCCCGTGAAGCTCGTCGATCTTCGCTGCGTCGTACGTGAAGGTCGCGCGCAATAGGTCAACGGCACCGGGCCCGCTCAAAAACAGCCTGCCCATGTGGGAGACGTCAAAGACACCGGCGCGTTCCCGAACCGACTTCACCTCGTCAATGATGCCCGAGTACTGGATGGGCATCTCCCAACCCGCAAACGGCGCCATGCGAGCCCCGAGGGATCGATGAGAAGCGTCAAGAGGGGACTTACGAAGCGTTTCCTGGGTCATTGCTGCCTCTGACTGGGGACTGGCACCTATTGTACCTGGCGAGAGTTCGTGTCCCGGTGTAAGCCGCCACGGGAAGCCTGTTAGACCGACAATTAGTGCGGCTCTATAGTCGAAGAGGTACAACACCAGCCGTCCAGCCGGCCGAGGCGATGCGTGCGCCGTTCTCCCCTCGCGGTCATTTACCTGACTGTTTTCATCGATCTGCTCGGTTTCAGCATCATCCTGCCGTTGCTACCGTTCTATGCCGAGCATTTCGGTGCCACGGGCGTGTGGGTCGGCGCCCTGCTCACCGCGTATTCCGCCGTCCAGTTCGTCAGCGCCCCATTGCTAGGCCGTCTTTCCGACCGCGTTGGGCGGCGCCCGGTCCTGTTGCTCAGCCTGGCAGGGTCGGCCGTCTCACTTGCCTTCACGGGGTTCGCGCACTCACTAGTGCTGCTTCTTGCCGGCCGTGCGCTGGCGGGGCTTTTCGGCGGCAGCATTGCCACCGCCCAGGCGTACGTCGCCGACGTCACAGAGCCGGAGGTGCGCGCGAAGTACATGGGTCTGCTGGGCGCATCGGTCGGGCTCGGTTTCGTCTTTGGCCCGGCAATCGGCGCTGGGTTCAGCCCGTTCGGCTTTGGCGCCGCGGCGTTCTTCGCCGCCGGACTGGCCGCTGCGAACCTGGCATTCGCATACTTCAAGCTGCCGGAGTCGAGGCGTCGCGGCAGAGCGCCGTCCGGGCGAATCCTGCCGACCTTCGCAATCCTGTCAAACGCTTTCCGGCGGCCCGCCCTGGCGCGCATTCTGGCCGCGACTTTTTTGACAACCTTCGCGTTTGCAGGACTTGAAGCCACCTTTGCACTGTTCAGCCAGAAACGCTTCGGGCTTGGCGCGGGCGCCTTCGGCCTCATCTTCACGTATCTTGGCGTCCTGATCGTGGCCGTCCAGGGGGGCCTCGTCGGACGGTTGACCGCGCGCTACAGCGAACGTTCCTTAGCGACGGTTGGGGCGCTCGTCATGTGCCTGTCACTCGCGGGCATCGCGGCATCGCCGGACCTGCCGGCGCTTCTTGTGGTGGTTGGAGCCCTGGCGGTGGGCCAGGGATTGCTCAATCCGACGCTCTCGGCATTGCTGTCACGCGAGAGCCATCGCGACGAGCAGGGCAGTACGCTGGGCCTGGGTCAGTCGCTTGCGGCGGCGGCACGAGCGACAGGTCCGCTGGTGGCGGGATGGCTCTACGACGGCACGGCGGTACTTCCATATGTAGTAGGAGCGGTGCTCGTGCTGGGGACCGCGTGGCTCGTCAGCCAGCTTCATATCTCAGGCGATATACCGGTGGCGCAAGACGGCACGGTCGCTAGCGCGCCGTAGCGGCTCAGCCAGCGGATGACTGGATTGGTGATGGCGGAATCGGGCTCCATCGGCGCCTCCCGTTTTCCTCAATCAGCCTGCCGGTCCCCGGGAACTCGGCGTGGACGCTGATAATCAGCGCCTGTTCGCGCCAGGCGCGTTCAAACAGCGCCTTCTTCGTTTCCAGCGAGACTAACGGCAAGATGTCCCAGGCGGAGATCCACACTGGCCGGTCGAGCTGGCAGCCGTGCTGGACAATATCGCCAATAAACATCGCCGTCTCGCCGGCAGATGAGATCACGACGCTGGCGTGGTCGGCGGTGTGGCCGGGGGTTGGAACCACGTGGATCTCCGGCGTGATCGACGTCTCGCCGTCGATGAGCTCCAACTGGCTCGTCTCCGCCAGCGGGGTGAAGTTATCGGCAAGGTAGCTGGCGCGACTGCGTTCATTGGGATGGATAGCTGCCTCGTATTCGCCGCGTTGCACGTAGTACCTGGCTCGTGGAAAGGTCGGCAGGGGTTGACCGTGGACATTGGCAGTGTTCCAGCCACAATGGTCGTAGTGGAGGTGCGTGTTGACCACGGCATCCACGTCGTCGGGCTGCACCCCGAGTGAGCGAAGCCGGCGCAGCAGGTGGCCGTAGTCGCCCGGGTAGTAGATCGTGCGTTGTTTGTCGTCCAGCTTCGTGCCGATGCCCGTGTCGATCAGCACCGTGCGCCCCTGTGAACGAACGAGCAGTGAATTCAGCGCCAGGGGGTAGAGGTTCCGCTCCATCGGCGGGCCTGAAACGGGCTCCCACACGCTTCGCGGGACCACGCCCATGATCGCGCCCACGTCCTGATAGAACGTGCCGTCGCTGACGATTGCAAGGTTCAATGCGCCAAGCTTGTAACTCGGCGGTCGATCCTGGTCCATGGGTTCCTCCAGCGATACGCATAGCCGAGCGGGGCCGGCGTTATGGCGACCTTCGTTTGCCGGCCATCCCCGGTCCGCTGTTATAATGGAGCATCGTCGAGCCCAGAGAGAACCGATGCCCCGGCGCGCGGCCCCCTAACTCCCCGGCCCTCTTTCCCCCAATCCTAGGGGAAAGAGGGAGCTTGGACGGTTGGGAGGCAGATAAATTCGGTGCACGACGACGAACGGGAAGCCGACGTAGCCCGCGTGAAGCACCCAAGGATCGCCCCTTACCCCCAGTATTGGGGGCAAGGGGATGGGGGATTGGGGGCTCGCTGAGACGCAACACGCCGATACCAAGAGTTGGAGATTTCATACCATGGGAGAACCTTTCGCCTACTTGCAAAAGAAGATCATGCCGCTTGCAGAGGCGAAGATCGGCGTAATGACGCACGCTTTCAACTATGGCACCGCCTGTTTCGAGGGCATTCGCGGCAACTGGAACGCGGACCAGGAGCAACTCTTTCTCTTCCGGGCCAAGGATCATTTCCGGCGACTTCACGACAGCGCCAAAATCCTGATGATGGAACTGCCCTACAGCGACGATGAGTTGGTGGACCTGACTCTGGAGGTCGTGCGGCGGGGAAACTGGCGCGAGGACGTCTACATTCGGCCGATGGTCTACAAGTCGTCCGAGCTCGTCGGTGTGCGGTTGCACAACGTCGATGACGACCTGCTGATCTTCGTGACCACGCTCGGGGCGTACCTGGACTTCGATGCAGGCGTGCACTGCTGCACATCCTCATGGCGCCGCGTCGACGACCTTGGAATTCCGGCACGGGCAAAAGTGACGGGAATCTACGTGAACTCGGCGTTGGCGAAGACAGAAGCGCAGTTGAACGGCTACGACGAAGCGATCATGCTGACCCACGATGGGCACGTTTCCGAAGGCAGCGGCGAGAACATTTTCATGATTCGCGACGGGACGATGTACACGCCGCCGCCATCCGACAACCTGCTGGTCGGCATCACCCGTAACACCGTGATCGAGATCGCCCAGAACGAATGGAACATCCCACTTGTCGAACGTAACATCGACCGCTCCGAGCTGTACATCGCCGATGAAGTCTTCATGACCGGAACGGCGGCGCATGTCTCGCCAATCATCAAGATCGACCACAGGCCGATCGGAAACGGAACGATTGGCCCGATCTCAAAGAAGATCCAACACATGTACTTCGAGGCGACCAAAGGCAACGTAGAGCGCTACGCGCGCTGGTGTACGCCCGTAAACGCTGCCCATCCGGCAGGTAGGGCGGCGCAGGCCGCGGGAGCGCTACGCGGGTGATCTTTGCTCCCCCGCGCACTCGTGGTGCTGTTCTGGCCGTCGCGCTGGCCGTTGCAGGACTCTCGCTGGGCCTGGCTCTCCTGTTGCGCGGATTTACGCTCCAGGTGTCGTCCGCCGCATTTGTTTGCTACACGCTGGGCGCAATCCTGCTTGTGGCCGCCTCACCACTCGCCTATTGGGCATACGCCGTGTCCGCCTTGCACTATGAGTTGAAGCAGGGCGCGCTCGTGATTCGATGGGGCGCGGTCCAGCAAGTGATTCCTGTGCATGACGTTCAGCGCGTCGTGCTCGGCCGAAACCTGGCGGTTCCCATGGTCTCCGGGCTTCGCTTGCCCGGCGTTGCCGTTGGGAAGGCTCGGGTCAACAAAGTTGGCCCCGCGATGGTGTGGGCGAGGTACCGCGGACCTGACGACCTGGTATATCTCGTGACAAGCGAGGGGGCCGTCGGAATCGGCCTCGAAGACGCCCAGCCATTTATCCGGGCCTTGCAGCAGGCCCAGGGCGAAACTCCGCCGAGGCCCGTCATCGCGGGTCTGCGCCGCGGGAAGCTGGGGAGCTTCGGTTTCTGGAGCGACCGCCGCGTCCTGTGGCTCGGAGGAGTTGCCCTATTTCTCGCCTGGCTGACAGCGGGCGTCGTATACACGCGCTTTCAAGGACGGCCCCTTGCGCTGATCGTGCATTTCCCCGCGACCGAGATAGCCCACCTTGCCCCACGCGATCGCCTCCTCCAGATTCCGGAAGGTGCGCTCGCATTGCTCGGGTTTTCAGCGCTTGTGGCGGTCCTCCTCTTCAACCGTGCCCGGATCGTTTCGTACCTGGTCTTGGGCGGCGCCGCGGTGAGCGGGGCCCTGTTGTTGGTCGCCGCTATCGGCGCCACTGGCTAATATCCGGATGATCTACGACGCAATCGTGGTTGGAGCGGGGCCCTCCGGTAGCACTGCTGCGCGGGAAATGGCGCAACGCGGAGCGAGCGTCTTGTTGCTCGACAAAGCCCGCTTTCCTCGCGACAAGCCGTGTGGCGGGGGCGTAACGATCCGAGCCGCTGCACTACTGCCGTTCGATCTCTCGCCGGTCGTCGAGCGCACCGTCAACGGAGTATTCATCAGCCATGACCTCAAGGGTGGCTTCGCCCGTCGTTACCCGAAGCCGATCACGTATCTCACACAACGGCGGCATCTCGATTCCTTTCTGGTAGAGCGGGCGCAAATCGCCGGCGTTACGTTCCACGACGGTGACGCGGTTACGGGAATCGAAGAGGGTCGCGGAGGGGTAACCGTGAAAACGCGCACCGGCGTCGCCCGCGGCCGGGTCCTGATCGGCGCGGACGGGGCCAACGGCGTCGTGGGGAAACTGACGCGACTTGCCGGCCCCCGCGACACTGCCGTCGCGCTGGAAGGGAACATCGCCTTCCGCTCCGGGCTTCCAACGCGCTGGCAAAGCGTCGTCGGCATGGATCTCGGAGGTATTCCCGGGGGTTACGGCTGGCTCTTCCCAAAGGGCGACCATGTCAACGTTGGCGTGGGCGGATGGCAGTACCTGGCCGGCACATTACGCAACCGGCTGCGGCGACTATGCCGGTTCTACGGTCTCGCCGAGGAGTCGATGTACGGACTGCGAGGCCACCATCTGCCGGTGCGTCGCCGGGGATCGCCGCTGGCCTGCGGTCGCGTGGCGCTGACAGGCGATGCCGCCGGTCTGATCGACCCGCTCTCCGGAGAAGGAATCTACGCGGCGATGTACAGCGGTCGCGCGGCGGCCGGCGCCGCCATGCGCTTACTGACCGGCGAGATTACATCGCTCGCGCCGTACGCGGGCGAAATCGAACGCGAGTTAATGCCTGACCTCGAAGCGTCGCGGCGCTTCCAGGACGTCTTCTACCTGGTTCCCGGCGTTTACGTCGGCCTGCTGGAGCACAGCGACCGCATCTGGTCGGTACTGGCCCGTTTAATCCGGGGCGAGCAGAGCTACGTGGCGTTCAAGCGCCGTCTCGGTCCGTTGGGTCGGCTTGTGGATGGACTCTCGCAGCTCACGCGAACCACTCCGCTCGGGAAAGTGGCCGGGCTCCCGCGGTATGGACCGCGGGGCCGCGGATAGCCAGCGCGTCACCACAGCCAGGTGCGGGGTTTGCTGCCGACCTTACCCTTTCGATGCGCGTGCATCCGCAGAGACGGGGTGGTACCGTGTCACGGACCGGAGCGGTACCACGACGACTGTTTGATTCCGCTACCGAGCCTCATATTGGAGAGACGCAATGGCGACGTTCGTTTTGGTATACAAGGGCGGCGGAATGCCGGAGACCGATGCGGAACGCGAAGCCGTGATGGCGGCGTGGGGCAACTGGTTTGGCGGCCTCGGCGAATCGGTGGTCGACGGCGGCAACCCATTTGGTCCGTCGAAGACCGTAGCAGCAAACGGCACCGTTCGCGACGGCGCGTCATCCGCTCTGACAGGCTACTCAATCCTCAAGGCAGACAACATAGCCGCGGCAACTAATTTCGCCAAGGGCTGTCCGATTCTCACCAGCGGCGGCAGTGTCGAAGTTTACGAGACGTTCAACGCTATGTAGCCGAAAATAGCCAATTGCGGCTGGCGCCGCTACCATCCACAGGTGGCAAAACGTTCTGCGGTCGAACTTGATTCCCTGCTTCAATTTGCCCGCGAGTTAGCACTCGAAGCTGGCGCACTCATCGCCGAGGGGAGACGGTCGGTCTTCGCCACCAGCACCAAGTCCACGATGAACGACCTGGTCACCGATGTGGACCGGGCATCTGAGGCCCTCCTCGTATCACGCATCCGCGCTGCCCGACCCCACGACGCGATTCTAGGTGAGGAGGGCGCGAGCCACGGCGGCATAAGTGGCGTTCGGTGGGTGATCGACCCGCTGGACGGCACGACGAACTTCATCTACGGCTACCCGTCGTATGCTGTTTCCATTGGCGTCGAAGTCGACGGTGACCGCGTTGTGGGTGTCGTCCATAATGAGGCAATCGGAGAGACGTTCTGGGCAGCCGCCGGTCTCGGCGCGTTCCTCGATGGTCGTCGTATCGCCGTCTCTGATAAGAAAGACCTTCCGACCGCGCTCATCGGTGGCGGCTTCGGAAATGATTCCGTGCATCGCACGGCGCAGGCTGTCGTGCTTGCTCGGGTGCTCGATCAAGTCAGCGACCTGCGCCGTGGCGGTTCGGCAGCGCTTGACTTGTGCGCCGTGGCGGCCGGCCGCCTCGATGCCTTCTTTGAGTTGCGTCTGGCGCCGTGGGACTACGCAGCGGCCGACGTCATCATCCGTGAGGCAGGCGGCGTTACATGTAGCTTGGATGGCGGGCAGCTCGGCTCAGATGCCACGGTGCTCGCTGCAGCTCCGGGTCTCCTCGAGGCCCTACGTACACTCTTGCTGGAATCCGGAGCTGCGGCAGTCGCCGGGTAGCGAAGGCATCGCGGAGGGGGACTTCCTACACGCTTCGGTCAACGGGAAGCAGCAGTTTTGCGGCGCCTTCGCATGGGCCACTCGCCTTGCGGCAAAGTGTGGAGCACGAGCGGGAACCTATTAGTCTGTCCTATTTCGGCAGCAGGCGATTTAGAACCGGACTTTCGAATTCCGATGCCAAGCAATCCATGTAAACGACATCGTGGGCTCGCCCAGCCAACCAATGGGCATCTCGTCTCCGCCCTATCTCTCGAAAACCTGCACGCATGTAGGCGCCAATGCCGCGCTCGTTGAAACTTTGGGTTGTGAGCATGATATTGTGCAACCCGAGCGCCGTGAAGCCGTAGTCGAGCATCAGGCGCACCGTCTCAGTGCCGTAACCCTTGCCCCAGTAGTCCTTTTCTCCGAGCACGATGCCGAATTCCGCCCTCCGATGACGGTGGTCGATGTTACTCAGCTGAGTTGTCCCGAGCGGCTTGAACGTGGTCCGCTCGAAGACAGTAAAGCTCACCAAGTTTGCAGGCCCGGAAGCACGATCGTCAGGTTCGCTCCCGGTCACGCGTTGGAACCATACTTCTTCGGCCTCCCAGGTAGTTGGCTGCATCGCGAAGGTCAGCGTCCGCGTCACCTCGAAGTCGTTGATCCACTGCAGGTACAGAGGCAACAGTTCCCGCCGCATCGGCCCCAGCGCGACCTTCTCGCCGATGATATTGAGGACGGCGTCTCTTGGCGTTTCCATAGACGGGAGCATAAACTCAGCGCCACGATGCCGTCAAAACACGGGAAACTTGCAACGTCGCCCCGTCAGGGACGAAATCCTACTCCGACCCGCCACGCCTACGCCGCGGTTTCGGTGGATCCGGGCTGATCGTTCGAGGCGTCAGATGCGATGCCAGAAACCGTCTGCCCGCCGGTGAGCGCCTTTGAAACCCGGGCGAGATGTTGTTTTAGCTCCGCGCGCACCCGGTCAAGGGTAACCCCAAGGCTCGTGAGCACGCCGTAGCCGACGCCTTCCCCTTCTCGTAGCAGCCCAATCAGCAGGTGCTCGACGCCAACGTAGCTGTGGTTGAGTTCCGTCGCCTCGTCGGCCGCAAGGGAGATCGCCCGCTTGGCTCTGGGACTGAGCGCGATCTTTCCACCGGTAGGACCCGATCTCGGCACTTGCGCGCTCACCTGGTCCACCGCGGCGCGCAGTTGCTCGGCGGAAACGCCAAGGCTCGTCAGAATCGCCAGGCCGGCCGAGCCTTCCACCGAGGCGATACCGAGAAGCAAGTGCTCCTGGCCGATGTAGCTGACATAACGGTTCAACGCTTCCTTTTGGGCGGTCACCAGGACGTCACGCGCCCGTTCGCTAAACCGCTGATAGAGGCGGCCCGACTCTAAATCCTCAATGAGCCCATCTCCGAACTGGCGCCGCGCCTGAGTCTGGCGTTTCTCCTCGGCTTTGAGATATTCGACCAGGCTGGATTCCGAGATGAGCCACTTTCGGCCGAGCTGTAAGCCGGGTAAGAGGCCTTCGTTGAGGTAGCGATAGACCGCGTTCTTGTCGATATTAAGCTGCTCAGCCACCCAATCGGGGTCACGAAAGTCAAGCGCGTCTGGCATACTTATTTCTCCTTGTTCTACATGATTCGGCTGTCATGTGAGTATGCGCGCTGCTGGCTGAGCCTTGTCAAGCCATGTTTAGCAGGAAACACTCGCAATTGGCGATGGTGAAGTTGGACGCAATGGACGTTCAGGCCGCTTGATTGCGGCGTTCAGTGTACGCGAATGCCAGTTGACCCAGCGGGGCACCAGGCTATGGGCCCGCAGCGATCTCGTCGGCCGTGAGGTAGCACGCCGGATCCGGCCCGGCCATGTCGCCGGTAGCGCTCTCCGCCCGCACGCGCAGGTTGCCGTTGCACCAGTCGTAGAACCTGCACTCGGCACAGCGCCCACCAATGCGTCCGCGGCGGTTTCGATAGAACGCCAGCAGCGGGTTCGAGAGGTCGCTCCAGATCGCCGAAAACGGCCGTTGGCGGATGTTGCCCAGCGTCTGATGCCACGAGAACTGGTCCGGGTGTACGTTGCCCTGCGGATCCACGCAGCCGATAGCGATCCCGCTCTGGTTCCCGCCGTTCCAGCTCAGGAGCTCGGCCACCTCGGCCGCCCGTTCGGGCTGGTGTTCGCGGAGCCAGAGATACAGAAACGGCGCATCGGCGTGGTTGTCCACGGTGAGCAGCTCGCGATCATCGCCCTCGGGCCAGCCCGCCACCCAGTCGAAGACGTTCGCGATCAGTGATCGCGTCACCTCGGGCTGTAAGTCGTAACCGCTGATGAGCGCTCCCCGCCCGGCATAGGCGAGGTGGTAAATGCACATCCGGTTGATACGTTCCTCTGTCATGAAGCGCATCAGGTCGGGTAGTTCCGCTGCGTTCTTGGCGTGGACCGTCATGCGAAGGCCGACCCGCAGACCCTCTGCTTGGCACGCCTTGATTCCCGCAACCGAGGCTGCGAACGCGCCGCGCGCGCCGCGCACGAGATCGTGGGTTCGCTCCAGGCCGTCCAGGCTCACGCCGACGTACGAGACCCCCACCTCGCGCAACTGCCGCGCCTCGCCCGGTCCAAGCTGCGTGCCGTTGGTGGAGAGAACCGCACGCAACCCCCTGTCGCGTGCATGGCGCATTAACTCAAAGAGATCGGGCCGGAGCAGCGGCTCGCCGCCTGAGAACATCACCACCGGCACGCCGAACGCGGCCAGGTCATCCAGCAGGGCGCAGCCCTCTTGTGTCGTCAGCTCCCCCGGATAGTCACGGTCCGTGGACGAGGCGTAGCAGTGCATGCAGTGCAGGTTGCAACGCTGAGTCACGTTCCAGACGACCACTGGGCGCTTGTCAGCCGAGAAGTGCAGAAGGTGTGCCGGAGCGCGGCTGCTGCGTCCGTAGCGCAGGACGTCGGTCGTGCGCACGCTGCCGCGAATGAGGGCGGAAACGCTAAGCATCGTTGCTCCTTCCGAAGCCTGCCGGAATGTAGCTGCACGACGGGTCCTCCGCCAGCTCGTCGCCTGTTACCGCCCAGGCGCGCGCCCGCGACCCGCCGCACACCGCGCGGTATTCGCACACGCCGCACCGGCCCTTAAGGAGGGTGCGGTCACGCAGGCGGCGGAACAGCGGAGTTTGACGGTACACGTCGGCGAGCGGCTGTGTGCGCACATTGCCGGCGACCAGGGGTAGGAAACCGGACGGCGAGACATCGCCGACGTGCGAGACGAAGCAGAAACCGTCCCCGTCATTCACCGCTCGGGTCGGCCGGCTGCCGCTCCCGAACGAGAAGCCTGCTCCGGCGATGTGAGCAGGCATTCCCCGGCGCTCGGCGCGCTGCGCGAGGATGCGCCGGAACTGCATGGCGGCCGTCGTGCGAACGTCGAACGCAGCTGTGCCCGCAAGCTCTGCAAGCCACAACATGACCCGTTCATGTTCGGCGGCGTTGAGCATCAGGCTCCTGTCGGCGCGACCGGTGGGCACGAGGAAGAAGACGCTCCACATCACCGCGCCGGCCTTGGTCAGCAACGCCGGGATATCTTCGAGCTCATCCACATTCAAGCGGTTGACCGTTGTCCCGACCTGCAGCGGCAGGGAGAGCTCCCGCACGCGCGTCATCGCGCGCAGGGTGCGCTCGAAGGAGCCGGCGACACCGCGGAAGCCGTCGTGCGTTGCTGCCGTCGCGCCATCCAGCGATAGGTGCAGGCGGTGCGTTCCCGCGTCCTGCGCCTGCTCGAGGGCGGCGCGGGTAAGCCTGCCTGTGACGCTGGGGGAGAAGCCGACCTGCAGGCCGCGCATGCGGGCATGGGCGATTAAATCGAAGCAGTCGTCGCGCATGAGCGGGTCCCCGCCCGTGATGACCAGGACGGGCGTGCCCATCTTGGCGACCTGATCGATGAGCTCCAGTCCTTCGGCGGTGGACAGCTCACGAGGGTCGCGTCGTGGCTGCGCCATGGCCCGACAATGCACGCAGGCAAGAGCGCAGGCGCGCGTGACCTCCCAGGCCACCGTGAAGGGCGCCCTGCTGAAATCGACGTCGAACAGCGACGGCCGCGCTCCCGGCAGCTTCGTCCTCGGTACCATGCTGTCGTCCTGCGGCATACCCGAGTTCCTCTCCCGCACCACGCTTGGCGCCAATGCCACCTATCAGTGCAGTCGCCGGAATAGGTGGGACTGCGACCCGCTACCTACATCTACGCGCGGCCCTTCATGATCGCCTTCCAGTAGAGCAGCGGCAGTCCGTATTTTTTCACCAAATACATCGACCGCCGCTCCTTCGACTGGTCGATGCGAAAGGTTTCCCTGGGCTTGAGGTCATAGTCGAATTCAGCCATGACGCACTTCCCATAGCCCGTCACGAGCGGGCAGGCCGCGTAGCCGTCGTAGCTGGCCGTGAGCGGTTTGCCGTGGATGCAGGCTGCCAGGTTCTGTACCAACACCGGTGCCTGCTTGCGGATGGCGGCGCCCGTCTTGCTCGTTGGCAGCGAGCTAGCGTCGCCCAGCGCGAAGACGTTCCGGTACTTGTTGTGTTGGAGCGTGTACTTATCGACGTCCACCCAGCCAGCCTCGTTGGCCAGTGGGCTACGCCGGATGAAGTCCGGCGCACTCTGCGGCGGCGTCACGTGGATCATGTCGTAGTGCAAGACCGTCTGCTCGCCCGTGTCGAGGTTCTCGAACACGGCCTCCTTCGTTTCCGGCCGGATCTCGCACAGGTTAGTTCGAAAGCGCGCGTCGATGCCTTTGCGTGCGATCACCTGTCGCAGGGTCTTCGCGTACTTCTCCACCGGGAAGATGCTGGCGCTCGCCGAGGCGAACACGATCGTCGTCTTGTCGCGCACGCCCTGCCTGCGGAAAGCGTCGTCGGCCAGGTATGCGATCTTCTGCGGCGCCCCGCCACACTTGACCGGCGTGTTGGGGTGCGTAAAAATAGCCGTCCCGCCCTTGAAGTTCCGGATGAACTCCCACGTCTTGTCGACGTACTCGTAGCTGTAGTTGCTGCAGACGCCTTCCTTGCCGATGCTCTCCTGCAGCCCCGTGATCGCGCCCCAGTTGAGCTGTATGCCCGGCGCCACGACGAGGAAGTCGTAGCCGACCTTCGTCCCGCTCGCGGTGAGCACCGCGTTCTCCTCTGGCAAGAACTCCGCGACGGCGTCGTGGAGCCATCTCGCGCCCTTGGGAATGACCGAGGCCTCGGTGTGCTGGGTGGCTTCCTTCCTCGCGTCTCCGCCGCCCACCAGCGTCCACAGCGGCTGGTAGTAGTGCATGCTCGAAGGCTCGATGATCGCGACATCGGTGCCCATGGCGGCGCGCAGCAGCCGTGCTGCCACGCTTATGCCGCCGTTGCCGCCACCGACAACGACCACCTGATGGTGGACCTGGATCTGGCTCGCTGTCACTGCTCTCTCCGCGACCTGCACCATGGCACTTCCCCTCCCCGATGAATGCGCGCCCAACTGGTGCGCGGCCGGCGGATCCCCGGACGGCTCCGACAGGTGCAGAGGCCGCGCGGCGCCTGCTTGGAGTTCAGCGTCAGTATGGACACAGCCGGAGGGGGGTGGCTGTCGGGCAAATTCGGTCACGGTGTGGTGGATTACCCGACCTCGGCTTCAGCCTTAAGCTCTGCCTTGGCTTCCTCGTAGTGGAGCCGGTAACTGCCGTCGCGGAGCCACGGCCATTCATACTTTCTAATGCCGGGGTACAGCGGTCGCCTTTGGCTTGGTACCACGCACCGCATCTATACGCACATCCGCACGGGGCCGCTGGCGCGGTCACCGTGCGTGTGAGGCAGCGAGGCCGGCGCTGGTGCGTTCGCGGATGAGCTCGCGCTCGAACTCAGCGAGGGCCCCGAAGATGTGGAAGACGAGCATCGCCACTCAGAGCATCGGCAGGGCGGGCCGTCCCCGTGTCTGGGGATGCGCCACGGTTAGCCGGCCGTCGGCACGGGATCACGTTTGTCGCTCGCGAGGCGCTCAAGCGGCAGGTGGAGGATGATCTCACAGACGGGGTCATCCCACTTGCGGTTGGTGATCAGATCCACTTTGGGCGGCACGCCCAGCGCCTCATACCAGCCGTCAAAGCGCGAGAAACAGCCGCACGCCGTCACGCCCGTCCAGGACGGGTCACTGAACCGCTCGAACAGCGGACAGCGGCTAACCTTGATCTGCACGCCATCTTGCGCAGCCTGGGCCACAGCGGTCGTCGCCTCCGTCTGCAGGTACAATTCGACCGCGGTTTGCAGCGCGTCGCGGACCACCTCCGGCGCCAGCGGCGGCCGGAGGCTGAGGGCCGCGATCATGTGCTGCATTTCGACGTAGCCCTGCGCCCGTTGCTGGGCGTGGTATGTCTCATTGGTCTTACGCCAGCCGCGCGTTTGCACCAGGTGCGTAGGCCAGTCGACGTTCTCGGCGGCCGCCGCAAGGGCGCGCAACTGGGTCGTCGTCTCCGGTGGTAGTGTTGCAAGCAGCGTTGTCATGGTCCTTCACCTCCGGCCGGCTTGTTCATCAAGCGGCGTAACTTCTGGTGGCTTTACCCCACCGCGGCCAGACGCTCCAATCCAACGGAAATCGGCGCCGCTGACAGCGGTTCTAAGCTCAGGCAGCCGTTCGGACAGCGGTTCACACAAAGGCCACAGCGGATGCAAGCCGTCTCATCCAGCACCAGTGCCGCACCGTCAGGCCAGCGCGCTGCCGCCGCCAAGGCCGGGGCGGCGTCGTCACCATCGATGCTGGCGATGCACTCCTGGTCCACTAATGAGAGACACCCGTAGGGACAGATCCCGACACAACGTCCGCACAGCAGACAGTCGTCGGCGTCGAACACCAGGTTGAGTTGGCACTGGAGACAGCGCTGCGCCTCCCGCTGAGCGGCCTCGGCGCTGTAGCTCACCTCGGCCACCCGCCGCGACCCATCCGCCAGGACTTCGCGGCTCGTCTCCGGCTGGCGGGGCAGGCGGTCATAGTCGTCGCCACCGTACGTGCGCCGCACCAGCGTTGCCGCTGTCCATGCGGGGACGGCGACACGGTCGCGGTTGGCGGATACGGGCGGTGGTGTTCCCACAAGATAGGTGTGGATGGCGGCGGCGGCATCGCGGCCGCCGGCGATCGCCTCTGCCACGGATGAGGGGCCGCTCAGCGCATCGCCCGCCGCAAACAGGCCTGCAGGCCAGCCGGCCGGGTGCAAGGAGCCACGGTCAGACGCATCGTGCCGGGCTGATAGCTCGCTGTCGCCCAGCCGCGGCAGCGCCGTCCGCTGGCCGATAGCGACGATTAGCGAGTCGGCGGGCCGGAACTGCGTCGCGGCGTCAGCCAGTTTGTTGCCGTCGCCATCAAGCAACTCGACCTCCACGCCTTCGACCGCCGCCTGGCCGGAAATGCGCGTCACGCGCGCCTCGAAGAGGAACTCAACGCCCTCCTCCTCGGCCACGGCCCTCTCGGCAGGGTCGTAGGGCAGGCGCTGCCCGGGGAGCATCTCGATGACCACCACGGTCCGCGCCCCCAGGCGCACCGCGCTGCGGGCGCAGTCCAATCCCACCAGGCCCGCGCCGACCACGACCACCCGCTCACCCAGCGGTGGCGGGTCGTCGCGGCCCACAGCCTTCATGAACTCCAGGCCGGTGAAGACGCCGGACAGCTCTGTACCCGGCAGACGCAACTGGACGGGCAGTTGACAGCCCGTCGCCAGCAGCAGTGCATCGTAATCGGCCAACAGCGCCTCCAATGACACGTCGGCGCCGACCCGAACGGGGACATGCACCTCGACCCCCGCAGTGCGGAGGCGTTGCCATCGCGCCTCGATCACAGCGCGTGGGAGGCGAAACTCGGGAATGGCGGTCATGAGCGTGCCGCCCAGGGCCTCGGCTTCATAGACGCTCACGCCGTGTCCCCAACTGCGCAGCTCCCGGGCTGCGGCCATGGCGGCCGGCCCGGAGCCCACCAGCGCGACGCGCCGGCCGGTAGGCCGGGCGGCGGGAGTATCGTCCTCGGTCGCATCCTGACCAAACTCCACCGCGGCTCGCTTCAGTTGGCGGATCGCTACCGGCGCATCGATCAGGCCTCGGCGGCAGGCCGTTTCGCACGGCCGCGGGCAGACGAGGCACAGAACCTCAGGCAAGAGGTTGTCCGCCTCGACCACGGCCGCGGCCTCGGTAAACTGGCCCGCCGCGGTCAGGGCCACGTAGCGGGGCACATCGGTGGCCAGCGGGCAGGCGGTGACGCACGGCAGGTTGTCGCGCAACCAGCGCGAGTCCCCACTGCCCACCGCCAGGGGTATGGAAGTGCGCTGCACAGCAGGGGCCTGGAAGTCCAGGGGCACCAGCCCGAGCAGCCGCAGGCGTGGAGGCCTGTCCGTCATCTGCAGGTATGGCATGGTCATTTCCCTCCTCAACCGCTCCGGTGCATTGCGATGCCGGGGAGCAAGGTACGCGTCGAGGCCGTCTGTCGGGGCGCAACATCTTCGGTGTCGCCAGCGTTGCCCTGCAGGTAGTCGTCCTCGTTCACATCCGAATTCTCGAACCAACAACACCGCAACACAGCGGTGCAAACCCCTGTTTTGCAGGTGTGAAATCCCAGAGGTTGAAGCACGGGAGCAATCCGGGGTAATCACGGGGGTGATCTGCCCGGTGCCTATTCAGAGGGGCTCGGTTAAACTTCACGGGGGGCTACCAATGGCTATCAGCATCTTCATCGCAGAGGATCACCCGCTGTTTCGGGAAAGCACACGGCGAATCCTTGAGCAACAATCGGACATGACCGTGGTCGGAGAGGCGGACGATGGGTCAAGTGCGGTGAAAAGCGTCCTCCTGCTTCAGCCCGACGTGGCAGTTCTCGACATACGAATGCCTGGCCTCAACGGTGTGGAAGCAACACGCCAGATTCGTAAGGAAGCTGGCAAAACGGCAGTCCTGATTCTCACCGCCTACGACGATGACAATTACGTGCGAGCGCTGTTGGAGGCGGGTGCAGCAGGCTACCTCTTGAAGACGGTGCGGGCGGGCGACCTCGTTGACGCAGTGCGGCGGGTACACGCCGGAGAGGTGGTTCTCCATCCGGACATTGCCCACAAGTTGGGTCGATTGCTCTCGAACAAACCGGATGCCGATATGACGCGGCTAACCAATAAAGAGATGGATGTGCTGGCACTGGTGTGTCGCGGACTCCGAAATAAGGAAATCGCCAGCGAGCTGACGATCAGCGTCAAGACCGTCGAGGGGCACCTGGATACGATCTTCAACAAGCTCGGCTTGAGGTCCCGCACTGAGGTCGCCCTCTACTCCTCGTCGCGAGGCTGGTTCTCCGAGGGCCAGGTTCGGCCATGATCGCACAATCGCAACGCGCGGCATCCCTCCAATCTGATGCAAGTCGCGACGATAATTGGGCGAGCCGGCTGAAGGCTCTTCTGGCCACGCTCAACCCTCCGCTACGCGATCGCCGCTTTTGGGCAACTCAGACCCTGGTCGCCGTCATAGCGATCATTCACGACTCGGTCGAGATGTTTGGCTTCCTTCCGCATCTGGGCATGGCGTACTTCCTACCCATATCGCTGTTCTTTATCCCTGTCGTATACGCCGCGCTTTACTTCGGCCTCGCGGGCTCTTTTGCAACCGCGCTCTGGTGCACGCTGCTTTGCGTGCCCAACTGGGTGTTATGGCACAGCGGCTCCGCGCGGGTAGGGGTTATCTCCCAGATGCTGATCGTGGACGCGATCGCCTTGTTTGTGGGCACCCGGGTTAATGAACAGATGAAGGCACGCGCGGAGGCGGAAGCAGCGTCCGATGCGCTTCGGACGTCCGAAGGAAGGTACAGGGGGCTTTTTGAAACCGCCGGCGAAGCAATTCTCGTCCTCGACAAAGGCGAGCGCATCGCGGAGTGCAACACTGCTGCCGCCCTACTTCTTCAGAGGACAATCGAAGGCCTGCGAGACCAAAGTTTGCAGGATGTCTTTCCGCCTGATGTGGCTGCAGCGCTACGAGCCGCTATTCACGGCCTGGTTGGGGTGCGGAACGAGGGCGTGCGCCTCGAAAGCCCTGATGGCGCCGGCATCTGGATCGATCCCGTATGCACGCCTTTCGCTGAACAAGCGGGGCTAACTCAGGTAGTGCTGCGCAACGTGACTGAACAGAAGCGTCGCCAAGCGGGGCTAGAGACGTACTCGGCCCAGATCCTCAAGGCCCAGGAGGAGGAACGTAAACGGCTTGCTGAGGAGTTACATGATGATACCGTACAGTCGCTCCTCGTTCTCATCCGGACGTTAGACGACAGCGAAGTAGGGTTCGCGACTGACGCCGAGGGCCTTTCTGCGGTCCTGCGTGATGCTCACGGCCAGGCCGAGTCCATCGTCGACGCTTTGCGCCGATTCGCTCGCGGCTTAAGACCGCCCGCTCTAGACGATCTCGGTCTGGGTCCGGCGTTAGACAGACTAACAACCGAGCTCACGTCTCACTCTTCGGTCCAGGCGAGGCTGCTTGTTCAGGGCCGGGAACAGAGACTGCCTCCGGATATTGAACTGGCACTATTTCGGATTGGCCAAGAGGCGCTCCACAATGTTGAGCGGCACAGCAACGCGGGGATGGTCCGAGTTACTCTGAGCTATCGGCCGGAACAGACCGACCTCGTCATCCAAGATGATGGCGATGGTTTCCGACCGCCACCGACGTTGGACGACTTCGCTAATGAGAGCAAACTCGGACTCCTGGGCATGCAGGAGCGGGCCCGTATTGTGGGTGGCCGTCTCAGGATCCAATCGGCTCCGGGTTCTGGCACCAAAGTCATGGCCGAGGTTCCGGCGCTCCGAGGGTCGCTGCAAGCGGTCGCGCTTGATACTCCCGTCTGACACAGACGGTGGGAACAGGCGGCGGTTAGGCTTGCCATGTTCCGCCGCTGCTCGTCGGATGCACCCCCGGAGCACAGTTGCCCCGGGGGTTCTTAGCCGTTCTCGGTCGTGCACCGCCTGTGTGATGGTGGTCGTCCCCGACGGCCGATCGCTACTGGACGAGGAACGTGAAGCGTTGCCCCTTGTCGCGGTGCAGAAACGACGTTCCATCCGGATTCTTGCCGACCATGAAGCAGGCGGCCGCCCACCAGCCCGGCGTCAACTTGGCAACCTTCTCGCCGCTCTTGCCCGCATCGAGGTCCTCGAACACCTGCTGCCCCTTGATCATGGTGTAGTCTTCCTGGCCCGCGAACCTGCTGGTAATGAATTGACTGATGTTGCCCAGCGGGTAAACCACCAGGTCATGAGCCACGTCCATCTTGTTGTTGGCCTTGAACGTGACGTCGCCCGCCTTCGCGGTGAGCCGGTCCGGAATGAACAGCCAGGAGTCCTTCAGGGCCTCGGTCCCGGGCACCATGTCAACAGTGATGGTATTGCCGGGCGTTAGCACCGAGGCCGACGGACCGCCCGTCCCGACGACCGCAACCGTCAATGCCTGGCCGACATCGAAGTGGCGGTAGCTGGTTCCGTCCGGGTTGGCTCCCTTGATGAAGCAGGAAAGCTCGTAGAGGCCGGGTGTGACGGTGCCCTGGACGGCCTTGGTCAAGCCAACGTCGACCTCGCCGGTCTGTGCGACGAGTTGCTTCAAGTAGTCAGGCTCGCTCGCCGACTCGCCGGCCCGCTTCTTGTTCATGAGCGTGCTCACGTCCTGGAGCGGGTAGACCCAGAGCTCGTGCTTCATATTCCCGGCGACGACGAAGTTCACCGCCAGGGGACCTGCCGCCACGGCCAGCTTGTCGATGGAGAATATTGGATAGCCGTTCGCCTCCGAAGCCTTCACCGTCAGTGGTCCCGGCGGAATTGCCGCCGACGCAGCAGCTGCGGCCGCGGTCGGTGCCACCACGGTAGGTGCTGCCACGGTCGGTGGCGCCACGGTCGGTGCCGCGGCGCTTTGCGACTGTGTCGCTTGCGCGACGGTGTTCTGCGTCGCCGGCGGTTTGTTGCCGCCGCCGCCGCAGGCGGCGAGGAAGCCCGGTACCGTGGCCAAACCGAGGAGCGCGCCGCTACGTTGCAGCAGCGCCCGCCGGGTCATGGGCCGGACGGCAGCGCGCCGAGTTCGTGCCTGGAGAAAGTCGTACTTCATGGTGGTCCTCGTCCTTCTACTCCTTACGCTGCGCGGGCATGGCCCGGCAGGTTGTCATGAAACGGGCCTTACTTGCTCGGAGCCGGCGTCGCCGCTTTCACCGCGGACTGCAAGAAGGCATCAATGGCGGCGAGTTGGTCCGCACTTAGCGTCTGGTCCGAGAAGGCCGGCATGGCTCCCGGACCTTTGCGTACCGCCTGAGTCACAGTCTGCAGGTCGAAGCCGGCAATGGACGGTGCGAACGTTCCACCCTGGCCGCGTGATCCGTGGCAGGACGCGCAATCCGCTGCGTAGAACAGCAGCCGGCCCAGCACCACCCGGTCACCAGTGCTTGCCGCGTTTCCGGCTAGGCCCAGGCGCACGAAGGGCACGGGCGTGCCCACCATCGTCCGCCTGGTGCGGTCGTAGCCCTGGTCGTAGCCCGTGGCCAGGTTCCCGTGGGTATACGGGCTGCGGAAGAAAATCACCAGCAGGGATGTGCCGAGGACGACGACCAGCAGACCAAACAACACGGGAACGACCAGGAACTTTGTGCGCTTCATCACCCACCCTCGCTTTGGCCCAGGACTTCATCGGCGAGACTGCAAGCATCAGCCCCAACCACCTCGTTCGCCTTTGTAGGTCCCCCTGTCTAGTGGCTTTTAACTTCGACGCCTCCTTTCTCGGCCCCGGGTGGCGTTGCACGAGCCGCCCGGGGAAATCAACTCGCGTCGCATCCGTGCATCGTCTCCTCACCGCTTGGGGACCGGTGAAACATCGTGCTACGGCGAGTGCCACCCGTCTCGACTTACTGACGGTTCGGCATGTTCGCGACGTTGGCCAGGCTGGCTAGTCCGCCCAGGTTCATAGAATTGAGCGCTGACGCCGGCACCAGGATGACAGTACCGTTTCCGCCCCTCATCACCTCAAAAAGCATGTTCATGCCGCGAAGCTGCATGCCGTTCGGGTCAGCGGCATAGACTTGGGCGGCATCCGCGAAGCTCTGCGCTACCTTCCTCTCGCTCTCGCCTAGCAGCACGCGAGCGGCACTCTCACGTTCGGCCTGAGCGTACCTGCTCATTGCGTCCATGAGTGACAAAGGAATCTGGATGTCGCGGATCTGTACCGACGCAACCTTGACGCCCCAGGGCTCGGTCTGCGCGTCCATCGTTTTGGCGAGGTAGTCGTCGATTGACTGGCGATCGGAGAGTAATTCAGCGAGGTTGGTGCGGCCGATCACATCACGAAGAGCTGCCTGCGCTCCACCGAGCACCGCCGACCTGTAGTCCGCTACCCGAATCGCCGCCCACTCGGGGTTGACGGTGGCCCAGAAGACGATCATGTCGACCGTCACCGACGCCCCGTCTTTGGTAAGTGTTTGCTCCGCGCGGAGTGGTGACGTAATCGTGCGCAGGTCGATGGTAAATGGCGTCCGTTCGATAAACGGTAACAGGATAAACAGGCCCGGGCCACGCACGCCGGTGAAGCGTCCGAGGCGCAAAACCACTTTGCGCTCCCACTCAGAACAGATGCGCAGGCTGCTTGGCACGATTACCAGGAGCAAGAAAACGAGGAGGGCGAGCACGACAATGATCAGGATGGTCACGATAGCACCTCAGTCCTTTCTTTGGGGAGCATGCTTAGCTGGCGGCCACCGTTATGGCCCAGGTGGTTCATCACCCGAGCCCCCTCGGCAATGCCTCTTCCGGGGCAACCAATTCGCCTGCATCGAATGCGATCTCGCCGAGGAACCATGCGTCCTGGTCAGGCAGCTTGCCTGCCTGAACTGCTATCTCGCCGAGGAACCACGCCGCCGTCCCGTAGAGTGACCAGACCACCAGCAACACCGCGGCGATCGGCCAGCCGCTGAGGAACCAGTGCGGCACGACCCCGGCGAGCTGGTTCTGGCCGGGCGGGGCGTTGAGCCCTGGCAGCAAGACGCCGGCCTGCTGCTGGTACAACTGCTGATTGCCCGTGACCGTTACCTGGGCAGTGCCAGTGGAGGCGGCGTAAGTGCTGTCCCCCGCGAAGACCGCCGTGAACGTGAGCGTCCCGTTCTGCCGGGCGACGAACTGGGCCACGGCGAGGCCGGTCGCATCCGTCGTCGCCTCGGCGAGGACCGTATCCCCGCTGGCCTGGAGAAACCTCGTGTTGGTCGTGAAGTCGATACGCGCTTTAGGAATCGGTGCTCCACCGACGCCTACCAGCTTCGCCTGCAAGGTCACGGTCTCTCCCAGCGCGATGTTAGGAGGGCCGGCCACCCCGATCGCCGTCGGCTCGGTGCCGGCGGTCTGCGCCTCTGCCCGGGTCGCGGCCAGCGCAGCCCAGGCGAACAGCGCCAAGAGAGTTACCGCCAGAACCCTTTGAGCTCGCCGGAGTTCACTGCTCGTGTTCATGAGTCGCTCCTTGCCATTGCCGGCGCCGGTTCGGGAACCGGGGCGCGACGACGTGCATCTTCGACCTCGGGCTCCGGCTCCGGCCCACGGTGCTCCACCACCTCCCACACGGAGACCATGGGGAAGACCTTGACGAACACTGAGATGATGAGCGCAAAGAGCGCGACCGCGCCGGCGAAGATCGACCATTCGGTCAGGGTCGGTGCGTACGGCCGCGCGGTGTACGGCATCAGTGGTACGCGGAAGCCACCCACCACGATCAGGTACCGCTCCAGCCACATCGACACGACCACCAGAGCGGCTGCCGTGATGACGCCGCGAACGCTGCGGGTCGCGGGGATAACCATGATCAGCACCGGAACGATGAGGCCGCCGACGATGTAAAACCAGAAGAAGGGAGCCAGGTACCCCGTCATCAGGTCCTGGAAGTGGAATGGGACGCCGGCCTCCATCTTGTAGCCCTCGGTGACGTACTCGGAGAGGTTGAAGTACATCATCACCAGCGCCATGCCGGCCAGGAGGTAGCCGAGGCAGACGAATTGCGTGCGGGTGATGTACTCCTCCAGGTGCAACACGCGGCGCAGCACGGCCATCAGCAGGATGATCGCGGCGACTCCGGAGAAGATCGCGCCGGCGACGAAGTATGCGCCGAACACGGTGCTGTTGAACGGCACCCGCAGCGTCATGGCAAAGAGCCACGAGATGACGGTGTGCACGGATACCGCGACCGGGATGATGACCAGCATCATGATGGTCATCGCCCGCTCGAGCGCCTTGCGCTGGCCCGGCGTACCGGTCCAGCCGACCGCCGCGACGCTGAAAAACGTCCGTTTCCAGCGCGCCGCGCTCGGGCCCAGCCGGTCGCGACACAGCGCGAAGTCCGGGACGAGGGGGAGGAACAGGTAGAGCGTGCTGCCGCACAGGTACGTCGTGACCGCGATGACGTCCCACAGCAACGGCGACTGCCAGCGCCCGTAGAACAGGAGGTTCAGAACGCGGTCGGGCCGCCCCATGTCGATCAACGGCATCAGGCCGCCGACCATCAGCGCCACCACGGTAATGAACTCCGCCATGCGCGTGATCGACAGTTGCCAGCGCGCCTTGAACACCCGCAGGATCGCGGACAGCAGCGTGCCCGCGTGGCTGATGCCGATGAAGAAGACGAAACTGATGATGTATAGCCCCCAGGAGATGCGGTCCCGCATCCCGGTGACGATGAGGCCGTGCTGCAACTGGTGCACGTACATCGTGAGCGCCCAGGCGATCACCATGAGCAGGAAGCCAATCCACGCATAATAGCGCCAGCCGGTGTGCGCCAGCGGCGCAAGTACGCGACCTTCGAGCCGGCCGCGCCAGGCCGGAGTGACGCCTCGTGCTTCTGGGCCGGGAGTTGTAGGCGTAGAAGCGGTCACCTGGTCCACTTTGCGGCACCTTTCGCGACGTTCTGCCAGGGCCACACGGTCTTCATCCGGCCCCTGGTGAACGCGCTGCGACCCACGGCCTCGCCGTGGCCCGGGATGTAGAAGACCCGCGGTTCGGTGCCGAGTTCCTCCTTTTGCCGGTAGGCCGAGTTCTCCTCGAGGAATCGGTAGATCTCCACGACTTCGCGCCCGTTGGTCGCCAGGCCCTCTTCGAGGTCGCCGTAGTAGATGGCGTGGTTGGGACAGGCGTCGGCGCAGTAGGGCAGCCGGCCCGCCCGTGCCATGTCGGGGCAGAAGTCGCATTTCATCGTCGTCCCGCGTTGCGCGGGCGACTGTTGTTCTACGTCGAGCTTCATGGCCAGGGCTTCGGGGGGTTGTGGCGACGTCCCCCAGGTGAAAAAACGCCGGTCGTAGGGACAGGCTGCCATGCACATCCGGCAACCGATGCAGCGGTAATGGTCGATCAGCACGGGGCCTTCGGGCGTGGAGAAGGTCGCTCCCACCGGGCAGACGTTCACGCAAGGCGGGTTCTGGCAGTGTTGACAGGGCAAGGGGATGAACTGGGTGCCGCCTCCGTGCAGATCCGCCTCAAAGACCTGGATCCACTCCATCGGCTCCGGTGCGTAATGCCCCTGGATGCAGGCCGCAGTGCACTGCGGCGGCTTGCCGACCGATTGGCACCCGTCGCAGCGACGCAGGTCGATCACCATCGCCCATCTGCGCAAGCGGCCCTGGGGTTCTGCCGGTGCCGCGCTCGCCGTTGTATCGGTTATGCCCGCTATGCCGGCCATGGCATCCGTCAGAACCAGCGGAGCTGCCACACTGCGCCCGGCCAGCGCTCTCCCGGCCCAAGCGAGCAGAGGAACGGCGGCGGTGCCGGCAGCCAGTACCCGGAGCAGGGCGCGCCGGCTGACGCTCCCGCCCTTGACGGGTTCCGACGCCGGTCGATCCTTCGCCTGACTCATGACCTTCCTCGCGTCGTCGCAACGTGGACGCCGCCGGGCATCAGTCGGGGTACCGTTCGGCCGGCGGTATGCTTCTGTTGCGGAGGGGATGTGCGCGCTTCTGACATCGCCTAACGCTCCAGGCTTCTGACCTGATATCAGCGTAAGCAGGCGGATGTGGCGTCCGCCATCGGGCGTTACACGACATCGACCACCGTCATTTGTCGGTACCGCACCCGCTAACTGGCGGGTGGCGTGGGGGGGAAACCCGCTTGTAACGAGCGCAGATGCCATGCAAATTCTTGGCAGGGCGCCGCGTTTCGGACGGAGGGTGACGCCGAAGGCGGGGCCTGCGATGATGCGCGTTGCACTGGTTGAGACCATGTCCTGGTACGGGAGGGCGTGCCCTGGGGCTCGCAGCTCACGGGTTGACGAACAAAGCGATCGGAGCCCAGCTCGGCATCAGTCCACGGACCGTTCAGGACCACTTTGAGCACATCTTTGCGAAGCTTCAGGTCAGCTCACGGACCGAAGCGGTGGCAAAAGCGATGAGCATGGGTCTGCTCGGCAAAGACGAGGAGATCGGCGAATGAACGGCGACGCGTTAGCGGCCGTGAGCGAACCTTGGCGTGTACCGCCCCGAGAGCCTTCGCTCAGTCCACCACCTCGATTGCCAGACGGAACGCCGGCAGCCGGTAGCCGAGCGGCAGGCCAGGCGTGTCGATACGGTACGAGAGCAGCGGTTCTTGATAGCCCCACGGTGCCTCGCCGTGACTGCCCTGGTAAACCATCGGGTAAAGGTCTATCAGGTGAATGCCCGGTGCGCCGGTGGCAACCAGGTTGACGGTCACATCGCCGTTGCTGGCAAAGCCGCAGGCAAAACCGATGTAGGCATTGTCGTAGGTCATCGCGGTGCCGTTGTCGAGTTCCGTCCAGCCGACGCCCTTGATGTGGACCGTGAACACGTCACCGGCCTTCACCTGCTGTGGCGTGACGCCGACCAGGCTGCGTTCCACGAAGTACGGAATCTGGGCGATGACCGAATCACCGCTCACCAATTTCACCACATGCCAGCCGCCGAGGTCGTCCGGCACTTGGAAGAGTGCGTTCAGCGTCCCGTCGGCGCCCGTGGTGCCCTTACCAACCGGCGTATCCGTCAGCGCCCAGCCGGTGGGGCTGGTGCGGTTGCCGCGCGCGGTAACCCAGATGATGTCGACGTCGCTCTGCGCCTGCAGACCGCCGGCTGTCACCGTCACCTGGGACAGGATCGGGCCCGACACGGGCAATACGGACGCCTTCCCGGCGGCAGTGGCGTTGCCTGTGTCGGCCGTGGTGCTGGGCGCCGCCGCGCTCGTCAGCGATGCAACGTTCTGCGCCGGCCAATCAACCGAGGCCTGCGGCATCGTCTTATCGTCGGTAATCGTGAACCAGAGCCGCCAGTCGGGAATGTTGGCAGTCCCCGATTGCTGGTTGTTCAGGAAGGGCACGGAGCGGGCGCCGTGATCGATGTCGATCACGTGCTTGCCGGAGGCCCCGGAGGCGCGGATGCTGCCCTCAGTGGTCCCGCGCGTGGTGACGGCAGTGATGATCCCCACGGGCATGTTGTCGTAGCGCACGTCGATCGTGTTGTTGTACTGCGACGAACCGAGACCCGTCACCATGATCGTGATTGCGGTGCCGATGGCGCCCTGCTCAGGACTGATCGACACCTGGCGCATGATACGGAAGCCGCCGTGGGCGACGTCCTGCCCGTCGACGCTCAGGGAGATGTCGTGCACTTCGCCGAAGTCTTCGGGAGCCTTGAACGACGCTTGCAGCGTGCCGTCCGCGCCGATCGGCGCCGTTCCCAGCGCCAGGCGCTTGTCGGTAAAGACGCGCTTGTTGAACGTTACGTTTTCTGGACTTGCCGTGGTGTCGTACCTCCCATCGACGGTTGCCCAGATGAGACTGGCTGTTTTACCCGGGGGCAGCCCGTCGGCGGTCACCGTGAACGGCGTCCCTGCGGGACCGTTGTCGGGAGCGCTCTTAATCAGGCGCAGATTTTGTTGCGGCGGACCGGAAGGGATCGCCGCAGCAGGCTTAGCCTGAGCGGTGGCCGTCGCGACCGCCGGCGCTGCCGAGGGCGCGACGGCGCTTCCCGTCGAGGTGCTGGCGGCGGCCGCAACCGGTGTTGCGGCCCCCGGCTGCCCGCCGCTCTTGCCGGAGTTCGAACAGCCGGAGATGAGGCCCGTTGCGATGACCGCGATTGCGACGCTCCACCATCGGCTTTTCTGGTGCACGGGAGTACTGCTGGCTCGCGTTGCGGGCATGATTGCAACCTCCACGGGGTGTTTCAGTGGGTGTCCGCTTCGTTCAAACGGTTGCGTCCGAACGACCTACGCGACGACTTTTGGCAGCGAGTTCTCGCCCGGCGCCGCGATGACGGGCGGCGACCAGGTGAACGCCCTGCCATCCTTCATGGTGATCTGGACGCTGAACGGGACGGCGCCCAGCGGGAAGTCCTGCGGGACCTCCCAGTTCGAACTCCACATCCACGGCGCATCGGGGACCTGCCCGCCGCCACGCTGCGAGAAGCTACCGGTGGCCTGGATGTCGTTCGGCAGCAGTACCTTGACCGTCGCCGCTTCGTTATTCGTCACCCGCTTGCCTGAAGAGATGTCGACGATCTCGTAGCGCCAGACGATCTTCTGACCGCGGCTGAAGACGCTGCTCGGAGTGCAGGCGACGTTCGAAACCACCAGCGATGGACCGGGGCTGGTGGTTGCCAGCACCTCCACGTATACATAGAAGGGCCCGACGCTGTCGCTGAGCGATGCTGGTGGCGTCGGTTTTGGCTTCGGGGTCACCCCCGGTGCCAGCGGTGTCGGAGACGGTGGCGGCGGAGCCGGGGTCACCTTGACCGACCCCATCAACAGCTTGACATTGGAGGCCCCTGCGGCCGCCGAAGGCTGCGTGGCTGCCGCCGCCGGAGCGCTCGCGGCAGTACCGGCCGGGGACGGAGCTACCGCTGCGGCTGCTGAGGGAGTGCCTCCCTTCTGCGCCGCCGCGAGCTGCGCTTGAAGCTGCTGCTGCTGGTTCTGTGTGTCCTGGAGTTGCTGGCGCACCTTATCGTACTGTGCTTTCGAGACGGAGTTGTCGCCGCTGCATGCTGCCGCCAGCATTAGAGCGGGTCCAACGAGGGTCAGTGTGCCCAGGTATCGGAGTGTCTTCATACTTACCATGATCACGTTCCTCTCTTTGACGTTTCGCCGAGCTCGGTCGGACCGCAGGCTGCGAGACCCCCTATGACCGCAAATGAGAAAGCCTGGCGACCTCGAACAACAGGGTCAAGAAAACGAGCCAGATACCGACGATGACAATCAACAGGGCGGTCGGAGCCCAGGTACGCAGCCCATGCAGACTCACGCTGGACTCCGGCGGACGAGGCCCGAACAGCCGGCTCGCCGGAATCTGGGTGGTCAACTCGGCCGCGTCGTACAGCCCTGCACCGGGGAAGCGGATCACCAGTTTCTGCGAAGCCGGTTGGCTGGGACGGTAGACTACCTGCGCAATGCCTGCGGGCCCGGTCTTCGCCACTCCGACCTCGGCCAGACCGGTCCAGGCGACAAACTGCTCCTCGACCAGGAAGTGCACCTCGGCCTTCGTGATCGGCTGGCCGCTGGGGTCGAGAAGCTGTGCGGCGAGCACCACGCTGTCGCCCTTGACGCTGGTGAGCGATGGGTTCGCGTTAATCGTCGGCTTCAGCAGGCTCGCCGTTGCGCCGCCGCCGCTGCCGGCGACGACTTTGACCGTGCCGGTTTGCAGCGCCGGATGCAGATCGCACTCGATGTCGCACTTGAAGTTGAAACTGCCAATCTTGGTCGCAATGAACTTGACCGTCGCCTGGGTGTGATCGCGGTCGATCTGGTCGGAACTGACGTTGTAGCCCTCGAGCGCGATCACATGCTGGTCATCCAGGTAGGCTGTCTGGGCCCAGAGGAAAGTTAACTCCACGGCTTTTCCCTGCTCGACCTGGACGGTGAGCGGATCAAAGCCGAGGTCAGTGATCTTGACCGTGAGCTTGGTTGGCTCGTCCGCCCGGGAGGGGTACAGCGCACCTGTCTGAAAGACGAGCAGGGCAAGCAGCGAGCAAGCAGCCAGCCCTAGAGTGCGGATCGGAATCGTCTTCATCGCCGTGCACCTCCGAAGCGCGGAACCAGCCGTCCCCAGCGCGGCATCGGGTGGACCGACGGCTTCGGCGCGGGCTCGGGTTCCCACGTGAGGTGCTGCCAGCCCTCCTCCATGTCGGTGACCGAGATGATCGGGAAGAGCTTGACGAACACCGTGATGATGAGCGCGAAGCCGGCGAATGAGGCTGCTGTGATTGCGTACTCGACCCAGGTCGGGTTGTAGACGCCCCAGCTATAGGGCAGCAACGGCACAGTCAACGTGGGCACGACGATGATGAACCGCTTGACCCACATGCCGATGTTAACCAGGATGGACACACCGAAGAGGATCGGGATAGTTCGTGTACGTGGTACAGAGGCGAGGATCATTGGAATGATCTGGCCGCCGACGAACCCGATCCAGACGAGCGGCGCGTATTTGCCGAAAAACAGGACCTGCAGCAACGCGTCTTCGCCGCCCTGCATCTTGTACGCGGAGGTCAGGTAGTCGGCAAAGGTGAAGTACAGGTAGCCGGCGCCGAAGGCAACGAGCATCGTCGCCAGGTACTTGAAGTGCTTTTCGGTGAGGTACTCCTGCAGTCCCAGCAGCCGCCTGAAGATGAACATCAGGCTGATCAGCATGGCGGTGCCGGAGTACAGGGCGCCGACGACGAAGTAGGGAGCGAAGATCGCGCTGTCCCAACCTGCGCGATAGGTCATGCCAAAGATCCACGAGACGACCGAGTGGGTTGCGACGCCGAGGGGCATGACCAGCAGCATCATTACCCCGCCGAGCAATTCCAGCCGGTGCCTCTGCTTTGGGGTACCGTGGAAGCCTGCCGCCAGGAACGAGTACAAATGGTGGCGCAGTCCTCGCGCCTGCTGGCTGGCTTTGTCGCGAAGCAGCGCGGCGTCTGGGATGAGGAACAGGTACAGGTACAGGGCGCTCGCCGCCAGGTACGTCGGAATCACCAGGATGTCCCAGACCAGCGGAGATTCGAGCCGGCCGTGCAGCACCAGGTTCATCAGGCGGTCCGGTCGACCCATGTCGATTGCCGGCATCAAGGCGCACATCGAGAGTGCAGCAACTGTGGTCAACTCGGAGAAACGGGTCAACGGTCGCCGCCATTCGGCGCCTGTGAGGCGGAGGATGGCGGAGATGAAGGTGCCTGCCATGCTCAGCCCGCTGAAGAAGACAAAGTTGGAGATGTAGACGCCCCAGGTGACGGAGTCCCTCATGCCCGTGACGGCGAGCCCGTCGCGCAGCTGGCTGGCGTAGGCGACGAAGCCCACGACCACCAGCGCCAGGAGCAGGGCCATCCAGGCGTACCAGATACGGGAAGCCGGCCCCAAGGGAGCAAGCGCCCTTGCCTCGAACCGTTGCCAGCGTTCATCGCGCGTCATTTATTCGGCTCCTGAGGGGTTGGGCTCGCGTGCTCACCGGCCGCCCCTTGCGGTTGGGGGGTGGGGCTGGCCATGCCCGGCATGGGTTGCGTCCCGGCCGCGTCAATAACGACGCCCTGCTGCTGCCAGGTGCGCGGCTGCTGCGGCAGTCGCTCGTCGTCGACCGAGCGGCCGTACTCTTGGCCGTGGCCGTGGATGTACCACACGCGCGGGCGGGTCGCGAGTTCTTCTTTCAGCCGGTAGGCAGAGTTGTCATCGATCAGGCGAGAAAGCTTGACGACCTCCCGGCCGTTCGTGGCGACATCCTGCACCCAGTCGCCCAGATAGATGGCCCCCATCGGGCACTTCTCTGAGCATGCCGGCAACCGCCCGTTCGCCGTGCGATGGGCGCAAAGCATGCACTTCTCGACCGTGCCTTTACGGTGCGGCACCGGGTATTGCGGGCTGTAATTGGCGAACGTGGCACCCGGCGGATTGGGCGGCTGGCTCCAGTTAAAACGCCGTACGCCGTAGGGGCAGGCCGCCATGCACATGCGGCAGCCGATGCAGCGGTCCTGGTCCACGAGCACGACGCCTTGCTTGTCGTGGTACGTCGCTTCGACGGGGCAGACCTTTGTGCACGGCGCGTTTTCGCACTGCATGCATGGCCGTGGGAAGAACGAAGTGTGGCCGCCAGGATCCTGTACCTCGAGCACTTCCAGCCACTGCTGACCAGGCGGGACGAAATGCTCGGCGTTACAGGCTTCAACGCACTGCGGCGCCTTGCCGATGGTCACGCAGCCGTCGCACTTGCGCAGGTCGATCACCAGCGCCCATTGCCGGTTCGGCTGCGTGCTCGTCGTGGTATTCTTGGCCGCCGGCTCCGCCGAGCCGATCTTGGCGATCGGGATGAACCCGACCGCGCCGAGAGCTGTGGCGACACCGATGCCGCCGAGCATCCGGCGGCGCGAGACGCGGCCGGCCGTCTTCGTCTGATGCGGAGGGGATACGCGCGCTTCTGACATCGCCCACGCTCCAGGATTCTGATCCCGGCTTCAGCTTAGGCCGGCGGCTTCCGCATCCGACACGTGCGTTACGCGGTGTCGAACACCGCAATTGGACGGCCTCTCACCCGCTACTTGGCGGGTGGCGTGTGGGGCAAAACCCGCTTGTGACGAGCGCAAATCCCATGCATGATCTTGGCAGGACGCCGCGTTCCGATCGGAGGGTGACGCCGAAGGTGGGGCCTGCGATGGTGCGCGTTGCACTGGCTGAGGACCATGTCCTGGTACGGGAGGGCGTGAGACGCGCGCTCGGCGAAGCCGGTGACATCGAAGTCGTAGGCGAAGCAAGCGATGGGCTGACCGCGGTCGAACTCGCACGCGATCTGCGGCCGGACGTCTTCGTGATAGACATCGCCATGCCGGTGCTGAACGGCATCGAAGCGACCCGGCGCGTGCGTGAGGCGTCGCCACAAACGGCGGTGCTCATCCTCACGGCATCGGATGAAGAGGAGTACGTCGTCTCGCTGCTGGAAGCCGGCGCGATGGGCTACCTCTTGAAGACATGCAGTAGCGAAGAGCTGGTCCGGGCGGTTCGCGGCGTTCATGCAGGCAACGTCGTGCTCGACCCGTTGGCCGCAAAAGCGCTGATGGCGCATTTGCGGGTGCCCACTCGAGCGACAGTAGAAACGCCTGCATTTACGGAACGCGATCGGGAGATCCTGGGACTCGCAGCTCACGGGATGACGAACAAAGCGATCGGAGCCCAGCTCGGCATCAGTCCACGGACCGTTCAGGACCACTTTGAGCACATCTTTGCGAAGCTTCAGGTCAGCTCACGGACCGAAGCGGTGGCAAAAGCGATGAGCATGGGTCTGCTCGGCAAAGACGAGGAGATCGGCGAATGAACGGCGACGCGGCGGCGGCCGTGAGCGAGCCCTGGCGTGTACCGCCCGCGCTCCACGTCCGCAGTCTGCTGCGGTGGGCCAACACACGCCTTCACAGCCCTGTCTTCTGGGGTGTTCAGGTCGGGGTCGTCGCGATCACCCTTCTCCACTACTATCTCGAGGCGACAGGCATCTGGAAGCCCTTCGAAACCACAGTCGTCATGCTCTACGTCGTCCCGGTCACCGTGGCAGCGCTCAGCTTCAGCCGCGAGGGTGGGATCGCGACGAGCATCTGGGCAGGGTTGCTGACGTTGCCGGACATCTTCCTCTGGCACCGGCAGGACTTCAACTGGCTCGAGGACGCCGTTCCCGCCGCCATGATCGTGTGCATCGGCGTCGTGCTTGCATCGCGTGTCGAAAGTGAGACGCGTCAGCGGACCCTGACCGAAAGAGCGCGGGCTGAACTGCAGCGGCTCGCGTCGCGGTACCGCAGCCTCTTCGAGAGTGCTGGGGACGCCGTGCTGGTCTTCGACCGGTCAGGCCATATCTTGCTTGCGAATCCGGCGGCGTCACATCAACTGGGGCATAGCGTCACCGCACTGCAGACGTCAAGTCTGCAAGACGTACTCGGGCTACAGGCAGCCGAGCCACTGTTGCACGTCTTCGACAGCGGCGACGCTGAACACGACGGCGATCCGCGGCCGGGCCGGCAGCAGATTGTGGTGGACAGCGGGACGGCAACTGCGAAGGTCATGGACGCCGCGTGGGCGATCGTGGAGGACGAATCGCACCAAATCGCCGCGCAGGCGGTGTTGCGCGACGTCACGCTTCAGCGTGAACGCGAGGAAAGCCTGCGCCTGTACGCCCATCAGGTGACGCTGGCGCAGGAACGTGAACGGCAGCGGATCGCGCGGGAGCTCCACGACGAACCGGTGCAATTGCTGGTCTCGCTCTGCCAGGGGCTGGATCAACTCGGCGTAGCCCAACGCACGGGCAGGGAGCCGCCGGCTCCCGACACACTGCGCGAGATGGCGAAGCAAGCGTTGGACAGCGTGCGGCGCTTCGCGCGCGATCTGCGCCCGACGCTTCTCGACGACCTCGGACTGATTGCCGCGATTCACTGGCTGGTCTCCGATATGGGGCGGCGCCTCGGCATCGAGGCGCGTATGGAAACAGCCGGCAGCCTACGACGGCTCGACGCGGAAGTGACGCTGTTTCGGGTCGTGCAGGAGGCTCTGCACAATACAGAACGGCATGCATCGGCCTCAACGGTTCTGGTGCAGGTGCGTTTTCTGCCGAAGAGCGTTTTCCTCACCATTACCGATAACGGCAAGGGATTCACGCCGCCGACAGCCCTGCACAGCCTGGTGGGCGAGGGACACCTTGGCTTGCTCGGCATGCAGGAGCGGGTGCAGCTCCTGGGCGGGAGCTTGGCGCTGAGCGCGAGCCCCGGCCGGGGGGTACGGATCGAGGTGAGCGTACCCGACGCTGCAGCGCCGTCAGCCGCGAGCATCTGAGCATGCTGTCCTTTGCCGGACTCCCGTACGGATATTACCCGACAGACAGGAGCCGGCAGCGGGCGCACAGTGGCAATAGGCGAACGGCTCCAGCCTCAGCCTCCAGAAGCGAACTCGGTCAGTCAGCGGACGGCGTTCGGCGCCGTCATAGAAGGGAGCGAGGACATGGTGTCTCTACTTGAGCGGGAAATGGCAGCGGTCATGGAGGAGATGCCCTACGGGCTCTACATCGTGGGCAGTCACGCGCTGGACGGCGAGCCGAACGGGATGATGGCCGACTGGGTCATGCAGGTGGCGTTCCGGCCCCGCTTACTGGCGGTCTCGTTTGAGAACGACGCGCATACGCTCGCCAACATTCGGGCCACGCTCACGTTCACGGTCAACCTGCTGGGGCAGGATCAGGACGGGATGCAAGTCGCCCAGCGCTTTGCGCAGCCGTACCTGGATGCAAAGGTAGTCGGTCGTATCCAGCCGGCGCCAGTGGGCGTCCATCACAAGCTCGACGGGATCGCGTACTTCCGGTCGGCAACCGGCTGTCCCGTGCTCGACACCGCTATCGCCTGGGTGGAGTGTCAAGCGGAACAGTTCATCCCGGTTGGAGACCACACGCTGGTCATTGGCAGGGTCATCGACGGTCAGGTGCTCCGCGACGCAGTGCCGCTGACGTCGGAGTACACGGGCTGGCCCTACAGCGGCTAATGCGATGCGAGCGCCGTTGACAGGTTCCGTCGTGTCACGTATCATCAGGGTCAGATCGCAATTCTCTATCACGATCAAACGGCTGTGATGGAGAGCAGTAGGGATGTCTAACGCCCCCAGCGAGCCGGGGAAAGTGGAAGCCCGGCGGGTAGCGACGCCCGAACTCGCTCCGGAGCCTCCCGGTTGATGGCCGCACGGCAGCAGACCGGGGCGTGTGGCGCCCGTTATTGCGCCGCCGAGTGTCCCGCCGCGATCCGGCGGGGAACAAGGGTGGCACCGCGGGTTGTTCCCGTCCCTTAGTAGGGCGGGATTTTTGTAATCGGGGCAAAACGGCTCCGGAGACCTGGCAGGAATGATCGAACGGAACGGCATTCTGGGTGAAGTCGAGCGGACCGCGGTTGTGTTCGGCTCGCCGCGCGCTGCCTGGGAAATCGTTCGTCGCCTGCTCCTCGCTATTTCCGTAGTATCCCTCGTACTTATTCGCCTTCAGGACTAAGGAACACCGCACGCGATAGCGACCAAACGAGCGGGGTTCCTAATGCAGGGAGCGTCCGAGGCGTGCGACTGAGCGGAAAACGCGCGGAAAGCCGGAGCTGATTCAAGGGCAGGATGGAGCACCAGATGCGAATGAACATACAGGAGGAGCACTTCACCGTCCCGTCGTCGCGGGACGGTCGGGTAGCGGGCATTCGATAGGCGCGACGCCCCGAGCGAATGAATACACCCGGACCGGACCAACCGGTCGGAGAGCGGAGAATACCATGCGTATGAACGGAGCCCAGATCCTGCTCGAATCCCTCGTGCGCGAGGGCGTGGATATCATTTACGGTTACCCCGGCGGCGTCGTGCTGCCGCTATACGATCGCTTCCCCGAATTTCCCAAGCTTCACCATGTGCTGGTCCGCCATGAACAGGGTGCCGCCCACGCGGCCGACGGCTTCGCACGAGCCTCGGGCAGAGTTGGCGTGTGCCTGGCCACCTCCGGCCCGGGTGCGACCAACCTCGTGACCGGCATCGCGACGGCGATGATGGACTCGGTGCCGATGGTTGTCCTGACCGGCAACGTCGCCCGTAATCTGCTCGGGCGTGACGGCTTCCAGGAAGCCGACATCACCGGCATCACCCTGCCGATCACGAAACACAACTACCTGGTGATGAAGGCGTCGGATGTCGCCTACACCGTGCGCGAGGCGTTCCATATCGCCAGCACCGGTCGCCAGGGCCCGGTCCTGATCGACATTCCCAAAGACGTTTTTTTGGAAGAGGCCGAGTTTCACTGGCCGGAGTCGGTTTCATTGCGCGGCTACAAGCCGACCGTCGCCGGCCACCCCGGCCAGATCAAGAAAGCCGCCAGGGCGATCGACGAAGCGCAGCGGCCGCTCATCCTCGCCGGCCAAGGGGTCATCAACTCCGGCGGTGCCCCCGAGCTGCGCGCCTTCGCCGAAAAGGCCGGCATCCCGGTCACGACGACTTTCCTCGGGATCGGCGGCTTTCCGCAGGACCACGTTCTGTGCTACGCGTGGCTGGGTATGCACGGCGCCTTCTATGCCAACCACGCTGCCGATAAGGCCGACGTGATCATCGGCATCGGCATGCGCTTCGACGACCGCGCCATGGGGCGCTTCACCGACTTCAATCCGGACGCGACCATCATCCACATCGATATCGACCCGGCCGAGATCGGCAAGAACTTCAAGACTGCCGTACCGATCGTCGGCGACGTGAAAAACGTCCTTGGCTCACTGGTCGAAGAGGTCCAGTCCAACGTTCACTTGGACTGGATCCATTGGCTCGACCAGATGCGGAAGGAACATCCCAGCTTCATCCTTCCTACCGGCCCGGAGATCTCCGTGCAAGAAGTGGTGCATGAGATCTACGAGGCGACAAACGGCGAAGCGATAATCGTGACCGGTGTCGGCCAGCACCAGATGTGGACCGGCCAGCACTACACCTTTCGTTACCCGCGGCAACTCATTACTTCCGGCGGTCTGGGCACCATGGGCTATGAAGTGCCGGCCGCGCTCGGCGCCCAGATGGCCCGGCCGGACAAGGTGGTCTGGTCGATCTGCGGCGACGGCGGCTTCCAGATGACGATGCAGGAGCTGGCGACGATCGTCGACCAGCGGGCGCCGGTGAAGTTCGCAATCATGAACAACGGCTTCCTCGGCATGGTTCGCCAGTGGCAGGAGCTTTTCTACAATAACAACTACGTGGCGGTGGATACGCGCCAGGGTCTCTGCCAGCCCGACTTTGTGAAGATCGCCGATGCCTACGGCATCAAGGGGATCCGCGTGGACCAGAAGGACAAGGTGCGTGAGGCAATCGACGAAGCGATGGCGCACCCGGGGCCGGTGGTGCTCGAATTCCTCGTGGAGCAAGAAGGCAACGTCTGGCCGATGGTCCCGGCAGGCGCTTCGCTCGCTGAAACGCTCGACCATCCGGCGACGTCGGCGGTGCGCGCATGAGCACGAAACACACCGTCGTCGCCCTGGTCGAAGACCACCCCGGCGTCCTGAACAGGGTTGCGAGCCTCTTCCGGCGCCGCGGCTTTAACATCGACAGCATAACCGTCGGTGCGACCGAGACTGACGGCATATCGCGTATGACGCTGGTGATCGACGGGGCGACAACGCAGGTCGAACAGGTCGAGAAGCAACTGTACAAGTTGATTGACGTGGTCAAGGTTTCGGACATCACGAATGAAGGGATCGTGGCGCGCGAGCTGGCGCTGATCAAGGTTCGCTGCAACAACCTCAACCGTCACGAAATCGTGCAGTTGGCGCAGGTTTTCAGAGCTGAGATTATCGACGTCACCGATACGACGCTGGTCGTGCAGGCGGTCGGCGACGAAGAGACGCTGGAGAGCCTGCTGCAAGTGCTGCGACCCTACGGCATCCGCGAGATCGTGCGTACCGGACGCGTGGCACTGACGCGCGGTGCGACTTCTACCACGGTTGACGTGGAGCCGGCCGAAATCCGCCAGTTCCACCGCCGCGAAGGGCGCATGCCGAACAAGCCTCTCCCGTTCGTTTCAGACTGAACCTCAAATTTCCAGGATGGCCCGCGAGTGGCCCGAGGAGTCCCCGAGACTATGCCGGCAACCTTTACCACCGAAACCTTTGAAAAGGAACCACTGCGGCTGGGCAACACCCAGGAATTCATCGTCCGCGGCGGACGCAGCCTGTTTCCTCGGCTCGCCGACGCGTTCGAAGGAATTCGCCAGATCGGTGTGCTGGGCTGGTCGTCGCAGGCGCCCGCGCAGTCGCAAAACCTGCGTGACTCCCTCACCGGAACGGGCATCACGGTCAAGATCGGCCTGCGCGAAAACTCCACTTCGATTCCGGCTGCCGAACGCGCGGGCTTCACGCGGGCAAACGGCACGCTGGGCGAGATGTACCAGGTTATCGCCGAATCCGACCTGGTACTGTTGCTGATCTCCGACGCCGCGCAGGCGGAGGAGTACCAGCGGATCTTCGCGGCGCTGCGACCGGGCTCTACCCTTGGACTTTCACACGGATTCCTGCTCGGACACCTGAAAAACGTGGGTGCTTCGTTTCCCGAAAACATCAACGTCATCGGCGTCTGCCCGAAAGGGATGGGACCATCGGTACGGCGGCTGTACGAGCAGGGCGCCGACGTCGATGGTGCAGGCATCAACTCGAGCTTCGCCATCCAGCAGGACGTGACCGGACGGGCAACCGACTACGCGCTCGGGTGGGCGGTTGGGCTCGGCTCGCCGTTCACGTTTCAAACGACGCTCGAGTCGGAGTACAAGTCCGACATCTTTGGCGAACGAGGTATCTTGCTTGGCGCCGTTCACGGCATCGTCGAAAGCCTGTACCGATGGTTCATCCGGCGCGGCGCCTCCCAGGAGGATGCATTCGTCAATTCGGTCGAGTCTGTCACCGGGCCGATCAGCAAGGGCATTTCGAGATACGGAATCCTGGGCGTATTCAACATGCTCGGCGACGACGAAAAGGAGACCTTCCTCAAGGCGTATTCAGCCGCATATCCGGCGGCATACGACGTGCTGCTGGAGATATACGACGAGGTTTCATTCGGCAACGAGATCCGCAGCGTCGTCATGGCCCAGGAGCGCAGCCAGCGCTTTCCGATGGGCAAGATCGACGGCACCCAGATGTGGCAGGTCGGTGAGGGCGTTCGCGCAAAGCGCCGAACGTTCACAACTCCGATTCATCCGGTGACCGCCGGGGTATATGTCGCCACGATGATGGCGCAGGTTGACCTCCTCAAAGAGAAGGGTCATCCGTACTCGGAGATCGCCAACGAATCGATCATCGAGGCAGTCGATTCGCTCAACCCGTACATGCACTTCAAGGGCGTGGCGTACATGGTCGATAACTGTTCGACCACAGCGCGCCTCGGCGCACGCAAGTGGGCGCCGCGCTTCGATTACATCCTTACGCAACAGGCGCTGACGGCCATCGACCGCGGAGAACCGGTAAACGAGCGGCTGCGAACCGAATTCCTGAATAACGAGATCCACCAGGTGCTGTCGAAGTGCTCAGAGCTCCGCCCTCCCGTGGATATTGCGATTTTGGAATAAAGGAGTGAACCAATGCCAGACCGTGTACTTATCTTTGACACCACCCTGCGTGACGGGGAACAGGCCGCCGGAGTAGCGCTGAACGGCGACGACAAAATGCAGATCGCCAAGCAGCTCGAGCGGTTGGGCGTGGACGTGATCGAGGCCGGATTTGCGGCTTCCTCACCCGGCGACTTCGATGCTGTGATGGCGATTGCGCGAGAGATAAAGGGCGCCACGGTTGCGTCGCTCGCCCGGGCCGTGCCTGGTGACGTCGACGCCGCGTGGGAAGCCCTCCGCAACGCGACCGAAAAGCCACGCATTCACGTTTTCCTATCGTCGTCGGACATCCACATCATGCACCAGCTTCAAAAGGACTACGAGCAGGTGCTGAACCAGGCGGCGGAGATGGTCGCACGGGCGAAAGGCTACACCAGCGATATCGAGTTCAGCCCCATGGACGCGACCCGATCGCGCCCCGAGTACGTCTGGAAGATGCTCGAGGCGGTGATCGACGCTGGCGCGACGACGGTGAACATTCCGGACACGGTCGGATACGCCATTCCCGAGGAGTTCGAACAGTTCATTCGCGGCATTTTTCAGAACGTCCGCAACATCGATAAAGCGACCGTGTCGGTGCACTGCCACAACGACCTCGGCCTTTCGACGGCAAACTCGCTCGCGGCGCTCCGCGCGGGCGCCCGTCAGATCGAGGTCTGCGTCAACGGCATCGGCGAGCGCGCCGGCAACGCCGCGCTCGAGGAGGTCGTGATGTCGATCAAGACGCGCGAAGATCTCTTCGACGTGAGCATAGGCATCGACACCACTCAGCTGTACCGGACCAGCAAGCTTGTCGAGCACCTGACCGGAATGCCGGTGCAACACAACAAGGCGATCGTGGGCAAGAACTCCTTCCGCCACCAGTCGGGGATCCACCAGGACGGCATCCTCAAGCTGCGGGCGACCTACGAGATCATGGATCCGAAGTCGATCGGCGTTCCCGAAGGCACCCAGCTCGTGCTGGGCAAGCTTTCCGGCCGCCACGCGCTGCAGCAACGGCTGGTAGATATGGGCTACCAGCTCAACAACGAGGAGCTCTCCCGCGCCTTCCTCGCGTTCAAAGAGCTCGCCGACAAGAAGGTAGAGGTGGACGACCGCGACCTGGAAGCGCTGGTGATGGACGAGAAACGCGTCGCCAGCGAGGTGTACCACCTTATCTGGGTACAGGTGCAGTCGGGCAGCAACATGACCGCCACCGGGACAGTGCGAATCCGCCTCCCCAACGGCGATGAGGCCACAGATGCGGCCATCGGCGACGGCCCGGTCGATGCAGCCTTCAAGGCGGTCGATCGCATCGTCGGCATGGAAGCAGAGCTGCTGGACTACCAGGTGAAGTCGGTGACAGAGGGTACTGACGCACAGGGCGAAGTCGTGTTGAGGGTAAAGTCGGGCGAGCACGTGGCCACGGGCCGCGGCGCCGACACCGATATCATTGTCGCCAGCGCCAAGGCCTACCTCGACGCCCTCAGCCGAGCGGGCCATTTGGCAAAGGTTGCGAACCGTGTGCCAACGGCGAGTACGCCTTAGGGGGCCGGACGGGAAAGGGGTTAGGAAAGCGTGACAACGTTCAAAATTGCGGTTCTTCCGGGCGACGGTATCGGGCCCGAGGTTGTGGCCGAGGGCACCAGAGTGCTAAAGGCCGTGGAGCGGCGCTTCGGACACCGCTTCGAGTTCAACGAGGCGATCGTCGGCGGGGCCGCAATCGATAAGTATGGTGTCGCACTGCTTCCCGAGACACTGAACATGTGCAAGGCGAGCGACGCCGTCCTGTTCGGCGCCGTGGGCGGTCCCAAATGGGACGACCCGCGCGCAAAGGTGCGGCCGGAACATGGGCTGCTTGCGCTGCGCAAAGGGCTGGGGCTGTTCGCCAACCTGAGACCGGTAAAGGTCCACCCGCTGATGGTGAACTCCAGCACCCTCAAAAGCGAAGTGCTGGACGGCACGGACATGGTCATCATTCGCGAGCTCACCGGCGGCCTTTACTTTGGCCGGCCTAAGCGTCGCTGGGAGAGCGCAACCGGCCGCCAGTCGGTCGATACCAACCGCTACTCGGAGAAGGAAGTGCGGCGCGTTTTGCAGGTCGGTTTCGACCTCGCGCGTCAACGCCGCAAGAAGCTGACCAGCGTTGACAAAGCCAACGTCCTCGAAACAGGACGGATGTGGCGCGAAATTGCGATCGAAATGGGCGAACAGAACCAGGATATCGAGCTTGACCATATCCTGGTCGACTCCTGCGCGATGCATCTCATCCGCCACCCGTCCACGTTCGACGTCATCGTCACCGAGAACACGTTCGGCGACATCCTAACCGACGAGGCGTCCATGCTGGTTGGGTCGATGGGAATGTTGCCGTCAGCCAGCATCGGCAAGACGCGCAAGAACGGCATCGGACACGGTCTCTACGAGCCGATTCACGGCACCGCGCCCGATATAGCCGGACAGGGCAAGGCGAACCCGCTGGCGACGATCCTTAGCGTCGCGATGATGCTTCGGCTATCACTCGGACTTGATGCCGAAGCACAGGCCGTCGAGCAAGCGGTCGACACCGCCCTCCAGCAAAACCTTCGTACACCCGACATCGCGCAGGAAGGAACAACGATGGTCAACACATCACAGATGGGCGACGCGGTTGCGAAGGCCGTGCTGGCCACCTGACTCTGCGGCCCTCGGAGGCCCCCTATCTCCCCGGCCCTCTTTCCCCTCGCCAGGACACGCTTCGCTGCCCCAATGCTAGGGGAAAGAGGGAGCTGCAACAGAGGCGTGAAGTCCGAATCGGAATAGGACGGAAAGCGGGAGTACGGGCACTACCAGCACGCAGGTTCCAGAGATCGCCCCTTCCCCCCAGTATTGGGGCGGAAGGGGATGGGGGTTAGGGGGCTCGCTCACCATGCCAGGCGTCGTACAACTGTATGATTCGACCCTCCGCGACGGATCGCAGATGGAGGGGATCTCGTTTTCGCTCGAAGATAAGCTGCTGCTCGCGCAGAAGCTCGACGAAATCGGCATTCACTTCATCGAAGGCGGCTTTCCCGGCTCGAATCCGAAAGACGCCGAGTTCTTCGTCAGAGCGAGGGACCTCGAACTGCGGCAGGCTCGCATCGTCGCCTTTGGCGGCACACGCCGTGCTGGCTTAAGCTGCGACGAGGACCCGAACATCCAATCGCTCGTGCACGCGAATACTCAGGCGATCTGTTTCGTCGGCAAAGCATCCGCGCGCCAGGTGCACGACATCCTGGAGACGACGCCGGAAGAGAACCTGTCCATGATCGCGGATTCCGTGGCGTACATGCGGGCGATGGGCAAGCAGGTATTCTTCGACGCCGAGCACTTTTTCGACGGCTTTTTTGACGATCCGACGTACTCCCTGCAGGTGCTCCGTACGGCGCACCGCGCGGGTGCCGAGGTGGTCGTGCTGTGCGACACCAACGGTGGCACGATTACGCCGAAGCTATTGGAAGCGATCGGCGCCGTGCGTGAGACCGGCGTACCGTTTGGCATCCACGTCCACGACGACACGGGGCTGGGCGTGGCCAACACGCTCGCGGCGTTCGAAGCGGGTGCGGTGCAGCTTCAAGGCTGTCTGAACGGCTACGGTGAGCGCTGCGGCAACGCCAACCTCACAACGGTAATCGCCAACCTGAAAGTGAAGCTCGGCGTCGACTGCGTCAGCGACGAGCAGCTTTCCCGACTAACCGAGGTGTCGCACTTCATTAGCGAGCTGGCCAATCTGGCACCGAACTCGCAGGCGCCGTACATCGGCAAGAGCGCCTTCGCGCACAAAGCGGGTTACCACGTGGCGGCGATCGTCAAGGACGCCTCGTCGTACCAGCACATCGACCCGGCGACCGTTGGCAACGACCGACGCGTGCTCATCTCCGAGCTTTCCGGGCAGCGCAACATCCTTGCCAAGCTGGAAGAGCAGGGCGTCCACATCCCGCTGAATGGCGAAGAGACGAAGCGGCTCCTGCAGAGCGTCAAGACAATGGAAAGTCGCGGCTACCAGTTCGAGGGCGCCGAGGCATCGTTCGAGGTACTCGTCCGCCGCGGTCAGCCGGAGTACACGCCGCCGTTTGAGCTTGAAGACTTCTTGATCGTTGAACGGAGACGTCATAAGGCAGACCGCGACGGCGAGACTATGGAGATGCTGGCCGAGGCGATGGCAAAGGTACGCGTCGGCGAAGAAGTTCGGCACACGGCCGCCGAGGGCAACGGTCCCGTGAACGCGCTGGATGGCGCGGTGCGCAAGGCGCTGGTCGAGTTCTTTCCCGACCTGGAGCGCGTCCGCCTGCTCGACTACAAGGTGCGCATCCTTGATGGCAACACCGGCACTTCGGCCTCGACGCGCGTGTTGATCGAGTCAACCGACGGCACACAGATCTGGCGCACAGTGGGCGTTTCGACCGACATCATCGAAGCAAGCTGGCTGGCGCTGGCCGACTCGCTTGAATACTGGCTCTACCACCACACGCGGCGCCACGCCCAGATGCTGGCGTAGGGTAGGCCAGCCCTCCTAACCTTCGTCTCCCTTCCCTGACGAGGGAAGCGACGATCACTGGAAGCACGATTCGGACCGGGTTGCAGCGCGTCGGACGCGTGACTACGCGTCCGACATAAGCGCCTGATGCTGACTTTTTAGTCGGCTGCAGCCGCCGGCACGTTCGCATACGGTGCGCCCGACGCGATAGGAAGGGATACGCTGAACGTCGTACCTGTTTTCGGGTCGGACCGCGCCGATATCTGACCGCCGAGCGCCGTTACGATCTGTCGGGCAATCGCCAGTCCCAGGCCGCCGTTGTGTCCGTTGCGGCGCCTGGACCGATCGACCTGGTAGAAGCGCTCGAATATGCGGTCGAGGTCGACAGGAGCGATATATGAGCCACTGTTGTGCACGTCGATGCGCACGTGACCCTCGTCATACTGGGTGGCGCTCAGGCGAACCTCGCCGCCGTCCGGCGTATAACGGATCGCATTGTCCAGCAGGTTCGCGATCACCTGTTCCATGCGTCGGAGGTCGGCGCTCACCGGGGGCAGCCTTTCCGCCGATTCGGTAATCATCCGCTTGTCGCTGCCGCTCAACTGCCAGTGAACTCGCTCGGCAGATTCGTTCAGCAGCATGCCGACGTCCGTGGGCTGAAGCTCCAGCGGGATCTGCCCGGATTCGATCTGGGAAAGATAGAGCAGGTCGTTCACCAAACGCCGCATTCGCTCCGATTCCTCGTTGATAATGCGGGCGGCAGTCGAGTGTTCGTCCGGCGTCTGCAGCGTGCCATCGGCAAGCGCTTGTGAAAAGCCCTGAATCGACGTCAGCGGCGTCTTGAGCTCGTGGGCAACGTTCGCCAGGAGATCCCGCATCATACGATCGGACCCCGATACCTGCGCGGCCATCCCGTTGAATGAGCACGCGAGCCGGGCGATCTCATCTCTTCCCTTCACCGGAATTTGCTGTTCGTAGTTACCCTGAGCCATCGCCTCCGAGGCCCTCGTGATGCCGGCCAGCGGGCGGGAGATGCTTCGTGCGATCAGCAACGCGAGCCCTAGCGACGCAACCAGCGCCACCCCCCCGGCCATGATCAGCCTCGGAGCGAGGTCCGTCCAGGCCGACGTAATGCTCGTCTCCGGAACGAGCATCAACAGGTTGAATTGCGTCGGTATGACGGTACGTTGACCCTGGAGGGTAAGCGCCCCACTGGGCTGAGTGAAGAGAACGTAGTGCTCGGGACCTTCCTGGTAGGCCGTTACGTGGTAGCTGTTGGGAAGATTGCGACCGCTCTTGCCGGCGGCAAGTTTCGTGAAGGTGCCGCTCTGTTTGCCATCGGTATCAAGGAGCACCTGGGAATCCCCGTCGAGGAGGATGAAGCGCACGTGGAGCTGATCCGCGCGTTGACGTAGGTAGCCGTCGATTCGCGCCTGGGATACACCTCGGCTCGCGAACATGCCGATCTCCTGCGCTTCAGGGGGCAGCAGATCGCCGGTACGCTGCGTGGCCGCCTTGACCTCATGGTCGCGCAACAAGAATAGTGAGCCGGCGCCGACTGCCACGATCGACAGCAGCGTGATCATGGCGAAGGCGACCGCAAGCTTGATTCGAAGGGTTCTAAACATGACCGTCCATGGCCCGTCGCGAGACCGATAGGAACGCTACGCCCTTTTGGATTCGACCGCGGCGGCCTTCGCCGGCTCGCCAGCGATCAGTTTGTAACCAAAGCCCCATACTGTGACAATCTTCGCCGTGCTGGCGCTGATCTTATCGCGCAGCCAGGCAACGTGGACATCCAGCGTGCGCTGATCGCCAAAAAAGTCCTCGCCCCAAACAAGGTTCAGGATGCGGTCACGGGCCATCGCTATGCCCACGTTGTTAGCGAGTGCCAGCATCAGGTCGAATTCTTTCGTTCGCAGCGGCACTGGCACTCCGGCGACGCTCGCCTCTCGACCGAGCACGTCGATCCGCATGTCGCCGACCTCTATTACTTTGGGCGGGCGTTTGCCGGCCTCACTGCGACGCAGCACTGCTTTGATGCGCGCCACCAACTCTCGGGGGTTGAAGGGCTTGGTGAGGTAATCGTCGGCGCCGATTTCGAGCCCGATAATCTTGTCCATGTCGTCGCTGCGGGCCGTGAGCATGATGATCGGTACTTCGTTCTCCTTACGAATCGCGCGGCATACCTCCATACCATCCAGCTCGGGCAACATCAAGTCCAGCACGACGATAGCCGGCTTTAGAGACCGCGTCTTCTCGATGGCTTCCAGGCCGTCGTAGGCTGCTTCGACCTGGAAGCCTGCGTTGCGTAAGTAGACGCGCGCGAGCTCAACGATATTCTTTTCGTCATCGACAACCAGGACGGTGTTTGCCACGGACATCCTCCTCGGGGCCTTCATCATCCATTAAAGCGCTTGAAAGCCATTCCCCGGTAAAGCCGCTGTAAAGGAAATGCTAAATTAATTCGCCGCTGCCCAAGTACCAGTGTAGACCGTGGACCGGGTCCCGCGAATGTGTTAAACATTTGTTAACTAGCAATGGCTGCGAAGCCGAATTTTCCGTTGTGGCAGTCGTCGGCGGCCGGCGTATTCGTACGGATGAGGGAGGTGGGTGGTGGAGATGGTCTTTCCAAAGTGCCAAAAGTGCAAGCTTGGGGATCTCGTACCGCTCTCCGACTTCGGCAGCCAGGGTGCTGCAATTCACTTCAAAGCATGGGCATGCACTAACCCGGACTGCGGCTTCAACATCAAGATCCGAAACGGCGACCTCTATATCGATGAGCCGATCACGAGCGGTGCGCTTCACAGTCCGCGCTTCCGCTAGTTCTGGACAGAATGCGTTTTGGGCTGATACGGTATTACAGCGAATGATGGTTGAGGCTTCGCGCGCCTCACTGGTTCCACCGGGGTGTAGCTCAGCTTGGTTAGAGCGCTGCGTTCGGGACGCAGAGGCCGGCAGTTCAAATCCGCCCACCCCGACCAGACACCGGCCCGCGCGGGCCGGTTTTCTTTTGTCGAGGCAGTCCGCAACGCGGGCCGGTCGTTAAACGACCACCAGCTCGCGGTATTCGCCGAAAACCTTGCGCATAACGCCGCAGATCTCACCCAGCGTGGCGTAGGCGTTCACCGCTGCGATCAGCGCCGGCATCGTGTTCGTCTTGCCGTCCCGGCACACCGCTTCCAACAGCGCCATCGCCCCGGACCAGCAGCCCTGGTCCCGCTCGCATCGGATGCGATTCAGTCGCGCTAGGTGGCGCCCTTCGCCGTCTGGATCCATGCGCAGGATGGGGATGTCCGCCGGCTCCTCGAGCTGGAAGTCGTTCACCCCCACGATCGTCCGCTCGTGGCGGTCGATCTCCCGCTGGTAGCGGTACGACGAGTCGGCGATCTCCCGCTGGAAGAACCCGCTCTCGATCGCGGGAAGCACCCCGCCCAGGGCGTCGATCTGGTCGAAGTAGGCGAAGCACTCGCGCTCCATCTCGCTGGTGAGCCGCTCGACAAAATAGCTACCGCCCAGAGGGTCCACGGTGTTGCTCACGCCCGACTCGTGGGCGATCACCTGCTGCGTGCGCACCGCCAGCCGCACCGCCTTTTCGCTCGGCAGCGCCATGGCTTCGTCCCACGAGTTGGTGTGCAGGCTCTGCGTCCCGCCCAAGACCGCTGACAGCGCCTGGATGGTCGTACGGATCAGGTTGACTTCCGGCTGTTGCTCGGTGAGCGAGACGCCTGCCGTCTGCGTGTGGAAGCGCAGCCACCATGAGCGCGGGTTCTTGGCCCCGAAGCGCTCGCGCATGACCTTGGCCCACACCCGCCGCGCGGCGCGGTACTTGCAGATCTCCTCGAAGAAGTCGTTGTGCGCGTTGAAGAAGAAGGAGAGCCGCGGCGCAAAGGCGTCGATGTCAAGGCCCCGTGCCAGCGCCCACTTCGTGTACTCGATGCCGTCGGCAAGCGTAAACGCCAGCTCCTGCACCGCCGTCGCCCCGGCCTCGCGGATGTGGTAGCCGCTGACCGAGACCGTGTTCCACTTCGGCATCTCCTGCGAGCCGAACTCGATCGTGTCGGTCACCAGCCGCATCGACTCGGCCAGCGGGTAGATGAACTCGTTCTGGGCGATATACTCCTTGAGGATGTCGTTCTGCAGCGTACCGCCCAACGCTGCCCGCGGTACCCCGCGCTTCTCTGCAGCGGCGATGTACATCGCCCAGATCACCGCCGCCGGGGAGTTGATCGTCATTGAGGTCGTGATCTGGTCCAGCGGGATGCCGGCGAACAGGAGCTCCATGTCCGCCAGGCTGGAGATGGCAACGCCGCACTTGCCGAACTCGCCGAGGCCCCATTCGTCGTCGGTGTCGTAACCCATCAGCGTCGGCATGTCGAACGCGACCGAGAGACCGGTCTCACCATGGTCCAGGAGGTAGCGGTAGCGGGCGTTCGTCTCCTCCGCCGAGCCAAAGCCGGCGAACATGCGGATCGTCCACTTGCGCCCGCGGTAGCCGGTGGGGTGGATGCCGCGTGTATAGGGGTACTCGCCGGGGTTACCAAGATCTGTTTGGTAGTCGAGGTCGGGCTGATCCACGGGGCTGTAAAGGCGTTGAATGCGGCGGCCGGAAGTCGTGACGAACGACCCGGCGGCTTCACTGCCGCCGGCGACCTCCGCCTCCTGGGCGGCGCGCCGCTCAGCCAGCGCTCTCAGAGTTCGCGCGTCGTAGAGCATCGTCTCACTCCATGAGACATTACGGGTGGGGCCGGCGCGGGTCAGCTCTTGTGATCACCATCCCGTCGGGCGGGGGATTCGTTGCCGCCGGCCGAATCACTTTCCTCGGCGCTGCCGCCGGTTATACGCTTCCAGGCGTAGACGACGCCGCCAATGATGGCAGCCAGAATGCCGACCTTGAAGAGCTTGCCCATTAGAACGCCTCCAGTCGCGCGAACTGCGGGTTATTCGCAGGTGCGATTATCGTATCATGCAGGCCGCGCCCCTCGGATACTTGGTGATTATTGCTGAACCGTTCTCGCTCTGATCGCAAAAAACCACGGTGATTGCCCGGCTGTCCGCCGGTACCCGTGCGGCGGTATCATGCGCGCAATGGTCTCGAAGTTCACATTATCCATTCGCCGAAGGTCGAAGCCAGGAGCGGCGTGTCGATGACCGATGGTCAACTGGAGCTGGCCGGTAAACGGGCACTGGTGATCGGCGCGGGAACGCCCGCCGGCCGCGCCGCTGCGGTCGCGCTGGCCGCCGCCGGGGCCGATGTGGCTGTCGCGTCCGGGTCGATCGACGGCGACGAGGTGATGGCGGTCCGACGAGCACGCCGCGCGATCGAGGCGCTCGGACGGCGCACGGCCGAATACGCGTTTGACCTGACGCTCGGCGCCAATGTGCGCGTGTCGACCCGGCAGGTCGCGAAGGAGATTGGCGGGCTGGACATTCTCGTCAACGCCGCTGACGTCTACCTGCGGCGTAGCACCGAGAGTACTTCCGATTCGGATTGGTCACGGGTATTAAACGTCAACTTGAACGGCGTATTTTACGCGTGCCGGTCCGCCCTCAAGGAGATGGAAGAACACGGTGGTGCGATCGTCAACGTTTCCTCAGTACTGGGGGAGCGCGGCGCCGTGGAAAGCGCTGCGTACTGCGCTGCTCGCCACGGCGTGATTGGGCTTACCCGGGCGCTTGCCGTGGAATATGCCGGCCGCAACATCCGGGTGAACGCGGTGGCACTCGGCTGGCTGCAGGGCGTGCCGCAGGATATCTCGCCTCTCCCGCCGGCATCGATGCCGGAGAAATCGGATGCTGTCCAGAGCGTTGGCCCGCTCGTGGTGTACCTGGTGTCTGCGGCGAGCGGCTTCGTGAATGGTCAGGTATTTACGCTGGACGGCTCGCCGGTCGCCGTTTAGCGATATCGAAACGTTGGTCGGCCAGGGAAAAGTGCAGAGAGGGAGGCACGAACCATGGTAGAGTTCGAGAACCTGATCTACGAGAAAGAAAACGGCCGCGCCCGGATCACGCTCAACCGCCCGGAGAAACTGAACGCGCTTTCGATCGCCTTGCAGCGCGAATTAAACGCGGCGATGCGTGAAGCCGACAACGACACAGATGTCCATTGCGTCATCTTGCGCGGCGCTGGACGCGCATTCTCCGCCGGCTATGACCTCACTGCCGGCGGTCGCCGAAACAGCGACGAGACCTACGCCAACATCTACCGAGGCCGCGTATCGCTCGACGACGATATCTGGCAGATGGAGCAGTCACAGCAGCTACGCATGATCATTTTCGACATGCATAAACCGGTCATCGCACAGGTGCACGGCTACTGCCTTGCCGGAGGCACCGACGTGGCGCTGTTGTGCGACATGATCATCGCGGCCGAAGATGCGCAGCTCGGCTTTCCGCCGGTACGCGCCATGGGCGCTCCGCCGGCTCACATGTGGACCTACATGGTTGGACCTCAATGGGCGAAGCGACTGCTGCTCACGGGAGATACGATCTCCGGCGCCGACGCCGAAAGGATAGGACTCGTTTTACAGGCCGTCCCCGCGATTGAGCTCGAACAGACCGTCGAAGCACTGGCCGATAAATTGGCGATGATCGACAGCGAGTTGCTGTCCGCAAACAAGCGCGTCTGCAACATGGCGCTGGAACTAATGGGCGCCCGTACCATGCAGCGGTTCGCCGCGGAGATGGATGGACGCGCCCACCTGGCGCCGAGCGTACAGGAGTTCGGCCGGATCTCCCGCGAGCAAGGTCTGAAGCCCGCGCTCGAATGGCGAGACTCGAAGTTCGGCGACGGACGGGCAAGCGCCGCGGCCGTGGCGCGCAAGCGGGCAGCGACCACGTAAAAGAGCCTCAACAATGAGCGCGGCACGACCTGCGCCGCCACGGCAATTCCCGGCGCACGGTGCCGGGCGGGAGGGGTATTCTACTGGTTCGGATCGAGCTGAACTTTCGCAACCTATTGCTATTGTTCGCACTCCTGGTAGTGGCGTGGGTCACGTACCTGGTGCGCGATACGATCGTGCTTCTCGGCCTCGCGCTCATGCTGATGGCGACGCTGCACCCGCTCGTCCAAATGGCCGAACGGCGGGGTCTGTCGCACAGTTGGGCCGTCGCGTTGGTCATGCTGGCGCTCGTGCTCGTGCCGGTGGCGATGATAGCCGCCATGACGCCGATCATCATTTCCGAGGTTCAAAGTTTCGCTAAGAGCTTCCCGACCCTGCAACAGCACATCAACGAGCTGCTACACAACTGGGGTGTCGCGGACCGGGTTAACCAGACGATCGACAAAGCTAATCTGCAAGATCGGATCGCCGGTCTGGCCGTCGTCAGCGCGACCCAGACGGTCGTGATCGCCGCCAAGACGTTCACCGTCATCGTAGTAGCAGGCTATATGCTGGCCGGCAGCCACCGACTGCAGCTCATGCTACATGCGTTCGTCCCGCGTCGCTCGGAGCGGCACATCGAACCGCTTCTGGAGGGTATGGAACGCGTTGTCGGCGGCTACATCCGCGGCCAGATTCTAACCTCTGCGATGTTCGGTGTTTTCGGCACGTTGCTGTGCTTTGCACTGGGCGTGCCCAACCCGCTCCTCATGGGAATCGTGGCTGCTGTCGGCGACATCATCCCGCTGTTCGGCGTGCCGCTGGCGATGATCGTTACGATGATCGTTGCCTTCACGCAGTCGGTGTGGCAGCCGATCGGCGTGGTTGTCGGCTATGTCGCTTATGGCCAGATAGAGAGTCACTTCCTCGTCCCGCGCATTTACTCACGTGCGGTCAACATGCCGCCGTTGCTGGTCATCGTCGCAACCGTGATCGGCGGCTCACTCGACGGTTTCGTCGGCATATTCGTTGGCATCCCCGTTGCGGGCGCTCTGAAAGTAGTGCTGGATTACATCGTGGCCGAACGTGTTAAAGGTCGGGAAGCGTCCGAGCGCTCAATGTTGACCGAACCGACAGATATGGTAGGGGAGAAAGAAACCGAGGAAGAGCATGGACCGGGTCCAGACGCTGCACTTGTTCACGAAGACGAAGAGGCCGTTCCGGAAGGCGTGCCGCCGCCGTCGTACAGTCCATTCGAATCCGTACCAGAACCCGAGACCGACGTGGTCGAGAAAGTTTCAGGCGCCCGATATTTGACGATTGCGAAGGTGCGGTCCAAGCAGGGGGCGCCGCATGCCGGGACGGTCAAAGTACATCACAGGCTGCGACACGTGCCGCCAACGGTTGAGCAAGAAACCGAACCGGAAGGCGGCCCAGAAAAGCAGTCTCCCACCGACGACGGCCACGGCCCGCACGAGATTCGACCAAGACGCGCTGGTGGATGATGTTTGCGAAATCATACCGCATCGCCGTACGGCGTACGCCGTAGTACGCGAGCGCAGGCCGGTTTCGTTTGAGATGCCCGCGGTTAACCGCCGGGCGACCGGGCCGGCTTGGCATTGGGACATGCTATCGCGGAATCTCCGGGGTGCCGGAAAGCTGCGGACGGCTCGCCGGATGGATCGCCACGTCGAAGATGTCGCTCCAGAAAGCGTCGATCTGGTCGCCCGGTCCCTCGTCCTCTGCCTCCCAGATCAAAACCACCTGCGGCGTTCCGTTTACCCAGTATTCCCCGTGGACCGTAGCGCGCTCGGGATACTGGTAGTTCAGCCGGCGCATGTACGCCTGCATGCCCTGTTCGGTCGTGATCCCATCCTTAAAGGTCATGTAGGCCACGTATAAAGGCATGACCGGTTCTCCCGGGATCAGCCTGCTGGTTCAGATGCCGAAGTGTCGTTCGAGGAGCGCCGCCCCCGTTTGGCGCGCTGAACGTCTATCAGGGCGGCCGTCGCGAACCCAACCACGCCGAGGATGATGATCACAATGCTGTTGATCGGATCGGCCAGCTTCTCCCACCGATTAAAAACGGCGAAATAGATCAGCGACAGCACGACGGCAACCGCAGGCGCGATCAAGATTCGAAGCAAGTCCCCACGATTGGTCGGCATCTCAATCTCCCGCGGGCGCTGCGGTGGGGACGGTAGGCGCTCTCACGAAGCAATCCCCACCGCGAGCCGGATGAGGACGACCCAGAGCACCACCATGGCCAGAGTCGCGACGGCAGCCGGCCACATGACCTGCCAGAAGCCGCGTTGCTTTATCTGGACCGCGAGACGTCGAGCTTCCACCTCGTCCGCGCGCTGCCGCTCGACCAACCAGGTATCTCCACTGGTGACTACCTGCCCGTTTTCCAGGTGCAGGAAGAGATGCGAACGAGAAACCACGAGCCAATAGGCGACGTACAGCAATCCGCCGAGTCCGAAGAAGAGCAGGATAGCGAGAGCGAAGAGCAACCAGTTAAAGGGCGCACGGGTTTCTAAGGCTGCGGTGCTCTCGGTTTGCGAGTGGACACGCCAGCCAAAGTGCACGAGGCGACTAACTTCGGGGCTGAGACCTGCGTCCATGTCGTAAGCTCCGGATGATTCGCGCGAAGATTCGGATCGCCAGTTACTATACCACTCAGGTGCTTCACATTGTCGGCGGTCCGCAACGTGGCGGGTATGATAGCAACATCAACCCGGTCGCCGAGGTTGAAAAAACCATAGCCGATCGCGATGCAGGACACGACTGAACATTCAAACGACGACCCGCTCTCTCCCGCTCTCTTGCTGGAGTTCTATAATGCGCTTTCCGACCCGACGCGGCTGCGCCTGGCAGGACTGCTTGCGGCAGGTCCGGCGGGGACGGTTGCGCTCAGCATCGCGACCGGTCAATCTCCCGCCGCGGTCGCCCGCCACCTACTGAAGCTGGTTTCGGCCGGGGTGGTGTCTGGGACCGCAGATGGCCGGTACGCCTTGGACGAACGAGGGATGCGCCGTCGTGCCAAACGGCGGCTCGATTCACCGAGGACCAGGAGCTTGCGGGTGCGAGGGATGAACGCAGCCGGGTACTGTCGTCCTTTTTCCGGCATGGCCGATTGATTGGGTTTCCGACCGGGGACCAGCGCAAACTGGTATTGCTGACCGAGATCGCGCGACGATTCGCGCCGCAACGCACGTACACCGAGCGTGAAATTAACGACGTGCTCAAGGAAGTGTACGCGGATTACACGACCATTCGCCGAGCACTCATCGATTACCATTTCATGAACCGGCACAAAGGCGTGTACTGGCTTGGCGAGGGGCGGGGCGATCAACTCTCGGCGACGGATCCCGGTGATCCGACCGGCACAGGTTGACGGATGCCGCGAATAAGGCGAACGGAGGAAACGATTGTATGGCGACGGGTGCGCGGGCGACACTGACGCGGGACGGCCCAGTTGCTTGCCTTCGGCTTGCCTCCGAAGACGGCGCCAACCGCATCAATGCCGGAACAATCGAGGATGTACGAGCATCCTGCGCATCGCTCGCGGGCGATACCGATGTGCGCGTCCTCGTCGTCTCCGGAGCCGCCTCGTTTTCACAGGGCTGGGCTGGCGATTCGTTCGAACCCGGTGTTACTTCCGTTCACTCAGATCCGTTCGGTTGTCTCGCCAGCCTCGCCTTACCGGTTATCGCTCGCTTAGAGGGAGACGCGTTCAGCGCCGGGCTCGAGCTTGCGCTCGCCTGCGACATTCGAGTGGCATCAACGAGCGCCCGGTTCGCCTTTCCGGAGACGCAGTTCGGTCTGATACCGATGGCCGGCGGCACGCAACGCTTGCCACGCGCGATCGGTCGCGGCAGGGCGTTATCGATGATCCTCCTCGGAGAGGTCGTCGACGCGAGAACCGGGCTCGAATGGGGTTTGGTGAACGCCGTGGCGGAGCCTGATGCCCTCGCGGAAGTCGTGCAGCGGATCGCCGATTCCATCGCGGCGCGCGGACCGATCGCCGAGCGCTTTGCCAAGGAAGCGGTGCAGGACGGTATTGAGATGCCGTTGGCGCGAGCGCTGCGGTATGAGCTGGATCTGACGGTGCTTCTTCAGACCACGGAAGACCGAGCAGAGGGGGTCCGCGCCTTCCGCGAGAAACGGGCGCCGCGCTTTAATGGTCGTTGATGCGGTCGTGACGTCACGCATCGATCCAAGGCTGTCGATTCAGTAGGATGTGAGAGCTTCGCGCGGTGCGCTACTCGCCGCGCCGCCCAAGGTTCGCGATCTTTCCCGGTAGGTGGAGGACTCATGCAGGTAGTAATCGACGCTGAAGAGGCGTGGTCGCTGATGACGACCATGGTTTCGCAAATGATCGACAGGGCGGGGCTGTCGCAGGACGGCAAAACAAAAGTGCGCCGCTGGCGCCAGGACAGAGCCACAGGCACCGTTCCGATGTCTGAATTGGCCATTGCGCTGAACGAGGCGCTGGGAAGCACACTTGACGAGAGAACGTACCGGCTGATCCGCCGCAAGGGCGGCTACGTTCCGAGCAGCGAGCTGCAGGTTTGAGGGGCGACGGACGATGAAAGTTGAACTGGATGTCGACGAGGTCTGGGCGCTGCTTTCGACGGTAACGAAACAGGTGGTGGACGGCGTCGACTTACCTGACGAGGATCGGGCGGCGCTCCGTCGCTGGCGCAGCCAGCAAATGCGGCCAAGCAGCGAGGGAATGCGAGCGCTCGTCGTGAAGCTCAACGAAGATATTGCCAAGCTGTCGCGCCAGCGAGAACGGAGCGCGATCCAGAAACACGACTGGGTCTGAGTGGTGGGCAGAGTTAGCGCATACCCTCGAGAGGTTGGCAGTTACCTCAGATGAGCGACGACCTCGTCATCTACGAAAAGGAAGGCCAGATCGCCTGGCTGATATTGAACCGCCCCGAGGCGCTCAATGCGATCAACCTCGAAATGCGCGACCTGTTATGGGTGCTGCTGGAAGCGGTACGCGACGACCCCGACGTAGGCGTCGTTATTTTTCGCGGTGCGGGAGAACGGGCGTTTTGCGCGGGTGCGGACGTCAAGGAATTCGGCACTGCACCTACATATATCTCGGCCCGGGATGCGCGCAGGGAACGTGACCTTTGGGGCCAAATGCTGGCCTCCCAAAAGCCAATGATCGCGGCGATCCATGGCTGGGCGCTCGGCGCCGGCTGTGAGCTCAGCCTCTGCTGCGATTTTCGCGTCGCTTCAACGGACGCCCGCTTCGGCCTGCCGGAAGTCAACCTGGGCTACATCCCCTCGGCGGGCGGTACGCAGACGCTCGTGCGCCAGGTGCCCCCGGGCGTGGCACTCGAAATGATCATGACCGGCGAGGCGATCGACGCATTCCGCGCTTTGCAAATTGGCCTCGTCGATCGCGTTGTCGACCGGTCCGCTCTCGTAGATGAAGCACGAGCGCTCGCGAACTCGCTCCTCCAGCGCCCCGAGTTCGGTCTGCGCATGGCCCGCGAGGCGTTGCGCGCGGCCGCCGACCTGCCTATAAGTCAAGGGCTGTCCGTGGCGGAGCTCCTCGGCGCGCGCGCCCGGTTGGAAGCCGGGGGCACGGTTAAAATGCGACGGCTGTCCGAATGGACGCCTGACGGTGATTGAGCAGCCGGCACAGGAGAAACGGAGCTGGCGGAGCCGCTGGCTCTCGATCGGCGCAACCACGATTGCTGCGGTTGCATTGATTCTCGCCGGCTACTCATGTCTCAAACCGAACGACCGCTAAGCGCGTGGTCGTGGATATTCGGCAGTGCATGGCGCCGGAAAACGGGGCCGTGCGGGCGTGCAATACGTTTCATACCTGATCTATTTCGCGCCCTCATCGGTGTAGCGCGATAGTCATGCCGGCGAATTATGTGTTGTAGACGCAGGCACGACCGTATAATCGGTTGAGCAGAAATCCGGGCCGTGTGACCGACAACATGGAGTCACGATGAATACCGCCGAGTTCCTCCAGATGAGTTCGTACGTCGTGCCGGACCGCGAAGCGCTGGTAAGCGGCGATACGCGCATCACCTACCAGGAGATGGTGGAGCGCACCAACCGGCTGGCAAATGCCCTGCAGGACATGGGGATGAGCCGCGGCGACAAGCTTGCGGTCATGGCGGTCAACTCTGCCGAATACGTCGAAACGTATTACGCGTGCGCGAAGCTGGGCGTGGCACTCGTGCCTCTGAATTACCGCGCCAAGAACGAAGAGTTGACCTACATGGTCAACACGTCCGACGCGTCGACGCTGTTCGTCGGCGAGCGGTACCTCGAGCTTTTGAGCCACATTCGCGGCGAAATCCCGGGGGTAAAGAACTTCGTCTGCTTCGAGCGGGCCGTCGACGGCATGCAAACCTACGCGGAACTGATGGCCAAGGGTTCGCCCGAAGACCTGTACGTCGAAGTGGACGACAACGACGCGACCATCCTTATCTTCACAAGCGGCACAACGGCAATGCCAAAGGGCGTCGTGCTGACGTACCTGACCCTGACTGCCTACGTGATCAACACTATGGAGCCGGCGATGCCGGAAGTTCACGATGTCACTATGGTGACCGTGCCGCTTTTTCACATCGCGGGCTCCACTGCCATGATGACGTCTATCTGGGGCGGGCGAACGCTGGTCATCCTGCCCCAGTACGAGCCCGAACTGTACCTGCAGACGGTGCAGAAAGAAAAAGTGACGCATAGCTTTGTCGTCCCCACGATGCTGAAGCGTCTCATGGAGCACCCCAAGTTCAACGACTACGACCTCAGCTCGTTGAAGCTGATCACCTACGGCGCCGCTCCGATGCCGTATGAGGTCGTTCGCAAGGCAGTCGAGACGTTCCACTGCGGCCTCATGAACGCGTACGGCCAGACGGAAAGCACTTCGTCCCTGACCTACCTCGGTCCGGAAGACCACGAGATCCACGGACTGCCCGATGCGGAGCGGGAGAAGAAGCTCCATCGTTTGCGCTCCGTCGGCCGCCCCATGGACGACGTCGAGGTCGCGATCCTGAACGAGAATGACGAGATTCTCGGGATGGGCGAAGAGGGCGAGATCTGCGTCTCGGGCGCCCGCGTCATGCGTGAGTACTTCAAGCAGGAAGAGGCGACGCAGGCCGCGATCCACGACGGCTGGCTGCACACCGGCGACGTTGGCTACCTGGACGAGGACCGCTATCTATTCATTACGGGCCGCAAGAAAGACCTCATCATACGCGGCGGTGAGAACGTATCGCCCGGCGAAATCGAAGCCGTACTCGAGGAGCACCACGCCGTGGACGAGGTCGCCGTTATCGGCGTGCCGGATGTCGAATGGGGCGAAGAGATCAAAGCGATCGTGGTGTTGAAGTCGGGTCAGACCGCGACGGCCGACCAGCTACGCGCGTACTCCAAGAGTCGCCTTGCTTCGTACAAAGTACCTCGCTATATCACGTTCGTGGACGAGCTACCCCGCAATGCGCTTGGCAAGGTCCTGAAGACCGATATCCGTAAGCAGCATGGAACTCCAGACAAACGGTAGCAGGCACGCCTCCGATCAGGTCAAGAAGCAGCGCAGAAGAAGGTAGTTGCATGGCGAAAGAGCTGAAGCACGACGGCAACGGGACCCGGGAGTCGGGGCGTAATGCACCGGCCGGTCGCGGCGTTCGGCTTCGCAGCCTCGGTCCCGGCCTGTGGGCAGCACTTTTCGTCGCGGGTCTCATTGCCGCCGTATTCGCAAAGGGGGTCGGAGACGATACGCCGCACCGCGAGGTCTACTGGAATATTCGCGGTGGGTGGGTGCTCAATCTGTTTCTTGCGGCGCTGACCGCCATCCTGCTGTACGTGCCCTTTCGGCGCGCCCGGCTTTATCGCCTTGGTCGCAAAGACTTCCGCCGTGACCGCATCCCGGAGCGCCTGAAAAATGCCTTCTCGCGCGGGGCCACTGCTCACCGCGTGTTTCGCGATCCGTACGCCGCCGTCTACCACACCTCCATATATGCCAGCATCATCGTACTAACGATCGTGACGACGCTGCTGCTGATCGACCACGAGATCGTCGAGCCACTGGCCGGCGAGCCGTTCCTGCAGGGAAACGTTTACCTGGTTTATAAGCTGGCCGGCGACCTGTTCGGCATTATCGGCATCGTAGGCGTAGCGATGGCGATCACACGGCGTTACATAACGCGGAAACCGCGGGTTCAGTGGGACGTTCAATGGGAGGACCAGGCGATCCTCGGTCTGCTGGGGTTTTTGCTGATTTCGGGTATCGTTCAGCAAGGTATGCGCATCGGCGCAACTGAGATACCACTGGGCCACGAGGACTGGTCCTACTGGGCACCCGCTGGCTGGGTTGTTGCCAAGATCATGATTGGACTCGGGTCCAGCATTGATCTCATGGATCGCATCCACCGGGTGCTCTGGTGGATCCACATGCCTACGGCGTTCATCTGGCTGAGCCTCATCGCCTACACAAAGCTTGGTCACATCATCCTGGCACCGGCAAACGGCTTCTTCAAGAGCCTTGAGCCCTACGGCCGCCTCTCCTATCCGGCGAACCTGCTGGACGAGAATGCTCCGATGGCAGAGGATCAGCCTTTTGGTGCCGCGCGGCTGCAGGATCTGAGCTGGAAGCAGCTATTCGACAGCGACGTGTGCGTGCGCTGCGGGCGCTGCACCGAGGCCTGTCCAGCGCATGCTGCAGGACAACCGCTATCGCCGATGTCGATCATCCAAAACCTCAAGGATTACATGAGCGTCAACGGTCCCCCGATCGCTGCGGCAAGGGAACAAGGCAAGCCGGAACCACAGCCCGGTCGGACACTTGTGGGGGACTTCGTAGCCGAAGAACAGCTCTGGGCGTGCCGTACCTGTGGCGCCTGCATGCAGGAGTGCCCGGTCTTTATAGAGCACGTACCGACGATCATCGACTTCCGCCGCCACCTGGTGATGGACCAGGCCTCGATTCCGCCGACCGCGGCAGCAGCGCTGCAAAACATCGAACAACGCGGGCATCCGTGGCGCGGTACGCAATTGCAACGGACGACCTGGATGGAAGACATGCAGGTGCCCGAATATACCGGCGATCAGGAGTACCTGTACTGGGTTGGCTGCACCGGCGCATTAGTGGACCGTAACGTGCCGATCACGCAGGCGATCATGCGGTTGCTCATGGAAGCCGGCGTGGACTTCGGTGTCCTGGGGGCCCAGGAGACATGCAATGGCGACCCTGCCCGGCGACTGGGTAACGAATTCCTTTTCCAGATGCAGGTGCACGCGAACGGCGAGCTGTTCAAAGCGCTGAACGTCCGTAAGGTCATCACGCACTGTCCGCACTGTTTCAATACCTTTGCCAATGAGTATCCAGACTTTGGCGTTCAGTTTGAGGTTACCCACCATTCACAGTTCCTGCAGCAACTGATCGAACAAGGCAAGCTGAAACCGAAGAACGCTTTTGGTCAGAAAGTGACCTTCCACGATTCGTGCTACCTCGGCCGCCACAACAACGTGTACGAGGCGCCGCGAGATGTCCTGAAGTCCATTCCAGGGCTCGATCTGGTCGAGATGCCGCGGAATCGCAGCCGGGGCTTCTGTTGCGGCGCCGGTGGTGGCACGATATGGCTGGAAGAGAAAAAGGGGCGGCGCGTCAACCAGGTTCGCGCAGAAGAGGCCGCCGCGACTGGCGCAGACGTGGTCGCGGTCGCCTGCCCGTTCTGCATCCAGATGTTCGAAGACGCGATTCCGGCTATTGAGCCCGACGAAAGCAAACGCATGAAAGCTGTTGATATATCGGAGCTACTCGAAGCTTCCGTGGGCCGCGCGGCGGCGGCGACGGATGAAGGAGCGCCGACTGCCTAATGGCCGGCTGCTCGGCAACGCGGGCAACCAAGTAATGTATCGTTGAAAAGCGGAGGCGGCCGGGGATGGCCGCCTTCAATCTGCGCTTCGCAGGCGCGGGCCGACGCCCTGTACAGGCATATCGGCGATTCTCAAAGGATGTTAAGGAGGTTCGAACCGGTGAACATCATCGTCTGCGTGAAACAGGTGCCGGACCCGGAAACGCCTGTATCGGCGTTCAAGGTTGATACGACGGCAAACAAGGTGCTCCCGGCTCAGGGCATCGCGCCGGTGATTAGCCCGTTCGACGCCCAGGCCGTCGAGGCCGCGCTACGCATCAAGGATGCAACCGGCGACGGAACGATCACGGTACTGTCGATGGGCCCAGCCAGCGCCCGAGACGCCATCAAGCACGGCCTGGCCATGGGTGCCGACGAAGGCGTATTGGTGAGCGACCCATCTCTCGACGACGCGGACGCGTATGTGACGGCGAAAGTGCTGGCTGCCGCGATTCAAAAGATCGGCGATTTCCAGCTCGTTATAACCGGCCGTCAGGCGGCCGACTGGGACCAGGGAACCGTGCCCGCGGGCATCGCCCAGTTTCTAGACGCCCCCTGTGTAACTGTGGCAAAGAAAGTCACCGCCGGTGACGGAAAAGTCACGGTGGAGCGAGTGTTGCAGGATGGCTTCGAAACCGTCGATGCTTCGCTACCAGCGGTGGTCACGGTGAGCAACGAACTGGGCGATCCGCGCTATCCACAGCTTCGCCAGATCATGATGGCAGCCCGCAAGCAGGTTACGACGTACACGGCGGCCGACCTCGGCCTCAGCGGCGATGACCTTCAGTCGCGCATGAAGCTCGTGAAACTGTTCGTGCCGGTTAACGAGTCCAAGGTCGAAATCATCGAAGGCGACTCGCCGGCCGAGCAGGCTGCGAACCTGGCACGCAGGATGCGCGAGGCGAAGCTGCTGTAGCAGGCGCCAAAGGCGAAAAGGCCCGCCGGCCGGGCCGATGTCAGTACGTATGGAGAACAGAAAAGATGGCTATCGAGAGTGGAGTGCTCGTCATCGGAGAAGTCCACGAGGGCGGACTCGCCGGCCTTTCAACTGAACTTCTGGGCCTCGGGCGGAGGTTGGTAGAGGGCGGCGCGGGTGATACGGTATCGATCGCGCTGCTGGGAAGCGGCGTTACCGGAATTGCGGCGACTGCGGGCGAATGGGGCGCGGACACCGCCTACGTCGCGGACGACGCGAGCCTGTCACCGTACCAGAGCGACGCCTGGCTGCCGGTAGTGCTGCAGATCGTCCTGCAGGCGAACCCGGCGCTGATCCTGCTTGGTCAGACGAGCATCGGTCGCGACCTGGCGCCCAAGATCGCGTTCAAGCTGGACACCGGCGTGTCGATGGACACGGTCGAAATCAATCAGGAAGGCGAGACCTTCCAGATGACGCGCGCCGCCTACGGCGGCAATGCCCGCGCCGTGCTTTCTCCTTCCAAGTTGCCCGCGATCGCCACGGTCAAAGCAAAGTCGCAGGAACCGCTCGAGCAGCAGGCCGGCCGCAGTGCCGAGGTGGTCATTGTTTCTGTGAGCGGCCAGCGGCTACGCACGAAGGTCGTCGGCCAGGAGAAGGCAAAGGCCGAAGGCGTGCGATTGGAAGACGCGGACGTAGTCGTCAGTGGTGGCCGCGGCCTTGGCTCGCCCGACGGATTCCGGATGATCGAGGAGTTGGCCGAAGCGTTGGAAGGCGCTGCCGGTGCGAGCCGCGCGGCGTGCGACCTCGGTTGGTATCCGCCATCGAAGCAGGTCGGCTTGACGGGTACGACGGTTAGCCCGGACATCTACATTGCCGTGGCAATCTCAGGAGCCAGCCAGCATATGGCGGGAATGGCGGGGTCCAAGAACATCATCGCGATCAACAAGGATCCCGATGCCAACATGGTGAAAGTGTCTCGTTTCGCAGTGATTGCAGACTACAAACAAGTCCTGCCACCGCTGATCGAGCAGGTCAAAAAGCTCAAGAGCTAGCCCCCAGGCGATCGAACGCGCGAGCCGCCGAACGAAGTCGTCAACGAGGATGTGCTTACAGATGCGTGAGCAATGCACCATGGCGGCCCGACCCCGTGGGATTCCGCGTGGATCCCGCCGGCGGGCGGTCGCAGCTGCTGCAGTTGCGATCATTTCGCTGGCGGCGCTTGGCGCCTCCCGGGTGCGGCCCGCGTTCAGCCAGACAGCCCCGTCCGCACTCTCACCGGAAGAGGCGATCATCAGCCTGAGACCGTTCGCGCTCACCGCGAATGATCTGCCATCCGGGTACCGGCTGGCAGGCACATCCGCCGGCACTCCGGCATCACAGGCGTTTGTCACCAGTAGCCCGCGCGCAGCGCTTAGAGAGCGTGACGCAGCGGGGTACATGGTCTCTGTAAGCCAAACGCTGCTTCCGTTGACTCGCGGTGCCGGCCCGGTTGAACAGTTTGACGTAGCCCTCTTTGCCGACGCACCCTCGGCCGCTGCATACGCGACAGGGGTGTCATTCCCAATACGCAACGCCACCGGTCAGCAGGTCGAGGCCATTGATCTGCCCGCACCCCTCGGCAGCGCCAGCAAAGCGTGGCACCTAACAGTGAGCCCGCCGGACGAGCGGCCAATCGGTGAATACCTCATCCGCTGGCATCGCGGACAGGTTGCGTTCACCGTGCTCACCGCGGCCGTGTCGGGCGACGAGAAGCTCGCCGACGCGGCCGCGCTGGTTGCAGTTGTGGACCTGAAAGAGGCGGCGTTGCCGGCACCGAAGCTCGGCCTTCCCACGGTCACGCCTCCGGCCACCGAGGCCCAACGTCTCACGGCCGCCGAACTGCTGGCCACGATCGGCATCGGCGATGAGGACGCACCGATCGGCTATAACGTCACGAACGCATCGATTGCGACGAACGCCGGCATTGTGTTCGGAAACCCCGATCCCCAGGCAACGCTCCACCGCGTTGACGAGCAGTGGAAGCGGATCGTCGGCGTATCAGAAACGTTTTCAACGCCCCAAGGCAGCAGCAGCACAACCCTGAATGCATCGGCTTCTCTCGACGCCGACGCCGATGCCGCGTCCGCGAACGTGGACATGCGGGACCTGATCGCCTCGCCAACCGCGGTTGTCACCGTGATCGACCCGCCGGTACAGCTTGGCGACGCGGGCTACGCGTTTACGGTCGACGCAACCTCTGCTTCCGGTGAGGCGCGGCAATCGGTGATCATCGAATGGACTCACGGACCTCTGTTGCTAGCGGTGACGATGTCGGGCCCGCAGGCCATGATTAACATGGATGACCTCGTGGACTTCGCCCAGCAGTGGGAGACCGCATACCAGGCGAGCGACCTGGCTCCCACTGGCTCAACACTGCCCAGCTCGCCGCCGGCAGCTTCACCGAATCTGACGCCGTCTCCGCTTCCGACTCCGGCGCCCACGCCGATTACAACAGCCGGGACGGTGCGGCCGGTGTCGGCGCCGCGGCTGATATACACCCGCCCGGATCAGGCTGGGGTGCTAGGCTCCGGTCCCTCGGTCTCGCGTTGACCCCCATTCGGGCCGGTTGCTAAGATTGAACCGTCGCCGGCACAACACCGGCGATTGGTGTGTACGCATGATCGTCATCGGCCTCACCGGCGGGATCGCCAGCGGCAAGTCCACCATTTCGGGTGCACTCGCCGAGCATGGTGCGACCGTCGTGGACGCCGACAAAGTGGGTCACGACGTCTACCGGCCAGCTACGGAAGGCTGGCAGAAGGTCGTGGACGCCTTCGGCAAGCAGATCCTGGCCCCCGATGGCGAGATCGACCGGAAGGCGCTCGGGGCGATCGTATTTGGTGACCCGGCGCACCGCGAGCGGCTCCAGGCGATCGTGTGGCCGCTCATGAAGGGGATGATGCGCCGGCTGATCGACGATTTCCGCAATCAGGGCATCGGGGTCGCCGTGATTGAGGCCGCGGTCCTGATTGAAGCTGACTGGGTCGATCTGGTCGACCAGGTATGGGTTGTGACTGTGCCCGTTGAGGTCGCCGCGGCCCGCCTGATCGCCCGCAACGGACTGACTCCCGATCAGGCCCAGGCACGCATCTCCGCTCAGCTCAGCAACGAGGAGCGAGCGCGACAGGCGGACGTAGTAATCGACAATAGCGGCTCGGTCGAACAGGTCAGGAGCCGTTTGGCAGAGCTCTGGGACGGTCTGGTACTCGCGGGTAGCCGCTAAGAGATGCAGCCAAGAAGGCATGGCGGAGCCGGTTAGATACTGACCGGCTGGACGGGCGGCACCCTGCAGACGAGCCAAACCCGGATGTAGGACCCGTAAGGGATGGCGTGTGGCAATGACAACCGACACAGATCAGCACCAATTTCGGCAGTATGCGATCGAGGAATATACCCCGAAGCGCGAACCTTTCTACGTGGGCATCAATGACGAAGAGCAACTCTTTCGCGCTGCCTTTGAACAGAAGATCCCCGTGCTCCTCAAGGGGCCGACCGGCTGCGGCAAAACGCGATTCGTTGAGTACATGGCATACGTGCTCGGACGTCCGCTGAACGTCATCAAGGAAAAAGCAGGAAGCGGTGGCGAGCCACAGAATAACGGAGCAGGCGACGGTCACGGATTGTCCGTCGTGACTGTCGCCTGCCACGAAGACCTGACAGCGGGCGACCTCGTCGGCCGCTATCTGCTCGAGGGCGAGGGCACGCGTTGGATGGACGGTCCGTTGACGCGGGCGGTCAAACGTGGGGCCATCTGTTATCTGGACGAAGTCGTCGAGGCACGCAAAGACACGACCGTCTTGATCCACCCGCTCACCGACCATCGCCGCCTGCTGCCGGTGGAGAAGCTCGGCCAGGTGATCGAGGCTTCCGAGGGTTTCCTGCTGGTCATCTCTTACAACCCCGGCTACCAGAGCGCGCTCAAGGACCTCAAGCACAGCACCCGCCAGCGTTTCATCGCGCTCGACTTCACCTATCCGCCGCGTGAGACCGAAGCGAAAATCATCGAGCACGAGGCCGGCATCGACGCGGCGACCGCAATGGAGCTCGCCAAGCTCGGCGAGAAAGTGCGTAACCTGCGCGAGCACGGACTGGGTGAAGGCGTAAGCACCCGCCTGCTTATCTACGCGGGCAAGCTCATCGCCAAGGGGATCACGCCGCGCCGCGCCTGCCAGGTGGGAGTCGTCTGGGCGCTCTCCGATGACGCCGAGGTGCAGCGCAGCATCGAGGAAGTTGTCTCGTCGATCTTTGAGTAACCGCAATTGAAGATCGGCATCGTCTCTGACATTCATTGCAATATTGCGGGGCTCGACCGTGCACTCGCCGAGATGGGCGACGTCGACGAGTTGATCTGCGCCGGCGACAGCATCTTCCAGTATCGCTTCTCCAACGAGGTCGTGACGCGATTACGGGAGCGCGGGGCGCGGGTCATTCTCGGTAACCACGAAGAGACATTTTTCAGCTCGGCCGGCGTACGCGCCCAGCAAGCGGGATGGATCGACCGCGATGCTTACGCCTATCTTGCGAGCCAGCCGGCCGAGATTCGGGTCACCGTTGGGGATAAGCGGCTGTGCATCGTACACGGCAGCCCCTGGGACCCTCACAATGAATACGTCTATCCGCACAGCCCAATACTGCGGAAGTTCGCGGAGTTCGACGCGGATATCGTCGTTCTCGGTCACACGCACTACCAGATGGCCGAACGCGCCGGACGAACGCTCGTCGTCAATCCCGGCTCTACCGGTCAGCCGCGCGACCCGCGTAACGACTTTCAGTTGAGCTTTGCTATTCTGGATAGTGAGAGCGACGAGGTACGGTTCTGCAGCTTCCCCGATCCGACGCGCGCCTGCGTAACGCAGACCGTAGCGACGTGGTCGGTTTAGACACGGCAGCGCCCGGTTAGCGTATTTGGTAATGATCAGTCGCCATGGAGTAGGCAGGACCAGTGGAACGCTTCGCTGAACAGTTGGCCGATCAATACGAGCAGACGCTGAGCGGCTATCCCGTCTCACTGCCGCGCGACTTTCGGCAGGCGCTGGCGCAGATCGAAGGCTCGCTATCCGAGGAAGAGCTGCGGCAGTGGGCAGAAGACGGTGCCGCGCTGGCGCGCCATTCGTTGCGGTCCTGGGAAGCGGCCGGCGAGTATTTTCGCTCCAGTCCGTTGCTGATCGGGCGCATGCCCTTCACACTCGTTCGGCGTTGGGCAGAGTCGGGACGTGAATTGGCGGAGGAGTCAGCTACCCTCGCGTCGGCGTTTTTCCGCGCCGGGGCAGAAGGTCTCGACAAGCTCTCCGTGCACCAGATGCGCGAATGGGCAGGCCTGGGCAAGCAGCTTTACAAAGGCACCTGGAAGTCGAGCTCGCTCGCGTCGCAGTTCTTTGAAGTCAGCCCGCAACTGATTCAGCACCTGACGATGACGGAAACGCGGTCGCTTGCCCGTTTCGTCGATACGCTCGCGTCTCGTTCGTATGAACTCGCCTCGGCGTGTCTGGGAATAGCAGGACGTGTGCTGGGCGGCATGGCACGCAGCGACCGCGGTCCGTTCCTCGGCTTCGCCGCCGTCATCGCGGAGACGTCCTGGGCGGATGCACGCATCTACTTCGAAAAAGGTCCGGGACTCCTTCACCACGTCCAGGCCGAGCAACGCCGGCGCTTCCTCATGCTGTCATCCGCGGTGGCGCGCCGAGCCGGCCGCCAAGCATACCCATTCTTCGCCGAAAGCGCCAGCGCCCTTGGCCAGCTCGACCAGGAACTGCACGGCCGGCTGCTGACCATGTCGGAGCTGCTTGCTCCTAAATCGGGTGCCGCGGCGATGGAATTCTTGAAAAGCGTTCCCGACGTTCTCGGGCGCATCCGCTTCCATGACCTGGAAGCCTGGCACGGCGAGGGCCGCCGGCTGCTGGACCAGACCGAAGATGGCGGTCTTGCCTTCTTTCGGTTGGAGTCCGGCAAAGGCGAAGAAGTAATCGAGGCGCTTTCGTCACGGGTCGAGCTCTCGCGCGTGGGCGAAGTGCTCCGTATGTACTGCAAGGCGCTGACCGGTACGAATGTCAGCATCCAGGCCGCCGGAGCGCTGGCCGACAAAGGCGTCGGCTGGGTGAGCTCGGAACGCGCTTCGACCGAGGGCACTTCTGTTTTCCTGCCCGCCGTTGTCGAGGAAGCCACTGATAAGGGTGAGAACTTCGCGGTTTACAAGGTTTACGCGACGCACCAGGCGGGACACTTGGAGTTTAACAGCTTCGGGTTCCGCTTCGAGCGCCCAGGTGCCGTCGTCGCAATCTCTCGCATCGCCCGCGCCGCGGCCGGCGAGACACGTGCGGCGCTGACGGACATGGAGCGATACTTCGACCTCTTCGAGGACCGCCAACTCGCCTCTGATCTGTTCACGGTTGTCGAGGATGCTCGCGTCGACTTTCTTATCAAAGGCGAATATGGGGGCATTCGCGGTGCGTTGCGGCGCATTCAATCGCGGGAGCTGGGCAGGCGAAGCTCCGTGCAAGAGATGCCGCTGCGCAAGGGCGCGGTCGAAAACCTCATCCGTTTGAGCTTGGACGGCGCCCACACCGTGCGTTGGCCAATCGCGGACATGCGCGTGATGGGCAACGCCGCCGGAATCCTCCTCCAGATCTACCACCCCGACGCGACCATCGAAGACACGGCAGAAGTCACGTTGCAGCTCTATGACCTCATCGGCCAAATTCCTAACGTCGTGCAGGAGGACCTGGCCGAAGAGGATTGGTCAGAGCTCACCGAGGACGACATATCGCTCGATATGCTGCAGACCAAGGGGCAAGCGGGGCAGCCCCAACCTGGCGGCGAAGGCAACATCGGCGAACCGCAGGAAGGCGAAGTCCCGTACGACAGCCCGGATGCCCCGGACTTCCGCGGCGACTTCAAACCCGAGCTGGTTCAGCTATTGATGCGTCTGCGGGGCGATGCCAAGAACCAGGGCGAGACCGACGGCCAGTTCGCGCCGCTCACGCCCGAGCAGCTCAAGGAGCTGATGGAAAAGAGCGTCGAGATAGATATCTCCGCTTTCGTCGAGGGCGACCTGCAGATGAGCTCCGGCATGTTCCTCGCAAACCTCATGAAGGAAACCGGAACGCCCGCTTCAGAAAAGAGCAAGGACAAGGGCGAAAAAGGTGAGGGGGAGCCCGGAGAAGGTAGCGAGGAAGAAGGGCAAGAGACGCAGGTCGAAAATCCGATCGAGTACTTCTGGTACGACGAGTGGGACTTCCGCGCCAATGACTACAAGCCGCGCTGGTGTCGTGTCGTGCAACAAACGCTCGATGAGGGCGACGACAAGTTCTTCGAGAAGACCCTCGTGGAAAATTCGGCCCTCGTCGCTCAGACCCGAAAGCAGTTCGAGCTGATGCGTCCGGAGCTGTTCCGGAAGATAAAGCGTCTCTACGACGGCGAAGAGCTGGACATCGACGCGGCGATCGAATACGTGATCGAGCGGCGCAGCGGTCACACGGGCGACGATAAAGTCTACTGGCGGCGCAACAAGATCGAGCGGGACGTTGCCGTGGCCTTCTTGCTGGACATGAGCGCTTCCACCGACGAGGAGATCAACCGGCGCGACCGCAACAAGGGCGAAGACGACGACTTCGACGACGATCCGCGGCGCTACCTTGCATGGTGGGCCCAAAAACGGGCAAAGGAGCTGCAGAACCCGGTCAAGCGCATCATCGATCTCGAGAAGGAAAGCACCGTCCTGCTCATGGAGGCGCTCGAGACGATCGGCGACCGCTACGGCATTTACGGCTTCTCAGGGTACGGACGGGATAACGTCGAGTTCTACGTGATCAAAGACCTGGGCGAAGACTTCTCCGAACACATCAAACGGCGCATCGATAAGGTGGTGCCGATTCGCAGCACGCGAATGGGACCGGCGATCCGCCATGCGATCACGAAGCTCGACCAGTTCGACGCGAAGGTGAAGATCCTGTTCCTAGTCTCTGACGGCCGCCCTCAAGACCACGGGTACGGCCGCGACCGGACAGAGAAGGAGTACGCCATTCACGACACGAAGATGGCGCTTAACGAGGCGAAGCGAAAAGGGATCGTACCGTTCGCATTGACGGTGGACAGGGCCGGTCACGACTACCTGAAGACGATGTGCGAGGACATTGGCTATGAAGTTGTCGCGGACATCGAGTCCCTGCCCAGCCGGCTGCCGACGCTCTACAGGAAGTTGACGGAATAAGACGATGGCGGCCGGCGCGGCCTCGTCGGGGAGTTAGGGGCCTGTCCCGGGTTTGCTACGTGGCCCGGTAGCTCAACGTGTCTTCATGCAGCGGCGTAACTTGGCCTCGCTCTTCGAGCAGGTCGAGTAGACCAATGATCTCTGCCATCACGATCCAGGTGGCGGACGGGCGTAAATGCGGATACAGGCGGAGCGCAAGCTCGTAGGCGCTCGCTGGGCCGCTTACGAGCTTGCGCAGAACGCGTTTGGCCCTTTGTTCGAAGACGCCGGCCGTCCTATCTACGGCTCCGGCCAGGTCTGTGAACGGCGCGCCGTGTCCGGGCAGTACGCGACGCGGTGAGAGCGACCGCACGGTTTGGAGCGAGCGCATGAAATCGGGGAGGCTGCGGAAACGGTTGCCTGACATGTTGAAGTGGATGCCCGGCGTCGGCACGATCCGTTCGAGCACGTGGTCTCCGGTGAACAGGTCACCGCTGCCTTCGTCAAGGAAGACCGTGCTGGCTGGTGTATGACCAGGGCAGATGATCGGCTGCAGGTGCAGCGCACCGATAGTGATTGACTGGTAATCCTCGATCAGCCGGTTCGCCGTCGCGGGGGTAGCGCGGAGCGGCGCCGGCCACTGGCCATGTTCTGGCGCCACCGAGCGCAGGTTGCCGAGGCGACCCTCGGCGTCTGAGCGGGCGCCGCTGACGTGTGATCGTCCAGCGGGTCTGGAACGCGTACGGGCAATCAAGTCTGCCGGTACACCGTTTTTTGCAAGGTAATCGAACGCAAGTTCACGGATAAGAATAGGATCCCTACCGCCGGCCTCGACCCTCGACAGATCCCCGGCCGGCACCCATACTTCTGCCCCGGCTTCATCCTGCCACCACGTCGAGAGGGCACAGTGGTCGGGATGTCCGTGGGTCACGAATACGTTTCCAACCGCTCGAGGCTCAATACCGGCAGTGGCCATCTGTGCGCGCGCGGAATCCGAAGCGCCTTCATAATCCGGTCCGGCGTCGATGGCTATGTAATCGCTGCCGGTCGAGAGCAGGTACACGTTGCTGGCGCCGAGCTTAATGGTCAGCACTGGGCAGTTTTCGCGGGGAGCCGTGTTGGAGATCCTCACCGCCTGACCCCCTCTCCATGGGCCGCTCCGGAGAGGGGGCAATCCTTGAGTGCCGGGTGCGGGCCGTTTCGCGGCTCGCGTGGCGCGGGCTCACCGGTTCCCGTTCAGAAACCGGGTTGTTGGATACTGCACCCCAACGATGATCGATTTTAGCAACCAGATATCGCCCCCTCTCCATCGCGTAGCGATGGAGAGGGGGAAGGGGGGTGAGGTTCACCGACGATGGCCGGTCTGCGCGCCCTACTGCCCACTGCCTACCTGTCACCGGTCCGCCGCCAGCAGCGATCTCCGAATCACCAACAGGGCCGTGGTGACGGCACGACGTTTGATCGCTTCACGGCTCTGCGGGAAGATCGTGCTGCTCGAAGATGGTTCGCCGTGGCCGTCGTCGTAGCCGACGTGCACGGTGCCGACGGGCTTGCCCTCCTGCGTGTCAGGACCGGCTACACCCGTGATGCCGACGCCGATGTCGGCCCCCAGCGCTTTGCGCGCCGCGGTCGCCATGGCCATGGCGCACTCAGGACTGACAACCCCGAACTCGTCGATGATATCCTGGCTGACGCCAAATTGTGTCTTTACGCCGGTGGCATAGCTAACGATACCGCCAAGAAAGTTCTCCGAAGCCCCCGGCGAGTCGGTGATCGTCGAGGCGAGCAACCCTCCCGTGCACGATTCCATTACGGCAAGCTGCAGACCGCGCTCCCTGAGCATGCGTCCGACCGCGCCTTCCAGAGATTCGTCGTCCACACCCCATATCGCGGGACCGAGGATTCTCCGAAGCTCGTCTTCGACAGGCTCGATCAGGGACTCAGCCTCACGAGAGGTCGGGGCTTTGGCCGTTACGCGAACATGGATGCCGTCGGCCCGAGAGTAAACGCCGATGCTGGGGTTGGAGTTCTTAAGCAGCGGCGAGATCATTTCATCGACAGAGCCCTCGCCAATGCCAACCGTTTTGACCGTCCGCGACACGATGACTGATTCCGTGGATCGGCCGCGCAACTGTGGCTCGACCTCCTTCTCCCACATGCGGGCCATCTCTGCCGGCGGGCCGGGCATGGCGAGTAAGATGCGTCCGTCCTTCTCTACCCACCAGCCGGGTGCGGTACCACGCGGGTTTGGGATGGCGCGCGTCGATGGCGTGAGCCAGGCCTGCTTGAGGTTCCGCTCGGGCATCGATGCCGCTCGTCGCGAGAAAAACCCGCGCAGGATCTCTTCCTGATCGGCGTCAACGTACGGTTCCTCGCTGATCGTCTCGCATATGGCTTCTCGGGTCACGTCATCTTCGGTCGGCCCCAATCCGCCGGTGCAGATCATGAGGTCCGAGCGATCCCATGCCCGCTGGAGCAATTCCACCAACCGGCCCTTGTTGTCCCCGACTTTTGACATCCAGTAGAGATCGATACCGAGTCCGGGCAGCCGCGACGCGATGTACTGGGCGTTGGTGTCCAGGATCTCGCCTAAGAGGATTTCGGTACCGATTGAAATGACCTCTGCTTTCATGATCCGCTCCCGACCTCGTCTGCAGCCGAGCATAGGCGCGGCCGCAAGCCAACGCAATAAACGCTGCTATGCTCGGAACCGGTCACCGCGATTGGTCACGCGGCTAGGAACCGTGTACGATCTGACCCGTTCAGGCCCTGCGCGGATGGGGCGGAATCGTGTGGGGCGGTGAGTTGTGAATCAGACCAGCACGGAGACGACGGAAGCCGAACGGTTCCGGCCCGCCGCGGGTGTTACCGCGGCCGCCTCCGAGGCAGTCGCCTCGATTTCGCGCGTCGCTTCCCGTGTTCGAGAGAACATCTCTCGCGTCATCGTAGGTAAAGAATCGGTCATCGAGCTCGTCCTCGTTGCGCTGCTCAGCGAGGGACACATCCTGCTCGAGGACGTGCCCGGGCTCGGGAAAACCATGCTCGCCAAGTCGATCGCGCGGTCGATCGACTGCTCGTTCAAGCGCATCCAGTTCACGCCGGACTTAATTCCGTCCGATGTCAGCGGCATTAACTTCTTTAACCAGCGTAGCGCTGAGTTCCAGTTTCGGCCGGGTCCGATCTTCGCCCAGATCGTGCTCGCCGATGAGATCAACCGCGCCACACCGAGGACACAGTCGGCGTTGCTCGAAGCAATGGAGGAGCGTCAACTCACTGTCGAAGGCGTGACTATGCCGCTGCCTTTGCCGTTCCTCGTGATCGCGACGCAGAATCCGATCGAGCTCGAGGGCACCTTTCCTTTACCAGAAGCGCAGCTCGACCGCTTCCTGCTGCGACTGAAGCTCGGCTATCCGGAAGGAGGCGAAGAGCGAGCGATCCTCGACCGCTTTGACCAGGTGAGTCCGCTGCTCGACTTGCCCGCGGTAGCAAACGCGGCCGAGCTCGCCGACGGTGCTAGAGGAGTCACGCTGGTGTATTGCGAGCCTGTGGTACGGAATTACATCGTCCAAGTGGTTCAGGCAACCCGCCGCCACACGGGCCTGGAGCTTGGCGCCAGCCCGCGAGCGAGCCTGGCCTTGTTTCGCGCCGCCCGGGCGCGGGCGGCAGTGCAAGGGCGGGCATTCGTTCTGCCGGACGACGTCAAGGTCCTGGCTCCGTACGTGTTGCCGCATCGCCTGATCCTGAGCTCGTCCGCTCGGCTACGCGGCCGAGACACGATCGCGATCGTGCAGGAACTGCTCGAGTCGGTTCCAGTGCCCGTGACCGAGTAATTACCGTCCCCGTGGACAGAGAAGAACCACCGTGCTGACTCGCCCCGGCGTACCACCCCTCGCCCTTGCTCAACTTTCGAGTCGTGACGACTTCGCCCGGCTGCTGCGTAACGCGTGGCTGCTTGCCGCGGTAGCGCTGCTGTTTATCGGCATGGCGCTGCAGCGGCCGGTGCCGGCGGCGGTCGGTGCACTGGTGCTGCTCGCGGGAATGGCGGCGATGGCGTGGAGCCGGCTGTCGCTAGAGCGGATCGGCTATGAACGCCGTTGGACCGGCCAGCGAGCCTTCGTGGGCGACGAGATAGAAGCGACGTTTACCCTGCGCAATCTAAAGGCGCTGCCACTGCCCTGGTTCGAAGTGCGCGAACTGGTACCAGACCAGTTGCCGCCTGCCGCAGCGCACATTTTGCCCGCCGCCTGGCAGGGCGCCTTTTACTACATCCACACGACGTCTCTTGCGTGGTATGAGCGCGTTACGTGGCGGCAACGTTTTGCTTGCATGGCGCGTGGTTACTACAAGTTTGGACCCGCGCGGCTGCGGTCCGGCGACATCTTCGGTTTTTTTCCGCGCGAAGCGACGCTCGCTCGCGTCGATATAATCTCCGTTTTGCCGCGCCTCGTCGACCTGGGAGATGTTGAGCTTCCCACACGGCGACCATTTGGCGAAGCCCGCGGCGGTAGCCCGATCTTCGAAGATCAGAGCCGCATCGCCGGACTACGCGATTACCGGCCGGGCGACCCGCTCAAGCGCATCGATTGGAAGGCGACGGCGAGGCGCGGGACGCTGCAGTCGCGGCTCTACGATCCGTCGTCTACGGTGACGCTGATGCTGGTATTGAGCGTCGACACCTTCCTGCATCCGTGGGAAGGTTACGACCCGCTGCTGCTGGAGCGCGCCGTATCCGTTTGCGGCAGCATCGCTTCGCTAGCCGAATCGAAGCGGTACGCGGTCGGGCTTCTGGCCAATTGCAGCTACCCCGGCGCAGACCGCCCGATCGCCGTGCCTGCTGGTCGTGACCCGGCGCAGCTCACCCGCGTGCTCGAGGCGCTGGCGATGGTTATGCCGTTTACGATCCTGACAACCGAAAATCTGCTCGAGCTAGAACGTAAGCGATTTCCAATTGGCGTGAGTGTGGCGATTATCGCCGGTTTCATGACGCAGCCACTTGCCGAGTATTTGGAGCGGATGCAACACGAGGGCGAGTCGCTGGCGCTGTACTGGGTAGGTGACGAGCCTCCATTAGTACCGCTGCGGAACGTCACCGTTTACGATCTGTCACACAGGTTGCGGGATTTCGAGCGCTCCGACGAGCTTGCTTATGGGGGCGAATCAGCCAGCGGCAACCGGTTGGTTCGGCGGGCAATATAGTGGTCAGCAGGAAACTAACGCTCGACCTGACCTTCCTTGCGATGGAGGCGTTGGCGCTCTTCGTCGTCGGAGCGGTGCTATCGGGTGCGGGTGATTACTCCGGGCCGCCTTATCCCGGCTATCTGGCGGCCGAGTTGGGCGGATTCTTCCTGGTCCGGGCGGTGTTCCGCTTTGAACTGCCGGTTCGGCTGCTTGTCATCATCGGCGGTGTGATTTCTGTCTTGACTCTGGTGACGATTGGCGGATTGGAATTCGATCCCTCCGCGTTTCCGCCCGGCTGGGCGGGCGTGTTCCGGTTCCTGGGCGACCCCGGCAAGACAAGTGATGCTGCCGGCGCATCCGTGGTTTTCGGCACCATCCTCTTTGTGATCGCGTGGAGTCGCGGCGTCCTGGTGGCTCAACGCCGACTCGAACGCGGCATGGCGTTGCGTTCGTTTTCGATTGGTCTATTCCTCCTGCTGATTGGCCTGGTATTCGGCAATGACTCCCACACGCGAGGGGCGATCAATGCGGCGTCGATACCATTCGTCGCATTGGGGCTGATGACGCTAGGGCTGATCCATCTGCGTGAAGCCGGCACATCCACCGCAAACCTGAATCAAGGTCCATGGTTCGCAATCATGGGCGGAACCACCGGTAGTCTGGTACTCGCGGGAGCCGCACTTGGAGTCCTTCCGCTGGGACCGGCCGGTTACGTGTACGACCACGCGATCGGCCCGGCGCTCGACCTGGCGCTCACGATTTTCGCATGGATTGTGATCGTCATCGCCTTTCCAATCGCGTGGCTGATCAGTCTTATACTGAGCAGTTTCGTTCACGGCCTCGACTTGAAGCCCCAGCCTCCGCAGCAGGTGACTCCGGATCAAGCACAGAAGCTGATCAAGCACCAAGGGGGCGCAGCTGCGATTTTCGTCGTGCTGGTGAAGGTCATCGTCATCATCGCGGTCATCGCCATCGTCGCGTACGTCGCCTACCGCCTGTTTCGGCGTCTGCATCGGCCGCTAGAAGACGAGGAAGAGCGAGACTCGCTACGTCATGAGGGCAGCGTTCTGGACGACCTCGCCGCGCTCTGGCGAAGCATTCGTCCGCGGCGGCCACAAATCCTGCGGGGGCCGCCGGAGCCTTCGCTGCCGCCCACCGTGCTCGAGGTGCGCCGGCTTTACCTGACGCTTCTGGAACGATCGGCGCTGCGCGGAAACGAACGTCCGGCTGCCGCAACGCCTGGAGAGTTCCAGCCGGTCCTCGAACAAGGCTTCCAATCGCCCGTTCCGGGTCACCTGACCGGCGCATTCGAACGAGCGCGCTACGGCCTGGTCGAGCCGGCTTCGTCAGAAGTAACGGAACTGCGCGAGGGACTCCGCAGCCTGGACTAACGACGGTTCACGCGAAAACGACAACCCGTCCATCTCTGCGCTCGACTCTCGGCACCACTGGATAAACGTCCTCGCGGGCGCAGAACTTCACGTCGGCTTCAAGACCGATCGTTCCTAATAGGCGGCCATGCGCGGCGACCGCGAAGGCTTTCGATGCATCTCCGGAGAATGCGTGAAAGAGGCTCAGCACAGTCTCGGCGCTGTCGCCCAAAACGGTACCCGGGCCGGTAAAGCTGAGGCACCTAGCGACGAGCGCCCCTGCGCAGAATGCGTCTTCGAGGCAATACGCAGTGCCGAGTTCGGTGCCCGAGCAGACGAACGTGATATCGAGGGCCCGGCCCCGCGCGGCTTTCAGCGCGGCGTCCGTCACCGCTGTCTGGTTGAGCAGTGCCCCGGCAAATACAACAGGCGCCGATGCGGCGTGCACCAATGCTTTAGTCCCGTTGCTCGTAAACAGCACGGCGCTGCGTCCGGACAGATCCAGTTGTGAAAACTCCAACGGTGAGTTTCCGTAGTCAAAGCCCGGTGGAGGCAGCCCGCCGACCTCTCCGCACACCACCGGCTCCTCGCCGGCAGGAAACGAGTTACGAAGCGCGAATGCGTCCTCAATCGCGGCAACGACGGTGACCTTCGGGACACCGTGGGCAATGAGCGTTACCAGCGTCGACGACGCCCGCAGGACGTCGATCACCACACAGACGTTGCGTTCCGGATGGCGAAGTAGCGATGGGAGAAACGCCACGTCGATACGCATAAGCCAGTTGTAGCCGAGCCGGCAGGCAGCGAGCAATTGTCTCCCGCGACGCCCGCATCTTGGGTGCCGCCCAGGCACTGATGCGGCAGACGGGCACGACTGCTACGCTGTGGATGCGACCCGGTAATCAGCGGTAAAGGCGGATGCGGCTGATGGCGCTGACGTTTCTCGATAAGTTTGCATTGGCTGCCCAGACGAACTGTAGCAGGCTGTGCGTGGGACTCGACCCCGACCCGGCGCGCATTCCAGGTGGGGACGTGGTCGCGTTCAATCGAAGCATTATCGAGGCGACCGCCGACCTGGTGTGCTGCTACAAGCCGAACATTGCCTTCTACGAGCAGTTCGGCCGGTCGGGCTTCGAGATACTCAAAGCGACGATCGACGCCATTCCAGATGGTATACCCGTGCTGCTCGATGCCAAGCGCGGCGATATCGACAGCACGGTGCGGGCATATGCCGTCGCGGTATTCGACGCGCTGGAAGCGGACGCGGTGACGGTGAATCCGTACCCGGGTGGAGATTCGCTGGAGCCGTTCCTGGAGCGGGCGGACAAGGGCATTTTCATTCTCTGCCGCACTTCCAATCCGGGCGCCGCCGATCTGCAAGACCTGCCCGTCATGACTCCGGACGGCGAGACTGAACCGCTCTACCTCAATGTCGCCGCGCGTGCGGCGGCCTGGAACCGCAACGGCAACGTTGGTCTCGTGGTTGGCGCGACGTATCCCGACCAGCTTCGAAAAGTTCGGGAACGTTGTCCCGGATTGCCGGTCCTCATTCCGGGCATCGGGCCCCAGGGCGGAGCGCTCGAGGCGAGCGTGCGAGCTGCCGACAACGGCGCCCTGACCGGATTCCTGGTCAACAGCTCGCGAAGCGTTTTGTACGCCGCGGTCGACGATCAAGACGTTGCCGAAGCAGCGCGCGCCGAGGCGCTGCGCGTGCGCAACGCGATCAACCTGGTGCTGGGCTGCGCCGTTGGTGCCGGCGGATAACCGATGGCGCTGAACGGGCCAACCGAATATCGCATGGACGACATCGTGCGGTTGCGTAAACCGCACCCGTGCGGCGGTTTCGACTGGCGCGTCGTGAGGCTTGGTGCGGACATCGGGCTGCGTTGTCTCACCTGCAATCACCGAGTACTGCTGGACCGCAGCACCTTGGATCGGCGCCTGAAGACGTTCATCGAGCGGGGACCATACGACCCGCGAGACCCTTTCAACGCCAGCGGCACGCTGGGAGCGGACGGTTAATTGCCGGCGTAGATCGACGCGGGAGATGGGCAGACCGCGGGCTGATGGTTCGTTGACACGATTTCCGAGCCGTGGCTACACTGAACCCACGGGGAGGCCGGCACTTGCTAGAGATGACGATCGAAAGCATCCGCGTGTCGTTGATGAATTACCAGCGTGTCGTCATCCTCAAGCAGAAGGATGCGGATCGCTACCTGCCAATCTGGATCGGCCCGGCCGAAGCCGACGCCATCGCAGTCCGCCTGCAAGATGTCAACGTCCCACGGCCCCTCACGCACGATCTGCTGCGATCGGTCATCGACCAGTTAGGCGCTCAGATTTCATCGATCGTGGTCAACGACCTTGCGAACGATACCTATTACGCACGCATCATGCTGACGGTCGGCGAAAAGTCGATCGAGATCGACGCGCGACCAAGCGATGCAATCGCCCTGGCCGTACGCGCCCATGTGCCCATTTATGCGGATGAGAGCGTCCTGGAGAAGGCGGGAGTGCGGATCAGCGACGAAGACGCCGCCGCCGAAGGGGGCGAACGCGCTCCCGTCAAAGAAGAAGAGTTGGAGCGGATGTCCGCATTTCGAGACTTCATCGAGAGCCTTGACCTCGATGACTTCGACAAGCGCAAGCGCAACAATTAGTCCGCTGCTGACTCCCTGTTCATGGTACGCAAGTCCACGAGTGTTACGCGCGGTCGATATTGCTCGACCAAAAAGTATGTGATAACGTTCCCAATGTAACGCGGGCCCGCGAAAACAGGTGGGCGACGCAGTTTCGAGTGCCATCCCGCATTGATGTGGATGGCGCTTAGCGTGTCCGGCATCCGGCACTGCCCCGGTCCAACAATCGAGGGAGTCCGTTCGTGCGCAACCCCAAGGTCTGGCTGATCACGATCGGCGTGTTCGTGATGCTGGCGGTCGGATTCATCGCCGCCAAAGGTCCTCAGCCCGAGATCTCGGTGCCGGCCGACGCGATCTTCTCGATCGGCGGCTTCCACGTAACCAACACGATCATCACCGCCTATGTCGTGACCACTCTGCTGGTACTTGGCTCATACCTTGCCACTCGTAAGGCCTCACTCGTTCCCTCCGGCTTCTACAACTTCGTCGAAGCGATTGTTGAATGGTTACTTTCGGTGGTCGAGGAGATCGCCGGAGTTCGCCATGCCCGCCGTTTCTTCCCCGTGGTTGCGACGATCTTCCTTTTTATCGTCTCTGCCAACTACTTCGGACTGCTGCCAATCGTCAACTCAATTGGCGTTGCTCATCGTAGCCCGAATCAGGAAAGCGGTGTGGTCTTCACCAAGGTTGGAGGCGCATACATCGTTACCTCCAACGCCACACAGGTGAAAGAAGAGGATGTGAAGGCCGGAACGGCGAAACCGGTCAGCGAAGACCAGGCGTCGAGAATGGGGACCCTACATCCCTATTTGCGCAGCGTGAACACGGACGCGAACAGCCCGCTGGCGATCGCCGTCTGGTCGTTTATATTTGTCGAGTTCTGGGGTATCACGGCACTCGGCGCTCGTCATTACTTTGGCAAGTTCCTGGCCTTCCCGCCGTTCGCAAAGAGCGCCAGCCCGATCAACATCTTCGTCGGATTGCTGGAAACGCTCAGCGAGTTCATCCGGATTATCAGTTTCACCTTCCGTCTCTTCGGCAATATCTTCGCTGGCGACGTGTTGATCCTGTTCATGTCGTTCCTGGCGCCGTTCATCCTGCCGGTGGTGTTTTACGGGCTGGAGACGTTCGTGGGCTTTATTCAAGCGGCAGTCTTTGCGCTGCTCACCCTCGTTTTTGCCGTGATGGCCGTAGAGTCGCACGACGAGGGCGAGCACGATGCGCATGATGCACACGGGGAGCGTGCGGAAGCGGCGGCGCACGGCTAGTATCCCCGAGCGTGAGCGCACCGCGCGTGAGCGTGCGCGATTACAAAAGCCCAACCAGGGCTCGGAAAAGGACGAGGAAGAGAGAATGACGTTTCTGATGATGTTGCTCGCGGCAGATATTACGGATAAGGGTATTGCGAACCTCGGCGCCGGTCTCGCGATCGGCCTTGGCGCGATCGGGCCCGGGCTCGGCATCGGCATGCTGGTAGGAAGGGCGATGGAGGCGCTGGGCCGCAACCCTGAGGCCCGGCCGGCGATCCAGACTAATATGATCCTCGGCGTTGCTTTTGCGGAAGCGATCGGGATCTACGCCTTGCTCGTCGCGATCATCATCAAGTTCGTTTAGGCAGGCACATTGTTGAAACGGCGGGTGCCGGGCCGGCGGCGTTAGCCAGCGCCCGGAGCCCGCTGCGCGGCGTCCGGACGAATCGGAGGTACAGGTGCAGGCATTTGATGCCCTGGGAATCAACCTTCCCAGCCTGATTGCATTCATCGTCAATTTTGGTCTGCTGATGCTGCTTCTGCGGCTGACGCTCTATAGGCCGGTGCTAAAGATGCTGGACGAGCGTCGCCACCGGATTCAGGAGAGCCTGGGAGCGGCGGACCGAGCGGCCGAATCAGCCCGCGAGTCCGAGCAGCGCGTTGCGGAAGAGATCCGTCAGGCGCAGTTGCAGGGACAGGAAATCGTCGGCAGCGCCCAACAGATCGCGCAGCGCATTCAGGACGACGCGGCCCGAGAAGCGCAGGTACGGGCGCAGCAGATCCTCGACCAGGCCCAGGCATCCATTCTGCAGGAAACTGAAGCGGCCCGCGCGGCGCTTCGGCGCGAGTTCGCGGATTTGACGATTCTTGCCGCGGAAAAAGTAATCAATCAGTCATTGGACAAGCAGTCGCATCTGCGGTTGATCAACGAAGTGCTGGCGGAGTCGGGCAGTGGGCGCGGTTAGAGCCGGCGGCCGCGCCGTGCGCCGGCCTAAACGCCAAGAACGGAATGCGCGGGTATGAGACGCGAAATCGCGGCCAGACGATACGCTGAAGCGGTGTTCCAGATCGCCCGCGATCAGGGCACGATTGACCAGTGGCGGGCAGAAGTTCAAACGGTCGGCTCCGTCTTTGCAGATCCCGAGGTCCTTGGCCTGCTCGAGAACGCCAACGTGCCGCATCAGGCGAGAGAGGACGTGCTGAACCGCACGCTGGAGGGCATATCGCCGCTGGCGCTGAATTTTGCGAGGCTTCTCGTTCAGAGGCGGCGCGTCGCGCTGGCCCCGCAAGTGGCAGAAGTCTTCGGCGAGTTGGCCGACGCGTACGTAGGAGTCGCTCACGCCGAGGTTACGACCGCCGTTGATGTAGATGACAGTGAGAGACGGCTTATTGCTGAACGCCTCAGCCAGTTGACGGGCAAGCACGTAGACGTTCACACGCGTACGGATCCCACCATCCTCGGTGGAATGGTGGCGCGCATCGGCGATCGGCTGATCGATGGCAGCGTCCGGACACGGCTACAGATGCTGCGGCGCCGGCTCGAGACGGCACGGTAAGGAGATATTCGCATGGCAGTTCGCCCGGATGAAATTTCTTCAATAATCAAGAATGAAATTCTAACGTTTGGATCGCAGGTCCAGCAGACGGATGTCGGCACGGTTATCGAGGCTGGCGACGGCGTGGTGCGCATCCACGGCATGAGCGGCGCCCTCTACGGCGAGCTAATTGAGTTCCCGTACCCGGATAAGACGATTACCGGTATTGCGCTGAACCTTGAAGAAGATACGGTCAGCGGTGTAGTGCTGGGCGACTACACCAAAATCAAAGAGGGCGACGAGGCGCGATCCACGGGTCGCGTCGCCGAGGTTCCCGTCGGAGATGCGTTGATCGGCCGCGTTGTGAACTCGCTTGGCGAGCCCATCGACGGCAAGGGCCCGATCAACACCACCAAGTTCCGGGCCGTCGAACGCATCGCCCCCAACGTGGTTACACGCCAGGGCGTAAACCAGCCCGTGCAAACCGGCATCAAGGCGATCGACGCCATGTTCGCGATCGGCCGCGGGCAACGTGAGTTGATCATTGGCGACCGGCAGACCGGGAAGTCCGCCATCGCGCTCGACACGATCATCAACCAGAAGGGCGGCGACCTGATCTGCATCTATGTCGCCATCGGCCAGAAGGTCTCGAAGGTCGCGCAGACCGTCGCGGCGCTCGAAAAGGCCGGCGCCATGGATTACACCATCGTGGTTGCCGCCAATGCCTCCGACTCGGCCGCGTTACAGTACCTCGCCCCGTATTCCGGTTGCGCCATGGGTGAGGAGTTCATGGAGCAGGGCAAGGACGCCCTGATCGTATATGACGACCTCAGCAAGCACGCATGGGCGTACCGCCAAATGTCGTTGCTGCTGCGCCGGCCTCCCGGGCGCGAGGCGTACCCGGGCGACGTTTTCTACCTGCACAGCCGGTTGCTGGAACGAGCTGCCAAGCTGTCGGCCGAGTTTGGCGGTGGGTCGCTCACGGCGCTGCCGATCGTCGAGACGCAGGCAAACGACGTGTCGGCATACATTCCGACCAACGTCATCTCTATCACCGACGGCCAGATCTACCTGGAATCCGACCTGTTCAACGCCGGCCAGCGACCGGCGATCAACATCGGACTTTCGGTTTCGCGCGTCGGTAGCGCCGCACAGACGAAGGCGATTAAGCAGGTGGCCGGCCGACTCAGGGGCGACCTCGCCCAATACGGAGAACTTCAGGCCTTCGCGCAATTTGGCACGAGCGATCTGGACGCGCTCACGCGACGCCAGCTCGAGCGCGGACAGCGCGCCGTCGAGGTACTGAAACAGCCCCAATACGCGCCGTTGAACCTGGTCGAAGAAGTCGTCAGCCTGTTCGCCCTCACGAACGGCTATCTCGACGATCTGCCGGTAGAGAAGATCATTCCCTTCGAACAGTCGCTGCGAAAGTTCGTCCAGAGCAGCCACCCCGAGATTGCGGAGGCGATCAACAACGAAAAGGCGCTGAGCGACGCGACGACTGACGCGCTCAAGCGGGCGATCGACGAGTCCAAAGCGACGGTTCCGTATTAGGCCGCGGACCTCACCCCCTTCCCCTCTCCATCGTTCACGATGGAGAGGGGCGATCTAGGGTTGCTGGATTCGGACTTGGTGGCAGCGTCGGGCGGGGCGCAGGGCGATGCGCCCCCACGAATGGGCGGAATGCCCCACAAAATATCGAGTTGAAGCTCCCCTTCCCTTATGGGGAAGGGGCCGGGGGTTAGGTCGAGATGCCGAGCTACCGTCAGATCAAGCGACGTATTCGCTCGGTCACGAATACGGCCAAGATTACCAACGCGTTGCAGCTAGTTGCGGCATCGAAGATGCGGCGCGCCCAGATGCGGGCGTCGGCAGCGCGGCCGTATTCGGAGCGCATGCGCTCTGTACTCGCCAAGCTGTCGCAGCAGGTACAAGCCTCTGGCTTGGACGAGGAGTCCGTGCACCCTCTCTTGCGACAGCGAACGGGCAATCGCGTGACGTTGGTCGTAGTCTCGCCACAGCGAGGGCTATCGGGCGGACTCCCGGGTAACCTGAACCGTCGCGTCTTTCAACTGATCCGCGAACTCGGGCCCGAGGTACGCATCGAGGCGATCGCGGTCGGCAAAAAGGGGCGTGATTTTCTCGTGCGCGGCGGGTACCGGCTGGCGGCCGAATATCTGGATCTAGGGGACTATCCGGCCGCACCCGACATAACGCCGATCTCGCGAGAAGTCATCGACGCCTACCTCCAGGGCACTACCGATCGCGTCATGATGGTCTATTCCGACTTCATCAACACTGTGACCCACCGCCCCACCGTACGACAGTTACTGCCCGTCGAACCGTCCGAGACCGCCGAGCGGACGGGGGGAACAACGATCGACTATATTTACGAGCCGTCGGCGGCGGCGGTTCTCGCCCAGTTGCTGCCTCGCTACATCGAGATGCAGATCTACGAGGCAGTGCTGCAGAACGTGGCGAGCCAGTACTCGGCGCAGATGGTGGCGATGCGTAACGCGACCGACGCGGCGAACGATATGGTGGAAGCGCTCACGCTCGTAGCGAACAAGGCGCGTCAGGAGCAGATTACGAAGGAATTGCTCGATATAGTAGGCGGCGTCGCCGCGGTTGGTGGGTAGTCAGACATCAGGAGACCACATACCATGCCCCAGCGGATTGATGCGGTGGTGTTCGATATGGACGGGGTTTTGCTGGACAGCGAACCGTTGCATTTTATTACGGTGAACGAGCTATTGGCTGAAGAAGGCGGGGTCCTGGAATTGGCCGAGTACTTGGGCTACGTGGGGACGACGCTCGAAGACACCTGGGCCGATCTGGTGAGACGCTTCCGACTCAAGCGATCGTTTGAGTACTATCGCGACCGGTACGACGCCGAAATCCTGCGCCATTACCGCGACAGTGCCGTGCTCCTGCCCGGTGCAGCCTGGTTGATGGAGGAACTGTTACGGCGCGGAACGCGATTGGCCGTGGCTTCGTCGTCCCGCACCGAGTGGGTGGAAGTTTGCCTGGCGAAGCTGGGTCTGCTCAACAAGTTCCACGCGATCGTGACCGGAGACATGGTGACCCAGGGCAAGCCGGATCCCGAGATCTATTTGAAGGCCTCGGCCGCGCTCAGGGTCGCGCCGGAACGCTGCCTGGCGATCGAAGACGCGCCCAAGGGCGTACAGTCGGCCCACCGAGCTGGAATGACGGTGGTAGCGGTTGATACCCAGTACACGGCGGCGCTGGATATCCCTGAGGCGGATGCCAGGATACCGACGCTGGACCATTTCGATTTGCACTGGTTGGATGCCGCGGCCTGAATCCGGTCGCGGACCAGCGGAGCCGGGTGGCAAACGCAGCAGGGCCGTGGTTAGGGAAGGAACTTAAACGTAATGGCAGAAGGACGAGTAGCGCAGATTATCGGCACCGTTGTCGACCTGGAATTCCCACCGGACCAACTGCCCGAGATCTTCAACGCGGTCGAAATCTACCTCGATCCCCACGGTGCCAAAGAGCACGAATTGGAGATCGGCGAAGGGAATCCGAACGGAACGAGCAACATCGTCGTCGGGGAGGTGCAACAGCATCTGGGCAACAATTGGGTTCGCTGCCTCGCAATGACCAGCACAGACGGAATGCGGCGCGGTGATCGCGCTGTCGATACGGGAGCGTCGATCACCGTTCCGGTCGGCGAAAAGACGTTGGGCCGGCTGTTCAACGTCCTCGGGCAGCCGCTCGACAACCTCGGCACTATGGAGGGCGTCGATCGCCTTCCGATCCATCGGCTGCCGCCCTCGTATGAGGACCAGGAGACGACCGCTCAGGTCCTCGAGACAGGATTGAAAGTCATCGACCTCATCGCCCCGTTTGCCCGCGGCGGCAAGATCGGTGCGTACGGAGGCGCCGGCGTCGGTAAGACGGTGACAATGACCGAGTTGATTCACAACATCGCCACCAACCACGGCGGATACTCGGTGTTTGCGGGGGTCGGCGAGCGCTCTCGCGAGGGCAACGACCTCTGGCACGAGATGAGCGATTCGGGTGTGCTGGACAAGACCGTTCTGGTATTCGGGCAAATGAACGAGCCGCCGGGGGTGCGCCTACGAATCGCCCTGACCGGCCTGACGATGGCGGAGTACTTCCGCGACATCGAAGGCCGCGACGTGCTGCTGTTTATCGACAACATCTACCGGTACACGCTCGCGGGCATGGAGGTCTCGGCACTGCTGGGTCGCATGCCCTCGGCCGTTGGTTACCAGCCGACGCTTTCAACCGAGATGGGCGACCTGCAAGAACGGATCACGTCGACCCGTAAGGGGGCGATCACGTCGTTCCAGGCAATCTACGTACCGGCGGACGACTATACAGATCCGGGAGTCGCGACCACGTTTGGTCACCTTGATGCCGTCGTGGCGCTGGACCGGGCCGTGTTCGCCCGCGGCATCTTCCCGGCGGTGGATCCGCTCACGTCGTTCTCCCGGCTGCTCGACCCGAGCGTTGTCGGCCAGGAGCATTACGACGTCGCTCGCGGCGTGCAGCAGGTGTTGCAGCGTTACAAAGATCTTCAGGACATCATCGCCATCCTCGGTGTCGAGGAGCTATCGGACGAAGACAAGCAGGTCGTAGCCCGCGCCCGGCGGATTGAGCGCTTCCTGGGTCAACCGATGTTCACGGCCGAGGTGTTCACCGGCCTGCCAGGTCAGTACGTGCCGGTGGCCGAAACGGTTCGCGGGTTCAGGGAGATCCTCGACGGTAAGTATGACGACCTGCCGGAGCAGGCGTTTTACATGGTTGGTAACATCGAAATGGCCGTCGAGAAGGCCAAGACGCTGCGCGAGTAAGGGGCCGACATGCCACTAAGCCTGGACATCGTTACCCCAGAACGCATTGTGCTTTCAGAAGACGGGTTCGACATCGTCGTCGCTCCCGGAATCGAAGGCGAGCTCGGCCTCTTGCCGCGTCACGCGCCGCTCATGACCATGCTCGAAATCGGCGAGCTACGCGCCCGGCGGGGCACCGAGGAGATGCACCTGGCTATTGCCGGGGGGTTCCTCGAAATTCGTGACAACCGCGTAACGATCCTCGCCGACGCGGCCGAGCGCTCGGAAGAGATTGATATCGCCCGCGCGGAAGACGCGCGGCGGCGCGCGGAAGAGGCGATGGCGAATCGTCACGCCGAGATGGACGTGGCGATGGTGCTGGCAGAGGCTCGCAGGGCCGAAGTACGGGTGCGGGTGGCTCAGCGTCGTCGTCGGCGCGCTCCGGGCGGCGTCGCAGGTCCCGGCGGAGGCGGCCCCGAATGACGCTCGTCTCCGTAGCAAGGATTCCAAGGCCGGCGCAGACAGCGCCGCTCTCTTTGTGCCGTCCGGCAGTTTCCGTAACCTTTCCTTGCGCCGCTTCTTCGGGGTTCGCTATGCTGGGGCCGCGATGAAACCTGATCAACACCGTCACGGCGACCGGCTCAGAATCCGAGGTGGCCGAAGGCTTGAGGGCCGGGTGCAGATCAGTGGCTCCAAGAACGCGGTGTTGTACGCCATGGCCGCCGCTCTCCTTACCGACGATAACCTGCTCCTCGAAAATGCGCCGTGCATCGACGACGTCCAGGCCATGGCTGAAATCCTCCGCTATCTCGGCGCTGAAGTAGAGCAGAACCCCGAGGATCCCAGCGCTATCCGGCTAAATGGCCGCGGCGTCTTCCGCACAGCGGCACCCAGCCAGCTTGTGATGTCGCTCCGCGCCAGCTTCCTGGTGATGGGTGCGCTCCTCGGCCGGCGGGGCGAAGCCGCCTGCGCGTCACCGGGCGGCGACGTGTTGGGCCAGCGACCGCTGGACGTCCATTTTGCCGGCTTTGCCGCACTGGGCGCACGAGTGACGCGTGAAGGCGACAAGTTCGTCGCTCGAGCCGATCAATTGCGCGGCGCGCGCATCTTTCTTGATTACCCCAGCGTGCTCGGCACAGTGAACGTTCTGCTCGCTGCGGTTCTCGCCCGCGGGACGACGCAGATCGTCAACGCTGCGGCCGAACCGGAAGTCGCTGACTTAGCAGCAATGTTAAACGCGATGGGCGCACGTATCACGGGTGCCGGCACGCACACCATGGAAATCGACGGGGTTGAGTCGCTGCACGGTACCGTACATAGCTTGATAGCCGATCGATTGGAAGCAGGCACGTTCGCGCTCGCCTCCGCGATAACCAATGGCGACGTCCAGCTCTGTGGCGTCGATCCACGCCACTTGGACTCGCTGTGGTTCAAGATGCGCGAGACTGGGGTCCAAATCGATGAGAACCCTGACTGCTTTCGGGTTTCACGTTGTGGCAAACTTAGGGCCACGCAGATCCAGGCGGTACCCTATCCAGGTCTCGCGACCGATCTTCACCCACCGATGGCAGTTCTGCTGACTCAGGCGCACGGCGTCAGCTTTGTCCACGAGCGTGTGTACGACAACCGCTTTCTCTATCTCGGCGAATTGCGAAAACTTGGAGCCGAGCTTGTTCAGGCCGGAGCGACCGCGGTCATTAGCGGTCCGACTCTACTGGTAGGCGCGCCTGTGCGTGCGTTGGACATCCGCGCCGGAGCCGCATTAGTTCTCGCCGGGCTCGCCGCCGAGGGCGAGACGGACATCGCCGATATCTTCCACCTCGACCGGGGGTACCAGGACCTGGAGGAAAAACTCCGCGGTCTCGGCGCCGACGTCGAACGGATCTAAGCGTGTAAGATCAAGCTGCCGCCGGGCGCCTGTATTCCAGAGGGCGCCCGATATTTCCCGTGCGCCCATGGAGCCTCGATGTTTGCCAAACAAGTCGGGATAGATCTGGGCACGGCGAACGTGCTCGTGTACGTCAGGGGTCGCGGCATCGTCATCGACGAGCCGTCGGTCGTCGCCATTGGTGTTCGGGACAACAACGTGGTTGCGGTCGGCGAAGAAGCGCGCAATATGCTCGGTCGCGTGCCGGCAAGTATCTCCGTGGTGCGGCCGATGCGTGACGGCGTGATCGCCGACTATCTGATCACCGAAGCAATGCTCCGCTACTTCATCCAGCGCGTCGTCGGGCGGTTCAACATTATCAAGCCTGAGGTAATGATCTGCATCCCGGCGGGTGTGACAAGCGTCGAACAGCGCGCTGTTCGAGATGCTGCCGAACAGGCGGGTGCCCGGCGACCCGCCCACCTCGTGCCGGAGCCGCTGGCAGCTGCCATTGGTGCCCGTATACCAGTCGGCTCCCCCAGCGGCCACATGGTGGTTGATATCGGCGGGGGCCGGACGGAGGCTGCGGTGGTCTCCATGTACGGCCTGGTCGTTACGCAGTCCGTTCGCATGGCGGGCGACCGCCTCGACGACATGATCTCCGCATACATTCGCCGCCGCCACAACCTGGTGCTCGGCGACCGCACGGCGGAAGACGTCAAGGTCGCGGTGGGCAGCGCCCTCCCGATCGAGGATGACCTCGCCTGCAGCGTACGTGGTCGTGACCTGATCACCGGCATGCCTAAGACGATTACCGTCACATCGAATGAGATCAACGGCGCAATCCAGGATGGGCTGGCGATGATCGTGCACGCCGTTCGCTCTGTTCTAGAGCGCACACCGCCGGAACTCGCCTCAGACGTCATCGACCATGGAATCGTGCTAACCGGCGGCGGGGCATTACTGCGTCACATGGACGAGCTGATCACCCAGGAAACCGGTGTTCCGTGCCTCGTGGCTGATGACCCGATGCAGTGCGTTGCGATCGGCGCGGGCATCGCGCTCGAGCACCTGGACATCATCAAGCGCAACCTGCCGACCGAAGAGGAATCGCTGATCGCGTCCTATCCGTAGGCCGCGGACGTCCCCTACTTCGCCGCCGCGAAATCGTCCGATTTCAGATAGTACGTCATGCTTTGAAGCGACAGGACGGGGTCGATGTGCCGGATGTGGACGCCCAGGGGCACGCGAGCCGCGATTGGGGCGTAGTTGAGGATCGCTTTGATCTTGTTCGCGACCAGCGTATCGATGACCATTTGAGCCGCTTCGGCCGGGACGGCGACGATACCAATGTTGATGTACCGCTCGGTGAGCACCTCCCCGAGAATGGAGGAGTCCTTGATCGTGAGCGGGCCGACCTTGCGGCCAACGGTCTTGGGGTCCGAGTCAAACGCCTCGACGATGTGGAAACCCTGGGGGTAAAACCCGCCATAGCTCAAGATCGCTCTCCCGAGCCGTCCGACGCCAACCAGGACCAAATCCCACTGTCGTTCCAGCCCGAGGATCTGGCGCAGCTCTTCCAACAGGCGGCGGACGTTATAGCCCCGCCCCTGCTTTCCGAAGCGCCCAAAATAGCTGAGATCCTTGCGGATCTGCGCAGGTGTTACCCCGAGCTGGGTACCGAGCTCCTGAGAGCTGACGACTTGGCGACCAAGCGAAAGCAAGTGATCGAGCGCCCGCGCATAAACGGGGAGGCGGTCAATGACAACCTCGGGGATTTCTATCGGCATGTAGTTGTCACCGAGAGAGATTGTGCATTATGACACAAGGCTATCAGCGGCCCTGCATAGCGTCAAGGAACCGAAGCAGTTGCTCCTCAATGGTGCGGAGGCGAGTAAGCCGCGGTGCTAGCTGAGGTCTTCGGGCAGCTCCACGTCCACCAGAACGGGGCCATCCACGGCCAGCGCCTGCCGGAGCGTCCCAGCCAGGTCTTCTGGGCGCTCTACCCGCATACCCTGCACACCCAGTGACTCGGCGAACTTCACAAAGTCTGGCTGGCGCAGCTCGACGCCGATGTGGCGGCTGTCGAACTGCTGTTTCTGCATTCGCTTGAGGATGCCGTAACCGCCGTTGTTGAACAGCAGAATGCGGATGGGCAGGTTGTATTGCGCGGCCGTCGCCATCTCTGTAGCCGTCAGCATGAACCCGCCATCGCCGGCGAAGCAGATGACCTGGCGGCCGGGGTTGCCGGCCTGCGCGCCGATCGCCAGCGGCAGCCCCGGGCCAATCGCCACGGACTGAGGACCTACATGGGTGCGGGGCTCGTAAAGGGGGAAGTAATTGTTCGCGCCAAAATAGCCCATGATCGTCGCGTCGGTCACCAGGATCGCATCGCGCGCTACCGTATTGCGGATATCGTCGAGGAGCCGGGCGAGCGGCGCCATGCGGTTGCGCACATTGGCGATCGCACCCTCGCGCAGCCGTCTAGCGTTGCTGGCGCCCTCGCGGTTGGGCCGAACGTCGCTCGCGGCCAGGGTGTCGTTCAGAGCATCGAGCGCGACCGGCGCGTCGGCTACAATGCCCGCTGCCACCGGATAGTTCCGGCCGACCTCCTCCGGGTCGATGTCAATCTGCACGATGGTGCCGGGCAGCTTGATGGTCCAATTGCCGGTCATCTGGCCTGCCATGCGGCTGCCCACCGCGAGTAATACGTCACATTCTTCGAGGAATTTCTTGACGTCGCGGTCGCCCGTCCAGGCGCCGATCGCGAGCGGATGGTCATCCGGAATCGCGCCACGACCCGCGGTTGTCATGACGACCGGTGCGCCAAGCGTCTGGGCGACGCGGCGAAGCGACGAATTCGCTGCCGAACGATTGACTCCACCTCCTGCCCAGATCACCGGTTGTCGAGCGTTACGCAGGACTTCGGCCGCTTTGGCGATTGCCTTCGGGTCGGGCGCCGGCCGGTTTGGCGGCCCTGGTGAAACGATCTCCACGTCGGCGGACGCATACTGGATGTCGATCGGGATCTCGATCATCTCCGGATGCGGACGCTGGTCCTGCAATCGGGTGAACGCCTCTCTTACGGCGTACGTGATCTCCTCGAGCTTTGAAATTCGGTTGGCCTGGGCGCCAAGCTCACGGAAGACCCCGAGCTGATTGTTGGCCTCATGCAGGAAACCCTTGCCTTTGTCGAGGTACCGGGTCTCGATATTGCCCGTGATCTGTAGCGTAGGGGACGAAGCCACCCATGCTTCGTGTACGGCGCAGGCGCTGTTGAAGGCGCCCGGGCCGGTACTGGTGAAGTAGACGCCCGTTCTGCCGGTCGTGCGTGCATAGCCATCGGCCATGAACGCGGCTCCCTGCTCGTGGCGGGGCACGATCAGCCTGATGCCCGATTCGTCGCGCAGGGCGTCGTAGATGGGGAGCATGTGAACCGAGATGATTCCAAAAACAGTGTCTACGCCGGCAGCCTTCAGCGACTGCACCAGCGCTTTTCCACCCGTAACCTGCGCCACGCGTCCGACCTCCATGGAGATGCGCCGTTTACGGCGCGCTCGCATCGTACCAGACGGGTTTGACCAACCATTCGCCTCAGCCGGAAGCCAGCACGCTGATAACCGCGCGCTCGTTTCGGCCGGTCGCAAGGAGTTCGCCGGTTTCGTTGCGAATCTTAACGTCGAACACGTAGCGGCGGCCACGGATCTCCGTGAGCATCGCCGTCGCGGTGACCGTGTGAGCGGAAGGGCGCGGCAGCAGCTGCTCGATACTCACGACCGTACCGACCGACTGTTCGCCCAACTCCATGAACTCGGTCATCCACATGCGGGCGGCGTGCTCAAGCGGTGCCGCCATCGCCCAGATTCCGTCGAGCGGCAGCCCGCCGCCGGTCTCGGTCAAGCCGGCCAGCGGCTCCGTCTCCGAGTGGGACATACCGGGTTCTAATCCTGGAAGCATCGCATGATCCGGCAGAGCGCCTGCATTTAGACCGGGGAGTTTTCGGCCGTGCTCTCTACGACCATCGTGGCCTGTAGATCCCAGTCCTGAATGTGCTCCGGGTTGTCCGGGACCAAGCGGGAGTGAATCGCCATCACGCGGCCGTCGTGCGCCGCTCGATTGGCCAATTCTTGCGACTCCCAGATGGTCACCCGGCCGACCTCGCCGGAAGCGCCGCCGGATTCCACGAGGTAGGCCCTGACGAAACCGGGCATACTGGAGGTGGCATCGATCAGTTTGCGGAAATACTGCTGCACTTCGTCCCGAACTTCCGGCCTGGGACGCGCGATCGTGATACGGACGAACGCCATCGCACCCTCCTCGCCGGCTCTGCGGGCAATGAGCCCGTTCCGGCATCAGGCGTAGCATACGAGAGCGGGGACGGGTGTCAAGCCGAGCCGCACGGTACAGATCAGTCGATAACTACGGTGGGACCCGATGAGGAGGTGCAGATGTCGTCGCGATCAGGCAGGGACGAGTTGATCCTGGCGATGGATCGGGCTGTCCAGGAGACGCTCGGCTACTTCGACGGGCCGGGAAAGACCAAAAGCGCCCGGATCGATAGGTGGGGAGCGTGGGATGTGCTCACCCATTTCCTTTACTGGCACGACGCCACCGGCTGGGGCATCGAATCAGCCGGCATGGGCGGCCCTCCCTGGCAGGTGCCGGGGACGGCAGACGAAGTCAACGACGCCGCTCTCGCATTGCACGGCGGCGAAAGCTTCGACGCTATCATCCGGCAGTTGCGAGAGAGCCATGCACGACTCCTGCGCGCCGCTCGTGGCGCCGAGGACCTGGAGCGACCCGCCTTTCGTTTGAACACCGGCCGTCTCGTCACGATCTCAGAGCGCCTGGAAACCCTTGGGCGGCATTGGCGCAGTCATCTGCAGGCGCTAAAGGAGGCGTAGAACTCCCCACCTATGTGGCACACCTCGTCAAGTCATCCTCTACACCGGTGGGCAGTTCGCCTGACCAATGACCGTCTGAAATCGCTGAGAACAGCACAGAAAACCAAAAGATATGGCAAACGACTCGTGACCCAGTTGAGACTGTAGCCCTGAGCCCTTTGGCGTAACTTACATTGCCAGCAATGCTTTCCCGCTTTCCAATCAATACCTTCGCACCACTACCGGTCGGCCGTGGCTTCATAGGTCGTCGCCTCAAATAACCAACTGGTTGAGTTCCCAGTTCAATAGGCTAAGGGCGGTCGGGTGGTTGACCACGCGTGCGAACCACCGATAGACTGGAATTGTGAACCTGGGTATGCGAGTTAGCAATGCCGCTTAAGGGCGCAATGCCGGATGCGAGTCCGGCCGAGGCCCTTTCTCCCCCGGTGGTATGGCCGGACACGCCACAATCCCTTCGCCTGGAACCGTTAACCGCCCCCTTCGCCCATCCTAGTGAGGCCCAGTTCGCCCGGTTGCTCGACTTCTACGGCGTCGCGTGGCAGTATGAGCCCCGCTCATTCCCGTTGCGGGAAGAGGACGACGGCCGCGTAGTCGAGGCGTTCACGCCCGACTTTTACCTGCCGGAATTTGACCTCTACATCGAACTGACGACCCTGCGCCAGAGCCTGGTGACGTACAAAAACCGCAAGCTGCGGCGGTTGCGCGAGCGCTACCCCGACATCAACGTCAAGCTGCTGTACCGCAAAGACTACCTGCGCTTGCTGGAGCGATTCGGCATCGATCCGCGACACAGCACGGCTTTGCCCTCGGTAGAGAGGGTGCTGGTCACACGGGCCGACCTTGAGCGGCGGGTGACCGAACTCGGCGCCGAGATCACGCGCGATTACGCCGGCTCCCGCCCAATCCTCGTCGGCGTGCTGCGCGGTGTAACCTGCTTCATGGCAGACCTGATGCGAGCTATTGACCTGCCCGTCACCGTTGATTTTCTGGCCCTCTCACCCTATGCCCAGGAGAGGGAGGTTCTGCATTTCACGAAGGACTTAGAAGAGGACATTACCGGGCAGCGCGTGATTGTCGTGGAAGACATCGTCGATACGGGTATATCCCTGCACCGGCTACTCCAATATTTGGACGATCGATCGCCTAACGATGTCGCCGTTTGTGCGCTGCTGGATAAGCGCGCGCGCCGCATTGCAGACGTGCCGATACGCTACACCGGCTTTGAGGTCGGCGACGAGTTCGTGGTCGGCTACGGACTCGACTACCGGCAGGAGTTCCGTAACCTGCCGTACGTCGGCGTTGTGAGAACCGCGTAAGGCCAGTTTCTCCAGTTGGGCATTACCGCTGCTAGACGATAACCTATATGGAGCACCGCTTCCGCGGACAGATCATCGGTTTTCGGGGGCCATCGTTGAAGCCGCTATTCCGCCGTTCAGGCGACCAGGCCGAAGAGTTCGATCAGCCCGAGATCCACGCCCAGTCGCAACGTCCGCTGCCTGAGCACGAGCAGCGCATGATGTTCGAGGCGTCGACTCACTGGGGGCGTGGTCTGGCGATCATACTGGGCATGATCGCGACAGTTATCGTATTTCTCGTGGTGCTCACGGTCATTCCAAAGCCCGGATCGGGGAACCCCCTCGATGCACTCACGAGCAGCAACACAATTTCCGGTACGCCCACACTGGTTGCCGCTTCCGGCGCCACGCCGCCGGTCGGCCTGGCGACCGTTGGCGGGATTAGAGGGAGCCCGCCGCCGGGCAGTACCGCCACGCCGGGCCCGAGGTGGGCGGCCGTTGCGCCCCGGGGTGCGAACGTACGCAGAGCAGCAAACACGAACAACGACCCGATAGGCGTGCTCGCTCCGGGCAGGTCGACTGAGATCATCGGGCGTAGCCCGGACAACGCATGGATGCAGATCGTTTGGGATAACAATCAGAAGGCGTGGGTCGCCCAGGAACTGCTGCAAATCACCCAGGGGGACGCCAACCAGATTCCGATAATTCGGTAGCCCACGGCGCTCCTAGCTGCCCAGTCGAGAGCCCTGCCGCACACCAGCCTGACGCGCCCAATCGGTCGCCGATGTCTTTGTTCCGCCTTCGGGCGTTACTCGTAACAGGCGCACAGCGCCAGCGGTCATTGCGACGGCGACTCCGTCGTCTCCGACCGATAGCACCGTTCCCGGTGCGCCGGTGGCGCCATCAACCACTCGCTGAACGTCGAAGATTTTCAGCTCCTGACCGTTGAAGCTCGTCACTGCTCCCGGTTGCGGGTTGCTGCCGCGGATCAGGTTGTAGGTTGTGTCCGCGGGAGCCGACCAGTCGATCTGGGTGTGTTCCTCAGTGCAGGGCGGCTCGTAGGTCGCCTGGCTTTCGTCTTGGATGATCTGAGGGGCTTTGCCATCTCTCACAAGGTCGATTGCTTCGACCATCGCTTCGACGCCGAGCGGAAAGAGCTTGTTGAAATAGATCGAACCAACGGTGTCGTCAGGTCCGACATCGACCTCTTTCTGAAGCAGGATGGGGCCTGTATCGATCCCTTCATCAACCCAGAAGATCGTGAGGCCGGTCTTCTTGTCGCCTTGGATAATGGCCCAGTTGATGGACGCGATGCCGCGATGGCGGGGCAGTAACGATGGATGGTACTGGATCGTTCCAAGCTTTGGCAGGGTGAGGACGTTCTCGCGGATGATGTCGGTCACGAAGGCCATCACGTTCAGGTCGGGCTTCAGGGCGGCGAACTGCTCGAAAACCTCGCGGCGGCGCAGGCGACGCGTTTCGAGCACGGGCACACCCGCGGCCTCAGCGGTGGCGCGCAGCGGGTCGGGTCGCGCGCCTTCCTTGGTAGCCGGCGCCGCCACGCCGACGACTTCGTGGCCGCGTTCTATTAGTTTCTTGAACACGCTCTCGCCAAAGGCCGCCTGGCCGATAAGAACGATCCGCATATCGATCACTTCCCGCGATACCTACAGCGCCGAGCCAAGCATCAGGCGCACTAGCACGTTACACCGGCGCCGGATTGCCATCAACGCAGCAGGAGAATCACCACCACCACTGTGCATGCGCTGGTTTCGTTATCGTCGCCGCTGCGCCGTCCGTGCCGTTCTGCGACTGAAAATGACGGTTAGGACTTCATACTGGCGGCCTGCCGGATGAGGCCCTGCGCGGCGTTGATTGGTACCGAGAAGCCGATTCCCGCGAACGCGTTGCTACCGTCAGCGTTGTCGATCAGCGTGTTGACGCCCACCACCTCTCCGTTGGGGTCGAGCAGCGGACCGCCGGAATTACCCGGGTTGATAGCCGCGTCCGACTGGATGAGGTGATTGAGAGTATTGCCCTGGCCATCGTCAAATGTGCGGTCGAGACCACTAACAACCCCCTCGGTGAGCGTCGCCTCATAGCCCAGCGGATTACCGATCGCGACCACCGGTTCACCCACGCGCAGCGTGCTCGGGTCGCCCAGCTTGGCCGGATGCAGCGCGTTAGCCGGGGCAGAGATGCTGATCACCGCTAGATCGTTGGTCGGGTCAGTCGCCAGCACGGTTGCCTGGTAGTTCTGGCCGCTGTCGAGCGTCACCTGGATGCCTGCGGAACCCGCGACCACGTGGTTGTTAGTCAGGATCCGTCCGCTTGTATCGAGTTCAATGCCAGTTCCCTCGCCCTGCGCCTGCCGCCGACGGCCGGCGATCGTGGTGGTAATTGTGACCACCGACGGACGGGCCTGGTCGAAGATGGCCGAGGCGTCCACGCCATTCCGTGCGACCGGCACGGTGCTGGTGCTGTTCGCGCGAACGTCGCTGACTCGCACACCGGTGCTGCCGGTGGACGCGTGGCTGCTGCCTGAGCCCGCACCGAATGCCTGCGTTGCGCCGAACATCAGTGCCGCCCCGGCGATGCCGCTGAGCAGGCTGCCGATCAGGACCGAGCTCCACCAGATTCCCGGTACCGTCCGCGCCCCACGCGTATCGCTGACCGCGACGTGTGGTGCTGGATATTGTACGTCCGGATACGCGGGCCGATAGCCGGACGTCTCCTGCGGATCCTGTGCCACCGAGCGATCGGCATCGAAGCGTTCGACCATGACAGTTACTCCTGATGTGATGGAAATAGCGGCGCAGCCCATGACGTGGCTGCAGCGCCCCGCCGGCTGCACGGTTTATATTTCCAGCATCAAGCCCGAGGCTGAGAGCTGTCTGAGTGCCCAATCATGGGACGATTAGCATTCTGTGGGATTTGTGTTAACACGCAACCGACTCGTTGGTTCGCTGCCGTCAACCAGCCGGTAGCTCCACGCGGAAACTGGCGCCGCCGCCCGTTGCGTCCTCGATCCACACACCGCCGCCGTTGGCGGTTACCAGTTCCCGAACGAGAGCAAGACCAAGCCCGGCTCCATCTGTGGCCGCCGGTTGCAGACGATAGAACGGCTCGAAAATGCGGTCACGTTCCTCGGGCGGGATGCCCGGACCGTTATCACGCACCGTAATGGCAATCGTCTTATCGTGACGCTCGCCTTCGACGCGAACCGTCGTCCCCGGCGGGGTGTGACGCAGGGCATTTATCACCAGGTTGTCGACGATGTGGTGCAGGCTGGCGGCGTCAACATGGACGATAAGCCCGGCTGGTACGGCCGATTGGACGGTGCTGCCCCGGTGTTCGGCGAGATCGCGAACGCCCGCAACGGATTCGTTCAACACTGCATCCACGTCGGCCACGCCCTGCAGCGTCGCCGTCCCGCGGGCAAGCTGCAGCAGCTGTTCGACGAGTACGGTCAGCGACGTCAGATCGGCGTTGGCCTCCTCGAGCACAGCACGATACTCGGCCGCGGGACGCTTGCGCAGCAGAGCAACGTCGATGTTGCCGCGCATCACCGTCAGGGGCGTGCGCAGCTCATGGGAAGCATCAGCAGCAAAGCGCTTCTGGCGTGACATCGTCTCGGCGATTGGGCGCAACGTTCGACCGGCCAGCAGGTACGCGCCGGCTACCCCGAGCACCAGAAGGCTAACGTTGCCAAGTACCAGGTAGACGCGCAATTCGTCGAGGGCGAAGTTGGCCGCATCGCGCTCGACGGCACGCTCGCTTGCGAGCTCCGCCGCCTCCCGGTGATGGCCCGAGAGCCTGGCCGCCAGAACGCCATACAGGACGGCGCTGAAGCCCAGCACGATAACCATCAGCGTGAGCGCATACCACGCGGTGAGCTGCAGGCGTGCCCGCCGAAACAAGCTCGCATCGTCACGAATCGGCGCACGGCGTCGGCGCCGTAAGAACGGCAGGATCCGGCTCACCCCGCGCATTTGTAGCCAACGCCGCGTACTGTTTCGATCAGGGGTCGCTCCCGCGTGTCGCCGAGCCTTTGGCGCAACGCTCGTACGTGCACGTCGATTACGTTCGACTCACTGTCGAAGTCGTATCCCCACACGTGCTCCGCGATCATCGCCCGCGTGGCGACGCGGCCCGGCTGCTGCAGCAGGTATTCGAGAATGGCGAACTCCTTCGCCGGCAGTGGAATCAGCGTGCCGCCGCGGCGGACCTCGTGCCGGACCGGATCCAGCACGACGTTGCCGGCACGGAGCTCGTTCGTGATGCGGTCGTAGCCGCGGCGCAGCACGGCGCGCACGCGCGCCATGAACTCATCAAAGGCGAACGGCTTCGTGAGATAGTCGTCGGCGCCGCTGTCGAGGCCAACGATGCGATCGGCGACGGTGTCCCGCGCCGTCAGCATCAGGATCGGCACCCGATTGCCCTGCCGGCGCAGTTCCCGGCAGAGCGCAATGCCGTCCATGCGTGGCAGCACGATGTCGAGGACGACGACGTCGTACGCGCCGTTCTGGGCGAAGGTGAGCCCTTCTTCCCCATCGAAGGCAACGTCGGCGGCGAACCCCTCTTCGACCAAACCGCGCTCCAGAAACCGCGCGATCCGGCGGTGGTCTTCGACGACGAGTACCCGCATGGCTGTGCCTCCGCGCTCCTCAGGGCCATTGTAGGGCGTGCAGATGAACTGCAGATGAAGAGATGAGGCGACCAGTCCGGTTCTCCCGGCTTCATGGAGACTTCATCTGCCACCGGTACATTTGGAGCTGTGCCGCGCCCAGTGGTGGTCGTGAGTGTAGGGAGACCGCGGTGTCCAGACGGGCACGGGCAGTCCATTCGCGTGGCATAAGGCTCGGCCGCTGTCCCGGCCGCTGGCGACACACAGGAGCATTCTTCATATGGGGAGCTGGCATCCGCTGGTCGCACATGCTCCCCTGGTACTGCTGCCGGTTGCCACCCTGTTCGCAGCCTTCGATTTCCTCGTGCCTGCCTCACGGCTGCGTCCCGCCGCGCTGTTCTTGCTCGCCCTCGGTTTTGCAGGTGCGTTTATTGCCGTGCAGACCCGTGGTCCCGCACGGCACCAGGACCTGTTGACCACCCCGGGCCTGCGCTCCATTCCCGCCGGCGGGTTGATCCCGAAGCTGGTGGGTAACGGCACGCTGATGGGCACGCACAGTGCCCTCGCGCAGTTGACGGAGCTGCTCTACGGCGGCTTGTTGACAGTGGAGCTGGCGATGCTGTTTCTCACCATGCCGCGTTTCCGCGCGTATAGCCGCGGCATCGCGCTCACCTGCGTCCAGGAGCGCGTGCTGCGAGGCGTCTGGATCGGCATCGCCGTGGTTGGGATCGGGCTCGTCGTCCTCACGGGTCATTATGGCGGTGCGCTGGTGTACGACCACGGCGTCGGTGTGCAGACCGGCGTCAGTCCGCCGTAACGGCGCAGAACCTTTGACCGGCTGGCGTCCAGGAAGCAGGCGCCACGTCAGCGAGCAACGCAGCGCTTGCGCGACCGACTCAATGTCGCTTCATCGTCACTTCATCTACGGGGGCTACCTTTGGAATCCAGCGGCACCAGCAACGCTGCCGCATGTCGCTCAGACGCGCCGCTGACGCACCGCCGCCCAGGTCGTTGCAGCGTGCCGGTTCTTACAGGGGAAGTGGTGTGGCTAGACAACTAAGCGTCAATCTGGTTGCCCTGGGCTCGGCGGCCATCGTCACGATCTACGGGCTGGGTTATGCGCTGACCCAGTCAGTCGGGGGCCACCCCGCCGGCACCGCTGCGGCATCGGCTGGCTCGCCGCCGGCCGCGGCGGCTGCGACGCAGGCGCCTGGGCCCGGCGCGCCAACGGCCATCGCCCGCGCGATCGCCGCAGCGACCCAGAGCCCGACGGCTACGCCCGGGGCGAGTACCTCAGCGCTGCAGGACGGTACGTTCAACGGCACCGGAACGAGCCGGCGGGGTGACATCAGCGTGGCCCTGACGATTCAGAACGGCCAGGTGAGCGCCGTTCGCATCACGCGCGCGACGACGTACTATTCTGTCTCGGATATCGCGCGGCTGCCCGCCGAGGTCGTCAACCGCCAGAGCGCGCAAGTGGACATGGTGAGCGGTGCAACGGAGAGTTCGCGCGCCTTCAGGGGAGCCGTGACTCAGGCGCTCGCACAGGCCCGCACGGGTGCCTCGAGCGCCGTCGTGCGCCCAGCCGTCGGCGGGGCCCGGGCATGACGTACAGGGGAACCTCGCCATGACCCAGACAGCGCGAAGAGCGCCGCCCATCACGAGCCGCGATCCGAGGATCCCGAGTGCGTTGCGTGACCACGCCCAAGGTACGCATGCAAGAGCGACGCCCGTCGCGAGTCGCAGTCCGGGGCTCCCTGCAGAGCCGCCGGCAACGGTGCGGTTGCGCCGGTTGCGACGCTTCCTGCGCTCGCCTAAGGGCTACCTGCTCGTCGCGCTGCTCGGACTTGCAATCGTCGCGGCGCCCAGCACAGGACCGGCGAACGCAGCTACCGAGGTCTGCGCCGCCGTCCTCAGCGCGATGGCCTTGGAACTGGTTCTCGTCCGCCTGGCTCGCGGCGTCTGGCGCTGGCCGAGCGGTGCACTGCTCACCGGCCTGATCGTCGGCATGGTGCTCAGCGCACAGGTGCCCTGGTTCGTCGGTGCAGCAGCCGGCATCTTTGCAATCGCTGCCAAGCACCTGATTCGCCTGGGCCGTACGCACGTGTTCAATCCGGCCGCGGTCGGGCTGCTGGTCGTGTTCTTCCTCTTCTCCGTGGGCCAGAGCTGGTGGGGTGCGTTCGGGAACATGCCGCTGCCGGTAGTGGTGCTGCTCGTGCCCGTCGGGATAGTGGTAGCGCACCGAGCCAACAAGCTGCCGGCCGCGCTCGCTTTCCTCGGCGCCTACTTCCTGCTCTTTACGCTGGCTGCCTATCTGGGCCACGCAGTTGACGTAGTCGACGTCTTTCGGTCTCCGTTCGTCGAGATGGCGGTGTACTGCGGCTTCTTGATGGTCACCGATCCGCCCACGTCGCCGGTGCCGTTTCCGGCGCAAATCTGGTTCGGGATCGCCGTCGCTGCGGTCAGCGTCGTGACGTACCTGACGACGCACGGATTGTACTACCTGCTTGTCGGCGTGCTCGCCGGCAATGCCGGCTACGCGCTGCTGTACGCGGCGGTGCGCTCACCGCGGTGGCGTCAGCTTAGGAACAACACCGAACTGCAAGTAGCAGGCTTCGGTGCTGCCGCGCTCGTCATGGTGTTGCTCCTGCTCCTAGCAGGCGGCGCCATCGCATTTCATCAGCATGGGGAGGGAGGCGACGACGCCTCGGCCGGGCCCGTGGCGGGGGCCGCAAGCGGGGATGGCAGCGGATCCAGCGCAGCAGCAGCCTCGGGCGCGGGCTCAAGTACCGGGTCCGCCGAGCCGAGTTTGACGGTCCAGGACAGCTTTACCGGCACGATCACGGAGCGGGATGGCACGGGCGCGACGACGATCGACCTCCAGATCACGGGCAGCGGCCAGCGGTCGGTCACGCTGCGCGCACAGCTTGCCGGTACCGTCGACGGACGCGGACGGCTCCGGGTGAGCAGCAACCAGGCGGTGTTGAGCGATGTTGGCGGGGCGCAACTCTGCCAGGGCGCGCTCACGGACCTCTCTGAACAAGGCTTCACGGTCGCTTGCCAGGGGGTCGGTCCGTACAATGGCGCGAACCTGCAGGTGACCGGGACAATGACAGGCGTGTCGCAGAGCAAGATTCAGGGTGACCTCAGCATCGGACCCGCCACGGATGCGCCGTAAGGCCGGCACTACCCTGCAGGTGATCGGTGCGATTACCGGGGCCACGACCACCCAGATTCAGGGCGACCTGCAGGGTAGTGCCGTCGGGTGGCTAAGCAGTTGGTGGCAGGGTGGCATCATCGCATCAATGTGCTCGCCGGTTGGTTAGCCATTCCTTCGCGAGCACCTGCCACAACCGACGGTGGGCGCCGGTAAGCTACGCGAAGGCCTTCATGCGACCCGATAAATACCGTCCCCTGCATCTGTTTCTCGCGCAACTGCCGCCCGATGTCGTCGAGGTCCAGCTGTGTATGGCTGAGCTGGAGACGCTGCTCGGTGCCCGACTTCCGGTCAGCGCCTACTGGCCCGATTACTGGCACAGCGCCGGTCAGCTCGCCCGGCGTCACTGGCTCCCGCTCGGCTTCAGCGCCCGGCTGCGACGACGGGAGACGGTCGTGACCTTCACCCGTCGTACTAAGCCAAAGCGGTCAGCGGCCACAGTCGAACGGCTCGTTCTGTCTGCTACCCGCCTGGGCAGGGGTAGCCACCGCGGCTTCGTGGAGGCGCTGTCGCAGCGTTACCGTCCTGGCGCCTCGGTGCTCTTCCCGGCGTCCGCCGAGCTGCTCGCTGTCGCAAGCGACGCGGTCGAGGAGAGCGTCGCGCTCTTTAACGACGCAATTGCCGCACCGCTGGACCGCTATCCGGCCGCGTCTGAGGCCGGCACTGTCACCGTCGCCGTTGACCCGGGCGCCATCCCGGCGGGGTGTGCTGCCACCGTTGCCGTGAGCGTACGCGGCAGCGTCGCCCTCGCAAAGGCGGACGCGCTCGACGATATGGGTGAGCGGCGCGGGGCACACGAACTGATCCAGCAGACCCTGCGGCCGCCGCCCGGGTCTGCTGGATATGGGGGCGCTCTCCGGCGGCATCACCTTCGGATAGGTCGGCCCCAGCAACACGACTGTAAGCGCGTTCCCTTGCGCCTCCAACAGTACGCACACGATCAAGCGATCGTGTATCGCTGCCGCAAGAACTCGCTGCGCGCGACTGTCTCAGAACTCATCTGCGCCGAGGCTCGATGAGACGTTGATTCTGAGAAGGGTTGTGAGACTGATGCTCCTGCGTGGTCTACAGTGCTACTCGGATGGCGCACCGTCTGACTCAATTCGGGCCGTTTCTGAGACACAAGCATCGCCTACTGCCGGAGGTTGTGCGTAGGACGCATTGCTGAGACGGTTCAACCTGACATGTCGATCAGCAGCGTTCCCGGGGCCGTCCGCAAGCACGCCATCGCTGGCGGCCATCAGGGCTGGCTGGAGCAGCTCCCGGCGCTCGTTGCCAAACTCGAACGCGCGTGGTCGATCACGGTCGGGCGCTCCTACGACGGCGGGAACGAAGCGTTTGTCGCGGACGCGAGCCTGGACGACGGCTCCAGCGCCGTCCTGAAGGTGTTCATCCCCCGTGACGACGACAGCGCACGCAACGAAATGACCGTACTGCGCCTCGCGGACGGTGACGGTTGCGCTCGTCTCCTTCGCTCCGACCTCTCCCGCAGCGCCATGCTCATCGAGCGCCTCGGCGCCCGCCTCGGTGAAAGCGGCCTGCCCGCTCCGCAGCGCCGTGAGATTCTTTGCGCGGCCGCAGAGCGTCTCTGGCGCCTCGTCCCCGACTCGCCCCTGCCCACCGGCGCCGCAAAAGGCCGCTGGCTCATCGACTTCATCACGCGGACCTGGGAGCAGCTCGACCGGCCCTGCTCGAAAGAGGCGGTCGCCTACGCCGTCGACTCTGCCGAGCGCCGCATCGCCGCGCACGAGGACGCCTCTAGCGTCCTCGTCCACGGCGACATCCACGAATGGAACGCGCTGAAGGCGGCTCACGGCTACAAGCTCATCGATCCCGATGGCTTGCTGGCCGAACCGGAGTACGACCTCGGCGTCATCATGCGCCAGGACCCTATCGACCCCGCTGATCCCCGCGCCTCCGCTCGCGGGCTCGCCCACGGCACCGGCCTTGACGAGACCGCCACCTGGGAATGGGCCACTGTCGAACGGCTGTCCTCGGGCCTATGGTGCACCCGCCTGGAGATCCAACCCCTCGGCCGCGATCTCCTCAGAACGGCCGATGCCGCAGCTCAACTGGGTATGTGAACGTGTCAGGCACGTGCAGGTCTCTCTGCGTCACGTTCCCGCGCGTAGCGGCACGTCCCCATAGATCGAGGTAGTGAACTTGCCGTCATCACGGCGCTCTACCCCAGCAGGGCACGCAGAATGGGGAGCCGCGTGAGTCCGCCCGACCGTCGCAACAGTCATGGCGGCCGACGACACGCGGAGGGTTTTGAGACGCCACCGAAACCGTCCGGAAAACGAGCGTTTGAGGGATCCTACTTTGCTGGGGCAAAGCAGGCACATGTGCAACCTCCCGCTGGCACACACCATGGCGGCGTCGTGTGCGGGTCTTTTGTTAACGGCGGAGTCCAGCCCGAGTCTGGGCCTACTCGCGGACGCGACCACCACCAGCAAGGCGGCCAGTGGCGATTTCGTAGGGCCGTGAGATGCGAAGCCGGCGCGGCAGCACGGGGTGGGTCGCTCGAACTGCCCCGCACACCAGCCCATGCAACCGCTCATGCCGGCGCGTCCACCGAATGCCATACCCGCGTCGTACCGCAGCCGGGAGCAAGCCCGCCGTCATAAATGAGAGAACACCTGATAGCCGGTCCAGCCCTGCCCAGGGTAGCGGCGGGCGCAACACCACCCGTGCGGCCTGCGCCGAGGCTGGCACCACTCGCACGCTCCCGCACGCCACCTGCCCCGCCACGTAGGCACGGAGCGCTGGAGCGTCGGACCACAAGGCGGAGCGGTCTATGCCCATGCGCTCGCCCGCCGCTTGCGACTCACGCACTACCCGATTCTGCGCGCCCACGGAGAGCGGCCCGACCAGCGCTTCGTAGCTCACCAGCAAAGACTCGACAATGGTCGCCAGCACCCAGCGCGCAAGAGTTGGATCATTCGCGGCATACGGCGTCCCGGCCGGCAGGCGGTCCGTGGCGTTCTCTAGGGTGAGTGTGCCCGTGACCCGCTCGTGCACCCGGCGCAGGTCGCGAATCGCTGCGGTGGCCTCGGCCGTGGTCCCGAAGGTGACCAGCACCAGCCAGCGGACGGTTGCCACCAGGCGACCGTAGGGATGGGTGGCGAAGGCGCTGTGCGCAACGACTGCTTGGCCGACCAGCGGATGGGCCACTTGCAGGAGCAGGGCCCGGCTGCCGCCCAGCAGCAGGACCGGTTCGCGGGCCAGACGCCAGGTCGCAGAGGCAGGTCCGAAGAGGCCGGGATCGGCACTACAATCGCGGAGCACGGAAGGAGAGGGTAGCCACGGCAACGGTCCGATGACCAGACCAAGCAGTTCCCGAAGCGCGGCACGAGTGTGCCGCCGCGAGTCGTCTGTCGCCGAGGAGGCTCCGCGGTTCCTATCTACTGTGCGCATCACGCTACACGACCTGACCGATGTGCTCCGGGTATGCCCATTATGGCTGCTTCCTCTCCGACTCTGCCACACACGAGTTGGTCATCGTGCATGGTCAATCCGCGCCGGCCCTACGTCCCCCCTCCACGGTACGGTGGCAAGATGAAGTCTCGATGAATACGGCGCCAGTCGTGCCAGCCCATGCTCGACCCGCACGGGGCTCATCCGGAAGTCAGGTACGACTCAGCGCGCCCTTCATGCAGGCTTCATGTTCGGCCACTACGCTGATCCAGGCCAGCCGATTCGGACGCTAGTGTCGAGCGCCTCCGTCATTCTCGTGGTCAGTGTTTCCATCACCGTTGGGCTGGTGTTCGGCGTCTATCCGGCGTACCGGGCGGGAAGCCTGCGTCCAATCGACGCGCTGGGTATGAGTAGCAGTCGGTGGGTCGATACATCGGACGTGGTGGCCACCAAAACTATGATTCCGCCGAGGGAACGCTATGTCATCCTTTAATGCCGGCCCAGTCGTAGAGACCAACGCTCTGACAAAGAGGTTTGGCTCTATTCTGGCGGTGGATAGCCTGTCGCTGAGGGTCCCGGCTGGGGGTGTCTTTGGCCTGCTCGGTCCCAATGGTTCGGGCAAGACCACCACGATTTCGATGCTTCTCGGGTTGGTACGCCCCACTAGCGGCTCGCTTTCTCTTTTCAGTGAGCAATGCCCCACGCCATCGCGGGAGGCGCTGCGACGCACAGGGGCGATTGTGGAAGGGCCCGCCTTTTATCCGCATCTCAGCGGCCGCGAGAATCTCCTCTACTTCCAGGGCATCAGCAATAGAGGCCAACGGCAAGAAGTCGACCGCCTGCTCGAACTCGTGGGGTTGTTGGACCGGGCTGACAGTAAGTACCACACCTACTCCCTTGGCATGAAGCAACGACTCGGCATCGCGTATTCACTACTAGGCGAACCGGAGCTCGTCTTTCTTGATGAACCGACCAACGGACTCGACCCCGCCGGTGTCGTCGACGTCCGCGGCCCCATCAAACGTCTGGGTGCCGGCGGCAGGACGATCGTGCTCTCCAGCCATCAGCTATACGAAGTCGAGCAGGTGTGTGACAACGTGGCAATCATCGGCAATGGCAGGCTGATTACGCAGGGCAAGGTTCTCGACCTGCTGAAGCAGCCAGACACGGTTCGCCTCACCACGACGGACGATGCAACTGCACAGCAGTTGCTTCAGAGCCTGGATTGGGTGGGAGAAGTTAGGGTAAACAACGGCAACCTCCTGGTCCGAGTACCTCCTGACTCCCTCGGCGGTGTCTCGAAGGCCCTCGCAGAGGCCGGCGTCTACGTCACCTTGATGGAGCCCATCCACATGACCCTCGAGGACTTCTTCCTTGAGGTGACGGCAGACAGCAGCCTCATGAAGCGACAGGAGGTCACACCAAGATGAACCAGGTCCTCAATGTCGGCCGTTGGGAGTGGTTCAAGCTCGTCCGGCGCTGGCTGATATGGCTCTTGCTCTTTCTGCTCGTAGCCTTCTCCCTGGCGACGATCTGGGGCAACCTCTACGCCTATCGCCAGCTGAAAGCCACCGGAGTCGAGATGCGTTTCGGGATAGGTGAGCAGGGCGGCCGCGTCGGCTGCAATGATCTGCTGGCCGGGCGACTGCCAGCGAAGTTGCAGAGTGCTCAACCAACTGTGGTGCAGAGCCTCATCACCCAATGCAACGACGCAACAACGCGCCAGCGATTGCAGCAGCGGCTGCAGGACATGTACCAACACTTCACGGCGCCGGGCAGCCTCGTGTACATGCTGCAGCAGGCCCAGGCGCTCGTCGTCCTGCTCGCCACGATCCTTGCCGCTTCTCTGATAGGCGCCGAATATGGCCTCGGCACCCTGCGCCCAGTCCTCGCTTCGGGCACGGGCCGCTGGCAATACCTGGCCGGCAAGCTGCTGCTACTCGCCCTGGCGGTAGGCGCCGCTCTGGCGATTCTTACGGCTACCAGCTACGTAGCAAGCCTTGTCGCGAAGGCATTCGAGAGCGCTGCGCCAGGAGGAGCGGTACCCTTCGCCTGGGGCGATGTAGGGGCAGCGTTCGGTAAGGACTGGTTTGCGCTCCTGCCGGATGTGGCCTTGACCGCCTTCGTCACAGTCCTCGTCGGCTCGACAGCCTTCGGCCTGGCAATTGGCTTGGGGTACTATCTCGCGGAGCTTTCGATTGTCGTCATCTTTGCGCCCTTCACCTGATTCGACAACATCGCCAACTTTCTGCTTGGTCGCGCGATGGCAGGTTGGAATGGCGGTGGTCTGTTTAACTCGGCTAATATTCCCGTGCCAAGCGATCTCCAATCAGTCATCGTGCTCGCAATCTACACAGTAGTACTCGGAAGTCTCGCCTTCTCGTTGTTCCTGAGACGCGATGTCAAGGGGGCCCTGGGCAGTTAGATACTGTTCGCTATGCCTGCAAGATCTGTACCTCTCCGGCCACGCGGTGAGCAAGACTATCGAAGAGTTGGCCTCGGGGGAGCCGTCAAAACGGCACCTCCTTCGATCTGGTGTCCTCGGTCGTCGATGTCTCTGCTGCGTCTATCTTCGCTTCGCCCTTGCTGTCCAAGAGCTGGACGTCGGAGGCGATGATTTCTGCAGCTTCCCGTTCGTGCCCTTCCCGATCTTTGTACGAGCGGCGCTCGCGGAGCTGTATGCCCTCTAAAGTCACGCCTTCATGGAGGCTTCATGTTCGGGCACTACGCTGACCCAGTGTCTGCGAGACGTTGGGCCGCTACAGCTATGGGCCGCGAAGAGGCCTGTAACGTTCGGAGTATCGGCATGCCCCGCCTGAACGAACTCTCAGGTATATGGCCGCCCATGTGCCTATCGTAGAAGTCGGAGCTTGCTGGAGCGAGGTCGGTGACGGGTAATGGAGGAAGCGGTGCATGGACATCATCGAAACGGTACGGACGGCGCTGGAGGCGCTCTGGGCCAACAAGCTGCGGTCGGGCCTCACCATGCTGGGTATCGTCATCGGAGTGGGCGCGGTCATCGCGCTGATGTCCATCGGCAGCGGCGCCCAGGCGGCGATTGCGGCCAACATCAAGA
>DAINSK010000003.1:0-146349 GCA_036741355.1 Chloroflexota bacterium
ATTTGTGGGATATTCTAAGTAAATGGAACTCTCGCCTATAACCGAGGAGATTCTCGAACGCGTCGAAGAGGTCACCGGTATGCCCGTGGAGATCATCGCCGACGGGTCGCTCCAAGTCCTTGCCAAGGTCACGATGGCAAGACCGGGGGCATCGAGCCATCTGCTACGCGTGGGGCTCAACCGTCCTGTACCGGACTATCTGATCGCCTACGAATGTGGGTTCATCCTGCGACTCTACGCGAACCCGCCTGGCGAACGTTTCGAATTCGGTCGCCACGAGGCTGGCCGAGCAGAGGTTTTGCAATTACTCAAGGCTCCCGGTGGTCTCGCCCAAAAACTCCGCCTTGCTGAACCCGCCCTAGCTGAGTACTCGGGTATGCTCTACGACGGTCTCATGACTGAGTTGCGTTCCCTGCCGATAGGCATGCGCATTGACCGCTGGATTTACGACACGTATCCCAGCCTCCGCGAGGCACAGTCCTCTGCAATCAACGAGCAGCAACGGACGAACGTTCAGGTACTCGACCCACAGATTCGGGGCATGACCCCGTCCAAGATCTATACGGCCAACCTGTCTATGAATGCGGCGTACGCGCTTTTCTGCGATGAGCTCTACGGCGAAGGTGGATACTCGGTGGCCTATCGGACCGCAGGCTTTGCAGCGCGTGGAACGCAACTCCTTGAACAGTGGCGCAGTATCGCTCCGGCGCCCGCTCTCGACCGCGAGCTCGTCGATGCCTGGGCCCAATCGCTTGGGCTCGCCCAGTGGTACCGCTGGGTGCCCCTGTCGGTTGCGAGGTGAGCGTGACGACTATCGGAAACGGATATCGCTCATGAGCAGCCTGGAGCGAGATCCGGTTGCTCGGGCGCTCGCCATGCTCCAAGCTGGGCAACTTGCCCAGGCGGTGCCGATCCTCAAAACCTACCTCGCGTCGCATTCCGACGACGTCAATGTGCTCCACAATCTTGGCATGGCGCTGAGTGACCTCGGCAAACTCGAAGAAGCACGGCGCTATTTGCTCAAAGCCTTGGCACTCGCTCCGCAGCACACCAATACCTTGGTGGCCCTCGGCGTGTCTTATGAGCGGGGCAAGGACCCGGACGCTGCTCTGGGTTATCTCGTCCGGGCCGTAGATCAGGATCCGACGAATCCGTATGCGCATCGCAACTTAGGCGCCGTCCTAGCGAAGCTCGGTCGGCACGAAGAGGCTGAGTCCCACTTCCGCGCCGCGTACGAACTGATGCCGAGCGACCAGATGAATGTACATGCCCTGGCCCTTGGGCTAACCGAGCTAGGTGGGGAGGAGCGGCTGCAGGAAGCTAAGGAACTCTACAAGCAAGTTATCGCCCTCAACCCGCAGTCTCAACTGGCTGATGTGGCTGGGCACGCCCTCAGTAAGCTTGCACAACGCAGCTTTCGGCGGGCAGCAAGCGGGGAGCGGCTCGATGCGGTCATGTACTGCGTGAGCGCCCTTGAAAAGTTCGAGGAGATGTCTCCCGAGCGAGTCAAGGCGATCGCCCTCGAAATCGCCATGCTTGGTCGCGGCGGGCTCGATATCAATACTCCAGACACGCGCTACCGCCTGAAAAATATGGAAGGTGATTTCAGCGGCCTCCAACTCATGTCCTTGATGTACGTCGCCTTCAAGCAGATCTCTCCCGAAGCAGATATTCAGTTCGATCTGGCCAAAGAGTACGAGTCGGCGCTCAGCCTGCACGGGCGCAGGCCGTAACCGTGCCCACGGGACCACTGACGGTGCCGCTGTGGCCGGTGCTGGAACAGCTGGGCCTTCACGCAGCAACCGCTCAACTTCCGATGCCGGCACACGCCAGCCGAGTCTGTCACCAGCAGGGCGTGCGCCTTTCGTGAAGTAAACAGTCGGAGATAACCGCCCTGCACCGGTCATCACCCACGCGTGGGCGCCGGCGTCGCTTGGCGATTCACATCACAGAAGGGATATTCTGTGAAGCAAAATGGACACCGAGGCAGCACGGAAAGTCTGGTCATCGGTACGACCTGAGACCGTGCGCTGGTACTCGCGCGACCGCCAGAAAGCGAGCAAATTTACACCTTGCTCTGATATTGGCCCTATGACCGGCGGTGGTGGAGGACCTGATACGCAAGCACGCGTCGCTTAGAATCGAGACGGGCAGGCTCAGAAGAGCCAAAGCTGACCGTTAAGGACTTGCCAGAGAGGCGCGAAGAGATCTTGGGCAAGAAAAATGGTGTCATCTATCACGCCGTACAGTCGATGGATTGGGTGGGGCAAGTTAGCCGTCGCCAGAGCTTCTCGAAACTCCTCTTCATCCCAATAGTCCTCATCAGTGAGCCAGTCGTCCTCATAGGCCTGTCCGACTGGAGACAGGTGCAGAACGACAACATTGAGATCTGCCCAGTCAGCATCTCTAAATTTGACTGCTGCGTCGTCAAGAGTCATCTCTGTGACCACATCGATATCAGTGACGATAATTCCGCGAGGAGTAACCTCCATGTAAGGCGTGTCATAAAGCGGATGTTGAATTGAATCATATACGAGGACAAGGGCGTCGAGGTCCTTCCTCCCCATGAATGTAAGACGCTTGACTTCTACTGCCACAGTGACGTGGCCATCAGAAAGCAAAGCGTCGGGAGCTGGTCGACTTCGTACCAGTTCGTCAAGCTTGCAGAGAAGGCGCTGCGGGCTACCGTGGCGCACGCGAAAGTCATCGTTCAGAAGAGTAATGCAGTGGGTCTCTTGGTTATCCATATCGTGTCATGGTTAACGTGGCTATCGCGGCCCACCCCGCCCTCGGGCCGACTGCCATATCCATAACTGGGTGTCCCATGCTACCCAGGCATCTTGCGCACCGCCTGCCGGTAACGCATCGACAACCGAAATATCTGTGCCAAGAGCGGGGATGAGTTCAGCCGGGATGTCAATAACCCGGGCTCTAGCTACGCCCTCAGCGAGGTTGCCATAGTGTAGGTCCACCTCCAACACTGCCCGTTTGGTTTTTACCAAGGAAACCGCGATCACAGTCCCCGCCATTGTCTTGCGATACCATTCCCAATCTGGCGCCAGGGATTCGAGGAAGGGTGTACAGCTACCGCGGTACGGGCAGTATGAACAGTGCTCCGGCGAGGGCTCTGCGAGCACACCGGCTTCAACTCCCGAGTTGTAGCTCTCTAGCTTTGCAATCGCCACCTTGGCGAGTTGGCTGGCTTCAGCTTTATCGATATCGAAGGTTAGCCGGTGCCCGTCGAGATCTTGTACCGATGCCCGTGCCGGCCAGACCCCGTGGACTGCTTGCCAAAGGTACGCATACAGGAGCAATTGCCTACGATACCCGGGCGGGATCGTATCGGTACCCTGTGCTTTCGCTAGCCCCCCGCTCTTGATGTCGATGATCTCGACGCCAGCCGCCGTCTGTTCGACCCGGTCAGGGCGGCCACCTATCTTGCCTTCCGGACCCTCCAGCCACTGCTCAATCGCGACGTGGGAATGCGCTAAGCCGCCGGCACTCGTCCTTTGACGACGTATAGATACCTCGTTGATGAGGAAACGCGACAGGCGCAGACGCATGAGCTCGTAGCGTGGCCACCGCGTAGGAGTCGGGACGACGGCGAGAGCCCACGCCTTTGCAAGCTTTGCCTGCGCGATTGCGATATTCTCATCCCACTTCCGGGAGAGTGCGTCGGCTACCTCACTAGTCTCTACCTCATCGAACTCTCCGCGGGCGATAGCTGCCGACATCTTGTGGCTTACTTCGCCGAGCAATGAGGCGATACTCGGTCTACGAGCGCCGGCGAAGAACGCGTCAGTACCGAAACCCACTCGCAACTGGCAATTCAGGAGCTCCTCCAACCTGGTCGGAGTCACGCGGGCCAGCGAATGCGGGACTGGCACTCTTGCCTGCATCAGGCGTTGACGCCGCCGGTAAGCCACGCGTGGATCTTGGCAGGCTGCCGTGACAGCGAATACAGGTCGAAGGCTCGCACTTGTCCGCCCATCTGGGTTTGCGCATCGAGAAGCGCGGACGCCTGTTCGCCGGTGAAGTAGTTCTCGTCGAGCCGCCACAGTGGATGACCAAAGAAAGCGGTCCGGCTAGTGTTGCTGTCATGGACCGCCCAGAGATCCCCAAGCTGCGCGCTTTCAACGCTAAAGGAACTCGCAAAGGTTGCAACGAGTTGCTCGCTGCGAGCGAGCCACCGGTTGATCTTCAGAGGCTCGTTGCCTACCAGCTCGGCGACATCGAGCGCAAGGCGCCAGTCAAGCAGCGGGTGTAGCCAGCGATTCTCGTAGCTCCGGAGGCAATCAGGACATGACATGTCACACTGGCCCGAATGGGCGGGCGACTCGAACTTGCCATGCAGCTCCTTTCCTAGGAGTTTCTTGAACACCTGAACCATCACGCCCGGCCGCCCGAGGTGGGTCGAATAGCCGGCTCCGTTCTCGAGGAAATCAGCCAAGAAGATACGCTCGGTCCTATGCCCTCCAAGCGATGCTGGCTGGAGTCCTACTTGCAGCTCCATCGGATTGATGTCGAGTTCGAGAGCGCTGGCTACCCGCAATAGCTGGGCAAAGGACCAGAGCGCTGCCCTGCCGGCAGGCAAGACCGCTGGGTCGGTCGAGATTGTCCCCTGCGGACCCGGCACGCCGAGCTCATCGAGAGTCAAGAGGAGGACGTCCGTTGCGCGGACTGCACCGATCGCGCCGCGGTAGTCTGGTTCTCCCGTAAAGGTATTGGGAAGACGTGGCGGGCTAGTGTATAACTCCTGCCTCGGCACCACCACGGTACCATCGAGACGGTACATGTCGTAGAGGCGGCCACCGTTGTCGTTGATCGTGAATACTTCCGCTCCACTTCGCACAGCCATAGACATCGCCCCGAAGACGACAGGCGGCTCGCTATCTGGTGCAAGCGCAAGTACTGGCATGCCGGGCGCAGGCCCGCGCTCAACTTCATCATCGAAGTCGTGTGGACTGTAGTCGGTCCGGAAACCAGCAGGTTGATATAGGTCGAAGGGCTCCATCGCGGATTGGCAGACTAGGCAATCCAACCCGGAACCGGCTTCGCCGGCCACCACGGCGCCGCACGACGGGCACCTATTCACGGGAATTGCCTGACCTAGCGGGTCGACGGGTACTGGCTTTTGGCCCTGGTACGTCCACGCGACGAATCCAACTGCAGTGTGGACCTGTTTATCACGCAGAACCTCGGACCCGGGAGCGAACGAGGAGACAGCAAGGTCGATAGACCGATCTGCTACCTGTGCGAAGCCATCATCGCGGAGCGATACCGGTTTCCGGTAGTAGAGAACCCGGATCCGGGTCGGGAACCCAAACATGGGCAATAGGCCGGTATTGGCGAGTCGCTCGCTGAGCTCAGGATAGGCATAACTCGCGTTATTAACAGCTCTATCGATAGCTGCAACCAGATCTCCGCGGATCCAGCGACGCATCTCATCGATGGCTCCGGTCTCCAGGCCCGTATAGACCACTAGGCCCTCAACGATGGGATCAATGGCGGCACTGGACGCAATCCACTTACTGATTGGTTGTCGGTACGTTCCTTCCCAGTCCCTGGTCCTGCCGAAGTTGCCGTGGATGCTGTCAGCAGTGGCCCGTGGCCGCAACGCAGTCGGGAGTGACGCAAATGCTTGCCGCAGGACCTCAGATACAACGACACGACGAACGATTTGTTCGCGCTTGAGGTCCAAGTATGGGGCTGGGGGGGGGATCGCCAGTGATGCGTTCTGTGTGATTGAAATAGTAGTCATCGTGAGTCCGGTCGCGGCATATCGTGACGGCATAAGAATATGCTTGCCGGTTGCGCCCAGCCCGGCCAACACGTTGCTGGTAGTTGAAGCGCTGCGGCGGCATGTTCGCCATCACCACTGACCGGAGCGAGCCGATATCGACTCCGACCTCCATCGTCGTGGTGACGCTCAGCACGTCGATCCCGTAGGTAAGCTCGTTTTCTCCCGAGTCCTCGAGCAGTGCCCCCTTGAAGCGTCGTTGCCTGCTACGCTGCTCGCTAAGCGGGCGAGTCTGGCCAGTCAATTCTTCCACGCGCATTCGGCGCGGCTGCTGGAGCGAGAGCCAGTAGAAGTAATCGCCACCCCGCAGCCGGGCACTCGATGCAACGAGCCTCGTCGAGTAGCAGCCACGGTACGTACAGACGCCTGCGGATCCGTGCAGGTGAATACGCGAACAATCGACGCATACCCACGCTTGCTCGCTGAGACCTGCCGCGTGTACAACGCGGAGGCGGTCGAAGACTAGGTACCAATCTGTGTCTACCGCGCCTGATCCCTGCAGCGCGGATGACACAGCTGACTGGAGTTCGCCAGGGGGAACACCATGAAGGTTCGCAACCGCACTGCAATAGTCCCGGACTGCCCGGGGCATGGTGGCTGAGGGTTGAGTATCGAATAGGGAACCCGGGTACCGCCCGCCGAGACCGAGGATGCGGGTACAGGAGCGAAGTAGCTCAGTTGCCGCGGCAGAAGGCAACGGGATTGCCACGGTATCGAGCAGTCCTGGCTCGGCCCAGCCTATCCCGATGGACTCGAGATCCCGCGCGGTTCCATCAAAGACGCCTGCCGCGACATAGCTCGACAGCACGTCGAACCCGTGTTGCCGGCCATCATTGCTTTCGATCGCGGGTAACGGGTCCCACTTAGTCCCTGGTGGCGGAGCGTACAAGCGCCACCAGGGCTGCTTGTTCCACGACTGCTCGGACGCCCCGGTGCCGGCAGGATTGACGCCTAGCCGCACCATTCCGTCACGGATGGCCGTGACGATGCTGTTCCACCGTCGCCGGCTTGCGTCAGCTGCTTGCTCCTCCTCAAACTTCTTCACCTGGTCCTGCGCTTCCGCATCGCCGTATTTTACTGCCAGGTTGTACGCAGTCCACATGTCTGGCCACTCGGCCTTAAAACGGTTCAGCGTGTCCTGCTCGTTCGCTGGGAGATCCCCTCCCGAGGCGGCCCGGCGCATGAGGGTAGCAGGCGTCTCGGTAACGCTGAGCTCTCTCGCCACAAACTGGCGCACCAGCGACCGGAACTGGTTGAGCTCAACGCCGGCCGCAGTCCTCGCAGCGTCGTCGCGGCTGTCTGTGAAGACGATGGTGCGGCCGTCCTCCTTGGTCTCGCCGATTGCGCGAACGAGCCGATCGAGCACAATCTGCCCAACGCGTGCAATGCCCGTGCGATGCGCCCGGATATGCGTGTTCACGATGCCCTGGAAGAACGTGCCCGGCTCATTTCGCTTTGATGCCTCGCACCGCGGGCAGCGCTCTGGAAGCGCAGGCACCCTGACGTCCTCTCCCTTTGGCGCTGCTACGCTCAGCATGGTGCCGTCCGCTTTCCCGACACTGCAAGGTTCAAGAACACCGAGCTCGTGGCTGTACCTGGCGCCAATAAACCGCAGCACTGTTCCCCTGTGTGACCATGAATCCAGTCCTGAGGGCAGCGGACTTGGCCAGTACCACATGAACTGGCCGTACGCCCGGCGCTGTACATACGGTGAGTCGCCTGCCGGCACGTCGACCTCAGTAGGGCCTAGGTACCACGACTGGTCCTTCGCCGCTTCGTCACGGTTCGCGACGAATCCCCCCAGCGACGCCTCACCACACTGGTCGCAGTACAGGAGTTCGAGGATACGCGAACCGCAGCGGCAGGTATTAGCAGGGATCGTGTAAAGCCTACCGATCCGCCGGCCCGGTGACTGCCAGCGCTCATCGATCTCCGGACAGGCGGGGTTCGCGCAGGCCCACATGCCGGGCACATTCCTCGTGAAGAGGTGGGCGCGGAAGGAAATTGTCTTGGCACTACCGTCCTGATAGGCGAGCGATTCAAGTACGGCCTGGAGCCCGGCGCTACTGCCAGTCGGTGGCGTGTCGAATAGACGCTCTTCGATAATGGCGAGCGGGGTTGGTGCTGGCGTACCCGCATGGCCCGTAGTGCAAGCGTGTGCGACCGCCATAGGGAGATTGAACCGCTCCAGTGCCTCCTGGAGTTGTTGGTCCCGCTGCCCTCCCTCTTCAATGGTTGCCATTGCATCGAAGACCACGCGTGGTAGCGTGGAAACGGCGTCAACTGCCTGCGGCCGACCGGGGATGATCTCGAATGTCTCGCGGTCTATCCCGAAGAACTCCTCGAGGTATTCAAGCCCGCTGCCAGGACCCGCTTGCAACGACGCGCTTGTGCCGATACAGCGCAGCTGAGCTGACCCAGGCTCCAGGCCAAGTCGTCGCAGCAAGTTGCGTATGACAAGAGCTACCTCGCTACCCTGAGTACCGCGGTAGGTATGGAGCTCATCGATCACGAGTGTGAAGGCGTGGTTGGGATCGGAAGCTAGCCACTTTGCGGTTCGCTCAAAGATCGCGGATTCCCGGTCACGCATCAACATTACGTTGAGCATTGAATAGTTTGTCACGAGGATATCTGGCGGCGCCGCCAACATATCCCACCGCGTGACGAGCTCCCCGCTTCGAGGATCGGGAAACTGGGACTTTAGTTCGTCACGATTTTGCGGCGTTTCCCCGGCGAGTGCCTTGTCCAGCTTTTTAGCGTCGTCTTCCATCCTCCGGAGCTCCGCTACGACTTCCAGCACCCGGGAATCGTTCATCTTAGGGGGAACGTCACCACTCCCAGGTGTGGCACCTGTGTAACGGCCGAAGTACAACTGCGGTCCCGTCCCACCACTGGCCGCCCGGCTCACCGCGCGGCGCAGGCGCGAGATCTGGTCCTCTACCAGCGCGTTCGTCGGGTAGAGGACCATGGCGCGGACCGCATCTGGGCGCTTACCCATGTCCCGGGCGGATCGCCAGGGGTTTCCCTCCTGGGATATGTCCCACCAGCGGTGAAGTGGGGTTTTCTCGTGCCCCCATCCCTCGGCTTCCGCCTCGGCGAGCAACCGAGCGAAGACCGGTAGCAAGAAACTCTCGGTCTTACCAGCACCGGTTCCAGCAGTGACAACGACGTTTCTTCGTATAGCACTCGGCGGTGCGAGCGAAACCTCGAGGGCCCGAGCCTGGTGCTCGCGGAGCCGGAAAGACCCGTCCTCCTGCCCGAAGAGCATCTGCGCGAGTCGATCTGCGACCGCTTTCGAGAGGCCAACGCGGTAGCAAACGTCGTAAAGCGAGTCAGCCGGATCGTAGGGCATCACCGGCTCAAGCAGCGGATCCGTGAATATAACCCCCGGCTGCTCAAGAAGGGCCCTGCGTTCCGCGCGTAGGCCCTCGTCGCGGAGCCAGAACGCGGTGTCGTAGTAGCGAAGGTAGGCGTCTTTGATCGCCTCGTACACGCTGCCTGGGTGGGACCTGTTCATGCTCATTCGCTCCAGCCTCGTGGCCCGAGGCGTTGCCATAACCCCGCGGCAACCCACGGTGGGATGCCCTGGTAGATCACTGTTCCATCTATTAGCTGCTGCGGAGGCTTACCGCTGCAAAGGACCGCCGCCCGCTCGTACAGGCCCGGGAGCTGCGCCCCGAGGCGGCAAGCTAGTGTGCTTGACGACTTGTCGTATGCAAACAGGGGGATGCCGGTTGCCGCAGCGGCGAGGTACTTGACGAGCCGACTGTCTGCGACCTTGCACCCCCCCGCGACTAGGAAACCATAGCGGGCAGGGCGTGATAGGAACCGGTAGGCTCCGGTGCCTCGCATGCTAGCCACGTCAATCCAGCGATTCTGGCGGAAGTCGAACTTCTGGAGCGCCGGCCCCCCTGGGTTCCATGCCGACGGGAGGCACGCATGGATCTCACCAATCGTGGGCAACAGTGCCAGCAGGCTAGCGACAGCTGATGGATAGAAGACGACATTGGTCCCAGTGGCTCCTGCGACCAACTCGCAGACGACCGGGATGTCAACGCCCTTAATCCCCGAGAGACAGACTTCGTCTGGGCTGCCTGGGTGCTGATGGCAGGATAGGTTACCATCGGACACATTGACGCACCGCTCCAGCTCCGCGATGAGCTGGTCAGACCGGTGACCAGCCAGGATTGCCTCATCGCGACCCGGGAGCAACAGGATTGCCGGTGGGGCAACTGACCAGGACTCGGGGCGTAGAGTACGTGGGTCGAGGGATAAGTCGATGTGTCCGAGGGCGGACAGCAATCGCGCGGTCTCGAGCGGGTACCACGCAGCATCGTTTACCTGCTCCGCCAGCACTTCAAATGTTCGCCACTTGTCCGCCGTGGCGTAACAAACCGCGTCGAACAATACGTTCGGATCTACGTTAAGCGTTGGCTGGATCGGCTTGACTGCTGCAGCGAGCGTCTGCGGAACACTCGGAGTAACCTTTAGTGTCGCCTTCGCCCGGCCTGAGCCGCTATCCCCCGGCCTCGCCGGGAATCTCTTCGTCAGCCCGCAATTCGCGCAACGGCCCGCATGCGGCTGGTAGTAGCCCTGCACTGATCGCGCAGGCGCAATATACCAATGGTGCGCCCCAGTGAAACAGCTTGCGGCGGCCGGTACTGCAGGCACTAGCTTGGACCGGGGTTCGTCCTCCTCATGACGAGCCCCAGGGGATGGCGCTATAGGTGTAAGCGCCGCCGGCACCTCGTCAGAGCGGTCCTGCGAGGGATTGAGCTGCGCAGGCAGCTTGGTCCTGACTACTCCACCACTTACCCAGGCTTCGCTCGATGCTCCCACCGTGCTCGCGGCGGACAGCGCGGCCCAAGGACCATTACCGGTAAAGTCGTGCCCCAACCTCGTGTTGTTCCCTAGATCCACCGGTCGAGGATCATTGGCAGAGCGCAGCCGGAACGTAGCCGACGCTACGATATCCTTAGGTCGTGTCGCCGCGGTCGCAACGGCATGGAGTTCTGCCCGGTAGTCACCACTCGGTAGGCCGCAGTCATCGAGCCGGATAGCTTGGCTGCCAATGGCTCCGATCTCGAAATCTTGATCCCTGGGTACTATGCCGCCCAGCCCCTGGGTACACGTGATAACTAGGCTCTCGACTGGCTTGTCGAGGGAACTCACCCGTATCTCGGGCGGCGCCGAGGTGTGCCACGTGGAAAGTCCCGGCAACTTGAACCCGTAGCCGGGAAGGACCTGGGTCCATGAGAGTGGAACTAGCATACCGAGGTTGGGATCATCCGTGGACGGCGTCGCCACCAGCTGGACCCGGTCGAAGGCGACCCAGCGCTCGGGAACACCGGAAAGAGTATCCGGCGTCCACGCACGATAACCCGGTCGCGCAGCTGTTGGTAGGATCGCAGCCACCTTTAGCGCTTGGGAGTCATGGGCGAGGACAATCGCCTCCGTCCCGAGCTCGATGCGATCGACCTCGGTGAACCGCTTCAACTCAGCGTCCTCGAGCAGTACCACCACGGCGTGCGCCAGGCGCACCAGTTCCGAGCCCGCCACTGGCCCACTAAGGCTCACGTTTGCCTGCAACAGGCCTGGTATGGACACCAGCGACGCATCATTGATGCTCATCCATCCTGGGAATTCTCCTCGGTGGAGTTCCAGGAGCTCGCCGCATTCTTCGAAAGCGGCACGAGCAGCCACAGTCGCGTCGCTAGCCAAGCGGTACTCCCCTTCAGCTAGCCCGGCAGTATCCCTGCAAGCTACTCCCAGCACCAACTGCGCCCTGGGGTGCTGCCGAAGTGCGGCGACCAGCCGGAGCTTCCCCCCTTGTGTCAATGCTGCCTGACCCTGGTCAGGCCGTGCCGAACCGGGCCATGATTCCAACTCAAGTCTGGCCACGTCGGCGATGCGATCCCGTACGAACGCATTGGTCTGCCACAAGTGCCGAGCTCGAGCGCTAAGGTTTGAGTGAGGCACCCAATCCTGCATCAGGCGAAGCGTGTCACGCTGAGACAGGAGCTGGTATGGGCGGAGGTCAAAAGCCTCGAAGAGATCAGCGAGGTGGCGGCGGTCGTCCTCACGCAGCAGGACCTGACTGAGCGGTAGACCAATGTGCCGACGGTGGTCAAAAGCCGTAGCCGTTGGCAGGCCCAGTCGTCCCTCGTTATCCCGGAGCCAACGATTCAGCGCATCCCAGAATAGGAATGCTTGGCGCTGAAAGTCTTTCTGTGCATTTGACCGGCGCTCAGCGTCACCCGGCGCTAAGCGAAGTGCATCACCTAGACGCCCGTAGTAGTTGTTACCTGCCCACTGCTCATCGCTCCCCATCCGGTCGGCAATAATGCACGTGAACGCTAGTACAGCAAGAAATGGCGGGGCGCCCTCCCTACCATTCACCTGCCAGTCATGCAACCGTGACGCGTGAGAGTGGAATAGGGATCGGATACCGGGTGGCCGGACATGCAAGGTCGGTACAACTGCGTCGAGAAGGGCATTCTCTGGATCGTCTTGACCTTCCCCCACCTGAGCAGCCATCCGTGCAAGCACGGGTGGATCTAAGTCAAGGTAAACCGGTTGATCACGGTGTTGGCCAGCAAAGAACTCGCCGCAGATGGCGCGGTTCCAGGCATCGACACGCTGCCACATGTCCATGTCGATGGGTTGAAGTATCAGCTTGGTCATGCCTACCTGAACTTCGAGTACGATGCTGCGGCCTTGCTACTCCTGACGAGGTGCTCGAGGTCAGCGAGGTGGACACCAGGGGGTTGGAAGCTACGGGCCCAATATCAACCGCGAACTCGCGGCCGGGCGAGTTGGTCCCTACCAATGCCCAGCATCCATCCCAGGGGACACCAAGATGGTACTCTTCATCGTCGGATCAGGCGTCGAACGCGGAGCCGTCGCCCGCGATGTGTTGACGACATCCTCGCCCGACGGCGTCGATATCAAACCCTTCTAGCCCAGCCGTTTGCCGCATGAGCGAGCGCCTACCTACCACTGACCGCTGCGCCGGCTCTTAAAACATCCTGCGTCCGGATGGGCGGGAGCGTAGCGGTCAAGGGTTTATCCGTCGATGCAGCGGCTGGACTCTGTGGGAGATCAACTCTCAGATGCTGAAGCAACGACCCAAGTACCTCGGCCATTAGTGGAGCAACGGCGTTACCTACCTGGGTATAGCGCGGACATTCGCGCACCCGTTTGTCTCCACCAGTCGTGTACTTTCCCCGGAACTGGTACCAATCAGGGAAAGACTGGAGCCGCGCATATTCCCGCACAGTGAGGATTCGCGGCTCGGAATAGTGCAGCACGTCATCCGGTAGAGTCGTCAACGTATGAGCCGGCTTATTCTCGTCCAGAACGTAGATACTGTGCTTTCTAAGACCTAGGATTTCTTTTTCCTCAGGAGAGAGCTTTACTCCCCTCCTACAGGTGTCAAGCATAATTCGAAATCGACGGCTCACCGCGGGTGTGTGGTTCGCCAACCGTAAACTATTCGGTGGAGTAAAGTCTCTAGTTCCGTGCAACATTCGCTGATAGTCTGTCCTAGGACCACGATAGAGCATCTGTTTGAAACCAGGAGAATCATAACAAGGGACTGTCTGTCTACCACCTATCTCAAGGTCAGAAATAGCCTCTTTAACTGAAATTGGCCTATCGGTAGGCAGTCCCTTGCATTTCAAAAATGAATCTCGTATAGCCTTCAGCTCCTCAAATGGTTCTATTATGCGTTCGCCAAGCACATCTCGACGAATACCAATGGCAATGTAACGCGGCCTGGCTTGCGCCACACCGTAATCCGCTGCACGAATGGTATCGGCATAGACTTCGTACCCAATTTCGTCAAGGGTATCCTTGATGGCCTGCGAAAATGCGGCACGTTGGCTGGGTTTCCCAGCCTTATGAACCGACGATTGCTTCTTTCCAAAGGCGACTGTGATGCCTTGAACGTTTTCGACCAAGAGGTAATCAGGACGAACTAGATTCACAAACTCAACATAATGGCTAAACATGTCGTTCCGTGGATCATCGTGGCTTCGCTTACCGGCAAAAGAGAAGCCCTGGCAGGGGGGGCCACCAGCAATAAGTGTGACCTGTCCTTGAAGAGCGCGGATTTCTTCCCGGTACTCGGCAATGAATCGCCCCACTTCATGGGGTTCTTGTGGTAGCCAGTTAGGCCATTCGTAGCCGACCGGCTTATTGGCATCAAGTAGGTTGGCATGGAGAGTGTCAAACGCAAACCCATCGCGCTCAATAGCAAACAGTCCACGCCAGCCTGACTCCATGAGACCAAGGGAGAGTCCACCGCAGCCGGCAAAGAGGTCGATGAAAGTGCCAGGTGCGGTGAGTCTTTCTCCTCGTACGAGGCCATTACGTCTGTTCGGCACTCTATGCTCCGTTGAAGAGGTATCCGCCCTGAGTGGCTTTCGGTGAATGTTACGGCAGCCACTCGGTCTTCTTGTGCCCCGACGCCGAGAAGGACCGAGACTGCTCAAAGTCGTCGAGGCTAGTCTGAGCGACAACCCAGATCGTAGCCTCTGCTGTAGGTGGCCAAGCTTTGCGGTTGCGATGTTGGGTTCCATGCTTGAGAGGCCCAGTTTCTCCACTAGATCATTCCCGGAGTACCCTGCCAATCAGCACATTCATTTTGAACTCTCCCGCCCTCATACAGCCATCGCCAGATAACAACGACGCATACGCAGCACCATGGGTGACGGGGTAAGGTCAAACGTGTCCGCTATGCGCCCGCGCCCCCCTATTTCTCAGCCGCCTGAATCAGCGGGCTGCGACGAGCACCTCGAAACCCCTCATGCCATTCACGGTCTGGCCGAGGCGAACTGTACCCACTGCCACGCCGAGCTTACTACTACAATCTTGGAGTGGGCGGGTCAGGAGCTGCGGCGCCTGCCATGGCGAAGTGCTGAGCGCAGCCCTTATCAGCTCGTCGTCGCTGAGGTGCTTCTTCAGCAGACAACGGCGGCAGCAGTTGCCCGTATACTCCCCGATCTGGTCCAGCGCTACCCAGACTGGACCGCACTCACCGAGGCCTCACTCAACGAGCTGGAAGCGGCCCTACAGCCCCTCGGTTTACATCGACGAAGGGCACGCGTTCTCCAAGCACTTGCTCAGTCCGTCTGCCACCGTGGAGCGCTCCCCTCAATGGCGGAGGAACTCAGCACCCTACCAGGCATCGGTCAATACATGAGCCGCGCGATCGCGGTCCAGCTCACTGGCGAACGCGTGGCGCCGATAGATGTTAACGTCGCACGGGTGCTTGAGCGCATCTTTGGGCCTCGCCAACTTGCTGACATACGGTATGACCCTTACCTGCAAGCCCTAGCACTAGCCGTGCTCCCGCATGACGAGCCGGCCCTGTTTGCGTATGCGATTCTCGACTTTGCAGCAGCTATCTGTCGGGCTCGTCACCCGCGCTGCTCGGATTGTCCAGTCCTTCGCTGCGGTTACCGAGCGACACACGGAGCAAAGTGAGCGCACCTGTTCGTGCCCACAAGGGACGTGAGGGTAGCAACGATCACCCGCTGCTACGGCATTCGGCTTTCCCCGATATAAAGAGGCCTGAGATGGCCGAATCACCTGGCGGTCGGTCGCGAGTGAGGGGGAATTTCCTGTCCTCGCGCCAGAAGCAGGCGCGTACTGTCCCGAGCACCCTGACGCCAATGCTGCGCTTTATGGCGGTGTTCTTGGGAGATAAATGGCGGTGTCCTCGTCTAGCGGGGTAGCGGCTAAGCTGTCTGTCAACCCAGCCAGGGCATCGCTCTAATCTCTGGCGATAACCGCCGTTAGACGGAGAGTTGCCAACCCGGCCACGCGTGGCACTGCCCCATGGCCACGCCGTAAGGGGCGATAACCGCTCCGTCTAATCTCTACAGCGCCGATTAGAGTAGCGTTCGAAGCGGCGCACGCACCCTCGTGGAGGCCGGTCCTGGCAACGCCACGCCGTTTCTGACCGCCACAAAGCGGACAACACCGCCACCAACCAGACAAATTTACAGCTTCCCGTGCCGCCCTGCTCCCCATTGGGTCGCACTATGCCCTGTTACGGAAAGTGGACGGTTACGATGAACATCGGAGATTTCAAGGGCTTCTTCGACTTGCAAAGGGACGAATGACGTATGTTGCCGGCCACTCAGCAAGAGATTGAACACGTTACTGAGTACATGAAGTCGCAAGCGCCGGACTTGACCGTGCTACTCGCGCTCCATCTACGCCCGCGAAGCTCCATGATCAGTCGCACGAACTGGTAGGTATGCGGCGAGACGGAGATACGCCCCAACGACCGGAACGGGGCCGCGCTCGCCCGCAGGCTCAGCCGCGCCGCGTCCCGCAGCAGCCGGCAGCCGGGTGCCCGTCGCCCGTCTCGCCGCCGCGCAGGCTGCGCTCGGCGCGGTAGAGTCGCGAACGAAGTAGGGGCGGGCTAAGCTGCCAACCGCGATTGGGCTGAACATTTCTGGAGGAGACGATCTTCGACGTGGGTGAAACCGGTGATGATGGCATCCTCCAGAGACTCCCAGGTCGTGTAGCGCCGCTCGGGGAGTTCGTGCCGCTTGATCACGCCGAAGATCGCTTCGATGTCGTTCAGCTCCGGACTGTAGGTTGGCAGGTAGAAGAAGTAGATGCGCTGCTCTCGCAGCATCGGCAGCGCCACCTTGACGACCCCACTGCGGTACATGCTGCCGACGCCGAAAACGATGAGCGAGATATGTTGATCCCTCGGTTGGTACGATTGGACACATTGGGTTATATGTCATTAACCAGATGCCTGGCCACCTTTGCCAGGCTTCGGCCAACCTTGCAACCACCAGCGTTTACCCGTGAGCAGATGCACCCGGCCCCGGTCACCGGCGCGGTACAGGATGCCGAAGTGCCTCAGGCAGAGGCGATCGGGAAATTGGTAGCGCTCCTGTCCGGCAACACGCTGTTCCTCCGAACGCGGCTGGTCGCAGGCGAGGGTGTACCAGACGGGCGGGGCTTCCCCGCCGCAGAATAAACAACCCGGCATACGGCGGCGCGCCATGCTGCACATTTTAGCATATATGTTCTATACGGTTCGACGACCGGCTTGGAGCCGGCTTGCGAGCGGGCGGGCGGGCAAGCCACAATCTGCCGCTCTTGCAGTTCGCGGAGACAGTATAGTACAATTGATTTATTGATGTAGAAGAGGTGCGGAATATGACCCGGATGCGTGGGAACGGCGATGGCACCGTCAGCAAGCGCTGCACTGGGGAGTGTGGACGTGATACTGACGATCGTTGCGTACAGCACAAAGGCAAATGGCAGATGGCAATCCACGATATCGACGGCAAACGGCGCTTCAGCTATTTCAGCACCGAGCGTGACGCCAAGGCGGCTTTACGCGCGGCGCAGAAAGCACGTGATGCGGGGCAGTCGGTGAAGCCGGAGCGCCATACGATGGCTGAACTGTTCGACGCGTGGCTCGACAACCTCAAAGCCCAGGTGGATCACGGCGAGAAATCCTTGAACACGTGGCGTCAGTACGAGAGTGTGGTGCGCATGCACCTCAAACCGGACCTCGGCGCAGTCGAGAGCCGGCGGCTGACTGTACAGCAGGTCGAGGAGTACCTCGCCGCCCTGTCGCTCTCTCCCAAGACGCGGACGGCCCACCGTATAGCCCTGCGCCGGGCACTGAATGTGGCCCGCCGCTGGGGCTGGGTGGACCGCAACGTTGTGCAGGACACCGAGCCGATCGTGCTGCCGAAGCGCGACATTTCCGCGCTGGACCACGGCGCAGCGAACAAGCTGCTCGATACGTTACGCAACGACCGACTCTGGACCGTCTACGCCACAGCGCTCCATACCGGTCTCCGTGCGGGGGAACTGGCGGGGCTCACGATCGAGCATGTCGATCTCGGTGTCAGGACGGTGCGCATCTGCCAGCAAGTCCAGCGGGTGCCGCGCCTAGGGCTTTCAATCCGCGGACTCAAGACGTCAGCGAGCAACGCCGTGCTACCGCTCTCCACCGAAGCAGCGACAACGCTCAGAGAGGCGATCGGGGAGCGTACCAGCGGGTTCGTGTGGCAGACCAAGAGTGGCCGGCCCTATGACCCGGTTTACTTCACGCACAAGTTCCAGGCCGCACTACAGGCGGCCGGTCTACCAATCGTGCCCTTCCACCGGCTACGCCACTACTTCGTCTCACTGCTGCCCACGCTTGACGTGCCCGTTTCGTCCGCGCAAAAATTGGCCAGGCACGCCAGTTCCAAGACGACGCTGGATGTCTACACCAGCGTCTCGGACGTCCAGCTACGGCAGGCAGTCGACAAGCTGGGCCGAGTGCTGAGTGGAGTGTCAAACGCGGCTGATGTACGCGTTGATGTACGGAAGGCAAGTTTGAGAGAAGCTTCACAATCACAGGCGTGAATAGTGCCTAGCCTCCGTAGCTCAATTGGCAGAGCAGTTGACTCTTAATCAATTGGTTGTAGGTTCGAGTCCTACCGGGGGCACCAGAATTCAGGCGTGAAACTGGGCAATCCGTTGCACTAATGCCGCCGGGTCCACCGTTGCTACGGGAGCGGCTTTCGCCGGAGTCGTTCACGCTCTACTTGGACGATGAAGCCGGAACGAGCGCTGAGGGGAGAAGATGGCGCATGGCCAGATTCACCTCTCACAAGAGTCCAATGAGCGCGGCGATAGGGGTACGCTGCGGCGTGAAGTCAAGGCGGCAGGCGATGGAGCGGCTGAGAAGGTAGCTGAGCTACACACTGACCGCGACCGGCGAGCTGATATAGGTCTTCGCCACGGACCCATTCCTTACTCGGCACCAGGCGGTCCAGCGCCCATGTTTTGATTGCGGTTTTGCCGTCGCGCGCTACCACGTCTCGGATGAGGATGAGCGCCTCCTTCTCATCCTCGAAGTCGTCAATCAGGTTACCCGTACTGTCGTCCCACAGTTCAACGGCCATTCCCTTACCCGGCCCCTTACGTTTCAATGGAGAGCGCCGCGCCTGTCTCAACGTCTATTCCCGATACTATACACGCCATCAACTCCTCGGGAGTCCTCGTGGTTCACGTCTCCAATGTGGCGCAGGGTGGCCAATGTGCGGCCGTGCTCCGCGGATACAGCGCTACGTTCACCAGAAATTGACACAGCCTCTGCACAGCGGTACAGCGGGGGTCGAGCGCGTATCTACATGCCACCGCCAGGGTAGCTGAGGATCCTCAGCCTCCCAGCTGGGGCCACAGAGGTAGATGCTGCTGAGTCCTATGCGTAGATACGCCGTATGCGGGCTGACGATGCTGAAAACTACGGGTGTGCCAGATGGTGCCAGGCTCTGCGCCCCTATGATCGTTCCGTACGCGGTGAAGCCATCCGCCGACAGCCCGTCGAAAAGCATCGTAGTGGTGTCCCATGTGTCCGGTCTGCCCAGCTGCGAATGCACGGCCACACCGTAACCATCCACAGATACAACAAAAAGTGTTCGATGGGCATACCAGCCGCGAGAGAAGAGGCTGAAGTCGGGACTATCGCCTCGTGCGGTGGCGTGTGGCGCGGTGCACACGAGGCAAACCTCGCCACGACATGCCCTACACATATTTGCAGTTGAGGCTGTCGCGCCTTATGCTGGTCGCCTCACTGCACGCGTCTGGCCCGTCCCACGTCAACCTGCTCGGCCAGCGACGGTGGCATACCGAAAGGAGCCCCATCATGATGCCAGTCTTGGGACCCAGCGGGTTCCTCTCTGTCGACGGCCTGCGTCATCGGCGCCAGCAACTCTAGCCGGTCCAGCGCTGCAGCCGCCTGAACGGGCGAGCTGCTCCTTTCGCGTGACCCGTCTGGCTGCTTTCCGGCACGGATGCAGACCGTCCGCGGTCTTCCCATGGCTGGAAAACGGCGCCGTCCATCGCCGCGGCGATGGACGAGACGACCACGACAAAGGAGCCAGTGCTCGTGACATGGCTTCCCCTGATTCTCCTTGCCATCCTCATCGCCTCGTCGAACACGCTCTTGCACCGCGTGCTCCTGCGCGATGAGCAGTCCGACCCCTACGCGCAGTCCATGACGTTCTTCGGCATCGGCGGCACCATCGCGCTGCTGTTTGCCGCCCTGCATCCCGGCGGCTTCCAGTACCACCTCAGCGCCTCCCAACTGTTCCTCTTCCTGCCGCTCACCGCCTGCGCCACCATTGGCCCCGTGCTGTACTTCACTGCCCTGCAGCGTGGCGAGGCGTCTGAAACCACAATTGTCTACCAGGCCGGCCACAAGTTTTGGACTGTGCTCGGGGCGTTTGTCTTCCTAGGCGAGGCGGTCACTGCCAACAAGGTGCTCGGCGCCGTGACCGTCGTGCTCGGCATCACCATTGCCGTATCAGGCAGACAGGGGTTCCGGTACAGTCGCGGTGTGCTGCTGGTAGTGGCTGTCACCGTGTTCTATTCGGCGATGGACCTGCTTTCGTTCTTCCTAGACCGCAGCGTGGACCCTATCTCCCTCATTGTGTACGTGTGCTACCTTCCCGTGCTCGTGCTGCTGGTGATACGTCCCAAGACGCTACAACACCTCCGCTTCTACTTCACCAGACGCCGTGCGGCCTGCATCACGGTGCTGGGTATGAACGACACACTCGGCACCCTTTGTGTTTTCTATGCCTATCGGATTGGTCGGAATGCAGCGCAGATTGACCCGCTGCTGGGCATGACGACTATCGTCTCGGTCATTCTCGCCATTGTGCTCCTGCGCGAGCGCGAGCACCTGGCTGGGAAGCTGCTCGGTGCGCTGGTCACGGTGGTCGGGGCAGTGCTTGTCCTGTAAGGAACGGTCCCCGGTTCAGCCACCTGACACCTCGCCACGACATGCTCAACTGCAAATATGTGTAAGGCATGTCGTGGCGAGGTCTGCACGAGGGCAAGTGCAACGGCTGTGGCGAGGACGAAACGACGGGCTATACTGAGACTCTCCCTTGCGGCAATCACGATTGCACCTCGGCCCCGAATCCGTGGGTAGTCGCTGGGACGACGGGGTTTTCCACCCGCACAGTAGTACGACCCCGCGCGGAGCGTGAAGTTCGCGCGGCGGGGACCGGCGGCGGTGTCTGCTTCGCCTGCTACGGACTCATTCCAGCCCCTCCGCAGCGCGGCCGGTACGCGGGCGTGCTCCGCCTGGGACAGCGGCGCAGCAGACGACGGAGGTAAGTTGCCGTCATGGACTTGCCCGCGTACCGGCCGCGCGCGCCAGACGCCCGCGGACCGGCCAGAGCAGCGCCGTCAGGATGGCGGTGGCCAGCCGGATGAACGACTGCCGCGCGTGGTGCACCAACGACGCCTGCGCCGGGCGAGTGGACGCCTTCCCTAGCCTCCCGGCTCGCCGGCGCTGGCCATCATGCCACGTGAGAACGTCTCGCCAGAGCCCGTCGCCCGCTCTCCAGTGCGACAAGGCTCGCTTGCCGTTCAGGCAGGAGCAGACCGCTATCCCTGAGGCGGTCGAGTATGCTCTGTTTGTACGCCAGAACGTCGAGCTATCGGACCGGCCCTATACTGAATCGCTCAGTTACCGGCTGCACAGAAATGGGTGTAGAGAGGGAAAAGGTCATGACGGACGCAGCCGGCCCCTACGTATTCCTCTCGTACGCCTCCGCCGATCGCAATCGGGCGGCCGCCATCGCGGACTCACTCGAAGCGGCCGGCGTCCATGTCTGGCTGGACCGCGAGGCGATCGCGGGTGGGACAAGCTGGGGCAGCGAGATCGTCGAGGGGATCAAGGGCTGCGCCGCGCTGCTCATCTGCTGCACCGAGACGGCGATGCAGAGCCGTAACGTCAAGCAGGAGATCCAGCTCGCCTGGCGGTATGAGCGCGCCTACCTCCCCTTGCTGCTGGAAGCGGTGCAGTTTCCCGAGCAGGTGCAGTACTTCCTCGAAGGCTGGCAGTGGGTCGAAGTGCTGGACCGGCCGGAGCAGGTCTGGCTGCTGGCGTTGGTCAAAGCGCTTACCCGGCTGGGTGTTGAGCCGCGAGGGCAGGCGGCGACGCGGGCAGACGCGCCTCATCCAACCGCGGTTCCTGTTGCGCCGCCGCCGGTCGTATCGCGCGGTCCGTTCGTAGGGCGAAGCGCCGAGTTTGCCGTGCTCGTCGCTGCGCTTGAGGCCGCGGCCGCCGGGCAGGGCAGGCTCGTCCTGCTGGCCGGTGAGCCCGGCATCGGCAAGACACGGCTGGCGGAACGGCTGGCGGATGAGGCGCGTGAGCGCGGCTGCCTGGTGCTGTGGGGCCGGTGCTGGGAGGACGACGGCGCGCCCGCCTTCTGGCCCTGGGTCGAGGCACTCGGCGCCTACGCCCGCTCCCAGGACCCCGACCGGCTCCGCGCCGTCCTCGGCAGCGCCGCTCCCGACCTGGCACAGCTCGTGCCCGAGGTACGGGCGCAGTTGCCCGATGTGCCCGAGCCGCCGCCGGGGGAGCCCGAGCAGGCGCGCTTCCGGCTGTTCGCCGGTGTCACCGATCTCTTCCGGCGACTCGCTGCCACGCAGCCGGTGCTGTTGGTGCTGGACGACCTTCACTGGGCGGATAAGCCGTCGCTGCTCCTGCTCCAGTTCCTCACCCGCCAGCTCGGCGGCATACGGCTAATCGTGCTCGGCAGTTATCGCGACACCGACCTCGACCGCCGGCATCCCTTGGGTGAAGCGCTCACGAGCCTACGGCGCGAGGCGACATGCGAGCGTGTTTCGCTTGCCGGCCTCCTGGTCGAAGAAGTGGTGGCGTTACTGGAGGGACGCGCCGGGCATGTGCTCGGCGCGTCCGGCCGTGAACTGGCGCAGGCGCTGCACCGGGAGACCGAGGGCAATCCGCTCTTCGTTTCCGAAACGCTGCGGCACCTGGTGGAAACGGGCGGCATCATCCAGCAGGACGGCCGCTGGCAGGTCACGGCCGGCCCGATCGCGGTGCTCGGCATCCCGGAAGGGGTGCGGCAGGTGATCGGGCGGCGGCTCTCGCGGCTGTCCGAGCGCTGCAACCAGCTGCTCGCGGCCGCCTCTGTGGCCGGACGGGAGTTCGATGCCGACCTCCTGGAGCGGGTGAGCGGAGAGCCGGCGGAGGCGGTCGACGAGGCGCTTTCCGAGGCGACGGCAGCGGCGCTCATTCTCGAGCTACGCACCGCTACCGGACGCCACCGATTCAGTCATGCGCTGGTCCGCCAGACGCTGCTGGAGGAGCTGCCGGCGCGCCGGCGGGTGCGTCTTCACCGGCAGATCGGCGAGGCGCTGGAGACGTACTACGGTGCACGCGCCGAGCAGCACGCGGCCGAGCTTGCCTACCACTTCGACCAGGCCGGCGAAATGAGCACGCCGGCGGCGCTCCGCTACAGCAAACTAGCGGCCGAACAGGCTGAGGCCGCCACCGCGTGGGAGGAGGCGGCTCGCCACTACGAGCGCTGTCTGGCGCTCATTGCCGACGCGGAGGATGGGCTGGGCGAGGATGAAGCGGCTCTGCTGCTCGCGCTGGGCCGCTGCTGGCGGCAGGGGTTCGAAATCTACGTCCCACGGCAGCGACTCTTGCGGGCTATTGATCTCTACCGCGAGCGGGGTGACTGGCGCGGCATGGCAGAGGCGCTCATACAGTGCATGGGGATGCTGGAGCAGAACCAGAGCATCCCTATCGCGGACGAAGTGCTGGCTAGCCTGGGCGAAGGCGAGCCGTACCTGACGGCGCGGCTGCTTTTCACGGTTGCCGGATACCGGTATGGAGAGGCACGCGCGGAGGAAGCGGCTACGCAGGCAGAGGCTCTAGCGCATCTCTACGGCTACGCCGACGTGGCGGCCAATCTGCTCGGCCGCGCCGCGCATCGCGCCTGGGACGAGCTGCAACTTGAGGAGCAGCGCAAGTTGGCCCGCGCGGCATACGCTTCGCTTGACGACCTGGGAGACCGTCCGCAGGTTGCCCACTACCTGCGCGATGTGGCGATAAGCCTGCTGGAGGAGGGGAGGCTCGATGAGGGCGAAGCGGTGGCGGCAGAGGCGCAGGAGTACTCCCGTCGTTTTCATGTACGCGGAAGCGAGAGCCTGTCGGCGGGAGTGCGTGCCGCCGTCGCGCTGGCACGCGGAGAGCGGGAGCGATTCCTGAGCCTCACCGGTGCCATACCGTCAGACCACGAGATGGCCGGGAGTTATCTGTTGCTCACCGCCGCCGAACAGGCCGGTGACCGCGAGCGGGGAGCGGCGCTCGCGGTCGACATCCGGACGAATGCCGATAGTCCGGTGGCAAGGCTGCAAGCTGGAAGGATGTACGGTGCTCTCGCTCGCATGCGATTCCTGGCCGCCGACGAGCCCGGCGCCCGTGCCGCTCTCGACGCCTGGGTGACAGGCTACCGGGCGACTCCTCGCTTCACGAGCATGATGCGAGAGGCATCGGTGGCCGAAATCGATGAGTGTCTCCCGGCGCTTGGAGTGGGATCGCTCGTCGCCGAGGTATACGAGGAGATTAAGGGCTGGATGCAGATCCGCTTCGGTGCGACCTCCGCCCGCGGGTTTGACCACATTCGCGGCGCCCTGGCGCTGCGGCTGGGTCTAGTCTCGGAGGCGGAGGCCCACTACCGTACCGGCCTGGCGTGGGCCGAGCGGGAGCGCTGTCCGGTCGAGCAAGGCCGCTGCCTGCAGGGGATGGCCGAGACCGCCGTCCGACGCGGAGAGCACCAGGAAGCAGCGCAGCTGCTGGACCGGGCCGCTGCGCTGTTCGAGCAGTACGGGGCGCTGCTGTACCTGCGACAAGTACGGGCCGCAATAGAGCTGCTGCCCGCATGACCGCCCAGTTGCCGTACTTGCGGAACATCAATGCCCCAGACGCATGCGTCACCGACGACTGTTGGAATAGGCGGCGTATGCACGTGCTGGTTGCCCTCCGCGAAACAGCAATGATGTGTTAGTTAAGCCGGCGAGGTCTGGACACCAGCCTCAGTCCGTCGTATACCGACTACATGGCCGTGGTAACACGCCCCTAAGGAGGTGCCCCGATGCATGCACGCGTATCGACGCTCCAAGGCGACCCGAACAAACTCGAAGATGGCATTCGCTACTTCCGCGACCAGGTGGTCCCCTCAGCACGGAAGCAGCGCGGCTTTAAGGGCGCCCGTCTGCTGGTTGACCGCAGTTCCGGTAAAGTGCAGGCCGTCACACTGTGGGAAGACGCAGCGGCGGTACAGGCGTCTGAGGGGGCCATGAATCAATCGCGGACACAGGGGGCCCAGCTCCTGGGGGCGACGGCACCGACGACCGAGGTGTTCGAGATGGCCGTGTTTGTCGACGCCTAGCAGCACCACCACTGCAGATACTCGCGTGGCGCATCGCGTCTGTCGTTACGTTGCCGTACGTCCTTTTGTGGTAGCTCGCGAGTCGCTATCTGCACGCTCCCTTACCTCTCAGGAACCGACCCGAATGCGCGCCTGGTCATAGCCGGTCGCCCCGGCTGGAAATGGATCGCTGCGACGGGCGGTTTGTACCATGCCGGTACCGTCGGTGGCTCGAACAACGATCGTGTAGACGCCGGGCTGCACGGCCTGCCAGAGATACTGCCACAGCATCCAGGTACTCGGACCCAGTGACGGCAGAAGCTTTGCGTCGGTCCAGGTGGCTCCGCCGTCAGTCGACACCTCGACTCGCGCAATATCGCGAGCGCCGGCGAAAGCCACTCCGCCGATGCTAACTTCGCCACCGGGCACGCGGCTGCCTCCGACAGGCGTATCGATTCGCGACATGGTCCGAACGATGCCCTGCTCATCCCAACCTTGCTGCTGCCAGAAGCCGGTGCGCTGCGAATTGACGACCTGCACATGGGTCAGCCACTTTGGGTTCTTCATGCCGTATATGTCGGTCGCCAGGATCCGCGCCGGGTACCCGTGTTTTGTCGGCAGCGCGCTGCCGTTGAGTTTGTAGGCCAACAAGGTGTCCGGGTCCATTGCCTGCTGCAGCTGCATATCTGACGTGTATCCATCAATGCTTGTGAACAGGATGAACGCCGCACCAGGCCGCGGGCCGGCACGTTGCAGTAGATCGGCAAAGTGCACACCGGTCCAGAGGCCGTTGCTGATCAGATCTCCGCCAATCTCGTTGGAAATACATTCGAGGGTGCGGTACGCCTCCACACTCGGCATGGCGAGGAGGTCGCTATAGCGCAGCTCGAATGGCCGTTCGACCAGACCGTCGACTTTCAGACTCCAGTTAGCGGCGTCCAGCTCCGGATCGAAAAGGTTCTTGGAGACCACATAGAAGCGGTCGGTCGGCGTCACGGCAGGCGGAAGGCCGGTGGAGGCAGCATCGGTGCTCCCTGCCGGTGCAGATCCGGTGAGCTTCGCAACGCCGCCCGAAGCCAGCGCGCGGCCACGGGGCGGAAGCGCCGGAAGCTTCCCGACCGCGCGACGCGCCAGTATTACCGTCGCCAGCCCCAACAGTCCTCCCGCAAGCAGACGGCGCCGGTCGAATCGACTGCCGGGTAATCGCGGCTGCTCGGTTGTCGCCGGTTCCGGCGGTTCGTCTGACCGCTTCCAGAACACGGCGGGCGGGCGCGCGAAGAGCATAAAAGCCACGGCATAAGCGCCGAATGCAAGCAGCGTGACCACAGCAACGGCGGGACTGCCTGCAAAGATACTGCGGCCGGCGAGAGGCAGAACGATCACCCCGGTGACCAACCAGAGGACAGTTATGATCGCGAACGGCCTGCCCCAGCGACCAATGGCGATACCCGCGAGGCCGCAGATTGCAATCTGGCAAAGAAGCAACGCGGCGAACAGCAAAGGCTTCCCAAGGTAGAGGAACCGATCGAGCAGGAGCGAAAAGACCGGACCCGGCATGAGCAGGACAAGTCTGTCCTGGACGAGTTCCGGCAACGTTGGCGTCGCATTCACCGCGCGCCCAAGTAGTGCCACGACGACAAACGCGCAGCCTGCCGCCGCTCCGCTCCAGAAGTACCGCGTCCTCTTCACTATCACTGAACCTGCTCGATTGTGACGTTGCGATCGGTCACAACCCGTGGGATACGACCGGACGCTCGTCTGTAGTACGGAGAGGCCGTGCGACTGGATCTTCCGAAGCCTGGGGTCACATGCTCAATCGTCGGGCTGGTCTGGTATGGGCTGCATGCACAAAACCGGGGTGCCTGCCCTTGACAGGCGGACAGAAGCGGAATTTTGGTACACTCTGGCCGCTGTAAGGACGCATGTAATGGACTCCCGACTCCTAGCAATCCTTCGGCGATAGTGAATGGCACTATCGACCGGCGCGAGCTCGACGATTTGGTGAACTCCTACTATATCTGGAACGCGTGGCAGGATGACGATGCCGAAATCGTAGCGCTCCGCGACCTGGTGGGTGAACTGGAGCTTCTTCTCTGCGAAGTCGGCGAGGGAATGCGCAACGAGTCTGAGCTCAAGGCCAAGGCGAGGGACCTCGTCGGCGCGGCTACCGCCCCTCCCCGAAAGCGTGTGGTGCGTACCTGAGCACCATCGCAACGATGAACAGATCTGTTCTGAGCTGCGCGTCCCACCGTGACGCGCTGGTCCGTGGAGTTCACGCTGCCGTCGCGCAGGGGCGCACGTGGCCTGTTATGCGATTCCTGCTCAGCCGCTGGCCGCAAACTCGATCGGTAAACGGGCCGCCCTCGCGGTGTGCACGGTTCGGGCGTGGGACCTTTACCACGTATCGACGCACGGCCGTTTCTTGCCGTCGCGGGGAAGGACCGGCGGCAGGGCTTTGAGGCCGGAGAGCAGCCAGCGGCGCGAGTCGGCCGGGTCGATTACGTCCTCTACCTCGAACACGTGCGCCGCGTTGAGCGCCTTGCCACGCTCATAGGCCTGCGCCACCATGCGGTCGAAAAGCGCCATGCGCTCGGCCGGGTCCTCCACCGCCTCGAGCTCGCGACGGTGGCCCAGCTTCACCTGTCCTTCGAGCCCCATGCCGCCGAACTCCGCCGTCGGCCAGGCGACCGTGAAGAGGGGCAGCTTGTGGTTGCCGGCGCCCATAGTCTGGGCGCCCAGCCCGTAAGCCTTGCGCAGGATGATCGTGAAGAACGGCACCGTGACGCTGGCGCCGACGACGAACATGCGGGCGCTGTGACGCACCGTCGCCTCCTTTTCCGCCTCGGGGCCGACCATGATACCCGGCGTGTCGCAGAGGAAGAGCAGCGGGATGTCGAAGGCGTCGCAGAGCTGCATGAAGCGGGCTGCCTTGTCTGCCGCGGCGCTGTCGATGGCGCCGGAGAGATGCACGGGGTTGTTGGCAATCACGCCCACCGGCCGTCCCTCGACCCGGATGAAGGCGGTGATCATCGGCAGCCCGAAGCCGCGGCGCAGCTCCAGCACCGAGCCGGTATCTGCCAGCGTCTCGATCACTTTGCGGATGTCGTAAACGCGCAACCGGTTCTCGGGAATGAGGCCACGCATCAGGCGCTGGTCCGGGCACTCCCAGCTATCGACACGTCCCTGGAAATACGACAGGTACTGCTTCGCGGCATGCACAGCCTCGGCTTCGTCCTTGACGGCGATATCGACCACGCCGTTCGCCACCTGCACCGACATCGGGCCGATCTCCTCCGGCCGGAAGACGCCGAGCCCCCCGCCCTCGACCATCGCCGGTCCGCCCATGCCGATGTTCGAGTTTTCGGTGGCGATGATCACGTCACAGCAGCCCAGCAGGGCGGCGTTGCCGGCGAAGCTGCGCCCGGCATTGACCCCGATGATCGGCACCAGCCCGCTGAGCCGGCCCAGCTTGTTCCAAGTGGGCGTCGCCAGCCCGCCGCCGCCGCCCATGCGCTCGGATGTGCTGCCCGAGCCACCGGCGTTGCGGCTGCCCCCGCCGGCGCGGCCTCCGCCCCCCTCGGTGAAGTACACCACCGGCGCCCGCAGTCGCGCCGCCACGTCCAGCATGCGATCTTGCATTCGGTGGTTCATGCCACCTTGCGTGCCGGCGAGCACCGTGTAGTCGTAGGCAAGCACGACGCACCGCGACTTCATCTCGTCAAACAGGTCGCCGTTGACGTGGCCGAGGCCCATCACCATGCCGTCCGAAGGGGCGTAGGCCAACAACTCGTCCACCGTACCCCGCAGCCCGGCGGCCAGCGCCAGCGTGCCGTACTCCGTGAAGCTGCCCGCGTCGAAGAGGTCCTCTACGTTCTCGCGCGCCGTGCGGCCGCCCCGCGCGTGGCGCCTCTCGATCGCTCCCAGGCGGATGGGGTCGGAGGTGGTGATCGTGCGCTGTCGCAGCAATTCGGCGAGGTCGGGCCGGACGGCGTCGAGGTCGACCGCCGTGTCGCCGGCTGCTGTCAATTCGCCTTCGTCACGCGCTTTGATGAACAGGAGCGGCTCGCCCTCATATAACGTGTCGCCCGGCGCAACGGCGATCTGCCGAACACTGCCGGGGAACGGCGCATGGATGACGTGCTCCATCTTCATTGCGTTCAGCACGAGCAGTTGCTGGCCGCTCCGCACGAGGTCGCCCTCGTTCACGTCGATGCTGACGACCGTCGCCTGCATTGGCGCACGAATAGCCATCGTTCCTTCGGGTCCGCCCAAATCATCGGCCGTTAAATACGCGGCCTCCTCCGTCTGGGCCGGCACAGGAGCTGCGTCGCCACCCGACTTTCCATAGGTGAGCACGGCAAGCGGATCAGCGGAGTCCACCCTGGCGCCCGCACGGTTGCCGGCAACCACGCCGTCGAAAAAGAGCTTCCGGTGCGCGCCTGATGAAGCGACGATCTCGGCTACATGGGCCTCGAGGAAGTTGGTGTCGATGCGATCGTTCGCGACTTCGGGGCGCTGCAACAGGTTCTGCAGCAAGGGGATGTTGGTTCGAACGCCCTCGATCCGAAATTCGCAGATTGCTCGGTAGCTGGCCGCGACGGCGTCGGCGAACCGCGACGACGGCGACCAGCAGATCAGCTTGGCGAGCAACGAATCGAAGTTCGGGTTGGTTCGATAGTTGGTGTAGCCGCAGGTATCGACCCGAATCCCGCGACCGGATGGCACGTCAAATGCGGTCAACGTCCCGCCGGACGGCCGAACCGCGCCGGAGGCGTCCATCGTCTCAGTGTTAATCCGCACCTGCACCGCGAAGCCTTGCGGAACTGGCACGCTTGCCTGCTGAAGGCCGAGGTCGGGGAGCGATCGTCCGCCCGCAATTTGGAGCTGTATCTGAACGAGGTCCAGGTGCAGCACTTCCTCGGTCACGGTGTGTTCGACCTGCAGCCTCGCGTTGGCCTCAATAAACGCGTATCGGGTATCGCCGCCCGCACCGTCAGCGTCGACCAGGAATTCGAAGGTACCGAGATTTCGGTACTGCGTCGCCTCGGCCATCCTGACGGCATCTGCAGTCAGGATGGCGCGGAGACCCTCGGTCAGCGCCGGGCATGGCGCGACTTCCATAAGCTTTTGGTGGCGTCGTTGAATACTGCACTCTCGTTCCCACAGGTGGCTCACGGCGCCGGTGCCGTCGCCGACGATCTGAACTTCCACGTGGCGCGCGTGCCGCATGTACTCTTCAATGTAGAGGTCGCCGCTTCCGAACGCTTGCAGTGCTTCTGACCGGCAGCGGGCGTACGCTTCCTCGATGTCGTCCGGCGCCGTCACGACGCGCATGCCCCGTCCGCCGCCGCCGGCGACGGCCTTGATCACCATCGCACTGCCCTCGCCAAGGGAAGCAAGAAACCTCCGGGACTGGTCTGCCGAAACGGCCTCCGAAGTTCCACGCAGCACCGGTACACCGGAGCGCTCGGCCAATACACGGGCGAGCGTCTTATCGCCGAAGACGGCGAGCGTCTCTGGAGTCGGGCCGACAAAGGTGATGCCGTGTTCGCCGCAACGCCGAGCAAATGCCGCTTGCTCGCTCAGGAAGCCGTAGCCGGGATGGATCGCATCGCAGTCGCGCTCTCGTGCCACGGCGATCATCTGGTCGGCATCGAGGTAGGCGGCGACTCCGGTCCCACGCAGCGCGAACGCTTCATCCGCTTTGCGGGTGTGGAGCGATTGGGCGTCGTCCTCGGAGAAGATGGCGACGGTATAGATACCAAGCTCGGCAGCGGCGCGAATGATGCGGACGCCGATTTCACCGCGGTTGGCAACCAGGAGACGTTTGACCATGTCGGATGCGGTTCCTCACCTGCCGGTTTATAACCAGCAGTATAAGACTCACTCGGCTTCGCCGGCGGAACTAGTGTAATCGCCGAACGTGGCCGTTACGAATTTTGAGTGGTCGTCCTCCCGCGCTCGGTGGTATGCTGCGGGCTACGCATCATGTATATGATCACCGTCCAGCAGCCTGATGGAACGTCCACCAGCCGCGAACTCATCGAGGGTCGGTGCGTCGTTGGGCGCCTACGCAGCCGCAGCGAACTGGTCGTACAAGATCAGGAAGTTTCGCGGGCGCACGTCGCTATCTGCGCCGAGCAAAACGGCCTCACGATCGAGGACCTCGGCAGCTCAAACGGTACATATCTCGAACAAGAGGGAAGCGCCGACCGGCTGGTAACGGGACAAAAATACCCGCTGCTGCCCGACCAGGCAGTTTCGTTCGGCGCCTCGCTGCTTACGGTGTCCGTCCGGCACTCGTGGGAAGAGACGCGAATCGCACTCCCGACGTACAAGCCGCGCTTCGTCGGCGTACTCTACACCGACATTGTGAGCTCAACCGCGATGACGGCAAAGCTGGGGCACGAGCGCGCGACAGAATTGCTCGAGTGGCACAATGAGACGTTTCGTGAGCGCTTTAAGCGGTACGGCGGGCGAGAAAGCAAAAACACCGGCGACGGATTCGAGGCGCTCTTCACCTCGGTGACGGACGCGCTCGGCTGTGCCGCCGCCTGCCAGCGGGCGCTGGCGCGCCGAAATCAGCAGGACAAAACGGGACTACGGCTGCAGGTGCGCATGGGCGTCAACGGAGGCGAAGCTCCCTCGATTCGCAAGCGTGTCTACGGCATGCCGTTGATCCTGGCGGCTCGCGTCATGGCCAAAGCCGGAGCCTCGCAGGTGTTTGTGCCCGCCCATGTCCCGGGCATCGTCGCGGGATCGCTGTTGCAGTTCTCGCCTGCAGGGAGCCACGAGCTCAAAGGGCTCGACGAGCCGGTGGAGCTCCTGGAGTTCCTGTGGCAGAAGGATCCTAGCATCGGCCCTGCGGACGCCCGCGCATAACCGAACCGTGGATATCACCTGCACGGTGGGTTGCAGCGGCAAAGCCGGCGCCCTGCAAGTCAGCCCGAGTCACAAGGCAGACGCGGACACGCTTCACGGCGAGCCGGCGTCGAACGCAGCGTTTGTTCGTGCCGAACGCGGCCCGTATGATCGAGGAGCCTGCGTTCGCCAGCACTCGGCGAGTCCTCTAACAGATCGGTGGTATATGAAAGTTCTCGTGTTTGCGTTCGTGAGCACCCTGGCACTCTGCATGGCCTGCGGCGGCAACTCCAAAGGCGGCATCGTTGCCCAGGCGCCCACACTCGGCGCGTCGACGCCATTGGCCGGCGGTACTGCCGTGCCGACGACGAGGCTAGGTACCCGCCCGCCCGGTGCGACTGCTCGTCCTGCAGCATCGGCCGCAGGTAGTCCAACGGCGGGCATCCCAGCACTGCCCCCGGAAACGCCGCCCCTGCAGACGACCGCCTCCGGACTGCAGTTTCAGGACGTCGTCGCTGGTACGGGCGCCCAGCCCCAAGCCGGACAGACGGTGACCGTCAATTACACCGGCTGGCTGAACGACGGCACGAAGTTTGATAGCTCGTTCGACCGCAATCAGCCGTTCAGCTTCGTCCTCGGCAAGGGGCAGGTGATCAAGGGCTGGGACGAGGGGTTGGCCACGATGAAGGTGGGCGGAAAGCGCCGGCTGGTGATCCCGCCCGGGCTCGGCTACGGTGCCCAGGCAAACGGCAAGATCCCGGCGAACTCGCAGCTCACCTTCGACGTGGAACTGGTGGACGTCAAGTAGAGGGCAGCCAGCGATCGAAGAAGGCTACCACGCGGCCAACATATTCGTGTCGCAGCACGTTGAAGGCCATGGCGTGGGGTGCGCTGGGAATGAGCCAAAACTCCTTCGGCTCGTTGGCGCGTACGAAGATTGCCTGACTATCGGCGACAGAGATGATCTGGTCATCTTGAGCGTGGATAAGCAGGAGTGCGCACCGTCGTAATCCGCCAACCTCTCGTTCTGGAACAACGCGCAGGGCGCTGACCTTGTGGCGCCATTCGGTGAGCTTGGTCGTCAGATTTGCGGCCGGAAAGCTCGGCATGTGTGTGAAGCGGCGGAAGTTCTGCTGCACAGCGCTCTTGAGCGAACGGAACGCCGATTCGGCCACGACCGCGCGCACCGAAGGTGAATCGCAGGCCGCCAAAATGGCGAGCGAAGCGCCAAGCGACAGGCCGAGAATTCCAATGCCATCGTGGTCAACATCGTCGCGCAACTGTAGATACTCGATCGCCGCCTGCACGTCGTCGCGCTCGTTTGCCCCAAGCGTGCAGGCTACGCCGGCAGAATCGCCGCAGTAGCGCAGATCAAGCAGCAGCAAGCTGAAACCCGCGTCGTGCAGGAATGCCGCGTGCGACAGCATGTCGTCCTTACAAGCGGTGTAGCCGTGCAACAGCAATACGGTCTGCCTGCGGCTGCCGGCAATGAACCAGGCAGCAAGCTGTGTGCCGTCACGGCTCAGGAAGCGGATCTCTTCACGCTCGAGCGCATCGCCCATCCTGGGGGCGTCGAAAAAGCCGTGCGCTGGGTGAACAACCACCTTATATGCTTTCCACGCGATCGCGGCCAGGGCCGCGCAGACGAGCACTGCCGGAATGGCGATACCGAGACCGATTCCAAGGAACCAGTACAATCCCAACTCCCTGGCGATTCAGCATTAATGACTCTCCGGGCTGCTGAACCCTGATGCAGATTTCAGATTACCCTATTTCTCGAGGAGCATATAGCGCCAAAGCGGAACCCAGACGTAGAGGCCGGGTCAGCCCATGCCGAATGAGGTACCATACAGCAGTGAAGATGTTTGACGCCCTCAACCGGCCGCTGCGCGACCTCCGGATCTCGGTCACCGATCGCTGCAATTTTCGTTGCACGTATTGCATGCCAAAGGAAGTCTTCGGCGCCGACTTTCAGTTTCTGCCGCGGGCCGACCTGCTCAGCTTTGAAGAGATTACCCGGCTCGCGCGCATCTTCGTCGATCAGGGCGTAGAGAAGGTTCGCCTCACCGGCGGAGAGCCCCTGGTCCGGCGCGACATCGAAAAGTTGATCGCGATGTTGACCTCGATCCCCGGCCTGGCCGACATCGCACTGACGACCAATGGGTCGTTGCTGACTCCACAAAAGGCGCGAGCGCTCAAGGACGCCGGCCTCAAGCGGATCACGATCAGTCTCGACTCGCTTGACGAGGCCGTGTTCCAGTCCATGAACGACGTCAGTTTTCCTGTCGCGCGGGTCCTCGATGGTATCAAGGCGGCAGGCGAAACCGGTCTTTCACCGATCAAGATCGACATGGTCGTCAAGCGTGGTGTCAACGACGATTCAATCCTTGATATGGCCGGTCACTTTCGGGGTAGCGGTTATATTCTCCGCTTCATCGAGTTCATGGACGTGGGCAACTTCAACGGCTGGCGTATGGATGACGTCGTCTCCGGCGCGGAGATCGTGGACCTGATTCATTCGCGCTGGTCGCTTGAATCGGTTGCACCAAATTATGCCGGCGAAGTCGCCAGCCGCTATCGCTACCTGGACGGACAGGGCGAGATCGGCTTGATCACGTCGGTGACACAGCCGTTCTGCAGCGACTGCACCCGCGCCCGTCTATCCGCCGACGGTCACCTCTACACCTGTCTTTTCGGCCTTAAGGGCCACGACTTCCGCACGTTGCTACGCAATGGTTCGAGCGACCAACAGATCGCAACCTTTCTGCAGACTGTCTGGTCGGTACGCAACGACCGCTACTCCGAGATCCGTTCGGAAAACACGATTCCGCTCAAGAAAGTCGAGATGTCGCACATCGGCGGCTGACGCCGCTGAATCCACACTGACTCGACATAAGACGACTGGTCAGCGAGAAGCCCTGGCTGACAGCGGTGTTGTCTGCTACACGGCTTTGAACTGTTCGAACGGCTGACGGCATGAGCGGCAATAGTGGATCGCGCGGCAGGAGGTGGGTCCGAACGGGCTGTCCAGCAACGTGTTGGGTGAGCCGCAGTATGGGCAATCGGCGGACGGCAAAACGGTGAGTTCCATGAGGTTACCGTGCGGAGGCGGCGCAAGGCCGGCGCGGAGGAGCTTTTGCCGTCCTTCTTCGGTGATCCGCTCCGAAGACCAGGGCTCGTTGCGGACTATCTCGACCGTTACCGGACCAACCGTTATGAGTCGCTCGACGATCGCGTCGCGGATCATCTCGAGTGCGGGGCAGCCGAGAAATGTTGGCATCAGCTCGACGATCAGCGCCCCGTCTGCTTCCGAAACCGACCGAATCATGCCGAGGTCGAGAACAGAGAGCGTCGGAAGCTCCGGGTCGCAAACTTCAGCGAGCGCCAACCGCGCCTGCCGCTCTCTCAAGGTTTCGCCTGGTGCGCTTGTTAACAGTTCCGTCAATCCCAAGGCTCCTACCAGATGGCCGCTGGATCGAGTCGGTAGACGCTGGTCATATCGTCCCACTGCTCCTGCCAATCAGTACTATGGCTGCCCATGCGGCCGCCGAGTTCCGGTTCAGTCAAGAGTTCCCAGTGCCCGTTATTTAGCTTCGTCGGGACCACCAGGTCGTGCGATTGGAATCCCGGTGCAAGCCGTTCGAGCCAGAGGTCGCGCAGGCGATCAGACGGATCCGAGATGAGACCCGATGCCACAAGCGTCGATTCGCCTTCGACCGGCTCGAAGAGGGCGAGCGCGGCCGGCCAGGCCGACTGCAGCGCGCTTTCCAGCCTGGCGCGCGTCTCGGCGTCGCCGCCTGCCAGTCGTTCAAACCACAGCTCTCCATGCTGCAGGTGGTACTTTTCTTCGCGTTGCACTTTCTCCACTGCCTGCGCGAGCGGCTCCCAGGCGCACCGGCGAATCGACGTCAGCCGCACCGAATCGAATAGATCGTACAAGTATTGGCGAACGATCGCGTACGCCCAGTCGCGGCCGGGCCGGTGGTTGCCGTTTGCCATATAGCGTGGTGCCGCGGCGCGCTCCACGAAGCGGGCGTGAAGGTATTCGTCCGGTTTGCGGGCGCGATAGTCGATGTTCTTGCCGGTTAGTTCGTGCAGCAGGCTGTAATAAAGCCGCGCGTGGCCGACCTCGTCGACGCCAATCGAGCTGAACGCGAGGTCTTCTTCGAGCATAGGCGCGGCGCCGGTCCACTCGGTGTCGCGGTAGCCAATGACGAGCTCGTCGTCGGCCATGGCGAGGAGATAACGCGCAAGCGCCTGCCGGCCAGCCGGGGTCATTTGACGAACGCCGCCGCGCTGGCCTTTAGCCGCTTCCGTTTTTCTGTCGTCGCGCGATAGTAACTGCCTTTGCGATATCGGTGATCACACGGCGGCTGCAGCACGTCGAGGTCGGAGAGCTCGGTGATCGCGTCGCGGGGCACTACCCATAAACGCACGGCTTCTTCACGCCGGGCGAAACTGTTCCGGGCGAACTGAGAGGCAAATTGGACGTCGGGAGCCTCGACGTTGCCGGAGTGGATGAACGCACCGCCCTGCTCCTGCTGTCCAAAGACTTCGAATACCGCCACTGTCAACCTCCTATGTGGCCGCGGGACCGGAACGGAGCACGGCATTACGGACCCATTCGCCCTGCTCGTACGCCAGCCGCCGGAAGGCCAGCCGTTCGGCACTGGCCGGGCCGCCGCCGTTGCCGATGACGGCCAGTTGCTGCCAGTCGGGCACGGTGTACTGCCACCGACCGCTGTTCGGGTCTTTTCGAACTGCCGGGTCGGGCACCGTTAGGCCCATTTCGCGAATCTGCGGAACGTATCGATCAAGAAACTCCTGCCTCAGGCTCTCGTTATCCTTGGCCTTGATCCTCCAAGCCAGGTCGCCGTCATTTTCGGGCGGCGTGGGCGGGCCGTGGAACATCATTAGCGGCTCCCACCAACGGTCGATCGCTTCCTGCAGCATCGCCTTTTGCATCGGTGTTCCGGCGGCCAGTGTGAGACAGATGTCCTCACCGTGTTTGAGGTGCACCGCCTCTTCCCAGCAGATGCGCTTCATGATGCGTGCATACGGCGCGTACGAGCAGCGAAGAAGCCCCGACTGACTGAGGATGGCCGCGCCGTCTACCAGCCATGAGATTGCGCCGACATCGCCCCAACTATGCGTTGGATAGTGGAAGACGTTGTGAAACTTGCTCTTGCCGTTAATCAGATCCTGGAACATCCGATCGCGAGATTTACCAAGGTCTTCGGCGACCCGGTAAAGCAATTGGGCGTGACCGACCTCGTCCTGGATCTTGGCGGTTAGTCCCAGCTTGCGTTTCAGCGACGGCGCCTTTGCAATCCAGTCGCGTTCGGGCAGCGCTCCCATGATCTCGCTGTTTGCGTGCATTTCAATAAAGCGCAACAGGCGGCGACGATACTCGTCCGGCATCCAATCGGTCGCCTCGACGTGGCCTCCGGACTGCACGTACTTTCGGAACTCTTCAGTTCGTGGGTCGAGTTCGGTAGCGGCGGTCATTGAGCAACTCCTTACTACCACCCGTTCTAATAGTCTACGAGCGTCACGATTGCGGCGCCATGATCGCCGCCCGCGCTAATTCCTCTCTATACAGAGCTAAATCAGGGTTCACAGGGTCTATCACAGCGATTAGAATGCATCCATTGCGCAACGCATCGGCAATTTTCATGTCGATGCGTCACTGTAAGGAGGGGCGACTTGACCACCATCGATCCGCAAACAGAATTTCCGATCCCCGCTGACCTGCAAGGCTTCTGGCAGTGGGACAAGATGCACATGCCGCGTCCGATAACGCCGCTGACCGAAGAGATATTTCTCCACGGAGTGCAGGATGGTTTCTCCAAAGCGATGGATGAGTTCGCATGCCCAGTAAAATTCCTCCAAAGAGCGATCAATTACTACGGATACGGCGCGATCGCTCCTCTCGACCTCGGAGAAGAATCGATCGAGAGCCGGATCGGCCGCTACCAGGCGACGATGGGTCGCGTGTTGCCCAACATCGGCGAACTCTGGGAGAAGGAATGGCTGCCGTCGATCCTGCCCGGTCTTGATAAAGCGAAGAACCTCAATTATTTCGACCTCACGGATAAGCAACTGGCGGATACCTTTGACGAGCTGTGTGACGACTTTCTCGCCCGCTACGTCGTACACGGGAAGATCAACTTCGTGACGGTCTGCGCCAGCCAGTTCGCAGACTTTTACAACGAAAAACTGAACCCGGCTGACCCGACCGAGCCCTATCACGCGCTGCAAGGCTTCCCAACCCGCTCGCTCGACGCCGGCCGTGGACTTTGGCGACTGAGCCGCATCGTCAAAGCCGATCCTAGTCTGAAGTCGCAGTTCGAGACGCTGGAACCAACAGAGCTCCTGTCCAGACTCGAGCAATCCGAATCCGGACGGGCATTCCTCAAAGAGCTGCGAACCTATCTCGATGAGTTCGGCTGGCGCGCCGACGCTTTCGAACTGGCGGAGCCGGCCTGGCGTGAGAACCCACGCATCCCGCTGAACACGATTCAGGGGTACCTCGGCCTCGGCGACGACGCGGATCCGGATGTCAAATATCAGCACAGCCTCACCCAACGCACCCAGTTGCTAGCGTCGGCGCGTGAACGCCTTGCGGGCGATCCGGCGGCGCTCGCCGAATTCAACGGTCTTTACGAAGCCGCCAAGTGGTACCTGACAATCACCGAAAACCACAATTACTACATCGACCAGGTCGGCAACAACGTCATGCGGCTGCCCATTCTGGAGCTCGGACGGCGGCTGGTACACCACGGCACTATCGAGAATGTGGACGATGTGTTCATGCTCTATCGCTCCGAGATCCGCGAAGGCTTGGCCGGCAAGGATCAGCGAACTTTGATAGCCCGCCGCGTCGCGGAGATGAAGCACTTCGCCCGGATGGTGCCACCGCCGGCAATCGGCGATCCGCCACCAATGGACGGCCCGAGCGACCCGTTTGGCGAAGCGATGGGCAAGATGTTCGGTATGCCGCCGGAGCCGAGCACTGATGCATCGATTGTCGCGGGCATACCGGCTTCGCGTGGAACGGTACAGGGCCGCGCAAAAATTGTTCGCACTCTCAGTGAGGCGAGCAAGGTTGAGCCGGGCGACATCCTGGTGTGTGAAATGACTATGCCGCCATGGACGCCGCTGTTCTCGACTGTTGCGGCGGTCGTAGCAGATACCGGCGGCGTTCTCAGCCACTGCGCCATCGTGTCACGTGAGTACGGGCTGCCCTGCGTTGTCGGCACGATCGTCGGCACGAGCGTCTTAAAAGACGGTATGCTGCTTACGGTCGACGGGTCCAAGGGCATCGTTCGGATTGACTCGCTTTCTTGACCGTGACTGATTCTTCCGAAGACCGTGAGCCGTCGCCCGCGCGCGAGCACCTGCTTCGCGCCGTTGCGTTGGCGAGCCTGCTCACTCCGCTCAACTCGACGATGATCGCAGTGGCGCTACCGGCAGTGAGGTCGCAGTTCCACGTCGGCGTCGGTTCGCTGACCTGGCTGGTGAGCTCCTACCTGATCGTCGTGGCGGTCACCCAACCGATCGGCGGCCAGCTTGGCGACGCGCTCGGGCACCTACGCGTGGTGCGCTGGGGACTCGTGATTCTGGTCGCCTGTTCATTCGCGGCGGCCTTCGCCTGGAGCTTTCCCAGCCTTGTTGCGGCACGATCGCTCCAGGGGATCACCGCGGGCCTCATTAGCCCAAACATCACGGCGTTCTTGCGGAAACGCATGTCGCCCGGCCGGTTGGGCAGCGCCCTGGGATCCAACGGCGCCGCGGTGGCAACAGGAGCTGCAATTGGACCGATCATGGGCGGGTTTCTGCTCGCCGCACGGGATTGGCGCCTGCTGTTTCTAGCCAATGTACCGCTCGGTATCGTCGCGCTGCTGCTCGTGCTCCAGCTTCGCAGCGATGAAGGCGCCGGCCGATCGACCTTCTCGATCGATACACCCTCGGTATTGGCGCTCGCCGGGGTGTTCACGGGCGCGACGCTCATCGGCACGGCAATCCAGCATCCGTCGCCGATCGTCATCGCCGCGGCACTGTTATTGCTTCCCGTCTCGGCGTTCGCCTACCTTGTCAGCTACGTGAGACGCGGTTCGGGTGTGGTGAAGCTCCAACTGTTTACGCGACGGAACTACTGGGTTTCCGCGGCGGGAGTCAGTCTCTCCAACCTGGTGCAATACACGATCCTGATCGCGATGCCGCTGTATCTCACCAGCCAGCGGTCGCTTGGTTCGGCGCGCGTTGGCTTGATGCTCTTCCCGATGAGCGGCGCCACGGTGGGCATCTCACCGCTCGCCGGGAGGCTTGCGGACCGGATCGGCAGCAAGCCGGTAATGATGGGCGGAGCGACGTTTCTGGTTGCCGGCGCCGCAACGCTCGCGGGGGCACTGGGACACCTGCCGCTGTTGGCACTGGCCGCTATGCTCTCCGTGGGCGGATTCGGCGTCGGGGTTCAGCAGGTGGCCCAGCAATCGGCGGCATTAAAAGCGTGGCCGCCGTCCATGGCCGGAGCGGCGGCCGGTACGCTCTCAATGATGCGTTACGTGGGGTCCGTGGTCGGCGCCGCCGTCGTCGCCACGCTGCTGGGGGCCAACCCCAACGAGACGGCCTTTCGCGCCCTGCTCCTGGTCGTCGCCGGCTTCGGGGTGGCGAACTTCATCATTACCACGGTCTTACGACAGGGCGAGCCGCGCGGAGCCGAGCCGGCAGGCGTTAAATTGAATGCCCAGTCGGCACCCGCGACAGACGCAGGATAGTCGAACCCTGAACTGGCCTGCGGATGCCGGAACGGCCGCAGCAATGATCTAGCGCACGCTGGCGTCGTATTCAGTGGCGATGTGGCCGTGTTCTGCCAGCAGCCTGATCCGCTCATCGTCATATTCCAGCACGTCGCGGTAGACGTAGTCGTTGTGCTCGCCAAACATCACCGGCGGCTGATACGACTCAACCGGCGTTTCCGGAAACTTCCACAGTGGACCGACGTACTCATGCTCCCCTGCGTCCGCCTGACGCTGGCGCAGAAAGAAATCACGATCGCGAAGCTGCGGATCTGCAAACATGCGCGAGGCTTCCAACACCGGCGCCGCCGGCACTCTGGCGGCCTGGCAGCGATACATGACCGCGTAATCCTCTTGATCCGCGGTCCAGCGCCCGACCTGTTCGTCGAGCGCGCGGTAGTGCTTGGCTCTGCCGTCGTTCGTCGCATACTTCGGGTCCCGCGCCCACTCCGGATTACCCATGACCTGAACCAGCGCGTCCCACTCGGGGTCAGTGGTGCAGTGGATCGAAACCCAGCGGTCATCCATCGTTTCAGATGTACCTGGAGACTTTGCCGGATAAACGCCGCACGGAAAGCGCCCGAAGATATCACGGTTGCCGATCGTCTGCTGGGCGCGGCCATTAAGCGAATAGTCCATGATCGCCTGGGTGAACATCGCGGCCGCGTTTTCGGCCTGGGCGATCTCGACGAGCTGGCCTTCGCCCGTCTTTTCGCGATGCCAGAGCGCCGCCATGACCGCGAACGCGCCTTGCGCCCCGGCCAGATAGTCGCCTGAGTAGATGGCAGTATTGGCAGAAGGATCGGCGTCATCGTAGCCCCGCAGAAGCGTGTGGCCCATCACGGCTTCCAGGTGGACTCCCAGGGCGCGGGCCGTGCGGTAAGGCCCGGTGCTGCCGTACGCCGGCACGCGCACAAAAATGATGTCCTCACGCGCCTGTTTCAGCCAGTCGTAGGTGATTCCGAGCTTTTCCATGGTGCCGGTCGCATTGTTTTCATAGACGACGTCGGATTTAGCGACCAGATCGCGTAGCACCTCCAGCCCTTCGGACCGCCGCAGATCCACAGTGAAGCTGCGCTTGTTTCGGTAAAGGCTGACGAACGTTGGGCTGTAATTCCACGGGTGAGGCCCGGGAACGCCGCCCGGGAGGCCTCCGGACCACGCAGGCGCGTTATCCAGCATGAACTTGGGTGGTCTCGCAATCGCGCCGCGGGTCATCGGCTGAAAGACAAACGGGTTTTCGGGCTTAATGACCTCAGCGCCGAGGTCGGCAAGCAGCATGGTCGCGAATGGTCCGGCCCAGACGACGCAGAGGTCGACGACTCGGTAACCCTCGAGCGGTTTTCTGCTCATCGCCCCGCCTCCGCGCCCGCCGCAGCTTCGATCTCCGCCTCGGAAAACCCGGCGCGGTTCAAGATCTCGCCTGTATGTTCACCCAACAACGGCGCGGGGCGGCGAAGCTCCCAACCTCCCGCCGACATTTGGAACGGTCTGCCCGGTATCTGCACGTCACCCATTATCGGATGCGTGACCTTCGACCAAAAGCCTCGAGAGCGGAAGTGCTCGTCGTTGTACAGGTCTTCCATCGAAAAGAGCGGCGCGCAGAGGAGCTTTGCGCGGCGCGCTTCGGCCCAGATTTCGCGTTTAGTCCGCTCGATGCACCAGACGATAAAGTGCGAGTTCCACTCCTCGACGATCTCGAGGTTCATCCGGTTCATCGGGTCGGCGAATTTGGGGTCAACAGCCCACTCCGGAGCGTTCAGCATCTCGATCACTCGCTCCGGGTACAGGGCGGCGTTGGTGAAGTCGACATAACCGTCTGCACAAGCGTAGATGCCCTGTGGCATTCCGTTGGCGCCGCCTGCGGCCCGTTGCGTTTTGCGACCGCTGAATTGGTAGGCAATCGCGGTTGCGTGGCGGCGGTCGACTCCGCCAAAATGTGTCTCCGAGATTGCGATGTCGACGTGCTGGCCGATGCCAAACCGTTTGGACGCAAAGAGCGCCCCGACCGCGGCTACCGCCGCGGCCGAGCCCGACTCGAACAAGGCGGCGGTACCGGCCATTTTGACGGGCTCGCGCTCGGTCAACCCCATCGTGTACATCTCGCCCGCGAAGCCGTACATCACGAGTTCCGACGCTTTGTAGTCGCGGTACGGGCCGGTCTGGCCGAAGTTTGAAATTGAAACGAGGGGAAGCGAAGGCTTGACGCTCTGCAAGAACTGCCAGCCGCAGCCCAGCCGGTCAAGCACACCAGGCTTGAAGCTCTCGACCACGAGGTCCGCATCCTCAGCAAGCTTGCGTAGAGCGCTCTTGCCTGCCTCGCTCTTGAGGTCCAAGACAACAGATCGCTTGTTGTTATTTAGGTAGAAAAACAGGCCGCTCTTTTCGGGGTCCTCGACGTCACCGAGAAAGGGGCCGAGCCGCCGGGCGGGGTCGCCTCCCGGACGCTCGACTTTGATGACGTCGGCGCCGTAGCTTGCCATGAGCAACGTCGCATACGGACCGACGATGTGCTGGGTAAGGTCAAGGACAGTAACGTCGTCGAATGGTTGCATGGCATGAATGTACCAGAACAGCAGCCGCGTTTCAGGACCGGTCACGTCTCGTGGTACAACTGACAGAGCCGCTTTCGGCGCGGCATTCAGTGCGGAGTCACAAGCCATTCGGTTTCCATTCGCCTCCACCGCCCTGCTGGCATTGAGTTTGATCGGCTGCACGAACACCTCTAGTAACTCGCGCAACGCCGCGGACGCGCTCGTCGACTGCACGGCCAAGTTCAACGGGACGTTCCGGCTTGAGCGCGACCAAATCTATCCGATTCTTCAGAACGCGGTGGTAGCTGGGACGCGCAACCCCCAGGATCCGGCCGTCCCTGCAGCGCTGAAGGTGGCCGCGGACCAGTTCAGCAAGGTCGATCCGTCGGTCCAGGCCACGCGCTGCGATGCGTCGGCCCGGGATTACCAATTCGCGATGCAGGGAATTTCATCGGGAATGACACGGGCAGCGGCGCTCTATTACGACGGTTTCCAGAACCACAACAACGCTGAGATCAACCAGGCGACGCAGCGGATCGCCGATGTCAACGCGCTCTTGAAGCGGGCGGTGGAAATCACGAGCCCCGGTTCGCTGTCAACGCCCGTCGCCCGATGAGAATTGGCTTACATTGACCGTGCTTTAAACACGTTCGCGTGGCGCTCGAGGCCGTCGTTGCCGCTGCCGATCCGTCGCGGCTGCTCCACCGCTTCAAACCGGTCCTCAGCTTCATTCCAGCGCTGCAACAACCGTGCGATCGGCCGGCCGCCTTGAACGACGTCGATCTCGTAAAGTTCGGCCATGACCCTCCTGAGCGGATTCCGCCAGTCATCGCCAATGCTGCGCAGGTAGTACATCAGATCCATATGGGACGCATGTTCGTCGGGAACGGCGTTGTCGCCGGTGATGACCTGGAACGCCTCTTCTATGCCGGCCGCGTGGAGAGCGGTAGCAAGCGAAAAACCGCCACGGCTGAGCGCCTGGAATACTTTGCGTACGGGTGCTCCCCAGAGGTAATCAAGCATCGGAGCGGTCGAAATCTCGGACATCACCAGGTAGCCGCCGTCCGGCGTTGCCGGAATACCGAGGCCCGGGCCCTGGGCCTCGGTCAGTTGGTGAAACGCGGTGCCGGCGGGAGCATACGACAGCGCCGCCTGCATGACCGTGGACTTGCCGGCGCCACGCGGGATGGCGACGCCAAGCATCGACCGGCGCTCTTCCGCCGCAGTGGCGAGCATGGCTGCCATTTCGGGCGAAACTGTGCGATTGCGGACGAGATCGGCGAGGCTCAGCGAGGCCATCGGTTGCTCCTTACATGGCGAAAAAAGGCTATGTCGGATGTAACAATCTTGACATACATTCACCATCTAGACTATGCTTCGGTCGATGCCGGGCAAGCGCACCACGCCTCATGGTGCGGTGTGATGCCCCGAGGCGAGTTAGTCATGCAGGCAATCGAACCGTCGCACTCGCCGCCGTGGTGGCGGCGCAAGCCGACGTCTCCCCTGGGGATTGCGCTCTTTCTTATCGGCATGACGATAGCATCGGGGCTGTTCTCCGTGCTCATCAACCATCTCCTGGGCAGCTCCGCTGCGTGGGGGCATTTTGGCGGCGGCGCCGTGATGGGACTGGTGATCAACAGCATTACGCTCAGCCTGCAGCATCATCAGGCAGGCTCTTCCCACGCGCCTGTCACCACCCCGACTGCGGACGCACCGTAGACCTCATGCGACCAGGTCACATTCACCCTCGAAAGGCCACGATCGACATGGCTCCGTCCCCGGTTTCTCCCAGGCCCGACGTCGCAGCAGCCGGGCTATCCCAATCTCCAAAAGACGACGGACTGTTCGGGCCGGACAGCGTCACCTGGCGCCTGCACTCCTCGCCGGCGCCGATGATAGCGCCGGCCGCGGCCGTGCTGGTGCAAATGCTGCTACCACGCGTGATCTGGATGATCGATCAGTCGTCCAGCGTTTACGAGCATCCCGAAGAGCGCGCCCGGCTGACGTCCGAATACGGGGCGAGCACCATCTACGGCGACATCGAAACCGCCGAGCGGGCCGGAGCCACGCTGCGCAACATCCATCGGCATCACGTCGCGGTCGACCAACAGACCGGTGAATCGTACAGCGCGGACGAGCCGGACCTGCTGCTGTGGGTCCACTCCACGATTCCGTGGGCAGTCCTGCGCGCCAGTCGTCGCTGGGGTCCGAACCTCAGCGCAGCAGAAGAGGACACGTACGTCAAAGAACAGCGCGAGGCGGCGCGGCTGGTTGGAATCGAGCCTGAGTCCGCGCCGGGCAGCGTTGCCGAGTTGGACGCATACATGGCGTCGATGCGACCCAAGCTCGCCTTTACCGCGCCGGCCGGGCGTCTACTAGACCTGATGTTGCCGCGTTGGGTGACCTTCACGGCGCCCGGAATCATGAAGTGGTTGGCGGGTCGCATGGTCGTGGACCTGCTGACTCCCGATCAACGACGACTGTACGGCATCAAATGGACGCGCCTGGACCACATGATTGCAAGCGCGGGGTCTCGCGTCATTCTCCCCCTGATCACGTCCAAGCTTCCCTACACCCAGCATCTGTCTGAACTGCGGTCAGATGCGCTTTCACACGCCTTCGGCGGCAAAGTGCGGCAGGCGAGGCAGGTCACGCCGGCATGACCGACATTGCCGGCGCCGGGTTAGGCGTCGGTTCCTATTCACTCGACCCGATCAGGGATGCAACAGCGTGGGATGCGGAGCCGAGCGGTAGAGGTAGTTGTAGACCGCGTAATTCACGCTGACCAGCCGAACATACAGCCGCGTCTCACTGAAATCGATTGCCTCGTAGAAGCGATCTGCATCGTTTCCGGCCAATTGCTCCCAGCGGCTGGCACTTCGTCCGCCGGCGTTGTAGGCGGCAAGGGTTTGGCTGAGTTCTCGGTCATGCGCTGCCGCCTGGCGTGCCAGGAAATCGCTGCCCAGCTCTAGATTGATGAGCGGCCGGTTCAGGTCGGCGGTCGAATAGCCCTGCAGGCCGAGCGCGTCGGCCTCGCCCTGCGCGGTGCTTGGCTCCAGTTGCATTAGTCCCTGTGCCCCTGCGGACGACTCCGCCGCCGGATAGAACCCACTCTCCTGGCGGGTGACGGCGTATATGAACAGTGGATCCAGTCCGGTTTGAGCACCATCCGCGTTTACCTGCTCAACGTAGTCGAGAGGGTATGAGATTCGCAGGAGCGCCGCCGGAACGTCGAGTTGCCCGCCGGTCTTAACTCCAGCGAGCTTCAGCAGATCGTCAGCGGCATCCAGCGCAAGGCTCGCCCGGCCGCGATCCACAAACGACCGCGCCGCGCGGTACAGCGCCCAGGGCTGCTGGTCGACGCCGGTAATTGCAGAGTCGAGCAGAATTTCAGGCGTGACGGTCCAGCCAAGAGCATCAAGCTCTATGCCTTCGGTCCAGTCCTGGGTCGCCTTCAGTGCGGTGAACTGTGCCGGATTCTCCGGACCGAACCGCGATGTTAGCCATGCCTCGAGCGAGTTCCAATCGCTGGGAGGCGGTGTTACGCCCGGGCCCGCGATGCGGACATCCCGACCGGCCGACAGCACCCCAGCCCTGAGACCGTAGTAACCGGTCGGTTGGAGCCCTTGCGCCCGCGCAAAGTCGACCGCGGCGGTAAGGGGCTCGCCCCTCGCCCGCGCAACTTTGCCAAGCCACAGGTATGCATGAGCGGCATCGTCGCTTTCGGCTGACTGGGCCAATGCGGTCCAAGCGGTCTCAGCATCGTCAGAACGGCCATCGAGGTAGGCCGTCAGACCGGCGTCGAATGCGGCCTCCGCGGCGTGAATGCTCTGCGGGAGCCGTTGGACGAGGATCGAATAAGCGACTTGAGCCTCACCGTAGCGGTCGAGCGACTTCAGCAGTTGCGCTCTCTTCCACAAAGCGTCGGATGCGATCGGGCCGGTCGGATCCTGGGCGTAGGCGTCGGCATAGCCGGCTATCGCTGCATCGTTTTCGTCTCTATTGTCGCTGATCCGTGCAAGCTGATAGGTGGCCTGGGCTGCAATACCCGGCGGAGGATTAGAGTCCAACACCCGCTGTAACGCCTTTTGCGCTTCGGCGTAGCGACCGTGATCAAACAAGACAATGGCGCGCTGCAACGGATCCACGCCGGCATTCAGCACATCCAATCGGTCGAGCGCCGAGCCTGCGGCTGCCGCACTCGGATATTCATCGACGACCCTTTGGAGCACCGTGACGGCGTCGGCGTTATCACCCCCACGTTGGTACAGCCGGCCCGCCTCGAGCAGCGCACCGGTCCGCGCGGTTACTCCCGGCGACGCGGCGGCCAGCGCCTGCTGATCCGCGGCCGCCTGCTGCAGATTGCCGAGCTGCTCGTGTGACTGGCTTGCCGCCTGCAGCGCACCTCTCCGTACCGGCACCGATGTGGATTGCAGTGCGTCCGAGAGCGCCGCCAATGCCGCATCGTCATCACCCGCGTCATGCAAAGCGCCGGCACGCTCGATCGCCGCGTAGCCGCCCGCCGGTCCGCCGGACGTCGCATAGGCCTGGAATGACGCCGCCGCGGCCTCGTTCTGATGTAGGTCCCACTGTGCTTCGCCGAGCAGGAACCTTGCGCGAAGGCCATCCGGCGTGTCGCCGAGGGCTCCGATAGCCGCCGCGAGTGACGCCACGGCGTCTGACGGCCGGCCCCGGCGCTCAAGGAATCGGCCCAGGGCAAGTTGGCCTGCAATCGAGGTCGCAGGGTCGGGCGAGGCGGCTAGCGCGCGGTAGCCGGCTTCCGCCGCGGTGTAGTCGCCGGCACGTTCGGCCTCGGCGGCAGCGGCCAGGTCGATTTGGCGCGGGGACGAAGCCCGCTTGTCCGGCGGTGCGGCGTGAGAGCGCTCGACGGCCGGTCGCAGAGCGACGGCGGCAAGCAGCGCTGCAAAGCACAGACAACGGAAAGGCAGTGAATAGAGCACTGCTGTAAGGATAACCGGTGAACGCCAGATCGGAAACAGCGATCTACTGGTACCCAGGGGGATTCGAACCATCATGCCTTGCGGCTGCGGATTTTTAAGTCCCGGCGCGGCGGTATTCGTGCCGGTCGGCGACGGTGGCAGTTGGTCGTCTACAGGCGCATTTCACGCGTGAATTGCTGCAACTGCCATCAAGTTCGCTGCTGCTCCAGTCGTCACCAGTCGCCGCACATCGCCCCCGGTTGCGGCACAATCGCTTTATGAATCGCTGTATCGAAGGGTGATTCGACTCCGAGCGATCGCCGGCATTGTTGTCATACCCGGTGCCGCTGCAGGCCGCTCCGTTGACGTGAAGAGTATGACCGATTGAGCATTTCATTTTCGTTAAGAACAAGGTCGTGCCCGCCCTGAGCGAGGACGGCGTGACCGACGAACAGGTTGAAGAGATGACGGTGGGCTGGCCGCGGAACTCTCTCAGCGGCGAACCGTTCTGGCGGGCGGCGTAGCCCCGGCCGGGGCGGCTGCCGGGCGGCTTAGCGCTGGACAGCGGGCAGGTTCACCGCGCCCAGCCGCGGCTCATAGACCGGGTGGACGGGAGCCGGCACCTTGCCGGCCAGTGCCGCCCGCGTCCAGTGTGCCGCCGGCCTGCGGCCTCACCGGGCCGTCGCAGAAGCCGGCGGCCTGGAGCAGCGCACCATGCAACGACTGCTGCGTCAGGGCTGCAGCATGATGTGCAGGTAGATGTTGAGCAGATCAGCCACCCTGGATCACAATTTTGCTCGTAGCGCCGGCCTGGACAGCGGGCACGTTCACCGCGCCCAGCGTGCCTCCGGCCTGCGGCCTCACCGAGCCGTCGCCCATGCCGGCGGCCTGGAACAGCGCCCCCCGTAGCGACTGATGCGTCAGCAGGTTGCCCGTGAACTCGATCAGTGTGAAGTAGCCCTGCACCTCGCCCTCGGCCTGGCCCGCCTGGGCCGCCAGCGTGACGACGCGCGCGAGCACCGCGCGTTCGCCTTCCGTAAGCGTCTCCGCGAACGCGGCCATCTTGCCTGCCGTGCTGGTGATGTCGGCGTCTGAGAAGCTCGTCTTTCCGTCCGTGCTCATGGGTCCTCTCCTTGGCGGGAACTGTGGCGGCTCTGCCGCCGTCTTACGCTTCACACCGTATGCCGCCGGCCGGTACGCGGTGTGTGCGACATTGTACCGTTTTCGTGTGAATTAGCCCATTGATCGCGCGGGCTACACTGGGCTGGCTTCGATCAGGCTGAGACGGGTGGGAGTGGTGTGCACCGCGGTCAGACAGAATCCCGCGCCCTGCAGCAGTGCGCCGATCTCGGCTTCGGTGCACATCTGGCCGCCGCCCAGCACCAGCAGGTTGAGGTCGTTGAAGGCGTCAGCGAACGACACCCCGGCGGGCGGCAGCAGCGGCTCGGCAACCACCAGCCTGCCCCCTGTCCGGACGGCAGTCCGGCACTGCTCGAGGATGAGCTGCGCCCGCTCGACTTCCCAGTTGAGCAGGGTGCGCGCGAGCAGGTAGCAGTCGCCGCCCGAGGGCACGCCCTCGAAGAAGCTGCCGGCTACGATGGTGCAGCGGCTCGCTACTCCAAGCGACTCAAGGTAGGAATGCGCCCCCGCCACCACCCCCGGCAGGTCGAACAGGACGCCGTGCAGCGCCGGATGGTTCTGCAGGATGGCGGCGAGCAGGGCGCCATGCCCACCGCCCACATCGACCAGCGTTCCAAACCGGGAGAAGTCGTAGGCTGCCGCGACCTGCGTCCATTGCTGATCGCCGGTTTCGCGCATCGAGGCGTCGAAATCGGCCGCGGCCTCGGGATTCGCGGCCATGTAGTCATAACAGGGGGAGCCGAACACGTGGTCGAAGGCCGGCTCACCTGTCTTCACGCTGTACAGCAGATCGCCCCAGGCGCGGTAGTGCTGTGCCCCGGCCACCATCACGGAGGCGCGCACGCTGCCCGGTTCGCCGGGGAGCAGGCAGCGGCTGAGTGCGGTCTGGCCGAACGCGCCGTCGCTTTCGACGAATACACCGGCGCTCACCAGCGCCCGTAGCAGCCGCGCCAGCGAGCGTGGGTGCGCACCCGTCAGGCGTGCGAGCTCTGTGACTTCCTTCGGTCCGTCCACGAGGTGCGTGGCCACACCCAGCGACGTGACCACGTACAGCGCCTGGGGCAGGACGTACGAGGTCATCACCTGGAGGAGGACATCGGTCGGTGAGGGTGCAGGCGCACCGTCGCTCTCAGACATCGCCGGTCTCCTGTCCCCGCGCCTCTGGGCGCCCGGGGCGCCGAACACACCGTTTAGCGGCCAACCGCTGTATAAATCGCTGTACTTGCTTCGGATTCGCAGTATCGGCGCCGGGTACTGCTGTCACTTCATGCCTATATTTACCGGTACCCAGGGGGGGATTCGAACCCCCACGCCTTGCGGCTGCGGATTTTAAGTCCGCTGCGTCTGCCGTTCCGCCACCTGGGTATGAGCGTGTTTTTCGCGTGTTTGTCGCTCTCCCTCCGCTTGTGACCGCCTATGCCTTCAGAACTGGGACCTATCGGCGGACTGGATTAGTCGGCACCATTGCCCGTTGCGGACTCCAGCGTCCGCCGCGAAGAACCGCCCAGACATGCCTTCGGCGCGAAGTCCGGCATGCTACCATCGCAACTGCAGTGACCTGGACGGCGGGTGGTGCCATCCATTCAGTGTGGTTCCGCGCCGCGCCGTAGGCCTTCGTAAGCGGCGCTTCTGCGATAAGCATCATAGCTTGTCACCAAGAGGAGCTAAGCATGCCGGCGCAGTCCGAACACTTCACCGAGGCTGATGCCACCGCGTTCGGAGAGAAGTTCCTGGCATGGGCAAACGCACTTTCGGTCACGGAACGCTGTGTTCTAGCTACAGTGTTGGAGGCAATGAAGAACAGCTCGGAATCGCCAGTTCAAGGATATGCGATTCATCTTGGCGGACGGCCAAGCGGGCCAAGTGGGCCGGCTCAGTACAACGTTCCTATTGCCAGTGGTAACTCCGGAGGGACTACCGGGGGCGGGAGCGGCGGTCCGGTCTTCCGAATCGCCTTGACGCCGGCCGCGCCGAGCCCAATTCCGTATCCGGTGTGGAGTTGATGGGCGGGGGGACGATTCCGAAATGGGTGCCCGCTGAACACCCCGAACCTTCATTGGAGGCGACGACCGGATTCGAACCGGTGATGGGGGTTTTGCAGACCCCTGCCTTAACCACTTGGCCACGTCGCCGTAAGCGGAGCGGAAGACGAGATTCGAACTCGCGACCCCCTCCTTGGCAAGGAGGTGCTCTACCACTGAGCTACTTCCGCGTGACTGACCCGCTCGACCGCCGGCCGGCGCTGCCAGTATGTTTGGTGCCGAGGAGGAGATTTGAACTCCTACGCGGTTACCCGCACCACCCCCTCAAGGTGGCGTGTCTGCCTATTCCACCACCTCGGCAGGTGTCCCGGCGCATCTACCGCGGCAGGAGTGGAGGGATTCGAACCCCCGACCGGCGGTTTTGGAGACCGCTGCTCTTCCAGCTGAGCTACACTCCTATAGTGCGCCCGGAGATTCACTATATCAGCCAGTCGGAGCACGGGACAAGCTGCATTGAGTCTGCGAACGCGCCTGCCAGGATCGTCAGACGTGCCTGACGTCAGCACCTTGGAACTCCGTATCGCACCCACCGGTGACCCCGCGTTCGATAGCCTGGTCCGTCGGGCGCAGGCGTGTCACGCCTGTCCGTCGATGGAAGGGCGCCGCCGCGTATTGACTGCTATGAACGGAAGCCCGAGGGCGCAGGTGGTCTTTGTTGCCGAGGCACCCGGACGGCTTGGCGGTGAGCTGACCGGCGTACCGCTAAGCCGGGACCAATCGGGGAAGCGATTCGAGCGGTTGTTATCGATCGCGAGGCTCTCGCGCGAGCAGATCTTCATCACCAACGCGGCCCTCTGCAATCCGCGCGACGTCAACGGCAACAACCGCACGCCATCACGGTCCGAAATTGAAAATTGCTCCGGGTGGCTACGCGCGACAATCAACGTCTTGGACCCGTTTGTTGTCGTCTCGCTTGGTGCGACGGCACTGGGGGCGCTGGCGCGGCTGGAAGCACACGGCTTGCAGCTGCGCGCGGCCGTCGGCAGGCCGGTGAACTGGCACGAGCGCTGGTTGCTGCCGCTGTACCACCCTTCGCCGCGGGCGGGAATCAGCCGTTCGTACGACGACCAGTACGAAGACTTCCGCCGCCTCGGGCTGTGGTTGGCCACCGTCGACGAGGGTAAGGCGTTTGACCGCTGATCGACGCCTGCATACGATGATTCGTGCCTCTCGGCACGATGTTGCGCGCCGGTCCTGGAGTTTCGTTGAGCATCGATTCGCTCCCCTACATGGTCTTCCTTTTACTGGTGGAGTTTGCAGCCGGAGTCCTGGTCGTCACCTGCGTAGCGCAGATGCGCGGCCTCGTGCCGCACGGATTCGTCAAGATGGGCGCCGGCACAGCGCTTTGCGGCGCCGCTCTGGCGGTTTGGATTACCACGGCACTCGGGCGCCCGTTCGACGTCGGTGGGTACCGGCTTGACGAAACGTTTCTCAACCCGTCCAGGATCGGGTTGTGGATACTGCTGGTGCTGCTGGTTCCCTACACGTTCGTCGTATGGCGGGAGCGTGAACCGGCCGCGAGTATCATCGGCCTCGCCGCTAGTGCCGCAGCGCTGGTATCGCTCGGCCTCGTCGCTGCGATTATCCGGTTGCCGGCCTGGGGTTACCCGGGCGTCGTGCTGAGCCTGCTAACCGGGGCCCTGAGCCTGGGCTCTGTGACCATGGGCATGGTCCTCGGCCACGGGTACCTCGTCTCGCCCCGCCTGTCAGAACAGCCGCTCAACGAAATTACGCTGGCCCTTATCGTCGTCCTCGCCGTACAGTCGGCGCTCGTGCTCATCAACTTGTTTATCCCGGTGAGACAAACGCCGTCGGCGGATCTGTCGGGATCCGGGATCGTTCAGGATCCCGCTTTCTGGCTGAGGATCGGCGTCGGCCTGGTGTTTCCCATCGTGCTGGCGGTGATGGCGTGGCGTTCCAGTCTCGTCCGCGGCATGATGTCGGCCACGGGGCTGCTGTACGTCGCCACCGGAGCGGTCCTTGCGGGCGAGGCGCTGGCCCGCGGGCTGCAACTGGCAACAGCTATCCCGTTCTAGGTCGGCAGGGCGGACAACTGGCGAAATGATATCGCAGGCTGGCGGAGGCAACCAAATGGATCGCGAACAAGCATGGGAACTCCTCTGCGAATACACAAAGACCGATCAATTGCGGCGCCACGGCCGGTCGGTTGAGGCAGTCATGCGCGCCGCGGCGCGCAAACACGGCGGCGACGAAGAGACCTGGGGAATCGTGGGACTCCTGCACGACTTCGACTACGAGCAGTTCCCGGACCAGCACCCCATGGCAGGAAAGCCGATCCTCGAAGAACGCGGCTACCCGGAAGCGGTGATCTACGCGATCCAGTGCCACGCCGATTTCACGGGCTACGAGCGCCGATCGACGATGGACAAGATGATCTTCGCGGTCGACGAGCTTACCGGGTTCATTATCGCCTGCACGCTCGTTCAGCCGACCAAAAGCCTCGGGGAGGTCAAGCTAAGCAGCGTCCGCAAGAAGCTGAAAGATAAAGCGTTCGCGCGGAATGTCATCCGCGACGACATCTGGAAGGGAATCGACGAGCTCGGCGTCGACTTCGACGAGCACGTGCAATTCGTGATCGACTCGCTGAAGCCTGTGGCAACGGAGATCGGCCTCAACCCCTGATCTAGCGGTTTCCCGTGGTCATCCCACTGATTGCAACCAGCGCTCCGAAGCGGCCGGTCGGGACGCCCTCGCGGCGATGGGAATATAGCAGGTCGAGATTGCACGCCGTACATAACGATGCGGCGTCGACATGGTCCGGCAGCATCCCTGCTGCGCTTAACTGGTGTAGCAGCACGCCTTCCAGGTCGATGTATGTCTTAGCCGCTGAACGGCGGACGAAGCGGTTGGCTGAGTTACCGGCGGTGCTGGAAACCGCATCTGCAACGTCATTGCCGACCTCGTAGCAGCAGGCGCCGATCCCCGGCCCAACTCCGATCAGCAGGTCCCTTGGTTGGGTACCGAACAGCCGCTGCATACTGGACACCGCCTGCCGGCCGGAGTTTGCGGCAAGACCCCTCCAGCCGGAGTGCATTGCGGCGACCGCTCGTCGGACGGGGTCAATCAAGATCAGTGGCAGGCAGTCTGCGGTCTGGACCATGAGGACAACGCCTGGCGTCCGCGTGGCAAGCATGTCGGCGTCGGCGATGTAGACGCCCGGCTGTCCCGGCTCGGTGGCCAGCGCGACCCCGACACCGTGCACCTGGCGAACGGTCACCGGCTGCGCATCCTTGGGGCCAACCAACATCGCTGCCAGCCGGCGGTTGGCAATCACATGGTCGCGGTCGTCGCCCACCGATAGCCCGAGATTTGTTGAGGCAAATGGACCGTTGCTCAATCCCCCGAGCCTCGTGGTAATGGCGTGTCGCACGCCCCCTACTTGCTCGAGCAAGGGAAAGCGCAGGCAAGCGATCGCTCCACTGACGTCTAGGCGCATTGATAGTGACGGCTTATGACCATGCCCGCTGCCCTGGCCGCGGTTCGAATTTGGTGGCCGTTTATTCACTTACGAGATCCATGCGCAACTCCCTGGAGGGGCCGCTTTTCACGAATTGCATCGAATATTGCCGTGAACGTATTCAGCGCGTGAGGGATACGCGGTCCATACCAGCTCAGCGATCTGCCGTCGATGAAATGAATACGGCCTGAAGCAACTGCCGGCACATCCGGATACGGCGCAAAGTCGCTGACATGTCGAGGCGCGAACCGGTACGGTTCGTCGGGCAGCAAGATGACGTCCGGCGCGGCTGGCGCAAGGTCTGCGAGGTCCACGGAATAGTAGTGCGCGGGAGCGTTGACTGCGAAGCAGCTTCGTCCGCCGGCCAGCGCGAGCAGATCCGACATGTAGGTGTCGGACCGCGCCACCATGTATGGACGGCGCCAGATCGGGCAAAAGTATGCAACCGGTTCTACCTGGCGAAGCTTCGCGGCGGCAACCAGGGCGCGAGATTCGCCAAGCCAGGAACACGTTTTGGAATCAACGCCGACGATGCGGGCGATCGCATCGATTCCATCCAGCGCCGACGGGACGGTAGGAAAGAACGTCACGAAGACGCTGAGCCCCGCCGCACGCAAAGCCTCCACGTCGGCCTCACGGTTCTCTTCCGTGCTTGCGACAACCATGTCGGGATTCAGCGCCGCAACGGCTTGCACGTCCGGAGTCTTGGTCCCGCCGACCTTCGGCAGCCGTGCCACACAGCCGGCAGGCTCTTTGCAGAAGCTGGTCACGCCAACGAGAAGGTCGCCCGCGCCCAACGCGAACAGGGCCTCCGTCAGGCTCGGCACCAGCGACACAATGCGCCGAGGAGGCCGCGCAAGCTTAAAATCTACGCTCGTCGCGTCAGTTTCAGTCATTTGCACTTGGATGCTTGCGAACCGATGACCGGGATCGTTTGGGCGTCCGGGATGTCGTCACGCGGTTGGAACCATAGCCCCGTGGTGCGGCAGTAGCGACACTTCACCATCGTGGTGATCAATGGATGGTCGGCACCTTTGTACAGGCACAGAAAAAGTGCCAGCCGCCCCTTTTCCGCACCGTAGGGAATACTGCTGCGGTCGTAGCCAGGGTTCGGTATTAGAAATCTGCACCTACGCTGGTCGTGTCCGGGCCCTTTTGGGTCGAGGGCGCTAGTCATGGACACTCACCGCCATAGCTGTATGGTATCGCCTCCGGCCCGACGCCGAAACGGGGCAGCCGTGCGACCACCCCGTTTCCAGGAACAACGCTGACGTCGGAATTACGCCGATGCCGGTCGTGAGCCTAAAGTAACGTCGACCGTTTGCTTGTCGGTACCGCGGTAAACCGTCACCGGCACCTTTGCGCCGGAACCATTCTCGATCAGCGCCTCGTTGAGGTCACCCTGTCCGTGTACCTCGATGTTGCCGACTTTGACGATAATGTCGCCCGCCTTCAGTCCCGCCTGGTCGGCAGCGCTGCCTTTGTTGACCTGGACGATGCCGACGCCGTCGTTGACCGGAAGATGCTGCGCCGAGGCGACGTCACGCGTTATCGGTGTGACGGTGACTCCCAGGAAGCCCCGGTCCACCCGGCCCGTGCTGATTAGCGATTTGGTAACTGGCAGAACCGTATCAACGGAGACCGCGAAGTTGATGCCCTGAACCGGCTCTCCATTCGTACTGAAGATGCCGGCAGTGTTTATGCCGATGACTTCGCCACGCGTATTCACCAGCGGTCCGCCGCTATTACCGGGATTGATTGCAGCATCGGTCTGGATGGCGCCGCCGATGCTGATCTGCTGAGAAGTGCTTTGCACAACGCCTGCGTTCGGGCTGATCGTTTCGTCGATCGTCCGTCCGAGGGCGCTCACCACACCGACAGTCACCGATGGCTGGGCGCCGAGGTCGAGCGCATAGCCCATGGCCACGACGGTATCGCCGACGTTAATAGATTTCGGATCCGCCAGCCTCGCGGGAGTCAGGCCCTTGGCGCTGATCTTGAGAATCGCGAGGTCCGCGTTCGGTTCCCGCCCCACGAGCTGCGCGTCAAGCGACTCGCCGTCCGCGAGGTCAACGGTAAACTTTTGTGCCGGCTGATTCGTGCCCAGCGTGACGACGTGGTTGTTGGTGAGAATGTGTCCGTCGGCATCGAGAATTATGCCGGTGCCGGTTCCCGAAGCCTTTTGTAGATTGCCGAAGACTCCGACCTGGGATGCATCGGTTCGGACTCGCACCACGCTCGGTCGCAACGCCTTCACGATGTCCGGAATTGAGGTAAGCGTGGCGTCATTCTTGCTCGTTGTCGTCGTTAGAGCAGGGCTTGGCGCTGCGGCACTGGTCCCCTGCGCCGCAGACGCCGGCGAGGCCCCCGTTGCAGCGGGTGGCTGACTGACATTGCTGCCAAGCGTGGCCGGGTGCGTCTTTTGCGTGCAGGCAATCGCCAGAGCTACCGCGGTCAGCGCGACCACGGGTAATATGAGCCGGTAGGCTTTCATTGCTGTTCTTCTCCTTGTTGTAGCGAGTTGAGTGCTCTAACTAAACGGTACGTGGGTTTGTAGCGTCCGCATACACACGCCCGATTAATCTCCTGCTAACAGACTGTGAAACACAGCGGCGGAGTAATTGATACAATGCAGCAGTCACAGGGAAATTCGGAGATAGGGTTTGCAATCCGATCACGCTCCTTCGTCGTATAGACATAGGGATGTAGCGCGGTGACCGCGCGAAGGGGCAGCCTGGCTGATGCCCTTACGGACGACGCATTAGTCGACCGGGTTGTGGCGCGCGACGAAGAAGCTTTCGCCGAATTGTACGAACGCTATTCGGACCTCGTGTACTCGGTCGGGTTGCGCGTTTTAGCCGATCCGACGTCTGCATTAGATGTCGCCCAAGATGTCTTCATTCGGTTCTGGCGTAACCCTGGCAGTTTCGATCCACAGCGAGGCCGGTTCATGCCCTGGCTGTTGAGCGTCACCCGAAATCGAGCCGTCGATGAAGTCCGTTCGCGCGGCCGGCGACGGCTGCGCGAGATAGCGCCCGTCGAAGGTGCAGACGACCCGGTTGACGTTGCTGCTCCAGATCCGGCATGGATGGCAGTGCTTGCATCGGAGCAGCGCAGCGTCCGAGCGGCCCTGGCGACGCTGCCCCCCGAGCAACGCGAGGCGATAGAACTTGCTTATTTTGGTGGCCTAACGCAACAAGAGATCGCGGAACGGGTAGCGACGCCGTTAGGCACGATTAAGACGCGGGTAAGGCTGGGCATGAAGAAGCTGCGCATTATCCTGCGGGACGAGACTGAGGCCGAGTGATGATCTGCGAAGAGCTTCGCGCGGATGCCGATGCTTTGGCACTTGGAGCGCTTCCTGAAAAAGAAGCGTCGCAGGCCGAACTGCATCTCGCATCGTGTGATGACTGCAAAGCCGAGTACGAAGCCGCGCTCCGGGTGGCGGGCCAGTTACCGCTCAGCGCCCCGCTAGTGGAGGCTCCCTGGGCCCTGCGAGCCGCCGTGTTCGGTGCAATCAACTCGGACACGGCTGGAGATCGAGTCTCGCGGTCTGGTGCCGGCGTGACCGGAACGCCCGTTGGCAGCCGCTTACAAACCACGACACATGCTGCAGTCCCCGGCGGGCGTAATGCGTTACGCAGCGCAAGCGTAGCGCGCTTTCGCCGTGTCGCTTTTTATTTGCCGACGCTGGCCGCGGCGGCGATGTTCATCGCGATCATTGGGCTCGGCGTTTGGACGCTGCGGCTTCATAACCAGGTGCAGGACCTCAAGAAGTCAGATCAGGCGGCCGCGCGGCTCAGGATTTCAGAGCCTGCGCTTGCCCGAGCGGACACCGATGCACTGTTGTTGCTGTCTGCTCCGGGGACGATTAAGGCTCCGCTCACCGCGGGCGCCGCGGCGCCCAACGCGAATGGCGCCGTCTTCTGGAGCCGCGAGCAGCAGCGTTGCGTGATATTCGCGCGGGAACTCACACCGCTGCGTGGCGGGAGTGAATACCACGTTTGGTTCAGCGCGGGTGCGGCCTACTGGGACGGCGGACCGCTTATTCCAGACACGACGGGCGTGGCGGAGATGGTGGTTTCTACCGAAAGGTGGCATCCCGGCGAATCGTACATCATTAATATTGTGATTCAGCCTGTACCCGATGACGGTTCAAGACGGCCGGTTCTGTCGGCCAGCATCGAACAAGACGTCGAATAGCTCCCTCGCCAGCCTGCTCACTTCAACACGCGGAGGGTCCCTTTTAGACGGGGCGTCACCGCATCATGCCAGTCGTGAGTGCCAATTACGGTCACGGTGACAGTCACAGATGACCCGGGCGCGATGTCGCCCGTGTCGAACAGACCGGGTTCGTCCGAAACAACGTGATGCCGGTTCGTGTCGTCGTTCTGCCAGGTTATCGTGCGTCCGGACTGAACCGACAGAGCATCGGGCTTCGCACCGGCAGGCGTGAGAGTTATCAATCCCGGTGTTCCGGCGACCGCGACGACGGTCACCGAGGGACGCCCCGTTGCGCTTCCTGTGACAGACGTTGCGGGCGCAATCGCGCCTGTGGCGGGAGTCGGATCGAGCGCACCTGTCGGTCGCAGTGACGTCGCCTGTGGCGGCGGCGCGTGGTGGCCGCCCGTCCCGCACGCGGATGCCAGAAGCAGCAGCACCGACGCGGCCACCTGCAACACCGGGCTACAGTTCTTCGACCGGGCGCCTTCCCGCGAAGCCGCTCTCGAGGTCGTGCCAGAACTGAATGTCGGGCTCGCCCAGGCGGTAGCAGAGCAGCGCTTCTTCGCCGTTTCGCATACAGGGAAAGTCGATGAGGCCGGCTTCGACGTCCTTAACCTGAAACCCCATCGCCTGGATCCGCTCCATGAGCTGTCGCGCCTGTACATCGAGTTGCCCAGCAGGTTCACTTGATCCGTGTCCATTGCTCGAAGGACCGCGACCGTTGCCGGACCGGGCGCCCCTCGGGCCTCCGAGACCGTGCCGGCGCTCGCGTCCGGCGGCTCCACTGCGTCCGCGGCGGATCAGATCTCGCAACTGTTCGATCAAGGCAACCGCCTCGGGCAGCGCTGCCTTTGCCTCGGTCAACGTCCAGTACTTCGGCATTGGCGCCTCCGGCCAGCGGGAACGTGAGCGCGGGCGACTTTGGAGAGACAAGAATCAATCCCAAACGAGATCCCGCCGGCTGAAGACACGGTAATCGATAGTGGGGAACAGCTTGTCGAGTTCCCACAACTCGTTGGTCAACGCGATGTCGTCGGAGGTAGGCCGGCCACCCTCCGCAACCTCAGCCAACCGTCGGAACCGCTCCACGTGGTCGTCAAAGCGCTGTATCGCATACTCGCGCGCCTGGCCTGTCGTGACCAAGAACGGCCAGTCGCTGGATTCCAGCAGCAGCAGCTCTCGGGCGCACTGGCTCAGCACCGCGAGCAGTTGACCGCCGGCGTCAGGGTGCAGTTCCACGAGCCGTTCCATCCGACGCTCCGCCGCATGAATAACGGGCCACATCCACTCTGTGTCAGCATTTAGCCAGACGAAGTGGTTTCCGGCCTGCCCCCATGAGCTTTCCGGTAAGGCCAAAACCTCTTCGGGGGAGTGCGCCGCCACGAATTGGCCGGCGGTGCAGGTCTCGACATTCGGACTTCCGGATAGCTTTCGTAGTACGGAGATCAGCCAATCGACGCCCTCAAACCACCAGTGCCCAAACAGCTCCGTGTCGTATGCGGCCGAGATTATGCCGGTCTTCCCACTCGTCGCATGAAACTCGCTAAGCAGCGATTCGACCAAATGTGCGAAGTGGTCCGCGTGCCCGGCCACCCGGTCCCGCGCCCATGATGGGTTCCAGACGTCCTTGTTGCCGAGGTCGACTTCCGGCCCGGTAACACGCCAATATTGCAGCCCCGATACGCCGTCGCGTTTGTGGAACTCGCGGTAATCCGCTTCGCCCGGATATCCGTGAGACGCCGACCAGACCTGAAGTCCCGTGCGGTTGTTGCGGCCCAACACGGCGACTTCCGGCTTTGAAACCCAATACGGCAGGTAGGTCGTGCGGTGGCTCGGCGAGTCGTAATTGGGAATCGGCACCACATAGCGACGGGGGACGCTTCCGTACGGGCCAACGGCGTCGCCGACCGCCTTGCCCACCGGAGCGCCACCCTCGACGGTATGAGTCTCTGCAAAGAAGAGCCGTAGCCCAAGCTCCGACAGAAAACTCTCGATTCCGGGCTTGACGTAACGCTGATCCCCCACAACGCGCTCGTACGCCGGGCGGTAGGCGCACTCGGGGAGCCAACACGAGCGAGGATCGCGGCCAAAATGGCGCTTGTACGATTGCACGCCCACAGCCAGTTGACCATGGATGGTCGAATCACGCTCCATGAGCGGCAGGTAGCCGTGCGTGGCGGCGCTGGTCGCTATCTCTATGCAGCCATCGTCCTGCAGGCGCTTGAAACCGCCCACGATGTCGCGATCCATGCTTTCATAGAGGCTCCGAAGAGAGATGAAGTGCTCCAGATACCAGGCCGCCCCTTCCGCGCGCCGGCCGTCCCCTTCGCGCTCGAAGCGCCCGACGTCAGACCGAGCCCGCTGCTCTTTGTCCTCCATGAAATCGGCCAGGTTGTCGCGTACATCGCGATCGGCGAGTTGTTCGCATAGAACGGGCGTGATGCCGATCGTGAGCTGAAACTTCGTCCCTTCGTTGCGTAAACGGTTCAGCCCCTCCAGCAGCGGCAAGTACGTTTCGGAAGCGGCCTCATGCAGCCATTCTTCGCCGTGCGGCCACCGACCGGCACGACGGCAATAGGGAAGGTGGCTATGCAGCACGAATGCAAACGCGCCGGCTCGCTCAGGCACAGTGATGGTCCTTTACGATGATCAGACCGAGGGAACTCCGGTTGGTCGCGGGGCCCGAATCGTTTCGCCGCTTGGGAGCCAGTTGGTCGCGATGTCCTTTTCGCGCACGTTCGGACCGATGATGCAGTTGCGTCCGACCGCAAGACCGGCGCCCAGGCGTGTCCGTTTGCCTACCAGGCTAATTCCGCTCCACAACAGGTCGGGGCGTGCCCGGTTGGACGAAAAATCCTCGCCGGTGCCGACACGACAGCCTTCGCCAATATAGACTCCCTTGTCGAGGATCGCCCGCTCGATCACAGCACCACGTTCCACGTAACAGTCATCGAAGAGGATCGAGTCGCGCACCACGGCGCCGTCTTCGATGTATACGCCGGGCGACAACACTGAATGTTCGACCTGGCCATTGATAATGTCGCCTTCGGTCACAAGGCTGCGACTCACGTACGCTCGCGGGCCGATCTTTGCGGGAGGCAGCGTGAGCGCACGCGTATGGATGGCTGTTTCCGGGTTGTAAAGATCCAGTTCGGGAAGATCGACGAGCAGGTCCATATTTGCCTGCCAGTAGGCGTCAATTGTGCCGACATCCCGCCAGTAGCCACGGAAGTTGTATCCGAACACGCGATAGCTTTCCAGCATGGACGGCAGGATATCGCGTCCAAAGTCGTGTGTGCTGGTGGTGCCGGCGTCGGCAAGCAAACGGTCGACGAGCACATCTCGATTGAATACGTATATACCGGTGCTAGCGGTGGTCGTTATGGGCTCGGGGGGCTTTTCGTCGAAGCGGGTTACTCGGCCCTCATCGTCCATGGTTATTAGTCCGTACCGGCTTGCTTCCTCCAGCGGCACATCGTAAACGGGCACGGTGACGTCGGCGTTGTGCAATCGGTGGTATTCGACTATCTCATCGTAGGCCATGGTGTACACGTGATCCGCCGATAGGATCAGGACCGTGTCCACCTTCGACTCGACGACGTAAAAGAGGTTCTGGTAGACCGCATCGGCAGTGCCGCTGTACCAGTCCGAGCTTTCGCGCCCCAGGTACGGCTGCAATAGTGAAACGCCGCGCTCCTCACGGTCGAGGCCCCATGGGCGGCCGATGCCGATGTGGGCGTTAAGCGAACGCGGCCGGTATTGTGTCAGCACGCCTACGCGGTCTATATCCGAATTCATGCAGTTGCTCAACGCGAAATCGATTATTCGGTACTTTCCGGCGAAGATCACTGCCGGTTTGGCGCGTTCCTCTGACAGAATGCTCAGACGGTCCCCCTGGCCGCCGGCGAGGATGAGCGCCAGAACGCCTTTCACGTGGTGGGGCCTCCTATCGAGCCGCCCTCGTCAGCAAGCGGGCCGGCGAGTTGGCTGCTCCGACGTGGCCGGCGAGAGTATTGAATATTGCGAGGTAATCACGGAGGTAGCGGGTGATCAGGAAATTCTCGCGAACGTGCTCGCGCCCTTCCTGGCCCATATGATCGGCGAGCTGCGGATGTTGCAGCAGGTACTGGGTTCGGTTGATGCATTCGGCGGTCGTGTTCACCAGGTAGCCCGTGCGTCCATACAGGATTTGCAGGGGAATGCCGCCGACGTTGCCCGCAACGACCGGTCGCCCCTTCCACAGCGCCTCAGAGACGACCAATCCAAAGCCTTCGCGAACGGACTTTTGAATCACAACTTTGGCTGCCGACTGGAATGCGTTGACCTCCACATTTCCGACGCCGTTGAGGTTGGAGAGGATGTGGATGTCGTAGTCTTCGCCCGCGCGCCTGACCGTCCGTTCATACCACGCCCAGCCCTCGGGATCGTCGGACGCCATGCTGGCCACGAGTACGAGCTGAAGCGATTGCAGATCTTGTTTTAGCGATCGATAGACATCGATCACGCCGAGGGGATCCTTCCATGGATCGAACCGCGAAACCTGCGAAATGATCGGTCGCTTCGGATCGACACCGTATCGCGTCAATATCTCGCGCTCAACGCTGGTCGGCAACGGGACATTTTTGGGGCTGAGCGGGTCGATTGCGGGTGGGATCGTAAATAGGAGCGGGTGTGTAAGGTCTTCCTTAACGTACTCGGCCATCGTGAAAATGGCGGCGTCAAATGGCTCGAGGTACGGATGGATGAGGTCCCATACGTCGACCTGGCTATCTGTCAAGTCGATGTGACAACGCCACACCCACTTGCCAGCCGGGCGGTGGCCCAAACGGTGGCTGATCATCCCCAGAACGCCTGCTGGTTGCGGATCATGAATTACGACGAAGTCGTAGTCCTCGTCGAACATGTCGGCGTTCTGTTGGTTGTAGCGGGTCCATATCTCCCGCATTTGCGGCGTCCACTCCAGCAGCATTCCCTGGAGGCTGTTATGCATCGCCTTTGTGACGTTGAAGAACTCGTCAGTTCCGCGGATCACCTGCCAGTCACACTGCAGGCCAAGGTCGTTCATCAGCGGAACCAGGGTCGACAGTATCTCGGCGACACCGCCGCCGAAAGCCGTCGCATTGACGTGCAGGACGCGGGCGCCGCGGATCTGTTCAGCGAGCTTTATGATTTCCTCGACGCGCTGATCGCCGATGACCGGCCGGTACGCCTCGATGCTCTTTGGTGTAGTCGGAACTGATCCGAACATGTTGCGCTCTCTAGTCCACCATTCACTGCGTGTGAAGGGCGTCACATATTCTCAGGCTAACGGCTTCGCTCAGGTCCTACAAGCTTTCCCAGCATGCCCATGGTGTCGCCCAAGTACCGCGTGATCAAAAACCGGTCAGCAACGTATCGCCGGCCATTCGACCCCATCTCTCTGCGGCGGGCATTGTCGACCAGGAGTGCGGCGGTGCGATGGATGAACTCGGCCGTGTTGGTCACCAGGTAGCCGTTTTCGCCATCGCGAATCTGGGCAACGGTTCCAGTCGTCCGACCGGCAATCACGGGCCGTTCCTTCCACATCGCTTCTGAGAGCCACAGGGCGTACCCTTTGCGGAGCGACTTTTGCACAACCAGCGTAGCAACGCTTTGTATCGCATTAATTTCAGCGCTACCGATTTCCGCGCCCTGGCTTAACAAGATGCATCCGGGTCGCTTGTTGGCCAGCTCGGCGACGCGCTCAAAGTAGTCACGCGTTGATTGATCGTCGCGGATCCATGTGGGAACGATGGCGAGCTGCAAGTCGGGGAACTGCCGCTGCAAAGCATCGTAGGCCTCGATCAAACCGTGCGCATCGCTACCCTCGTCAAACGGCGATACCTGTGCGATGAGCGGTCGGTCTGGATCGATTCCAAGCTTTCGGGCAAGCATCGCCGCGGTCTCTTCGCCCAGGGGCGCGTTACGTGGACCCAGCGGATCGATACCGGGCGGAATCAGCGCCAACGTCGCAGGTTGCCAGCCCGGTGGCAAGAACGCGCGGTCGTCGAAGATCGCCAGGTCATATTGCTCGGCGTAGGGCCGCATCGCCGCCCACGTCGGCTGATCGGCAGTTGACAAGTCGAGATGGGTCCGCCATACCCAGCGCACGCGCCTGCCGTTGGTTGCCGGCTTGCGTAGTGCGGCCAGACCCAGCAACTGCGGATCGTGGACCACAATGACGTCATAGCGCGGCTCGATGAGGTCCGCCGTATTGGATGACAATCGATCCCATCGCTGGCGTATTTCGGGCGTCCAGCGGTCCGATGCACCGTTCAGCGCCTCATACAGAGCCCTGGTCACGGCATCGAACTCCTGGCCGGGACGAACGACACGCCAGTCGGCGTCGACGCCAAGATCTTGAAGCAGCGGGGTCGATGCAGAAAGCAAATCGGTCAACCACGTTCCGAACAAAGCAAGCGAAAGGCTCAGCAGCCGGACCGCTTTCAGTGGCCCGGCAAGGCGCTTCAAGTCCGCGATCCGCGAATCGCCAACGATTGCGGCGTAGTCATCCACGTGACGCTGAGTAAGCGCGACGGTTCCTAGCATGGCTATCACCACCAACGGTAGAGCAGCGGCCCTATGGGGCTCAGACGCGGCTCGGAATCAGGTCGAAAAGATGGAATCCGCCGGCAGGGGACGGTCCATGTTCAGAAGGGTTAGGGCCGGCTAATTGCGACTTGCGCACGATCGTATAAGTCAGCTTCCAAACGTGTCAATTCTGCGAAAGCGTGGCTCCGCGTCCGGTATACTTCATTTGGCACAATCTTTCTGCCGAGGGTTGGATGCGATATGCGGATCGGTGCCCACGTCTCGACGTCCGACGCCCTGGACAAGTGCATCGATCGGGCCCGCGAGATCGGCTCGGAGACGATCCAGATATTCGCCTCTGCGCCACAAAGCTGGCGTCCCGTCTCGCACGGAGACGACGCGATCGGCATCTTGAACCGCCGGGTGATCGAGTGTGACGTAAACCCGGTTTTCGTACATGGCATCTACCTGGTTAATCTCGCGACGGAAAACGAGCTGCAGCTTCAGCGTTCGGTAGATTCACTATCCAAATGCCTTAGCTTCTGCGACGCGGCCGGAGCGCAGGGCGTGATCTTCCACGTAGGCAGTCACAAAGGCCTTGGATTCGAGGCGGTGCTGCCACAAATGATCGGAGCCATTCAGGAAGTTCTGGCGAGGGCTCCGGGTTCGAGCCAGTTGATTTTGGAAAACAGCGCTGGCATGGGCAATGCGATAGCCGCCAGGTTTTCCGAGATCGGCGCGCTCGTGCGCGAAGCCGGTAGCCCGCGCGTGAAGGTCTGCATCGACACGTGCCACGCGTTCGCGTCGGGCTACGACATTGTCAGTGTTGACGGTATCGAGCGAGCCATGGACGAGTTCGACCGCGAAGTCGGCTTGGACCGGCTGGTGGTCGTGCATGCCAACGATTCAAAGGGACCCCTCGCGGGCGGCAAGGACAGGCACGAAAACATTGGCGAGGGCTTCATCGGCCTCGATGGCTTTCGTACGATCATGGGCCACGAGACGTTTCGTAACGTGCCTTTTCTGCTGGAAGTGCCCGGCTTCGGCGGCAAAGGACCCGACAAAGAGAACATCGACATCCTCAAGCGGATCCGGGACGAAGTCGCTTCGTAACTGGGCGGTCGGGGGCGCTAGGGTCGCTTGTCACCACTGAAGAACTGCTCCAGAGCCTTCGGCTCAGCGCCAACAGCCAAGGCATTGCCTGAAGTGATAATCGGCCTGCGGATCAGCCGAGGCTCGGCAAGCATTAGCGTGAACAGTTCTTCTTCCGGAACCGTACTCTGGTCGAGGTTCAGTGGTCGCGCGCTGGGGCTTCGCCAGGAAAAGATGGCCGTGGCGCCCCCCGCACGCCTAGCGAGGTCTTTGAGCTCAGCATCGGTGAGTGGCTGCCTGAAGATATCGCGGCTCTGGAACGGAATCCTGTGAACGTCGAGCCAGCCACGGGCTCGATTACACGTCGTTCAGCCACGCTTTTCGTATAGCGTGATGGCCGGCTGTCCACCTGTCATGGAACCCTCCTCGCGGCCGGTTCCTCCGGCCATCTCGCGTGCATGCGCCCGACCTGCGGAATATTTGGGAATATAGCCCGGCTCGATTCGGGAAGGTCAAATCGATACATGTTGTGCAGGGTTTCGACGAACGCCACCACGGTGCGGGCGTGCTTACGGTTGCGGCGATAGATCAAGGCGATCTGCCGTTTAAACAGCGGCGCGCCGGTAATCTCGATTTCGATCAGAATGCCCAGTTTCAGCTCACGCTCGACCGATACGCGCGGCAGGATCGCAGTTCCCAACCCTTCCTCGACCATCTTCTTGGTGGCTTCCATACTATCGAGCTGCATTGCATGGGTTGGCACGAGCCCCGATTCGCGGAAGATTCCATTAATGAGTCCGTAGTAGCTGGACCCTTTATCGAAAAAGATCAGCGGTTGCCGGCTGACTTCCTCGATTGCCGCCGTTCGGCTTTGTGCGAACGGATGGTTGTGATCGGTGACAAGGATAACCTCGTCGTCGTAAAGGTGAATCGCCTCGATCTCGGCGTGTACGAGGCTGCGTACCAGCCCGACCTGGACCTCGTCGTTGAGGAGCATCTCCAGAACTTGATCGGACCGGCCCGTGCGCACAGACACGTCGACGCCCGGGTAGTGGCTGCGAAACGACTTGAGGATACGCGGCAAAACGTACGTGCTGATCGTCAGCGCCGAGCCGATACGCAGGTTGCCGAATTCGGCATTACGCAGCGCCTCGAGTGCGTCCTTGCCTTCCTGTACGTCCTTGAGTGCCCGTTCGGCGTACTGCAAATAGGTCTCGCCCGCGTCGGTGAGCTTCACGGAGCGCCCCGTCCGTTCGAAGAGATCCTCGCCCAACTCACGCTCGAGCGTCTGAATGCGGGCGCTCACGGATGGTTGTGTCAGGTACAGGACCTCAGCCGCTTTGCTGAAGCTGTGGTACGCCGAAACCTGCACAAAGGCCTCAAGCTGCGCCAGGTCGACCATGACCTCACCGCCGTCCTCGAGTCGCTTCTATGCGGCCACACTGTAGCACAGTGTCGGGCCTATGGCGGAGGCATAACTCCCGGCTTGCGAACCTCGACGTCGCCGTGCACCCGAGCCTGACAGGCGAGCCTAAGGCCGGTCCCCAGTACTTGCCGGCCCTTCCCTTCCACGAGACTATTGGTTTCGAACCGGCCCATAGACGAAACGTTATCGGCGCCGCTGATTACATGGCAGGCGCAGGTTGTGCACTCTCCCTTGCCACCGCACGTCGTGGGCCAGAAATACCCACGGGCATTGGCGCCGCCCATGATTGTTTCGTTGTCGGCGACTTCGATGCGGTACCCCGATGGCTGCACGGTGACGAATGGCATTACTTCACCCGCATCCGCTCAATTACTCCTTCGCCGATCAACCGGCCGTCTCCTGCTGCCGCTCTGACACTCCACCGTGTCCGCTTAGCCTCGGGTACTTCGCGTTTTGCGGTGAGAATCACGGTTTCGCCCGTTTTGAGGCCGGCGCGATGACGGATTTCGGCCGCGGCGCTTTGCCACGTTCCGACTTCTGCATCTGCAGCGCCTTCAGACTCGGCAAGGCCGACGCAATGTTCCATCAGGCCGATCATCGCGGGCGTGGTCAACACGGCTCGATCGGGCGGCAGGTGCACCGTCGTCAGTAGCCTGCTTACCGCGGTCTCGAAGCTGGCGCGTCCTTCGGCTACGTACAGGATGGTTGTCTGCAGTTTGGGTTCCTCGGACTTGCTCGCGCTTATAACGCTCCCTGAAACGGCGACCACAGGAGCGAGCGATCTCCGCGGTGTGAACGGAGGAATTCCAAAACCTCCTCTACGACGGTCTCACGATCGATCGAGCTTGGCGAGGGACGTCCGCCGCCGCCGTCGAAAAACAGCTTCGGCCGCGGCTCCGAAACGGGCTCGGTGCGCCAGCGTCCCTCGCGACGCTCGAACATATTGAGCCGCGTGGCAAGGGGCGCGAGCGAGATGCGCGGCGGCGGGTGGTAACTCTGATACTGGACCCAGCTTTCATATCGATACTCCAGCACATAGGTATTCTCGGATCGCACCCGCAACAGTCGCGAACGACCCGCGGACAGCGTAAGGCGCGCGAGCGCGTGCAATTCCAGGGGAGAGTCGAGTATCACCAGGTCGAGATCGGGGACGCTGTCGACCGTCACCGCGCCGGAGTTAATCAGCGCTTCTGACTGCAGCACGTCGGTGTATTCGCCTATCCACAGCAGGTCGAATTTCCCGATGTCCTCAATCATGCCGCCGACCTGGCCAAGTAATGCCTGATACAGTGCGGCGTCACGTTGTTCAATCGGTAACTCGAACACCGCCGGCCCAAGGGGCGACTCGTCCGGGCGCAGGTAGGCCTCTATGGCCAGGACGAGTCCCGTCGCCTCCATCGTGTCGGACACGCCGAACTCGGCCGCGCGTGACGCGGCCACCAGCCTTGATGCGTTTGTGATTGCAGCATCCCGATTCAGCATCGCCCATAGCGCAAGAAGGCCGCCGCAATCAAATCGCCCGCAGGTAACGGTTTCAGTCTCGCCAATTATGGTGCGTCGATCATCCGACTTGAGGTAATTGAGCACCGTTTCAGCACCGGTGTCGCCGCGATATTTGCTTGGCGTTGGGCTCCCGGGCCAGTTACTGAGCGAGAGTCGGGTTGCAGGCAGCGCCGGCCCGTTGACCATCACGTGGGGGATGTCTTCCAGCGATGGACCGAAGGGAACGTAGCGCAGTCAGCTACCCTCGCGTCCGTCGTATCTCATCGATCGCTCACGCGGGCCGGGGACGGCCGGCGAGCGCCATGAACTCGTCCTCCCACTGGAGGACTGCGAGGACGAGCTTGGCATTGATCGTGTCCGGAATGCCCTGTACGCCTTCTTCCACGAGCAGCGCCTCGATAGCTTCCGCGATTCCCTGATTCGCCGCGCGCGGGGGACCGACCCGCCGTTCGACCTCCATCATCAGCGACACCAGGCCCGGGTCGATGAAAGTGTTTTCCTCTTCAAGCTGTTCAGCAACCCATTCGGCGCATTCGTTCAGCAGGCTTTGGCTCTCCTTGTGGTCCGTATTCATCGTCCTGTTAGCGGCCCTCGCCTCTCCGTCTTGCGCTATAGACGCCGTGATCATAGCGGTAGTGGCAGGTGCGGACAACGACATACTCAGACCTTCAGACTTATGCTTACAACCACAAAGGTTGCCGAAGTCAACAGCAACGATAGCGCGCACGGTCTCAGCCATGCACTACGCCAGGTGTCGGCTCTGGCAATTGCCAGTCAGCAAGCCAGATAACATCGGGCAGGTGCGATATCCGACGAAAGAGTTAGGAAGGGCGTGGCGGGAGTGCATGGGAGTCGAACCCACCCAGGACGGCGCAACCGCCCCGCAACGGTTTTGAAGACCGCGACGCTCACCGGAGCGCCCCCACTCCCCCGTGTGTCCGTTGGAGAATAGCACGACCTCCCGTGCAATGACACGGGAAGAGAGCAGCCTCAGCCTGCCGTTGTCCCATACGATGTCTATCCTCTGCTTTTGGAACCCGACTCGCCGCCGTAGCGCTCGGCGAGGAAGTGTTCCGCGGAAATCGCGGCCGTGGCACCGTCGCCGGCCGCGCTGACCGCCTGCCTGGCGGACTCGACACGCACGTCTCCGGCGGCGAACAGTCCGGGCACCGGGGTTCGCATCATCAGGTCTACCTGGAGGTGGCCGGCGGCGTCTGCGGGCGCCAGCCCGCGTAGGAAGCCGCTACTCGGCGTCTGTCCAATGAAAACGAATACCGCGGCGACATCGAGACGCGAGCCCTCTTGTGTCTTGATGTTGCGCAATTTCAGATATTCGACGCCCAGTTCCCCTTCCACGGATTCGACCACCGTGTCCCAAATGAACCGGAACTTGGCGGTGGCGAAGGCTCGCTCCTGCAGCACCCTGCTGGCTCGCAACGCGTCGCGGCGATGAATCAGGTGCACTTTCGAAGCAAACCGGGTGATGAAGAGCCCTTCATCGAGTGCGGCATCGCCACCGCCGACGACGGCGACCTCTACATCGCGGAAGAACGCGGCGTCGCAGGTAGCGCAGTAGGACACGCCGCGACCGATCAATCGTTCCTCGCCCGGCACTCCGAGTCGATTGTAGTCGGCTCCGGCGGTGACAATCACCGACCGGGAGAAAATCTCGCCTGACTCGACCTGCAGGCGGAAACCGCCCTCGGTCTGCTCGATACCTTCGATGGCATCGAAGCGAAACTCAGCACCGTAGCGCTCGGCTTGGCCCTGCATCGACTGGGCGAGGTCGTAGCCGTTAACGCCTTCCACGAATCCAGGATAGTTTTCGACCAGGTGGGTGAGTGCAATCTGTCCGCCGGTTACCGCGCGCTCCAGCACCAATGTGCGGCGCATGGCGCGGGCAGCATACAGCGCGGCTGTGAGACCCGCCGGTCCTCCACCGATGATCACAATGTCGTATCGGTTGCTGGTCATTATCAATGGTTATCAGAACTTCCGGCGCGCAAGGGGCCGCCGATTACCGGCGACCCCTTGGAGATAGGCTCCGGCAGCAATTACAGGAGGGCGGCTTCGATGCGCTGTTTTATCGCCGACTTGGGCCGAAAACCGACGATCTGTCCGACCTGCTCGCCTCCCTTGAAAATCAACAGCGTGGGGATGCTGCGGATGTTGAACTTGGCGGACACCATTGGATTCTCGTCCGTATTCAGCTTGCGAAATCGAACCTTGCCCTCGAACTCCCCTGCGAGCTCCTCAACGATCGGCGCCACCATGCGGCATGGCCCGCACCACGGAGCCCAGAAGTCAACCAATACCGGCTGGTCGGATTTGATGACGTCCTGCTCGAATTCCAGATCGCCCACGGCTTGAATTTCCTTGCCCATTCTCTTTTCCTCTCGGGGCCGGAATGCCGGCCCGCTGGAAGCGTCTTGCCCCTCTATAGTTAGTATTGTAGTATACCCCTAGGGGGTATGTCAATCCCCCTTTGGTAACGACAGGAGCGGGCCAAATGGTCCGAGAGAAAGTGGATCCAACGGCCGACGTCATGACCCGTTTGCGGCGGATCGAGGGCCAGGTGCGTGGGATCCAGCGCATGCTCGAAGAAAACCGCATCTGCGAGGACGTGCTGACGCAGTTGACTGCCGTTCGCGCCGGTCTCGACCAGGCGACACTCGCGCTACTCGATGCGCATGTAGAGCGTTGCGTCCTGGGCGGGGCGCCTGCCGATCCGCTTCAATTGCAGCAAATCCAGCGGGCGATGCGCTTGATCGCCCGCTACGACACGTCGCCACTGCCGGCGGCACGCGCCGACGATTGAAGCGCGGCCGCGGTCGACTCGACCGTGCCGGCCTTGGCCGTTTCGCTCGCGACACGTACGGCCACGCTTATGGCCCGCGCGTTGCTGCGACCGTGGCTCATGAGGACGATACCGTTCACGCCGAGCAAGGGTGCACCGCCGTATTCTGCATAGTCGATTCGGCTGCGTAGCTTCATGAGCGCCGGGCGCAGCACGAGCGCAGCCAGCTTGTAGTGCAGCCTCGACGTGAGCGCGCCTCGCAGCTCTTTCAATATGAACTCCGCAGTACCTTCCGCCGTTTTAATCGTCACGTTGCCGGTGAACCCGTCGGTCACCACCACGTCGGCGTGGCCGAGGGTCAAGTCCTTACCCTCGATATTGCCGACGAAATTGAGTTCCGGCAGCCCGGAAAGGCGATCGAACACGTCTCGAGCGAAGTCACTGCCTTTGCCGGGTTCTTCTCCAATATTCAGCAGGCCGATGCGCGGGTTTGCGATGCGAAGCACCCGTTCGGCGTAGATTTTGCCGAGCTGGGCCCACTGCACCAGGAACTCCGGCCGCGAGTCCGCGTTTGCACCCGCGTCAAGCAATAAGAAGCGGCCCTGTTCCATGGGAAAGACGGTGCCGAGCGCCGGTCGTTCCACTCCGGGCAGACGACCAAGGGACAGGGTCGCCATCGTCATGACGGCGGCAGAGTTGCCCGCCGATACGAATGCCGCAGCCTCGCATTCTTTGACTAGCCGCATACCGACCGCGATCGACGAATTCCGCTGATGTCGCACGCTCGCGGTCACATGCTCGTGCATCGCGATCACGTCTGGAGCGTGTACAATTTCCAACCCGAGCGGATGGAGCCCGAGCCGGTCGAGTTCCGCGCGGACGATGGCTTCAGGGCCGACGAGCGTAACCGGGATCTGGTACTCACGCGCTGCGGCTGCGGCACCTTCGATCGCCGCGGCCGGTGCAAAATCGCCGCCCATGGCATCGACGGCGATGCGGAAAGAGCTCATGTGCCAAAGCTTACAGCATCGGTCCCCGCCGGCCACCTTACGCATGGCGAACGCTGACTCAAGGTCACGCTTTCGCGGCCACGACGATCATTCTCTCGCTCGCCGGGTCGAACGCCGAAAGGTCGTAGTCGCCGTAGAGGGCGTCGAGCACAAGACCAGACCGCTCCAGCAGCAGCTCCATTTCGGCGGGAAAGACACACCGGAGCGAATAGTTCACGACGTGGCGTCGAACGGCTCCGTCAGCGCTCGTTTCCTCGTATATATCCGTCACGTGGCGCATCTGTTGCGAAAGGTCGGCCTGGAAGCTCGACAGCCGGGTGATGGTCTGTCCCTCCCAGTCTCGATTCCAATCTAGTACAAGCGGTCGAGCACCGGGCTGCCAATCGCTCCAATCGCCTGCAATGCCCGGCAGGTCGAGAATCAGACGGCCGTTTGGCGCGAGCCGCTCGCGCGCGGCTGTCAAGGTCGCCAACTGTTCGCCGGTGTTTTGCAGGTGCAGAAACGTATCGACGGCACAGATTATGAGGCCGAAGCTACCTTCGACTGTCGGACAGCGCATGTCCCCCAACTGCAGTTTGGGTATCGGAAGGCCGGAACCCGCTGCACGGTGCGAGGCAATTTCCTGCATCGCCGCCGATCGCTCGATTCCGGATACATGTATGCCGCGGTCGGCAAGCGCGAACGCCACACGCCCGGTGCCGCTCCCGAACTCCAGTACCGGTGCATCAGTGCGCCTGGCAAACGCCTCGTAGAGGTCGATGTCGGCGTCGAAGCCGGCCATCGACAGGTCGTAAAAGCGGGCTAATCTGTCGTAGTGATCGCCGTCGCTCTGCATGGTCATCTCCGGGGCACCCCACCCCAACGTTCGCCGAAGCGAAGAAGGGACTCCAGGGGTCATCCTGCTGAACACATTGATAGTCTACCGAACGCCGTGTAGTGGGCGGTTATTCGCCACCGGGATCGCCCGCCAGCAGCGGTTGCGTAAACCGCAATCCTGCGTTGCTCAGGTCACCGCTGCGGAAATCATCGCCCGCCGGCACTACTCCCTGCTCGGCCCAGTTCACCAGGTCGGTAAATCCCTGTTGCAATTCTTGTTGGCTGAACTGGCAGTGTTCGGGTCTGCGGATGGCTCGCTGAACGAGCTCGTCGCCGGCGCCGGCCGCATCGACGATCTCCCGGTAGCTCACTTCCTGGCTGATCGGCACGAAGTGATCGCCGGTCGTATGGAGCGTAAGCAGCGGCGCCTTGAGCTTGCCGGTCCGCGGTGCGAAGTCCGGATGGGCGGTCTCATTGCGGGCGGACGGGTCCGCCGCCACCCGTAGGACGTCCGCGTTCAGCTGTTGGTTGGTGATGCCGAGTACAGGGTCGATCTGATAGTCGACTCCGACGTTGGTTCCGGCGCGCTCTGCGACGCCCGGATGTTTCGGATCGCTCGTCACCGCGAGGTCGAAGTCGGCCGTTCGCCGGTTTACGAAGCCCTCATGCCGCCACGGGCGCGGCCCACCCGTCAGGCGCTTGATCACGTCCTCGAACTGCTGCCCGACCATAGTAGGGCTGTTCGCGGGTCCGAGGGCGGGGATGATGCTGCTCCGGATTGCATTGCGATAGCTCGTGGCGTCGCTGATTGGTAAAAGCGGCGTGTGCGTCAAACTGGATGCGACCGCGACGTAGCTGACGACGAAGTCCATCTCCTGTACGCCGCCCACAACGCCGCACTCGGAAAAGCCACCGGAAAAGAGGTCGGAGTGCTGTTCCAACGCCGAAACGACCACGTGCCCTCCCATCGACGTGCCATCGATGTAGGTGCGTGACGGCGACCCGACCTGCTGGATGAAGAGGTTGAGTAGCGCAAGCGTGTCAACCAGTCCGACGTCGGGGTCGTACCCGGGCGCGGAAAAGCTCGAAGCGGCCCAGGCAAAACCCTGCTGAACGAAGTACGCTCGAAGCGGTGGCTCCTCGACGAACAGGATCGGGTCATTGCCGGTGAAACCGTGCGCGTAGAGAACGAGGCCGCCGTTCCAGCTCTGTGGCACCTCGATCTGGTAAGCGGCTCCGCCCAGCCTCCCAAACAGGGCCCGGGCGCCGGTCAACGGTGCGAAGGTGGGGTCGGCCACGACGTATCCGGCCGTACCGGGCGTGCTGGCGGCGGTCGGGGGAGCGAAGGCGGCGCCCGGCTTCAGCGTAGCCGGCACAGAACTGCCGGCGACCGAGTTTCGAGGTGAAGGCGCACTGTGATATCCGCTGCACGCCAGACCAATGAGCAAAAGGGTGGTGCACATTGCCAGCAGCGCAAATCGCGGTATCCTCAACCCACCCTCCCCGCCCTGGAATCATTCCTATGCTACGCTGCGGCGTGACGGCAGGCGTCGGGGGCAACAGTTGGATTTGAAGCTGTACATCCGCGACATCCCGGACTTCCCACAGCCGGGCGTCCTGTTTCGCGACATAACGCCACTACTGCGCAGCCCTGAGGCGTTTCGTTGGTCGCTCGACCGCTTCGCCGAGATGTACCGAGGTGACGGCATCGAAGCGGTCGTCGGCATCGAGTCCCGCGGCTTCCTTTTCGGCACGCCACTCGCCGATCGTCTCGGCCTTCCCTTTGTGCCGATACGTAAACCCGGGAAGCTGCCGGCGCCGCGCATGAGCATGGAATACACGTTAGAGTACGGCTCCTCCCAGCTTGATATCGCCCAGGACGCATTGAGACCGAACCAACGAGCCGTGATCGTCGACGACGTGCTGGCCACTGGCGGGACGGCGTACGCCGCCGCGAAGTTGGTCGAGTTGATCGGCGGTCGGGTCCACGCCATCCAGTTCCTGATCGAGCTCGACTTCCTCGGGGGGCGCAGCAAGCTCGATGGCTATCGCGTCGACTCTTTGGTCCACTATTAGCCAGACGCTCACCGGATCCGCCCGTGCCGAGGGCGGCGAAGAGGAGCAACAGCCATTTCACACGGTCCGGGCGCTTCGGTCGGACGATCAACACGGACAACGGCAGCGACGGCGGCCGCGGTTGGGGCAGTCACGTTCGCGCTCTATCTCCTGACAACGGCGCCGAGCATCACAAACCGCTTCTCCGGCGCCGACAGCGGCGACCTTGCTTCTGCCGTCGCAACGTGGGGAATTCCACATCCAACGGGCTATCCGCTCTACGTGCTGGTGGGGGGCGTATTCACCCGCCTGGTCCCAATCGGCCAGCCGGCGTACCGGTTGAACCTCTTGTCGGCGACCTGCTCCACAGCGACGGCGGTCCTGGTCTTTCTGACCGTCATTCGATTGTCCTGGCGCTTCGAGCATCTGTCCGTAATAGTTCGCTACTTTGCGGCCGCGGCCGCGGCGCTGGCACTCGCAACGTCGCGCACGCTCTGGCCGCAATCCGTAATCGCGGAGGTCTACGGTCTCGAGCTGTTGTTTGCGGCAGCGATCGCCTACGTACTCGCGGCGCGCCCCGGAGGCAAGTACTCGCTGTGGCCGCCCGCGTTCATCGCCGGGCTGGCAATGACCCACCACACGACGATCCTGTTTTCGATTGCGGCTGGAGCGATCGCCGTCATAGATCAGTACCGCAGGCGCCTGCTGGACATTCGGCTGATATCCGTGGCAACAGCGCTCTTCTTGCTGCCGCTCTCGTTGTATCTGCTCCTCCCCTTGCGGGCAGCGCAACATCCCGCGTCAAACTGGGGCGATCCGTCCACCTTCGGCCGTTTCGTCGACGTCGTCAGCGGCGCCCCGTACCACTATCTGATCGATCGAAATCCCGCCCACGCGGTGCGCGCCTTTCCGGCAATCGTGAGATTGGCGTTTGGCCAGTTCGCGTGGTGGATCATACCCCTCGCGGTCGCCGGCATCGCGGCTCTGTGGGAGCGGGACCGGCCATACGCCGCCTATCTGTCCGCGGTTATTGTGCTGGCTGCCGCCTTTCTATCCGCCTACCACGCCGAAGGCCGCGAGGTGTACATGCTTCAGGCGTACCTGGCGCTGTGCATCGCCGGTGGCGTGGGAATGATGGTAATCGCGCGTTGGTTGCAGCAAGCGTGCTCACCGAGAATGGCTGCGCGGATCCCTTGGGTCGCCGGAGCGGCCGCGGCGGTGACAGTCATACCCTGGACCGTGGCCGGATTCGCGGACTTCAATCTGCGGCACGATTGGGCGACGTGGGAGCATGCGCGCGATACTCTCGCCGCTGCGCCGCGTGACGGGACGCTGCTCACGGATTCTGACGAGGCTACCTTCCCGCTCTGGTATGCGCAGCGCGCGGTACATTTGCGTCAGGACGTCCAGATCGTCGACACGCGCTTCCGCGACCCGGTGCATCAGCGGTAACCGTCCGGGTCCACCTGTCAGCGGACACCAGCCGGGCCGCGGGCTTGTTTTTCTCGCTGCTAACAGATCGGCCGTGTATCGTTGACATGCGCCGCACGAAAATCCGGATGCGAGTCCCGGGGGGTTAATGCATGCAGGAATTCGACCCTCGCGATCCAAAGGCGGTCACGTGGGCACTGCTCTATCAAACGTTCACTGCCATCTTCAAGGAGACCGAACGCGCCCTCTCGCCGACGGGGATCTCGGGGCCACAGGCATTCGCCCTCGCCTGCCTGAAGTACGGCGGGGAGCCGATGATCCCTTCCCGCCTTGCGAATTACCTGGCTCAGGAATCGCAAAGCCTGACGGGACTTATCGACCGCATGGAACAACAGGGCTGGGTGCGGCGTGTGCGTGACCTTCCCGATCGCCGGTCGTTGCGGCTCGAGATCACGCCGGCCGGAGAAACTCAGTTGGAGTCCGCTCTGCGCGAAGGCTACCGCGCGGCGACATCGATATTCGCCTGCCTGTCAGACGACGAGGTCAGGAACCTCGCCGAGCTGCTGGAGCGCATCCGGATATCTTCGCTGGAGCGGCCACGTCTGCATTGATCTTGTATCATAGGGGCGTTCAAGCGGGATCAAACCACGCTAATTGCCCGCGCAAGGAGCGTCGATGCTCGCTCATCGGACGAGCGTTTTTACCGAGTCCGTCATTCGTGAGATGTCACGCTTGGCGGCAGAACACGGAGCCGTCAACCTGGCGCAGGGATATCCCGACTTTGCCGCACCGCGCGCGATGAAAGACGCCGCAATCGCCGCGATCGAGGGCGATTTCAACCAGTACGCGATTACCTGGGGCTCGAAAACACTGCGTGAGGCGATCGTTCGAAAGGTCGCACGCTACAACGGCATTGAGGCCGTCGCCGACCGCGATGTCACGGTCACCTGTGGCGCCACCGAAGCGATGATGGCGACGATGCTGGCTGTAGTCGAGCCGGGCGACGAAGTAATCGTCTTCGAGCCGTTCTACGAAAACTACGGTCCCGACGCTGCCCTCTCCGGTGCCAAACTGGTGTTTGTGCCGTTGCGACCACCGGACTACACGTTCGAACCAGATGAGTTGCGAGCGGCATTTGGACCGCGCACCCGGGCCATCGTCGTCAACACGCCGAACAACCCGAGCGGCCACGTCTTCAGTCGCGCCGAACTGTCCGCGGTCGCGAACCTTTGCCAGGAATTCAACGTCCTCGCGATCACGGATGAGGTCTACGAGCACATCATTTTCGACGGTCACCGGCACGTTAGCCTCGCAACGCTGCCGGGAATGGCAGACCGCACAGTTACGATTAGCAGCTTTTCGAAAACGTACAGCGTTACCGGCTGGCGCGTGGGCTACGTGATTGCCCGTCCGCCCTGGAGCGACGGGATACGCAAAGTGCACGACTTTCTAACCGTTGGCGCGCCGGCGCCGCTGCAGGAGGCCGCCGCCGCGGCCCTGGACTTCCCCGAGACGTTCTACACCGAACTGCGTGAAGACTACGAACGCAAACGCAGCATCCTGTACACGGCGCTGGACCAGGTCGGCTTTGGGTGCATTCGTCCCCAGGGGGCATACTACATAATGGCGGACATCCGCGGTCTGACCGACCTCAACGACGTCGAGTTTTCGCGATACCTGATCGAAAAGATCGGCGTCGCTCCGGTCCCGGGCAGCAGTTTCCACAACGACCGCGAGCTTGGTCGGAGTTTTGTACGGTTTACATTCAGCAAAAGTGAGGCGACGCTCGCCGAGGCCGGCCGCCGGCTGAAAGCGCTGCGCGCTTAATCGAGCCCCGCGCCGATTGCGATCAGAAGCTTAGTTTTCGAGGCGAGGGAGTGAAGGTCATGAATAAGGTACGGACGTCCATCGAACGGAACCTGGCCATGGATCTGGTCCGCGTTACCGAGATCGGCGCATTGAACGGCGCCCGCTGGATGGGCCGCGGTGACAAGAACGCGGCTGACGACGCGGCCGTACAGGGTATGCGCAGCGCACTACAATCGGTCGACATGGACGGGGTTGTCGTGATTGGCGAAGGCGAAAAGGACGAGGCGCCTATGCTCTTCATCGGCGAACGGATCGGAAACGGCTCCCCGCCGGCGGTCGATATCGCCGTCGACCCAATCGACGGCACGCGGCTAACGTCACTGGGCCTGCCGGGCGCGATCTCGGTCGTGGCGCTTACGGAGCGTGGCGCGATGTTCGGCATCCGCGAGATCGTCTATATGAACAAGATTGCGGTCGGTCCGGACGCGGTCGGCTCTATCGACATCAAGGCGTCGCCAAGCCAGAACCTGCGCTGGATTGCCAGGGCGAAGCGCTGCTCCGTCTCCGACCTCACGGTCTGCATTCTGGACCGTCCAAGGCACCAGGAGCTAATTGACGAGGTGCGATCGTGCGGCGCTCGTATCAAGTTGATTCCGGACGGCGACGTCGCGGGCGGTGTTTCAACGGCCCTGGGCGACACCGGTGTGGACGTGCTGATGGGCGTCGGCGGCGCCCCTGAAGCGGTCCTGACCGCCGCCGCACTGCGCTGTCTCAAGGGCGAAATCCAGTGCACGCTCTGGCCCCGGGATGAGGGCGAGAGTCGCGCCGCGACCGAAGCAGGTTACGACCTGGGCAAGGTGTACGGCACCAGCGAGCTAATCGGTACCGGGGACGTGTTCTTTGCTGCGACCGGCGTGACGGACGGTGAGTTGTTGAAGGGTGTGCGCTATTTCGGCGGCGGCGCGACGACTCAGTCACTGGTAATGCGGTCGTATTCTGGCACCGTGCGCTGGCTAACGGCGCGTCACAACTTCGAGCAAATGGTCAAAGTGACGGCTGACGATTCTGACATTAAGCCGCAGTTCTGATTTGTTCTAAACGGGGGCCAGCCGCCGAAGGGCGACCGGCCCCTTGGATCCCGTTGCTACGCGGCTAGTATTTGCCCAGCAGGTTCCACAGGTCATTGATGACCTTGGTAGCTTCTTCGTGCGAGCGCTGCCACACGTTGCGGCCAAAGATGAATCCGGTAGCGCCTGCCTCAAGCGCAGATTCGGCCTTCTGAAATAGCTCTTCGTCCGAGGTCTTTTCGCCGCCCGAGAGCAAGATCGGCGTCCTTCCCGCGGCTTTGACCACACGCCCGAACGCCTCCACCATGTCATAGCTCATGCTGTTGTACGGCTTCGGGCTAGCGCTCGCCTTGGCACCCGGATCCAGCGGCATGTTGACCTTGACGATGTCCGCGCCAAGCTCGCACGCGACCCTCGCCGCATACTCGATGGCATACGGGCTGTCTTTGCCCCCCTTTGCCTCCACCGCTTCACCGCGCGGATAGGACCAGACGATGACCGGCATGCCGTACCGTTCTGCCTCGCGGCGCACTTCGCCAAACTGGCGAAAGTCTTCTGCCTGGAGGGACGAACCGACGTACAGGGTGTATCCGACCGCGTCCGCCCCAAGTCGCACGGCTTCTTCGACGCTGGTGTGCACCGGCGAAATGGGAGCCGCATCCGGCGGGATGTCGGTCTTGCCATTCAACTTGAGCACAAAAGGGACCTGGCCGGCATAGTCGCGGATATACTTCGAGGCCAGCCCGATCTGCAGCGCGATGCCGGAATAATTCCCCGCTACGGCCAGCCGCCACTGGTATTCGGGATCAAGGCTGGCCGGATTGGCAAAGAAGTCGCGCGGTCCATGTTCGAGTCCCTGGTCAATCGGCAGGAACAACAGCGTTCCATTGCCTTTGCCTCGTCGGTATATGCGCTTCAGGCGTACGAGTTTGCCGGTCTCCAAACCCATCTCTTCGAGCCGGGGACGTTGCACCAGAGCCCTTGCCTGGCCGGATACTTTGGGCCTCGTTTCGGTGGTCATGGTAGCCCCTCCATCGCTAACCCCGTCGGTTTCGTGCGATTCAAATACTAGCCACGTTATTTCAACGTGTACAGCAGGCGACGGGGACGATCGCGTTGTACTCGGCGTCGGTTTGTCTGTAGGCGCGGGTTGCTAGCCCGCCGCCCTCGCGAACGCCTTTGCCAGCCGCTTTCCGGCCTCCCGCAGGTCCTGCGGACTTTCGGTGCTGAAGGCAAGCCGCAGGTGCGATGTGTCCTGGCCGTCCATGTAGAAGTTCCGCCCCGGAACGATCAAGCAGCCTTCTTCGGACGCGATCTGTGCGACCTTCGTGGCTTCTATGCCGCCGAGGCATTCGAGCCACAGGAAGAAGCCGCCCTGCGGTTTCTGGAAACGAGCGTAGGGCTCGCATTCGTTGACCAGCGAGCTGCAGAGTGCGTCGCACTTCTCCCCGTACAGCCGGCGCATCTTGAGGATGTGGCGATCCCATTGCCCGGAGGCGACGAACTCGCCGAGCATGCGGTGGAGCAGCGGACTGGCGCCCATATCGAACCGCATCCTCACGCAGCCGTCGATGAAGTCGGCGCGCCCCTGCACCCAGCCGACGCGCAGTCCGGTCGCGATCGTCTTGCTAAACGTTCCGGCGCGCAACACGCCGTTGCCTCCCGCCAGCGAGTAGAGGCTCGGCACATATTCGCCGCCGAAGCTGATCTCGTTGTAGGCGTCGTCCTCGATAATCAGCGCCCGGTACCGCGCCGAAAGCTCGACCAGCTGCTGGCGCCGCCTCAAGCTCATATTGGTTCCCATCGGGTTGTGGAAGTCTGGAATCGTGTAGATGGCTTTGACCGGCTCTCCTAACGCCTGTTGCCGCTCCAAGATCTCCGCCAGCGCGTCGGTTACCAGGCCTTCATTGTCCGTGGGAACAGGTATCAGCCGCGCCATATGGCCGCGGAATGTGCGCAGCGTACCGGAAAACGTCGGCGATTCGGCCACGACAATGTCACCGGGGTTGATGAACGTCGAGCTAACCAGGTCGATGCCGCCGGCGCTGCCATTCGTCAGGACGAAGTTCTCCGGTCCCTGTTGCAGGCCGTCGATATGACCCATCCGTTCGGAGAGTGAAACCCTGAGCGCCTCGTACCCCTGCGTGTCGCCATAGCGCAGCGCCTCCGCGGGCGCTGTATCGAGCACTGATGCCATAGCAGCCAGCAGCTCGGCTTTAGGAAGTGTGCCGGGGTCTGGAATGCCTCCGGTCATCATGATCGGAACTACGCCGGCGGTCGGAGCCGGCGCCCAACCCGCGTCAGTGCTCGTGCCGATCCCGATCGAACGGGCCGCTTCGGTGAGGAATTCGACGATGGTAGCAGAAGACCACCCGGAGGGGCGCTCTCCCAGCGTAACCGCAGGCGACCTGGTTTCTGAAGCCATCACCACTCCTACACCCGAGCCAAGCCCGTACCAGTACTTTCAAGTCTATCGTAACGGCTAATTCGGACGGCAGCAAAGGTATCGTTCGTATAGGACCGCGCGGGTTGACCGGCTTGGGTCACTGGAACACAATTCGGCACGTGGACCGGCCGAAGATTGCCGCCGGCTCGGTGAACGAGAGCGAGGATAAACATGTGGGAGAATCCGGTCAAAAGAGCGTGGAAGGAAGGAAAGACCACCGTTGGTGCGTGGCTGTCGCTGCCAAACTCATTCACCGCCGAGTTGATGGCGCATCAAGGGTTCGACTGGCTAACGGTCGATATGCAGCATGGCTTGATCGATTATGGCGACGCCGTGCACATGCTGACCGCGATATCGACGACGGACGTGACGCCATTCGTGAGGGTGCCGTGGAACGATCCCGCCACAATCATGAAAGTGCTGGACGCGGGAGCATACGGAGTCGTAGTGCCACTTATTAATAACCCCGACGAGGCCCGCCGAGCTGTGGGCGCATGCCGGTATCCGCCATTCGGATATCGCAGTTCGGGTCCGATCCGGGCGTCGGTGCATTGCGGGCCAGACTATCAGTCGTGCGCGAACGACAATATCGCCGCGATCCTGATGATCGAAACCAAGGAAGGCATCGACAATCTCGACGAGATCCTCAGCGTCGAAGGGGTGGACGCGATCTACGTCGGGCCGTCGGACCTCAGCTACGCCCTCGGGTTGCCCCCACGAATGGACAATGACAACCCGCTGCACCACGAGACCGTAGACAAGATCATAGCGGCGTGCAAGCGACATAACGTCGTCGGCGGCATCCACACCGGCGGCCCGGCGTACAGCGCACGCTGGGTCGAGCGGGGCTTCCAGATGGTCACTTTGACGTCTGACGCCAACTGCCTCGTTCGCTCGGCCCAACAGCTTCTCGGCGACATGCGCGAGCGCACCGGCCTTCCAGCGCCGAAGCAGGTGAGATCGCAGGTGTATTGATCGGGGCAGTCGGGCGCGCAGCCCGGCAGTCGTGGGCGAAGGTCAGCCGTACAGGGTAAGGCGCCCTTTGCGCAGGTTGTCGCCGACGAACTCCTGCAGGACGGGTAGTGCATCGAGGTCCCATTCGCTGATGAACGTGACGGCGTTGCCGGCGCGACCGGCGCGCCCCGTGCGGCCGATACGGTGAACGTATTCTTCGGTGTTCTGGGGCAGGTCGTAGTTGACGACGTGCGACACGTCCTGGATATCCAGCCCACGAGCGGCGACGTTGGTTGCGATCAGCACTTTCAGCTCACCGCTTCGGAACGACTGCATGACCCGATCGCGTTCCGGCTGGCTCATGCCGCCGTGAATACCGCATGCCGGCACGCCGCGCCGCCGCAACTGTTCGGTCAACCGGTCGACGCCGATCTGCGTGTTGCGGAAGCAGAGCACCCGCTCCATGTCGCCGGACTTCATCAATTCGAGGAGCCCGGCCAGCTTGTCGCGCTCCGAAACCTCGTAGTAGATCTGGTCGATCGTGATGAGCGTCGTCTCATCCGGGTCGATTGCAACCTTCAATGGCGCGTTCATATGTTTCTGGATCATGCGCCGTACGAACGGCGGCATCGTCGCGGAGAAGAGCGCCGTCTGTCGCCTGGTGGGCGTGCGACGCAGGATGTGCTCGATGTCGTCAGCAAAGCCGATGTCGAGCATCTCGTCGGCCTCGTCCAGCACGACGATGCGGACCGTCGAAAGCTGAAGCGTGCCACGTCGCAGATGGTCGATCACGCGCCCCGGCGTGCCGACGACAACCTGCGGTCCCGCCGCGAGCGCGTCCATGTCGCCTTTGATGCGACGGCCGCCGAACAGCGCCACCACGTTTATGCCGCGACCGGCGCAGACGCGCTCGGTCTCGAGCGACACCTGCAAGGCGAGCTCGCGGGTGGGAACCATGACGATCGCCTGAACGTCGCGAACCGACGGATTAAGCCGCTCGGCGATCGGAACCGCGAAAGCAAGCGTCTTGCCAGTGCCAGTCTGTGCCTTGCCAACAAGGTCACGGCCTGCCAGGAGCGGTGGCACCGCTTGATCCTGGATCGGTGTAGGGATTGAAAAGCCCATCGCCTTGATGGCGCCGAGCGTCTGTTCACCGATGCCGAGCGAGCGAAAAGCGGAAACGTCGACGGTGCCGGGGGATCTGCCGGTGGAGCTGGGGCTGGTAACTAGGGTCTGTGTAGGAGTATGAGCCACGCTGGCCGTGGGAGCGCGCCCGCGCCCCCGCGCTGGCGTTTGTATTTCCGTGGTAATGATCGATTCCTCCGAAAGTTGAAACTGATTGCTTGTTAATTATATCGCATTTGTGTACGCGCGTCGAATCGCTCACCGACCATTCAAGAGATCAACGTGTGGTCACGCGCGAACTGCAAAACGGCCTGGCGAAATCCATCACGTTCGTGCCGGTATACGGCGTGCTCAGACTCCTGCCATATCTGGAGGGTTGAGTTCGGCAGGTTGCGGGCCAGGATGACCGATCCTCCTGCCCCTGCAATGCCGTCCCGCCCGGCTCCCGCCACCAAGACCGGACAGGTGATCAGTTTCAGTCGCGGTGTGTAGGGGTGCTCGCGCAGCCCTGCGACGGCGCGGGACTGTGCGATAAACGAGTCGAGGTGCTCGGGCTTGACCGGTGGTGTCTGTTGGTCGGCGCGCGGCCGCGCCGCCAGTGCCGCTTCGCCGCGCGCATACCACCCTTCCGACGCCTGCACGTTCACCTCGCTCGAGCTGCTGTCGATCACGAGCGCGGCGCAGCGCTGCGGATAGTCGAGCGCAAACTGCTGAACCAGCACTCCTCCCCAGGAAACGCCGTGGATCAGCGCACGCTCGATTCCCAAATGTTCCATTAGCAGGTCGAGGTCGCGTGCATAGAGCGGCACCGAGTACTTTGGCGCCGGCGACGACCGGCCAAGGCCGCGGTTGTCCCAGGTCACGACGCGGAAGTACTTGGACCAGAACGCCATATCGTCGGCTGCAAAGCCGGCGCCACTGCCACCAAGTCCGTGACAGAAAACGTACGCCGCGGGCCCCGTGCCGGCGGTTTCATAATAGATCTGGATGCCCTCGAGGTCTGCGTAAGGCACGGTGCGCCTCCGTACGGATTAGTTGTGTGGCCAGTGACTATTTCGAAATAAACCGTACGCTCAACGGCCGTTGCGCCGGGAAAGCTGCTTGACCGTGAGCATGCCCACGGCGTAGTAATCGACGATCTGGCTGGTAGCGGCCTCGACGGCGCCCTGCGCAACGAGGCCGGAGCCGCGGATGTAGTAGTGCATGACGCCGATAATGGCGCGCGTGCAGTTGTCGATATCCAACTGCCGGAGGTCGCCGCGCTCCTCGCCGTCACGGAGTATCTGCTTCAAGACAGCCACGACCATACGGCCGTGGTCGCGCGCGATCTCCTCGAACACCGGCGCGGGCAGCGTCGGCAGCTCGCGCAGCCCTACGGCAAGGGCCGGGTGGTCAAAGAGAAAGCAGGCCATGTACGTGCGGGCGAACGCTTCCAGCCTCGCCAGGGTGTCGCCCTCGTCATCAATGCGTGATCTCAGCTCTTCCTCGAGCCGTTCCAACTGGTGGCGTATGGCAGCGGCGAAGAGGCCGTCCTTGCCCTGGTAGTGGTAATAGATCATTGGCTTTGTTGCCCGCGACCGCTCGGCGATACTGCGCAGTGAGCTGCCGTGATAACCGAGCCCGGCGAACTCTTCGATTGCGGATTCGAGGATCCGGTCCTTCACGCTCGGCGGCCGGACGCGCTCGGGCCGCGACCTGCTGGTCGTTACCACAATAGCTACCCCCGATCATCAGGTACTTCGCTTGCGCGTAAGCCTTGATGGTCACGTCCGCATCGTAGCACCCCCCGGAACCACGGTCGCACACCATTCACCGTTCGGAACGTGAGAAGATTATCTGTGCCTCACCTTGACAGACGGTGAATTGCAGTGGATCATTTCGTTATACCAGTGGTAAAAATCTGTCCGCTTATCACACGTGGAGGACGCCTTGGCAGTCAGCGCCGAAACCCTCGATATGCTCCGCAAAGAAACCGTCGCTCCCCCAATGGACCTGAGTTGGCTGAAGCCCGGCACCGAATCCGGTCTGAAGGCCGCCTACGGCCGCAAAGGCTTCACGATTGAAGAGGCAGACCGCGGCAGCTATGGCCTCGTGCCGGATGTCTCCGACAACTACACCGGGAAACCGCGCGGAGCCGCGGCGAGACCCGATGCGCCCCGCCTGGGGCCGCGCTGGACCGGCAAGTCCGAGTCGTGGTCTGCGTCAATACAAATGCTGTACGAAGAGGCGCAGGCGCGGCAGTGGTCGAGCGCGACTGACGTTCCGTGGCAGGAGCTGACCCGGGTTCCGGACGAGCTCGAACTGGCGATGTGCCAGCTCTGCACGTTCCTGACCCAGGTCGAGTTCATCGCCGCCGACCTGCCCGGCCGCTTCCTTCCTCAGATCAGCGCCGACCATTACGAGGTAGCCCTCTTTATCGCCACGCAAATCATGGACGAGGCGCGGCATGAGGACGTGTTCCGCAAGCGCGCCCTGGCGAACGGCTGCGGCCTGCTTGAGGCCGGCCCGGGGGCAATAGGCCTCCTGCAGGTGACTGACTTCACCGAGATGACGACGCTGCTCCACCTCGTCGCCGAGGGCTTCGTGCAGAGCCTCTTCCGCATGGGAGAGCTCATCAGCAACAACGAAGCCGAGAAACGGATGTTCCGGCTGGCCGCGCAGGACGAGAGCCGGCACGTCGCGTTCGGCGTAACGCATATGAAATACCTGCTGGATACGCAGCCCGAGCGTCATGAAGAGATCCACCACTACCTCGATCGCCAGGAAGGGCTGTTGGGCACGACCCAGGCCGGCCTCACCAGCGGCGGGCAGTCGGCGGAATCGCTCGCTATCCTGCTTGGTGGCAGCGTTGCCAACATCGACCTCGGCTATCAGAAGTTGATGATGATTCGCAAACGCCAGATCAACGAATATATGCACCGCCTCGAAGTCGTTGGGCTGGGGGATCGCCGCGAGCGTATGAACCCCGACATGGCCCGCTTCCTGGATCCGCCGCGCAACTAGCCGGCGACCGTCTGCGTCAGGTTGGCTAGCTGTAGGGGCGCGTTGCCACGCGCCCCAGTGAGGAGGAACCGAGTGACTACTGACGCCGGATCAGATAAATCAGCAGCGCCCGTAACGGAGCAGCCGATCCGCGATTTCCCGTGGATGCGCGTCCCGACGGAGCGCAACATGAAGCCGAAGATCGGCCCGCAAGGGTTGCGGATTAAGGATATCGATCAGGGCAGCTACGCGTTCGTCCCCGACCACTGGCCGTACAAGAACGACCTGCCGCGTGGAGCCTTCCCCGGCACCAAGGTGGGACTCGAGGCGAGCTACTCGCTGTTCGACAAATGCGACGTCTGGTCTGAGAACGCGGCCGACCTCTATGAAGACGCCATTCGCGACCGCTGGGCGTCGGCGCTCGACGTGCCGTGGCAGGACCTCAAGCCGTACCCGGAGATCGCCGAACGCGCGATCTGCCAGATCCTGACCGAGTTCTCGGAATCGGCGCTGGTCGCGCTGCAAGTCTTCTCCGGCTGGCTCGAGCGGATTAGTTACGGCTTCTACGAGGTCAAGAGCTTCCTGGCGACCGAGATCTATGACTGCGGCCGCCACCACGAAGCGTTCCGCAAGCGGGCGCTGGCCAACGGCGGCGGGCTCGGGGTGCAGACGCCCGGTATCTATCATCGCGCGATCACTTCGTCGATGCGGCTGACCGAGCTGGTCATCGCCCGCAACATCGTCCAGACGACGTTCCAGCTCGTCGTGCTTTCCGCCATGCGCGATGTCGCCAACAACGATGCGGATCGCAAGCTCTCTTCACTAATCATGCGCGACCTGTGGCGGCACCTCGACTTCGGCATCGGCCACGTGAACTTCTACCTGAAAATGAATCCGACGAAGCACGACCAGGTGCACGTGTGGCTGGGCCGCGCCGAGGCGTTGCTCGTGGCCGAGATCACGCACGACATCCCGTTCAATGAGGCGGTGATCCTCCTGCTCGGCGACACCGTCGAGCAGGGGCGCGAGCGGTCGAACCAGCTTCGGCGCGATTTCGCCGCCGCGTACCTGCACCGGCTATACGAGGCCGGCGTCTACAACCGTCTCGAGCGTCTGGTTCCCGAGATCCGTCGCTATCTGCGGGAAGATGCGGCGACACCGACCACGATCGAGATGCTGCCGCCCGTTCCGGACCCGCTGAGGCGAGAGGCGTCCACGGTCTGAGCCATCGCGAACATTCTTTACGATTGCTACCCGGGTCCGGCGCAAAGCCGTGGCCCCGGTTGCCGTATGTATGGAAGAGTTTCTCCAGCGGTCATGGCAGAGCCAACGAGGCACGGAGCTGCGTGCAGCGACGCATTACTGCCGCTCTTCGGAGAGCGCCTGAAAGCCGAACTGGGTGAAGTTGCGGTCGAAGGTGAACGCGGCAGCGATGTGCAAGCGCTCCATCACCGCGAAGCTGGTCGCGTCGGTGTAGCTGTACCGCTTGTCGCCATGCTGGGCGAGGATGGCCTGCGCTCGCCGTTCGTCGGCTGCGCTGACTCGAACCACGGTCGTGCTGGCGCTCTGGAGAATATCCTGTAGGACACGCAAGGCAATGTCCCGGCCCAAGCGGGTGAGGCAGAGGGCATGGGGCTCGGCGAGGACGAAATTGGTAGTGAAGAGTGGCCGATTTTCAGCGTTGAGCTGACGGGTGATGGCGAGGGCGGCTCCGTGCCGAGCGTCGTCAGCATCAGCGAAGCCCTAGTAGGCGCCGGTGTCCGCGAACACCCGCCGACCGCGGGGATACGTCGTCATTCGTGGGCATCGGCGTAGGCATCCGCCAGGTACTGGTCGTGATTGACGGCCACATCATGTAAACCCGAGTGGCCAATGCCGGCGATGTTCGACAGCGAATCCTCACGAGTCAATCCCTTGCCGCGCTTCGCGGTATTGCCGGCTGCTCGCTTGGGGGCCAGCGGCTGGACAATGACCAGGTCCTCGTTGTCGCGGGACAGCACGCGCGAGGTCTTGCTCGCCTGGACCTCCTCCGCGAGCCGTCGCAGTTCCCGGGTGTTGGTTACATCGATATGTGTCACTGATTGTGCCATGCGCTGTCACTTCCCTTCAGAGGCATTCGTATTATCGCATAGCGTGTAGCGCACCGCGTCTAGGAGCGCGAGCCGGTCACGGCTTGACTCATCTCCAGCGTTCACCAGCATTGCAACCGGCGGCGGGCGCAAAGCCGCGGCCCCGGTTTGCTTGTGTGGATGGGACAAGACGATACACTTTAGCCGTGGCAGCAAATAGCGAACAAAGTTCGCAACAACTTTCAGCGGCCGAATTCCGCGCACGTATCGTTGGTAATTCGCTCGAGCGGGATGCCGAGGATATTCAATTCTGGCGCGAGGCCAGCGAGGCGGTGCGCGGTCAGACGCTGTATCGACTGCTGCGGATGGCTCAGAACATCGTCGACTCGAAGCCGCCACGGCCGGAAGAGCCGCTGACCTTTCCCGGCTTTCGGCGGAAACACCGTGGTGAACCGTCGTTAGACAGATGAACCGTTACCTGCCCGAGGGCATCGTGGCCATTCACCACGCGTTTGACCGAGACCGTATACCCCACGCCTTTGGCGGCGCCGTTGCCCTGGCCTACTGGGGCGTGCCCAGGGCCACCATCGACCTCGATATAAACGTCTTCCTCTCCCAGGACGAACGCACGCGCGTGCTCGATTCGCTGGCGCCGCTGTTTCCGATCCCAAACCGTGCCGACGCGGAGCGGCAGCTAGAACACGCCGCGCAGGTCCGGCTACGCTGGGGCACGATGCCCGTGGACCTGTTCTTCTCCAACTCCGATTTCCATGATGCCATGGCCGGGCGCAGCAGGGTGGTGGACTACGTTGGCACGCCGATCCCGGTGCTCTCGTCCGAAGACCTCATACTCTGCAAAGCGGCTTTCAACCGCCCCAAGGATTGGCTCGACATCGAAACCATCGTCGCCGTGCAGCAGCACCTGGACGAGGCGTACCTGCACCACTGGCTGGACGCGTTCGCTGACCCCGAGGATGAGCGACTCGCTCGCGTTGATCGCTTGCTGCGGGAGCGCCAGGGCCGTGGACCCGAGCGGGCGTAACGGCGAGCTGAGCATGAACAGGGCAACCACGCCTGTCGAAGCGCCTACCACCACACGCTCTCGCACTACCTGGCTCCGACGACGCCGGGTCCCCGGCGACGCTCGCGCCCGACCATACTGCCCGCTACCACGCGTGACCGTCGCGGTCTCTTGACCCATCGCTCGCGGTCGGGAGCACCGCTACCGGGGCCCGGCGCACAGCCTCGGCGGGGATTGTCGTTCCGCGCGCCTACGACACCGTGATAGTGGCGCAGGCGCTCTTGCCGCCGGTGGTTACCTTGAGCTGGTGGGTGCCTGGTGCGAGGCCAGCCGGGATCGGCAGGTGCATCTCTGCATTACCGGCGACGTCGCGGACCGAGCCGCCGCCATCGGTCATGGGATTGGTATTCATCGTCGTGACGACCTGGCCATCGATTGTGACCGTGACCGGCGCGTTGGCATCGAGACCGGTGACGGGAAAGCTGTATCGCAAGCCGGCCGTCACGGTGCCTGGCAGCCCAGAAATCGGCGGGCAGGGCGGCGGGGAGGACGGCGGCGGCGGGCTGGAACCCGACCCGGTGACCGGACCGCACATTCCGGTGATGGTGTTGCAATTGAACCCGCCACAACAGTCGGCGTCCGTCTTGCACGGGCCGCCAGCGCCGGAGCAGCAGACGCCGCCGTTGCAGGTCTGGCCGTCTGGACAGCCGCAGGCGCCGTTGGTGCAGCAGCCGCCGTCAGGGCATGCTGTCACGGCAACGCAGGACCCGCTGTCGCAGCACAGCCCTGCGTTGCCGCAGCTGACGCAGTTGCCGTCCGGCTGACAGACCTCGCAGGTGCGGCACTTAAGGGTGGGGATGCAGCCGACGCCTTGGGCGCAGTCTTCGCAGGGGCCGCAAGGGCTGACGCAATGGAGTCCTTGACAGGTCGAACAGGTGTCACAGGTGCTGACGCAGTTGCCAGCACTGTCGCAGGTCTGGCAAGGCCGATTGCACTTATTGAAGCACTGGAAGTCACCGCCGCAGAACTGGCAGATGGTGCACGTGTCGACGCAACCGCCTTCTTGACTACAGGTCTGACAGGCGTCACAGGTGTTGACGCAGGCGCCTTCTTGGCAGGACCAGCACGGAGGGCAGCCGTCCTCGCAGTCCCCGTAGTGGCAGCAAAGACCAACTGCCGCACAGCCGACGCAGCCGCCAATAGTGCAGGTCTTGCAGTCGGGGCAACCGTCTGGGCAGGGCGAATCCGCCCGCGCCCAGCGCGGCATTATCGTGCCCGCCGCGGCACTCACCATCGCGACACCGAGCTGCCGCAGCATCGCCCGCCGCGAGCGCTGTGCACCCAGGGTCCGAGAGAGTGTGTCGAATGGATGTTCCATCGCCCGTCCTCCACGAGAGCCGCCACGCTTGCGGCGGCCTTGCTCTGCCAGCACGTTCAGCCCTTGCTGGCGGGCCGCGACTCGCGCCCTAACTCGGGCCAAGCAGCCTCATGACGGCCGGCCCGCCCACGGCGACCGCGGAGGCCACGTTGCCCGCGCGGTCAACCAGCACCGCCGACGGCGTGCCGTTCGCGCCGAACACCGACCCCGCCGCTAAGCCGTTTTGCAGCAGCACCGGCGAGGCGAGCCCGTGCGCGGCGTTGGCCTCCACCGTCCCCGTCGACACGACCAGCAGCGCCGGGGCGCCGTCTGGCCGGCTCGCTTCCCACTGCTTGAGCTGCGGCAACAACTGCTGGCAGAAGCCGCAGCCCGGGTTCCAGAAGAGCAACGCCGTGTCGCGGCCGCGGAAGTCGGCCAGGTCTACCTCGTTCCCGCCCAGGTCGGGCAGTCTGAGTGCCGGCGCCTCCTGGCCGATAGGCAGGCCCTGCGGCGCCGGCGGTGCGGCGTCGTGGACCTTGCCGCAGTTCGGGCAGGGCTGTCCAGGCGCGGCGGCCGGCGCCACGGGGATCACCGGCTGCGGCAGCGGCGTGCCCAGCGTGCGGGCCACCAGCGCTCGGATCTGCTCCGCCCCCTGCGCCAGCGGGCTGCCGATGCTGCCATCCGGCCTCACCAGCACCATGCCCGGCGTACCGGAGGCCTGGTAGGCCGTCGCAACTTCGCGTTCCTGCTGCAACAGCACCTGGCTCAGCCCGTGCTCGGCGGTCTTCGCGCGGTTCTCCTCGGCGCTGCCGCTGCTGATCACGGCCAGACTCACCGTGCCGGCCAGTTCGCGCTGCCAGCGCGCCAGGTCGGGCAAGAGCGCGTTGCACGGCCCGCAGCCGGGGTCGACGAAGGCGAGCAGCGCCGGCCGGCCCGAGGCACGCAGCGCCTCCAGCGTCAGCACCTCGCCGTGCAGGCCGGGGAGCTGGAAGGCGGGCGCGGGGGTGCCGACCAACAGCCCGGCGGCCGGCTGATTCACCGGCGCGGGTACCTGTTCGCCCGTCTGGCCAAGACGCTGTTCCAGCCCCTCCAAACGGGCGAGCAGACGGCCGTTCTGCGCCACCATTTGCAGCAGCAGCCAGAGCAGGACGGCACTGACGATAAGCCCTCCCATACCAAGACCAAGGGCAACCCAGGCAGCCACGGTGTCACCTCCCAGCCACGCGAGTAAGTCGATCCCGGCGTTGCCACGCCCGGCGATCAGAATGAAGCCGGCAACGCCGGCGAGTAGCCCGTTGCGGGCGATAGTGCGCCAGCCGACCGGAGCCGAGTGAAGCTGGCCGAAGCAGTGGCAATCCGGGCGCCGGCCACGGGCGAGCGTCAGTCCGATGCCGCCGATGAAAAGCGCGAGCAGCGCCAAAGCCGCGACGGCTGCCACCCAGGCGGTGCGGGCCGGCACGAGCAGGACCGCGACCGCAAGCTCGCCGAGCGGCAAGAGCAGGCCGGCCGGCGCCGTCAGGCGCTCCGGCACGCCGAAGTCGCGCATCGCCTGGCGGGAGCCGGAACGGTCAAGCAGCTTGGCGATGCCCGCCACGGCGAAGACGGCGGCAAGCAGCAGTCGGGCGGCGAGCAGAGCGGACGTCATTGGCATCGACTCCGGGTGCCTGCTAGCCCAATCGAGAGAGGCTCCGGCAGAATGGTCGTCAAGCGGATTCGCCCAGGCCAGGCGGTCAGCGCATTATTAGCCTCAAGATGGCTCGTTGGGATTGTACGGATCTTGTCAATGGGCGACAACCGGTGATCCGGACCGACCCGCGAGCAGATCCTAGCGGTGGCTTTTAGGCCGCGGACGCGGCCACAATAGACCAGGGCTGGCGCGGATGGGCAGAGGGGATCGCAAGACGGAATGGCGAACAGCATCTGGGCGCGGCTGAGCATATCGGCGCAGCCGCCGGACAAACTTTCACCGGAAGAGCGGGTCAATAGCTGGGAAGAGGTCTACCAGGGGCTCGACATCAACCGGGCGCGGCTCGAAGCTGCCCGCTGCATTCATTGCCCAACGGCTCCGTGCATGGAGGCCTGCCCCGCACACAACGACATCCCCGGGGCGCTGTTGCTTTTGGAACAGGGCGATGAGCTCGCGGCAGCGGCGAAGTTCCGCGAGACGTCAACCTTGCCCGAGATGTGCGGTCGCTTGTGTCCGCACGAGCGATTGTGCGAAGGCGACTGCCCTGTTGGATTCGCGATCAGGCCGGACGGCCGCAAAGACGCCCCGGTGGGCATCGGCCAGCTCGAGGCGTTCGTCGCGGACCGGCAACGGGAACACCTCGGTGGTTTCCCTCTCCCGAAAGATCTTCCGGCCGAGAGCGGACGCAGGGTCGCCATCGTCGGTTCGGGACCATCCGGGTTGACCGTCGCCGAAGAGCTTGTAAAGCGCGGCCATGGTTGCACCGTGATCGACCAGTGGCCGGTGCCGGGTGGAGCGCTGGCGAACGGGATCCCGAACTTCAAGCTCGCCAAAGCGATTCTGCAGCAGAAGCTCCAATACCTCACGATGCTCGGCGTGGACTTCGTCACGAACGTGAAGATCGGCCGCGATTTGAGCGTCGACGAGCTGTTGGACGAGGGCTACGACGCCGTATACCTGGGCACGGGCGCCGGTGTCGACAAGGAGCTTCGCATCCCCGGAGCCGGCGAATTTGAAGGCGTGCTGACCGCGACGGATTTCCTCATCCGCGCGAACGCTTCCGCGGCGAAACTGCTGACGGCGCCGGGGGTGCATAACGCTGTTGACTCGACTGTAATTGCGGAGCGGTCGTCTGGGCCGCGCGTCGTCGTCATCGGCGGCGGAGACTCTGCACTTGACTCTGTCCGCGCGGCGCTGCGGCTGGGTGCGTCGTCGGTCACCCTCGTCTTCAGCGGTTCGGCCGAGGAGATCCACGGACGCGCTGCCGAAGAAGAGGACGCTCGCGCCGAGGGCGTGGTGTTCCGTCTACAAAGCGAGCCGGTTGAATTCATCGGCGATGCCGCGGGACGGATTCGGGCGGTTCGTTTCCGCCGCCTGGAGCGCGGCGAGACCGAGCGAAATGGACGCACGCGCCGGTTTGCGGTACCCGACTCTGAATTCGAAGTCCCGGCGGACATGGCCGTTGTCGCGGTCGGCTACGATCCCGATCCATTAGTAAAGCAGGAAACCGAAGGATTGAGGGACGGCGCGGGCGGCTACCTGCACGCCGACGGCGTGACGGGACATACCACGAGGCGCGGAGTCTTCGCCGGTGGCGACGTGGTGCATGGCGCCGGGCTCGTCGTCACCGCGATGGCTGCCGGTAAACGCGCCGCGGCCGGTATCGACGAGTACCTGCGATCGCTTCCGGCCGGCGCCGGCAATCGGCAGTCGTAGGGCAGATGACGAACAGTAGCCGGCGTAGGCCGGCTTCGCTGGATAAGCCCACGGTTTCAACCGCCGGGCGATCGCACGAAGTCCTGCTGGCGACACACCACTTCCACCCGGCGACTAAAGTCGCGGGCTCACGACGCGAAGTCCGCCTGCGCGGACTGATCGTTGACCTGCCGATCCGCGGCCGCGAATTGCCTCGCTTGCAAGCTCCCGTTCCCTGGTTAGGGAACCAGTACCCCCCGTTAGGCGTAGGGGTAGGGGCCGGGGGTTAGGTCCACGACTGCCGACTGCCCGCACAGTTTCGGTTCCGTAGGTTAGCACTCTCACCCCGAGTTTGCTAATCGAGACTCGGGTGCGTTAGAATCCGGACAGCGGAAGACGACCATATGGCGGCGCTTGGTCGCGGAATTCGTCCCCGCAAGTACACGTAGGAGCCGGTGAGGAGATGGCGCAGGGCAAGATCGGCATCTATCTCAACTCGAAGCGCCTGAAGGCGTTCCGAGCGAGCACGGTCCACGCAGCACCTGAGAGCCCCGACTGGGTATTTATTAGCGAAGATTCGATGATCGGCATGGTTACTATCCGCGAGATCGCCAAGGAGCGAAAGCTCGTTGACGACCCGCAGAAGATCGAATGGATCGGCCGGACGGATGAGCCGGCCAACGCCTGAAGCACACCCGGGACCCGCCGTGACGAAGTCTGAACGGAGCAACGAAGCCCGCTCGGCGGGGATTTCCCGGGACCCGCCGTGATGGTGTCCGAATAGAGCAACGAAGCCCGCTCGGCGGGGATTTTAAAGAAGGAAATAGCCAGCAATGTCCGCGAAACAGATTTTATTTGACGAGTATGCGCGCGAGTCGCTCAAGGTTGGAGTCGACATCGTCGCGAACACGGTAAGGGCCACTCTCGGTCCCAAGGGTCGCAACGTCGCCCTCGGCAGAAGGTTCGGGGCTCCTATCATCACGCACGACGGCGTGACCGTCGCCAAAGAGATCGAGATCAAGGACCGCTTCATCAACCTCGGCGCACAGCTCACGAAAGAGGCGGCGAGCCGCACCGGCGACGTCGCGGGAGACGGAACGACCACTTCCACGGTTCTTGCTCAGGCGATGATCCATGAAGGGATACGCAACATTGCCGCGGGCGCCAACCCGATGGCGATCAAGCGCGGCATCGAAGCGGCGACCGCGGCCGTGGTCGAGGCGCTCAAGCAGATGGCTACTCCCGTTCAGGGTCGCGAAGGGCTAACGCAGATCGCGACGCTGGCGAGCGCCGATCCTGAGATCGGCGGGTTTATCGGCGAAGCGATGGACAAGATCGGCGCCAGCGGAGTCATCAGCGTCGAAGAGAGCCGCGGGATTGAATCCGAGGTCGAGTATGTCGAAGGGATGAGCTTCGACCGCGGCTACGTGTCGCCCTACCTTGTCACCGACGCCGAACGACAAATCGCGACGCTCGACGATCCGTATATCCTGATCACCGACAAACGAATCTCCTCCAACACCGACGTGGTGCCGATCCTTGAAGAGGTATTGCGGTCTGGCAAACGCGAGTTCCTGATCATCTGCGATGACTTCGACGGCGAAGCGCTGGCGACGCTGATCGTGAACAAGATGCGCGGCAACCTGAACGCGGTTGCCGTGAAGGCTCCGGGCTATGGGGACAGCCAGAAGGATCTGCTCGAAGATATCGCCATCATGACTGGCGGCCAGGTCATCTCGGAAAGTCTGGGCCGCCGCCTCGACGGTGTCACGCTGGCGGACATGGGTGGCTGCCGCCGAACAGTGATCACCAGAGAAGAAACCAGCCTGCTCGAAGGCCGCGGCTCCGCAGATGCGCTCGAACAGCGCGTCAAGCAGCTCAGAGCGCTTATCGAAGACGCAAGCACAGACTTCGACCGCGAGAAGCTGCAGGGACGGCTCCGGAAGCTGTCCGGCGGCGCGGCGATCATCCACGTAGGCGCCGCCACCGAATCCGAGCTCAAAGAGCGCAAGGCGCGGGTGGACGACGCGTTGCACGCGGCGCGCGCCGCGGCTGAGGAAGGGATCGTCCCAGGGGGTGGAGTGGCGCTGCTGCGCGCCGGGGAGGCGATCGACAGCATCAGTATCGACTCCGAGGCGATGGTTGGCGTCAAGCTCGTGAAAAACGCGCTCGACGCGCCTCTGGCGCGGATTGCCGAGAACGCGGGCCGCGAGGGCGCGGTGGTCGTAGCCGGCGTCCGTAAGGTGCAGAAAGAGCGCGGAGACGCGAACGTTGGCTTCGAAGTCGTTACCGGCGAATTTGTCGATATGTTGGAAAACGGCATCATGGATCCGCTGAAGGTCACACGTGCCGCCCTCGAGAACGCGGCCTCGGTCGCAGCGCTGCTGCTGACCACAGAGGCGCTCATCGTCGAGATTCCGCAGAATGAGCAGATGCCGGCGATGCCGCCGATGGACGACTACTAAGATATAATTAGTCTACTGGGTCAGCAATTCGAGTCCCGTCACAGGAGCCCACTATGCCAGCGAAAAATCCGCAGGAGCCATTCTCGCGCGTGACGCCAACCGAAGCGAAGCAAATGCTGGATGCCGGTGGTTCCGTTCTCATCGACGTACGCGAGCCCGGCGAATACGCGGAATATCACGCAACCGGCGCCAAGCTGATGCCGTTGAACAGCGTGTTCGCTCGCCAGGGTGAGATTCCCGACGACAAAGACGTTCTGTTCATCTGCAAGATGGGTCAGCGAAGCGCCCTCGCCTGCGAGTATGCTGCCGCCGCGGGCAAGGACAGGCTGTTCAACGTCGAAGACGGCACGGACGGGTGGCGCGACGCCGGACTGCCTACTGAGTAACCAGGGCTGGTCTTGACGACGCTTTTCGTATTCGACATCGATCTGACGCTGATCCACTCGGGCGGGGCCGGCTCTCGTGCCATGGACCGGACCTTCCAAGGCTTGTACGGCATCGGTAAAGCATTTGAGGGCATCGAGTTTGCCGGACGCACCGACGGCGCAATCTTGCGCGACTGCTACGTCCACCACTCACTGCACGAACGCGATTTGGTCGCCGAGTTCGGCCTGTTCCGCGACGCGTACTTCGATGAGCTGGCGCGGGAGCTTCAGGTCAGCGACTGCCGCGTGCTGCCCGGCATCCCGGACCTGCTGAACGCGCTGGCCATGAGGGCTGATACGATCGTGGGACTCGGTACGGGTAACTACCGGGTGGCCGCAGAGCTCAAGCTGAATCACGTCGGAATCTGGGACCGGTTCCGCGATGGCGGTTTCGCCGACGACTCCGAGGACCGCGCAGAGGTGATTGCCTGCGCCATTCGCCGTCTAACCGACACTGGGGATGTAATTCCCGACCGGGTATGGGTTGTCGGAGACAGTCCCCACGACGTTAGCGCCGGCAAGGCGAACAGGGCGTTGGTAGTTGGAGTCGGCACGGGTCACTGCTCGACTCAGGACCTGCTTGCCGCCGGTGCCGACGTTGTATTTGACGACCTCGGCGATACCGCGGCGTTTCTCAGCACTACGCTGTCGTAACGCCCTTACTTTTGATCCCGGCACTCGGCGAAGCTTATCGTCCGTCATGAAACGGGCATGCTGCCGTATCCGAATAAGGGTACATGAAGCCGCTGCCTGGATGATCGCAGACGCCCCGGCCGCCGGGCGTGCCATTGGCAAACCAGTTGCGGCATGAGCCGCATGTTTTCGCGACTTCGCGCCGCGAAGTCGCGATGAACCATGCCGGGGCACTTGGGACGTCGGGTTCATCGTCGCGGATACGGCCGGCCGGCTCAGCGCGATCCCCGCCGGTAGCATTGGCGTCACGGCCCGACTTCCGATCGCCGGGTGGGTAGCGTCGGAAACGAGTTCGCGGTCCCGTAACAAACGGATCTTCGTCTGGTGGACCAGGTCGCCAGCCGCGTCCCCGCGAGTCACGTTCGTGCTGCCATCGTCTGTTTCGGTTTTGACGGGCCATGTTTTGACTCCGGGGAAAGTCGCGGAAGGACCCCAACGCTGCAGTCGGTCAAGACCGCTTTCGGTATCGGCGTCGTCCGGCGCCAAGCTGGCGCGCCGGCGCCGGACGCTCGTCGGCCAGCAATACTTCAGCGGCTGCAGCGTCTCCTTCGAGCACGAATATTTGCAGTGTGAAGGGGAGGGAGCCACCCGTGAATTGGGAAGCATCATTCGTGTTCTTCAGCAAAGAACGGATCCCCGCCTGCCCCAGAAGGTCCTGAATCATCTGCGCCGTGGCCGGGTTCTCCGCGACGGCCACCTGCACCATCGGCTCGCGCGCCCGGTCGCGCCCCTCGTTCAATTCAGCATCCCGAAGTCCGAGAACTTCTTCATCTGGCTCGTGCGAACGCGGTCCGAGAGCAACACGACGGCTTCGTCCAGCATCGTCGACTCGAGCTCCAGGCACTCGCGCGTCGAGTCCAGCTCCAGCAATTTCTGTTTGACGTTGGCGTCGACCGCCAGGCGACCGGCGACGAAGTCGGCCAACATGCCCGGGCGTGACGGTAGCCCGACACGTCGTGTCCACTGGTCGGCAAGCGCCAACGTCTGCCGGTAATACTCCGAAAACAGCTCACGAACCCTGACGGCCTCGGACATCGTCGCTTCATCTTGTTGGTCAGTGCGGTCGATGTACTCCACGTCGCCGCTCAGATACGGCCGGCTCCGGTCGAGCGCCACGATACGGAAGCGGCGCACTCCGATCGTTACGATATTCATCCGGCCGTCGGGCAGACGCTGTACGCCGACGATTCGCGCTGTAGTCCCAACTTTGTGAGGCTCCGCAGTCGCACCGACCCCCTCGCCGCTCTGAATGAGGACGACGCCGAAGTGTTGTTCGTGTTCGATGCATTCGCCAATCATGAGCTGATACCGCGGCTCAAAGATGTGCAACGGCAGTGTGGCGCCGGGAAAGAGCACTGATGACAGTGGAAAGAGCGGCAGTATCGGCATCAGTTTGGTCCGCACGGCTGGATTAGCCGGCCTGTGACCTCACGCTCTGGCCAACTGCGCTTTTGCAGGCAGGCCCGCCATCCTACGAACCAGATCAAGCGTCCTGGTTCCGTCATACGCGCGCGAGATCATCAGTTTCTCGGCCTCCAGGGAGCCCTCCGCGTGAATGGCGAGCACTTCCTGGTAGCCGCCGTACTCAGACGACGTCAGCTCCTTGACGAAATTAATCGCCTGCAGGCGTTCGCGACCGCCGACTCCGGCGCGTCCGCCGTAGTACTTCAAAAGGTACGGACCGATCTCTTCGCTCTCGACGTCTTCAACCCCCGGGCCGGTCACGAGCAGCCCACCGGCGATGTCTTGCACCATTCCCACGGCTTCATGATAGTTGTGGGCAAAATGATACTTGGCCATGTTGACCGTCAATGCGTCTGGAACGGCGATGCCAAGCTCGCCGATTCGGCAGCGGAGCGCCGCGTGATGCGTCAGGCCGCGCAGCGTCTCGGCGTAGCTGATCAGCCGGATGAGCTTGTCACGGACGTGCGCCGCGCGGCCGATCCCGTTCATGTCGGCCATCAGCTGTGCCGCGCCAACCAGCGCATCCACGAGCGGCAGCTTGTAGGAGACCGCCGTGAAGCGGTGGAACTCGACAAAACCCAGCGCCAGGGGACCGGCGAACTGATACTCCCCCGCCATGAACACCCGATCCCAGGGGACGACGACGTCGTCGAAGACCGTTGTGGTCTCCATCATCTTGTGGCGGGCGGTAATTGGAAATTCGAACTCGCTGCGAGCTTCCTGATCCGCGGAGCCGTAAGGGCTCGCCAGTAACTTGAGTCCCGGCGTATTGACGGGGATCGCGAACGCCACCGCGTAATCGCTGTCGGCCTCAGACATGGCGCGCGTGGGCAGAACGATCACTTCGTCCACGTGCGTGGTGTTTGACGTGTGGCACTTTGCTCCGCGGACGACGATGCCGTCATCTCTGCGTTCGACGATGCGCAGGTAGTAATCGGGGTGTTCCTGCTCTGCCGGCCCTTTGGATCGATCTCCTTTTACATCGGTCTGCGCCACCGCCAGCGATAGGTCGTTATCGCGGCAGTGCTCGTAAAACCTCTGTACCCGCGCCAGGTAGGACGTGCCGAGCCTCTGGTCCATCTGCTGGGCGACAAGGTGCAAGCCAAAAAGGGCGTCCGTGCCGATCTCTTTGATTAGCACGACGAGCGTGTTGCCCAGCGTCGTGGCCTCTTCGATCAGCGCGCTGCGCTTGAGCAGGTCGTCGGCGTCGGCCGGCAGCTTGTAGTAACGGCTGTAGGGAGCGCCTTTCCCTTCGGAAACAACGGCGAGGTCACGATAAGCCGGGTCTTCGGTCATTTCGTAGTCGATGGAGGCGTGGCTAACGGCCACGCCGATGACCGGGTGGGTTGTCACGTCGGAAACAAGCTCTCCACGGAAATAGACCGAGCGACCGTCGAGCAGGCTTCGTCGATACTGTTCGGGTGTGCGCAGCGCCATAGCCGGCTCCTGTATTGGGTCGGTTCCGGGAAGCCAAGGAATTCGGCGCCCGCATCGAGGCCATGATCTCCCAGCGGGTCGAAGAGGGTCAAGCTCAGACCGTCACTTGCCGATGCAGAACCGGGAGAAGATCGTGTCCAGCAGGTCCTCTGTCGCGTCCTCTCCGCTCAATTCCCCGAGGGCGCGCACGGCCCCACCCAGGTCGACGGCCAGAAGGTCCTCCGGCGCACCTGAACGAAAGCCTTCGAAAGCGGAGCGGACATGCTCGGCTCCGCGCCGCGCCGCATCGCGCTGACGCGTCGTCGTCAACGCTGCACTGTTCTTGGGAGGCTGCGCTCCGGAGAGGACGGCATCGCGCAGCAGCACCCGAAGACGGTCAATCCCGTCGCCTGTGAGCGCTGAAATCCGAGTGGCAACCATGCCGGCGATATGCGGTTCCATGACTCGGCATGCGATATCGGACTTGTTCAATGCAACCACGGTGCGCCGGCCCGCATACGCTTTTACCAAACGGCCTTCAGCCTCCAAAACTGGCTGGCTGGCATCCAGGACGATCAGAACGACATCGCTTCGGTTAATGGCGTCGTGGGAGCGCTCGACCCCCATTTTTTCCACCAGGTCGACGGAGTCGCGGATACCGGCCGTATCGGTCAATACGGCCGGTATTCCGAACAGGTTTAACGTCTCTTCGATCGTATCTCTCGTCGTGCCCGGAATCGGCGTGACGATGGCGCGCTCTTCGCCGAGCAGACGGTTGAGCAGGCTGGACTTCCCAGCGTTGGGAAGGCCGGCGATGGCGATGCGGGCCCCCTCGCGTTGCACGATGCCGTACTCGGCACCGCTCACCAGGTCGTCGAGAACGCGGACCAGCGCTTCCAGTTCGGGGCCGATGTCGCGCAGCGGCACGTCTTCGTCCGGAAAATCGGCCCGCGCCCCCAGGTACGCGAGAATCTCGAGCGCCAGGGACCTTGCGCGCCGAATCGGTTCGGCGAGCCTGCCACGCAGCCCGCTCAACGCCAGGTCTGCCGACGCGTCGGTGCGAGCCCGCACGAGGTCCAAGACCGACTCGGCCTGCGTCAGGTCCATGCGGCCGTTAAGAAACGCGCGTAACGTGAACTCGCCGGGCTCCGCTGCTCGCGCTCCTGCGGCGAGCACGGCTTCGAACAGCCGTCGCAGCGAACGCAGCCCGCCGTGGCCGCTAAGCTCCACCGTGTCCTCACCCGTGTACGACCGCGGCCCGGACATTAGCGTCCCGATGCCTTCGTCGAGCAGGCAGCCCGAGCCAACGTCTACCATGCGGCCGAACACGGCCCGGCGCTCGCGCAGGGGCCTGTCGAACAGTTTCTGCGCGATCTCCAACGCGTCGGGTCCCGAAAGGCGCACGATCCCTATAGCGCCCTCCCCGGGCGCAGTCGCGATCGCAGCAATGGTGTCTGAACGCATAGCTGATTGCCGCGGCGAGGCGGTGAGCCCTCATCCCCCTGTCATATGAGGTCTCCGACGGTAGCGCTGCCCTATGTCTTCTCCCAATACTAGGCGAAGGGGGCAATCCCTGGTAACAACGACGTTGGTATCGCGGGTTAACGACGCCGTTTAGAACGCGGGCATACCTGGGCACGCCATTCCGGCGCCGGCAGCATGGTGCACCGAGTTGAAGCTCCCCTCGCCCAGGGCCATCAACTACGAAACCGCCGTGCGAATCACGCTGTCGAGGCCGGAATACTCGTTCAGCGTTGCCGCGCGGTCGCGTTTCAGGCTCGTGACGATCTCGTCGTACTCCTGGATCCGCCCCTGCGCTTCATAGCGACGTCGGGGCTGTAGCAGGTCTTCGTCCTCTGCCACGATACCCGGTACCGACATTGCGACCTGGTAACCGAAATCCGGATCCAGTGTCCACGAGATGGTTCCCTCGGCAATGCCCTTCACGACGGCCGAGGAGTGCGGGATCTTCACCTTCTTTGCCCGCGGATCGTTGTCGCCGCCGCCGATCCAGCCCGTGTTTAGCAGGAAGACTTCGATCGGATGCGATTTGAGCAATTCGAGGAATCGGTTCCCTTGCATCGAGTGCAGCAGGGGAAAAAATGGGTTGGTGCCGGGCACGCGCAGCGCCTTGCCCATCTCCTCTTTGCCGCCGGCGCTTGTGCCCTGCGTCTCGCCGAGCATGAAGTACGCCGCAGCCTGCTCCTGCGTCAGCTTCGCCACCGCGGGAATGATGTTGTCATTGCGATTGAGGATCAGGAAGCAGTCCACCCGTCCGAGCTTCGCGGGGTCGTATGCGTCGATGCTCTGCATCGGGAAGACAGCACGGCCGTTCTGGGTGTAGGAGGTGTCGAAGAAGTCGATCTTCTCGCCGGTTTGCGAGACATTTTCCAGATAAGCGTTCGGCTTCACCACCGCTCCGTAGATCGCCGGCTCGAAATTCGGATCGAGCGCAAAGGTCTTGGCGAAGCATCCGTCCTCGGTCGCATAGACTTTGCCGCCCGGCATCAGCGCGACGAAGTCGTCCTGTACCGGCTTCGAATTATTTTGCCGCGTGAACGTCGTCGTAGTTTTGCCGGTGCCGGAGAGGCCGACGATCAAGACGACCTTCTCTTTGTCTCCCACCGGGATGACCTTGCATCCCGCGTGCAGCGCAAGCCCACCGCGGTCCTGCACGATCTTGTTCCACATGCGCAGGCCGCCCTTCTTCGACTCGCCAAAGTAGTCGGAGTTGAGCACACGTGTAACGCCACCATCTAGGTCGACGGCGATCAAGCGGTCGTTGGAGTAGCCAGGGGCCTTGAGGTTCGGCGTGTAAATGATTGTGAGTGTTGGTTCGGAAGGGAGGTCATCCGTGTAGTAGAGATATTGCTGCATCCCGGCGATATTCGCGTTTGCTTTCTCAATCACAAGCCGCGCTGCCACTCGGAAGTCCGGGTCGTTGCCGATCCAGCCGTCGATCACAACCATGTCCTGCTCGGCGATAAATGCGTCCTGGTAGTCCGCTACTCGCTGCCCTTCCGCTCGGGTTATCGTCTGATCGGAGTGCTGTTCCGGGCGGTCCGTGACGATGTAGGTGCTGCGCGCGGAGCGCGAGTCCACTCGGACTTTGACGTTCAAGTTGCCAAATTCGGTACGTCTGGCGTTGGGCATCTGCGCCGTGAATGCGTGGAGCTCATCCTGGCTCGGGTTGCGGGCGGTAGACCTGGCATTGACTTCGTACGCCGGAGGGACCAGTCGCGCTACCATCGAGTGAACCCCTTTGCAGTGATTGTTCCTCTTGTCACATATCGTACACCGAAGTTCGGAACGGTCGTCATTGGAGTAATCCCCGCGACGTATAGAACCGGCGTATGGATTACGCCGTGCCTGCATGCTAGATTTCGATACAACGGAGGTCGTAAATGGCGCTATCCGACGTTCGAGACCTCGTCATCGTCATCTGGGGCATTGTCTCCATCCTTCTGGTGCTCATCAGGCTCGCTATTTCCGGCGCCACCCTGTTTTTCGGCACCAAGGGGATGCGCGCCCTTCATCGCCTGACCAACGACAAGGTAAAGCCCGCCCTCGACAAGGCACTCGAGATCGCCCGAAAGATCGAGGAACGGACGGCGAAGCTGCCGGGCGCCCCGGGTTCGCTCGGGGGCCCCGCCGAGCTGGCGAGCGCCGTGAGCGACATCCGCTCCCTCGAGCCGCCGTTCCGCAGCCGCAAGAGGACGTGGAGACCGTTTTAGCGAGGCAGCAGGCGACGGCCGCGCAGGGCGATCTTCAGTGTGCGTCAACATTATGCGGCGTTCAGTGTCGAGCGCCAGCGACTGGCGCCGCACGACCGCCGCGTGCGTAGGCCGCGCAAACGGTGACGCGCACCTGGCGATCTTCGGATTCGGGCAGCGCGGTATACTGGGGTCACACAGGCCGGCGCCGCGAGGTGGGTCATATGCCCGGGGACGAATGGCCCGGCCAGAACTGGTGCCCGGACCGTCCTGACATTCACGTAATCCTTGAGCGAGCCGAGATCGATGCTTGCGACCTGGTACCAATCGGCTCGAATTACGTCTTTGCGCTGCGCCTGACCGACGGCGAGGCCGGCGAAGGTCTGGCCATCTACAAGCCCGAGCGCGGTGAGGCTCCGCTGTGGGACTACCCGACCGGCGAGCTCTACAAGCGCGAACTGGCGACCTACCTGCTGAGCCTGGCGCTTGGCTGGCAAATCGTACCGCCCACAATAATCCGCGAAGGTCCGCACGGCGTTGGCATGGCGCAGCTCTTCATCGAACATGACCAGCGCAAAACGTTCTTTGAACTTCGTGACGCCCATGCCCAGGAGATGAGGCGCATCGCCCTGTTTGATGCGGTCGTGAACAACGGCGATCGGAAGGGCGGTCACTGCTTGTTGGGCGTGGACGGGCGCGTCTGGGGCATCGATCACGGCCTCACGTTTCACATCGAAAACAAGTTGCGTACCGTCATCTGGGACTACGCAGGCGAGGCACTTCCCGATGAGCTGTTGCCCGACCTGCGCCGGTTGCAGTCATGTCTTCACGGCGAAAATGAGCTGCTTCAGAAGCTGCGCCAATTCGTGTCGCGACAAGAGGTCGGCGCGCTGCGGCAACGCCTCGCTCGCCTGATCCAGGATCCCCGCTTTCCCCAGACCGGCTACCGCCGTCCCGTTCCCTGGCCGCCGGTGTAGAGAGCATGACCTACGATGTGGTCGTCGCCGACGACCTCACAGGCGCGTCCGATACGGTGGTGCAGTTCCTCCCGTGCTCGGAGCGGGCGATCGTATTTCCCTCGCTGAAGGGGTTCGAACGCGCCGTGCGAGACGGCGAAATACCAGACGGCAGCGTGGCAATCGGCGTCAACACGGAGTCTCGTCACCTACCGCCCAGCGAGGCAGCGCGGAGAGTGCTGCGGGCGCACCGGGCCGCGCTGCGACTCGGCCCACGGCTCTTGTTTCAAAAGGTCGATTCAGCGATGCGCGGCAATCCCGGCGCCGAACTGGCGGCCTACCGGTGCGCCACCGCTTCACGAAACGTGGTCATGACACCGGCGTTTCTGCCGTCGCGGCGGACCGTTAAAGACGGCGTGCTCTTCGTAAACGGAGTTCCTTTGTCGCAGAGCGAGGTCGCGGCCGACCTGAGAACGCCCATGGACGATTCATCGGTCGCGATGATTCTGCGCCGGCAGACCGATGTATGGATTAGCCATTTATCCGTGGCGGCCCTGTGCGGCTCCAAGATAGCCGCGCAGAACGCAATCGAGCGGGCTCCTGACGGGATCATCGTCGCCGACGCCGAGTGCCAGGAGCACCTCGAGTTGGTGGCGCGACTCGTGTTGTCGACAAAATTGGAACACTCGGTGTCGGGCTCCGCCGGGCTTGCGGGCAGTCTAAGCCGCCTTCTCCCGCCCATCCCTCCGGCAGCACGACAAGCCGTAGCCTCGCGTTGTCTGGCAACTCTGGTCATATTCGGCAGCCCGCACCCAGTTGCCGTCGCACAACTCCACTCCGCCGCGGCCTGTTTCGGCGCGATCGAAAGGCAGCCGGACGTCTTGGGGATGCCGCGAGGAATAGCTGCGCTGGCCAATCAGCTCGCAGTCGATCTCGCCGCCATCGGGATCGCAATGCTCACTGCGCCTGGCTTCTTAGCCAACGAACGGCTCGATCCATCCGCCGTAGCGGCCGCGCTTTCGAGAGTCGCCGTACATATGGTGAAACGAGGGCTGGCCGATGCACTGGTCGTATCGGGCGGCGACGTCGCGGCGGCGGTCTGCAAGGCGTTGGGAGTGGATTGGATCGAGTTGAAAGAGCAGCTATACCCAGGAGCGCCACTGGGTCTCATCACTGGTGGCATCGGGAACGGCCTCACGCTGGTGACGAAAAGCGGTGCTCATGGCGACGAACAAGGGATAACGACGATCCTGACCGCGCTGAGAGACGCGCCGGCCAGCGTCGGCGAACACTGAGCGACCCGCGCTGCTACGCTTTAAGCCGCCCGAATCGCTTTAAAAGCTCCTTCGTACGGCGCACAAAATTGTAGGTGCGTGCGGTCCAAACAGGACCGGCCAGCCGCTCCAGGATGTCAACGGGAGTGTGGCGTACGCGCGCCCGCGGAACGATTTTGCCGAGAGCGGCAGGATCTCCGGCGACCACTGCCTGTTTCCACTCACGCAACGGCCGGCCCGGCGGCGCTTCGAAGCGCCGCAGTTGCTGCCAGCGTCCGTTTCGGTCTGTGTATACCGAGCCGCCGGCTTCTTGCACCAGCAGTACGCCGGCCGCCACGTCCCAAATCTTCGGCGAAGCGAACAGCGCGTATTGCAAACCGCCTGAGGCGGCGAGCCCCAGTTCCACGGCGATGCTGCCGAGCGAGCGCGTCTCGCCGGGCGGCATACCCTGGGAAAGCCGAAAACGAAATCCATGGTGAAATCCCGCCGGCACGCCAGAAAGCCGGGCGCGGCCAGAAAGGTCGCGCTGCGGGAGCTGCCACTTGCGTTCGTCAATGCTCAATCCGCTTCCAACGCGAGCGTGCATCACGCACGGTCGTGCATCGGGGCCGAAGGTCGTATATAACGCAGCCACGACCGGCTCACCCTGATAGAGAATGCCGATTGAGACGGCGAAGATCGGCAGTCCATTGGCGAAGTTAGCCGTTCCGTCAAGCGGGTCCACGACCCACAGATACGCGGAGCCGGCATCCGCGTCGGCGCCTTCTTCGCCGAGCACGCCGTGGCCCGGAAATCGGCACGCCACCTCCGCCCGGACGAAACGCTCGACCGCCTCGTCGGCATCGGTCACCGGGTCTTTGTCCCGCTTCGATTTGAAGCGGACGTCAAACGGTTCGACGAAATATCGGAGGAGTTCGCCGCCGGACCTGCGCGCAATGTCGACCGCCGCCGCTTCGATCGCCTCCAGGATGTCGGCCGTTGGCGGGATCTGACCGCAATGCGGGTCGGTCGGACTCATCAAAGCGTCTCGAACGGGTCGGGCTTAACGAGCGCGATAAAGGCATACCGCTTGCTCGCCACCTGCTCCGTGATGACCACTCGGAGGTCCTCGTCGTGCAGCCGCAACTGGCAGACATCGCCGCGCTCGAGACGGCGTTCCGAATCGACCAGGCTGATCGTTCCTGTCCAGCGTCCCTGGCGAAAGCCGGCGTCACATCTGGCTGGCACATTCGTGCCGTCCGGAATCAGGAAGTCAGCCGCCCCATTGAAATGCGTTGCTGGCATCAGGTTTTGGGGTGAACCTTGAAGATCGCCGTGTGTTGTACCTGCATTACCTGCCGACCATGGTCGTCGATACAGAAAATATCAAGAACGGCGTAGTGATGCAGCCGGCGCTCGTAGACCTCGGCGAGCCGCCCATGGAAGGTGAACGTGCGACCGGCGAGCGCCGGACCGAGATAGCGGATCTGCGAACGCGTGTGGATCCACGGGCCGAAACTGTAGCTTTGCGTGAAGATGCGATTGCACTCGCTCAACAGCCAGCCAGGATGCATCAGCGGCGGGCCCCAGATCGATCTCTCTGTGAACAGACTATTGCTGCCGAAAACGTTCTGCGCGTAGTCGCGGGCGACCTGCGCCGTCGTCGGCGCCACGAGTCTCGCGAGCACCGTACCGACCGATGTCGTTTCGAGGCGCAGTTCCGGCCGCGGATCCGGCGGCGATCCCGGGTCGACATTGACATAATCGGGAACTTGGACGGGGCCCCGCGTAGGCTCGCTGGTTACCGTCGCGGTACCGGTCCCGCAGCGTTCGCCGGCCGAATTTTCGGTGCGGATGTCAAAAGCGACCGCATCACCCGACTCGCCGCTGTTCACTTCCAGCACCGTCGCACGGGACACCGCCATTTGCTGCTCGTAGAGCGGCTGCACGAAGGCCACCGTGGCGGCGCCGGTCGTCAGCCAGCGTTCGCCGAGAGCTTCGGCCAACGGTGCAACCATGTACGCGTAAACGGTGACGCCGGGGACGAGGCCGCCGGCAAAGCCGTATTTCTTTGCGACCTCGTCGTCGTGGATCTTGTTATCGGAGTGAAGCGACGCGTTATGGGCGGTGACGGTTGAGGACGGCAACTCGTCGCCGAGGATGAAAAGCGGCAGAGCCGGTAGTGTACGGATCGTCGTCATCACGGCGCTCCAGTCTGAATGTGCACCCAGCGGCGCCGTTGTCAGTGTACGCCGGACAGCCACATACAATCAGCGCTGGAGTGTCAGAGCAGCCTCTGGGTGCGGCTCGGTTTCCGCCGCCAGCCCGGTATCGACGATCTGTGATATATCCAGAGCCTCGTCGATCTCCTCCGCCATCCAGCGCCCGGTCGCCCGAAACCGGCTCTGTTCAGCCGCCCGATGCGCCAGCCGTTTCGGCTCCCGTTCCCGTGACACGATTCCGCCCCCTAGCCGCACTGATGTTCTGTCAATTGATAGTAATAACGGCAAATCGGGACATAAGTTAATAGCAAAACAGTAATCAAGCACAAAAATTGTTGTGAGCTGTCAACTCTTGTTCGACCGGTTCTATGAATGACCGTGGGCGTGAGCCGAGAGCACCGCGCGGGTGGTGTCCCAGCTATGGGCACGTCCCGGATTCGGACGGCCCGGCGAATTGCCGAGCACGATGATCTCTGCATGCATCGATTCAGGCGTCAGTTCAAGCAGACCGACGGTGCCCAGTCGCGTCTCTTTGTGGTGGGGCAAGATGGGACTGCCGGAGTTCACCAGGACCATCCCGTGGCCGTGACGGATGCGCTCGAAGTGCGTGTGGCCGGCGATCATGACATCGACAGGCCGGTCGAAGTGCTTGTCATGAACGGCATCAAGGGGTCGTGTCTCCGGTACGAGGCTGTGCCGCATACCGATTCGCCAGCCCCCGACCTCAAGGTATTGGACCGGCGCCAGGCGTGGATCGCTAAAGTTGTCGTTGTTTCCCAGCGCGGCGATGACCGGCGCGAACTGTTCCAGCCAGTCGAGAATACTGGGCGCGGTAATGTCGCCCGCGTGGAGGATCATGCCCACCGACTGAAAGAAAGCGGCGCACTCCGGTCCCAGTTCGCCGAGGTGCCGGTGGAGCGCGGGCAGGTGTGTGTCGGTGACAAGGCCGAGGCGCATGTGGGGCTGCCCGAATCCGCGATTGCGGCGTGGGGAAACCGAAAAATATACAGGATGCCGGTTTCGCCCGCGTGCTAGTGACGGTAGCATAGAGCCGCGGTTCGCGCAGTTGGGCCAAGGAGCAAGCAATGGCGGCAGCATCAGGTCAGCGCCGTGACGCGGCAATTGTGGGTATCTACGAGTACCCGCTGCGGAAGGTCGACGGTATTACCGCGTTGGAGATCAAGGCAGAGAGCGCCCGCAACGCTCTGGACGATGCCGGGCTGAAGTGGGGCGATGTTGACGGGGTCTACGACGCCGGCGACGGCGGGCCGAGCGGCAGCGGCCTGGGCATCGCCGACTACTTCGGATTCCACCCATCTGTGATTGACACTACGTCGGTAGGCGGCAGCTCCTACGAATTCCAGGCGTCGCACGCGCTGCGCGACATCGCCGCCGGCAAGTGCAAGGTCGCGCTTCTCACCTACGGCTCGACGGCGCATAGCGACGCACGCGCGATCGGCACAGGCGGCCGCGTGAGCCCATCGCCCAGCCCGACGGGAAATATGGAAGATTCCTGGGGCATGACGCTGATCGCCAACTACGCGATGGTTGCCCAGCGGCACATGTATGAATACGGGACCAAGCCGCAGCAGCTTGCGGAGATTTCGGTTGCGACGCGCGCCCACGCCGTTCGTAATCCCCAGGCCGTCCGCGCGATGGAGGACCTGGGATTCGTCGGTACCGGCGAAGTGTCGGTCGAAGACGTGCTCGACTCGCGCATGATCGCCGACCCTCTGCACCTGCTCGAATGTTGCATGGTGTCAGACGGCGGCGGTGCGGTCGTGATCGCCTCTGCCGGCGTAGCCCGCAGCGCAAAAAGGAAACCCGTCTGGCTCATCGGTTCCGCCGAAGCGACGCGCTACGTCACGAACGACAGCGACATCACCCGCAGTGCCGCCGAGCAGTCCGGTCCGGTGGCGTTCGGGCAGGCCGGCGTGCGGCCGGACGAGATCGACATCGCTATGATTTACGACTCGTTTACGATTACTGTGTTGACGATCCTCGAAGACCTGGGCTTCTGCAAGAAAGGCGAAGGCGGATCGTTTGTCGAAAACGGCCGCTTACGGTGGGACAAGGGGTCGCTGGCACTCAATACTGACGGCGGTGGTCTGTCGTCGAATCATCCCGGGATGCGCGGCATCTTCTTGTTGATCGAAGCAGCCAGACAGCTCCGTGGTGAGTCGACTTCGCAGGTCAAGGACGCGCGGCTGGCCGTCGCTCACGGCAACGGCGGCATGCTCGGCTCCCGACACAGCGGCGGCACCATCATCCTCGCCCGCGACTAGCACGCACTTCAGAAAACAACCGCAAGGATACACCCATGACAACGCAGGCCATCCGCCCCCAGCCCAAATTTCCCGAGCCGGATACCGACCGGTTCTGGAAAGCGACGCGTGAGCACCGATTGACTTACCCAAAATGCAACGACTGCGGCACGATCGTGTTCTATCCGCGCCGCCACTGTACGAGTTGCGGATCGCAGTCGTTGAGCTGGCACGACTCAAACGGCGAGGGCACCATCTACACCTATAGCGTCGTGCGCCAGAACCGCCATCCGGCGTTCAAAGACCTCGGAGCCTACGCGGTGGCGTACGTCGACCTCGACGAAGGTTTTCGGATCATGACCAACATTACCGGCGTCGCCGACCCGACGAAAGAGATCAGCGTCGGGCAGCGCGTGAAGGTAAAGTGGGAAGACCAGCCCGGCGGCGAAGTCTCGTTACCGATGTTTGTCCCCGCGTGACCGGTTCAGGCGAAGACGACGTACTGGCGCAGGAATCGATCGACGCTCTTATAGAAGCTCTCGATCGTTTCACTCTTGCGCCATCCGTGTCCTTCGCCCTCATAGACGTGGTATTCGTGCGGCACGCCGCGCGCCCGTAGCGAGTTGACGATCTCGTCGGACTGGGCGCGTGGCACCACCTGATCGATGTCACCTTGAAAGACGGCGATCGGGTCAGTTATGCGTTCGGCGTGGAAGATCGGCGATCGTTCGCGGTAGAGCGCCGCGGCTTCCGGAAGCGGTCCGAGCATCGAATCCAGATACCGTGTTTCGAACTTGTGCGTATCGGACGCAAGGGTGAAGTGGTTCGAAACACCGAACATGCAGATGCCTGCCGTGTAAAATCCGGGTTGGGTAACGAGCGACTGCAGCACAGTGTAACCACCCGCGCTGCCTCCCATGATCACCCGCTTCCGCTCGTCCACGCGGCCCGCCTCCGCCAGGTACAGACAGCCTGTCCGCGAATCTTCGACATCGTAGATCCCCCAGCTACCGCGAAGCTTCAGCATGTAATCACGACCGTAACCGGTGCTCCCTCGATAGTTCACCAACAGCACCGCGTAGCCGCGCGTGGCCAGGAACTGCGCCTGCGGGCTGTAGGAAGCCGTTACCTGGCTTGTAGGGCCGCCGTGGACCAAGCACACCAGGGGAGGCTTCCCTGGACTGTTGAAGTCAGGATTCGCGGGCGGGAAAAAGATGCCGTGGGCGGTCTCGCCGTCGAACGAGGTCCAACTGACTGCTTCGGGGATGGAATGCGCTGCTTCCGGGACGGTTTCGCCTGTGGCGCGAGCCAGTGTACTCGTCACGCCAGCCGCGAGATCGACTTCGAGAACGCGTAATGGCAGAGTCCCGGAACTGGCCACGATCGCGGCCCTGCAGCCGGTCGGTCCGCCGGAGACGTAGTCGACGGAGGTATAGTGCGCGGCGGCCTGGAACGCGCGTATCGCTCCGCTCGACACGTCGATCGACAGCAATGCATGGACTCCTCGACTTGAACGCGCGCACGCGATCTGGTTGCCGCCGTCGACAAACGCGTATGCCTGCTGTCCCTGCGACCACGCGGGGCGGCCGTATTCCGCCTCGTCGTCGGTCAAGCGGCGCACCGCGCCGGTGGCAAGGTCATGCAGATAGATCTGTCCCCACCCGGTCTGGTCGGAAACGTAGGCGATTGACGATCCATCGGGGCTAAACTCGGGCTGGAAAATCGCCGTTTCGTTGTCTCCCGCCAGCTTGCGCTCGTCACTTGTGCACGGGGTGCCTCCGCGCGAGTCGAATTCGGCCACCCATAGCTCCGTTCCGTCCCATGGCATGTTCGGGTGATCCCACGCAATCCAGGCGACGCGATCGCCGGCCGGGTGCCAGCGCGGCTGCATATAGAAATCGTGCCCAACGGCGAGCTTGACCGGCCATTGCCGGCCCTCGGAGTCCACGACGCCGATACAGTCCTCGTCTTCGAAAGACTGGACAAAGAGCACCCAGCGGCCGTCGGGCGATATACGCGGCGTAGAGACGGATCCAAGGGCAGGCGTAATCGCTTTCGCGGGTCCGCCGCTAAGCGGCTGCCGGTACAAGCGCCCACCAGATACGAACACGACGGCTCCCCGGCCAACCCCGAAGTCTCCACCACCGTAGCCAACCGTGGCGCGTACGGGGAGGTCCGATGTCAGGTCACGCGGCGCAGGGTCATCTTCCCGAGAAGCAACCAATACGCCTCGATCGCTGCGCCCTTCCAGCCACACCGCCGTTCGCCCGTCGGTATCCCATGCCGGCTCATTCAGCCGCTTCCCCTGCGCCAGGGCGACCGGGGTAATTGGGCTATCCCAAAGCCCGTATGCGCGGACGGTCTTCGTGTCTGTTTTGAGCATGGTCGCCTCTGACATGGTTTTTTGTTGTGAGGAGCCACAAGGTTTTGAACGGCAATCGTCGCCGCACGACGCGTCCGTCGTCGCGCCGTGCCTGGCTGCCAGCTAGAATCCTAGCATGAGAAATACCGTGAAAAACCCCCGCATATCCCCCGGAGCCATTGCAGAAGTTCGTAGCCTCGCGGCCCGGGCCTACCGCAGCGTATACGTTTTTGGAACTGCATCACTGATTGCGGCGCAGTATCTGCGCGTCCAGCGGCAGGCGAAGAGGCTGCCGAAGGAGCAGGCCGAGAAACTGTGGGAGCAGCAACACCGCCGCAGCGCCAGGCGCCTGGCCAATATGGCGATGCGGCTAAGAGGGATGCTGGTCAAATCGGCACAATACATGTCGGCCAGGCCGGATCTTCTTCCCGAGCCCTATATCGAGGCGCTTTCGGCGTTACAGGACGCCGTCCCTCCAAAACCGTTCCGGCTGATTGCAACGCAGATCGAGCGCGAGCTCGGTGCGCCCCCGGACCAGCTGTTTGCTACCTTTGCTCGCCAACCCGTCGCTTCGGCGTCGCTGGCACAGGTCCACGCGGCGACGTTGCGGGACGGACGCAAGGTCGCGGTGAAGGTGCTATACCCGGACATCGAAGCGCTCGTTCGAGCAGACCTGCGAAACCTGGGGCTGATCGTCAACATCGTCGGCCGGATCTGGTCAAGATATGACTTTCGCGTCATTTACCGCGAGGTCGAGCGCCTGGTTCCTATTGAGCTGGATTTGAGTAACGAGGCGGAAAACCTGGAACGGATCCGCAGTGAGCTCAGTCATCGAGACGACGTCCTTATCCCAGCTTCGATACCTGAGTTCAGCAGCGCACGGGTTCTCACGATGGATTTCGTCGACGGGATCAAGGTGAACGACGTTGCCGCGCTCAGAGCCGCGGGTCTCGACCCCACAAGAATCGCGCGCAACATTGTCGACATGTTCGGCGAGCAGGTCCTGGTGCACGGGTTTTTCCACGGCGACCCACATCCGGGTAACATCTTCGTCATTCCCGATGGACGGGTAGCATTGCTGGACTTTGGTCAATCGCTTCTGCTGCCCGAAGGGCCCCGTCGTGGATTCGCGCTGCTATCGCACTCAGCGGCGGCGCGCGATCCCGCGGGCATGATTCGCGCCATCCAGATGATCGGCATCCATCTTCCCGCGACTGATATGGCGGCGTATATGCACATGGCGCGCAATACTCTCGGCATGTTCGCGGAACCGGCAAGTGAGGCCGAACACGACCCCGACAGCCCCGCCGGCGTCAACGTGCGCATGGCGCGCGGCTTCCGCGGGATATCGCTCGACGCCATTACCGGCGAGGCGCTGTTCGTCTTTCGCGTCCAGGGATTGCTCCGCGGGCTACGCTTCCGGCTCGGTTCGCCGGGCAACATCATCACCGCATGGAGCAAATACGCGGACGAGGTCGTGGCGGAAACCGCGGCAGATTGATAGGTCCCGAATCACTTGATCGTGAGTTTGCCCTTCATTTCGGTCGGATGCACGTCGCACTGGAAGTCATAGGTTCCCGGCTGGTCGATCTGGAATGTAATGGTCGCGCTTTGGCCGGCGGGCAAAAGATCCGTCTTGATATCGCTGCCATCGGGTTTCTTGGCGTTGAGCAGGTGCCAGTTGTGGATGGCCGCGCCCTTGTTCTGAACCGTTATCGCTGCTGAAACGCCTTTGTCCGCAGTCAACGAGGTTTGCGAGAATTTATTGTCGGTCGTCGTTTCCGAGAGTCCGCCGCCCGCCCCTGGTCCTCCCGCAGCGGTTGCGGCGCCCGCGGCGGTGTTCGACGCCACGACCGTGACGGTCCCCTTCATTTCGGTCGGATGAACGTCGCACTGGAAGTTGTAGGTCCCCTCCTGTGCGATCATGAAGCTCAGATCGGCCGATTGGCCCGGTTGCAGCAGGTCCGTTTTGACGTCCTGGCCGTCGGCTCCGGTGATACCCAGGATGTGCATGTTGTGAACAGTTTTCGCGTCGTTCCGCACCGTAACGACGACCGGCGCGTTCGCCTGGACCTGGTACGACGTGACGCTGAACTTGTTGTCGGTGGTGACCTCGGGCGCCGGCTTCGGCGATTGATTGCCACCGCTCGTGTTCGCCGCTTGCGCCCCAACGCCGCCCTTGTTTTCGCTCTCCGTGTGGGTCTGCCGGTAGACGCCGCTCGCGATTCCGGCGGCAAATAAGACGGCAAACGGCACCGCAACGCCGGCCAGCACGACCTGGCGGTTCAGGGTGCGCGCGGACGCAAAATAAGCGCAGCTGAATAGGACCACCAGCGCGATGAACAGCGCTATCGCTGTGGCAGCGCTCTCCGACACCACGAGCAGGATCTGCGACACCGAGAGAATAATGACAAATATGGCCAGCGCACAGCCGACAGGAATCAGAAACGGTAGGCCGAATGTCTCTTTGAAGCCGCGGTGCTCGTAACCGCCGTGTGAACCGTGCGCTTTGGACTGATCAGCGCTGTGCGTTTCGCCCGCGTCGCCATTATCCATGCCTGTGGACTCCCTCGGTTATCGCTGCCCGGGCGCCGGGCGATTTTCGTTGGTTTTGGTCAGGCCCATCCGCTGCAGCTCGTCTTCCACGTCCGTCCAGGAGATCTGCGGATAGCCAAGCCGATCAAGCTCCTCGAGAGCGTCCGGATGGTCACGCTGTTCCTGCTTGTACCAGCGGAAGAAGACGACGGTCATCAGCCCGAAAATCAGCGCTCCTCCCGACAGCTTCATGACCAATCCCGCCATCACCTGGTCGTCCAACGGCGACAGCCCCCAGCGACGCGGAGCAGCCGCGTAGAACGGGTAGAACACCGTCGTCCCATAGGTCATGATCGAGGCGATGATTGATGGCACCAACGACTGTACAAATAGGTAAATAAATTGGCCCGAGAAGTGCAGCCGCGGCAACGCCGGCAACGGGCTGAAGACGGGCCACCACAACAGGATCGCCGAGGCCATAAGCAGCACGTGTGCAAAGAAGTGAACCGCGTGATGCGTGAGCACAAAGTCCATGAACTCGGGCAGGTGCGTAAACACCGTCGTTAGGTTAAAAACGGCGATTGCAACGACCGGCAGCGCCAATACCTTCGCAGTCGGAAAGACGAATCGCCTGGTCAGGAACGGCCGCAACATCCAGCCGGGCGTTCCGAGAAGCAAAAGAGGCGCCGCAACCATCGAGATCAGCAGGTGCTGAATCATGTGGACTGCGAAGAGATACCGCTCTCCCCAGTCGTGTATGGGCGTCCCGGCTGCCACCCATAGCAGAAAGACGCCGCACGTGTAGATGAGGAACTGGCGCTTGGAAAGGCGGCACTCTAGCGGGTGACGCCGAGCGCCACGCAACGCCACGGCGATGTAGCCGCCTTCCAGCGCGAAGATCCAAAACAGTACGTCCGGATGCAGTTGCCAATTCATGCTTTGCCGGTCCTCGGGTCGGCGGGATCACATTGAACGGTGGTCTGACTACGGCATTCCGTTCAGCGTGAGAATCACGACCAGGAACGCGCCGAACGCCAGGAAAATTCCGGTCACGAAAATAAAGCTCAGCAACCGGCCGTCAAATCTCAGGTGCATGAAGAACGCAACGACGATCGCGAACTTGATTGCAGACAGAAAAACGAGGCACACGATCAGCAGCGCCCTGGCGATGCTGCCGTAAAAATAATAGATCGCGACCTCAATCGCGGTGATGACTGCCAGAAATACCGCTATCCGAACGTAATCGAGCTGGCTCGGAATGTGCCGCTCGTGGTGCTGCAGCCCCGCACGAGGGAATCGGCTCTGGGTAGGTATCGTCATATGCGCTCTCCGCTAAGGACCGACGCTACACGAGCATCGGTCAGCCACAGTGGCCGTCTACGCTTTACGTTTTAACCAGGTAGACCAGCGTAAAGATAATGATCCAGACGATATCGACGAAATGCCAGTACAGGCCCACCAGTTCGATATTGAGACTCTTGGACTCTGGCAGCTTGCCGCGTATCGAGAAGACAAAGCACGTCAGCAGCATGAGCACGCCGACAGATACGTGCGCTCCGTGGAACCCCGTCAGCACAAAGAAAGTGGTCCCGAACAGGTTTGTGTGAAGCGTTAGCCCCTTGCGAACGAAGTCCGTAAACTCAAAAGCCTGGCCGCCCAGGAACGTGCACCCGAGGAACGCGGTCGCGAGCAACCAGACACGTAGTGCCCGCTGGTCGCCGCGCTGAATCGCGGACAGTGCAAGCACCATCGTCAAGCTGCTCATTAGCAAGACGAACGAGCTGACGGAGGTATACGGGATGTTAAAAACGTCCTTCGGGTACGGGCCCTCGAGGCTTCGGCCGCGATAAAGCATGAACGAAGCAATCAATGAGCCGAAGAACATGCACTCCGACGCCAGAAAAACCCACATGAACAACTTACGGTTGTCGTAACCGGTGGCGGTCTCCGCGGAATGCGGGGCCGGCAACACCGCCTCGCTTACAGCCACAGCAGCCTCCCCAGCCGAATGCTTAGAGCCTGTCTTTGTTGGATCAATCGCCCGGCTCCATCGTCCAGCCGAAGGCCCCCACTAAGAGCACGAGCAGGCCCGCGGCCAGCAGGCCGAAAAATGCGTGGCTGTCCTGCTGGTAGATGATGCCGTAGCCCATGATCGGCAGGCCCAGGGCCGTAAGAATCGGGTAGAAAGAAGGATTCGGCATGTGGATGCGCCCCACCGGCTCCTGTGCTGCCTCTTGGGCTTCTGCCCGAGGGGCGGAGAAGCGGCGCAGCAGCTTCTGGTGCCATAGCGGGTCACGCGCCTGCACGATCGGAATTCGATCGAAGTTGTGCGCGGGCGGTGGAGACGGAATCGTCCACTCGAGCGTGCGACCATCCCACGGATCGGGACCCGCATCCGGCTCCTTCCGCAGCGAAACGAACACGTTTATCAAGAAGATCAGGATTGAGAGCGCGATGGTAAACGCCCCGACTGTGGAAACCATGTTCCAGAAGCCCCAACCGTTACCCGCCGCGTAGGTGTAGATGCGGCGTGGCATACCATCCAGACCCAGGACGTGGAACGGCCCGAAGGTGACGTTGAAACCGATCAACATCAACCAGAAGTGCCAGAGCCCGATCTTTTCGCTCAGCAACCGGCCGGTGATCTTCGGGAACCAGTAGTAGATGCCGCCAAACAGCCCGAACACCGACCCCCCAAACAGCACGTAGTGGAAATGGGCGACGATGTAGTAGGTGTTGTGCTGTTCCCAGTCGGCCGGCACGAGGGCGTGAGTGACGCCGCTGAGACCGCCAATCGTGAACATCGCTATGAAGCCAAGGGCAAAGAGCATGGGCGTCTTGAGATGAATGTCGCCATCCCAGAGAGTTGCAAGCCAGTTGAAGATCTTTACACCGGTCGGCACGGCAATCAGCATCGTCGATACGGCGAAAGCGGAGTTCGCAGTAGATCCCAGCCCGATCGTGAACATGTGGTGCGCCCACACGCCCCACGACATCACGCCGATCGCGATACCGGAAAAGACGACCACCGGATAACCGAACAGCGGTTTTCGCGAGAAGGTGGGCAAGATCTCACTCACGATGCCCATCGCGGGCAAGATCAGGATGTAGACCTCAGGATGCCCGAATATCCAGAATAGGTGTTGCCAGAGTACGGGGTCGCCGCCCTTGGCGACGTTGAAGAAGTTGGTTGCAAACTCACGATCGAACATCAGCTCGATCAGAGCGACCGTGATCACCGGCAACGCGAGCGCCAACAATACCTGGGTGACCAGTGACATCCACACGAACACCGGCATACGCATCAGCCGCATGCCCGGAGCGCGAAGGTTCAAGATCGTCACGATGAAGTTGAAGGACGCAATAAGCGAAGCGACGCCGATAATTTGCAAACCGGCGAACCAGTAGTCCTGGTTGTGACCCGGTGAGAACGCCAGCGTCGTCAAATTGGCGTAGCCAAACCAGCCATCATCGGGCGCGGCGTGCGCTAGCCAGCCCGTGTTGATGAAGATGCCGCCGAACAGGTACAGCCAGTAACTAAGCGCATTCAGTCTTGGAAATGCGACGTCACGGGCGCCGATCATTAACGGCAACATGAAGTTGAAGAACGCCGCCGACATCGGCATCACGGCTAGGAAGATCATCGTCGTCCCGTGCATGGTAAAGAGCGAGTTGTAGGTTTCCGCGCTGTAAATGTGCTGGCCTGGCCGGGCAAGCTGCACTCGGATCATCAGCGCTTCGATGCCGCCAATGACGAAGAACGACATGGAGGTTGTGAGATAAAGAATGCCGATCCGCTTGTGATCGACGGTCGTCATCCAACTCCAAATGTAATCGAGCCGGCTCGGGCGCGGAATAACGCCCGTCATCGGTTGGACTATGGTCGCCATGGTGCGATCCTCCGCGGTGCGGTCGCTGGTATCACTGGAAGCCCGGAATCGAACGTAAGCAGGCGCGTCACTTCAATGTCTCCAGATAGGCAGCGAGGTTCGCTATCTCCTCGTCACTGAGGTGAAGATTGGGCATTTTTGCTTCAGGCTTGACCGCCTGTGGATCGTGAATCCACTTCTGGACGTTCTGACTGTTGTTTTGCAACGTTGCCCCGGCAAACAGCGTGCGCGAGGCGAAGTGCGTCAGGTTTGGGCCGACTTTGCCCTGGGAAACACCCTGAATCGTGTGACAGCCGATGCAGGCGCCGCTGGCAAACGCCTGCGCCCCGGCCTGCACGTCCGCTGCCGGCGCCACAGGCGGCGCCTGCTGGTTGGCGACCCAGGTCTGAAAATCTCCGGGCGAGTCGGCCATCACTCGAAAGCGCATGAAGGCATGCGAGGCGCCGCAAAACTGCGTGCACTGCCCCGAATAATCGCCGGGATGGTCCGCCTGGAGCCACATCTCGTTGTTATGCGAGGGAACTACGTCTAGCTGGCCGGCGAGTGAAGGCACGTAGAACGCGTGGATGACGTCGATCGAATTCAGTGACAGATTCACGCGCGTCCCGATCGGGATGTGCATCTCGTTTGCGGTGGTGAATCCGAGATCGGGATACTGGAACTCCCACCACCATTGATGAGCAATCACGTTGACGTGCATCGAGTTCGGGGCGTTATTCTTCGGCTGCAGGTGGTAGATCATCGCCACGGTCGGGATTGCAAAGATCGCCAGCAACAAGGTTGGCGCTATCGTCCAGCCGATCTCCATCCGGGTATTGCCATGCACCTGCTTCGGCAAGACGTCGCCGCGATCGCGGCGATGGCGGAAGCGGATGGCTGCAAATACGATTAGCCCTTCCACGAGGATGAAGACCACGACGGCTACCCAGAAAGCCGGATAAAAGAGCGCTTTCTCATCCCGCGCAACTGGACCACGCGGCGCAAGCGCGTCCTGTGGGTTTGTGCCCCAGCAGGCCGTCGAGTAAAGCACCGGGGCAACGGTCCAGGCGGCAAGAAGGAGTCCCTGAAGCCGACGAGTCCGCGAAGCCATAGCCACTCCGTCGCGATGATCTGTGCTGCGGGGATAAGCCCGGGCGCCCGCGGACATTCGCTCGTTCACGCGCGATACATGCAACGGCGTTGGTTTGCCGGAGCGCACGAGGGGTGTCCGGTGGCGCACCAGCCAGCGCCGGCTGCTTGGCGGCGCATCGATTCGGATGATCACGATGCCGTAGGCACGTGGCCGCCTCCGTCACCGGTCTCAATCACGGTCAGTCTAGGAACGGCCACTCTTTAGTGTCAAGATGTACTCATCAATAATATTCAAGGCGTTCGTGAAAGGCACGGTATGACAGCTGAGACTGGTTTTGTTGATTGGAATAACCTCGATTCCCAGCGTCACTGGTACAAGATTCGTCACGAGTTTGAGAGCGAGCTTCGCTCGGCCACGTCAGACATTCGCAAGGCTTTCGAAGTCAGCCTCAAGTTGAATACCGCGACGATCGTCACCGACGGAGAGCGAAGCTGTCTCCGGATTCCGATCAGCGCCGTGTGGCGCGACCAACTCGAGCAAACCATCGCCGCGCTGCTGGTAACCGCGCCGGTTGAGGACGAGCAGCGAATGGCGGCCATCGCTCACGGCGTGTCTGAACTAGTCCGACGCTGGGTCGAGCGCGCGGTCCCGGTGGGCGCTTCACCGGAGTTCCTCTATCCCGACCGCGAAGTTCGCTGGCCCAACGAGCCCGAATCCGCGGACGCGACCGGCCAGGCCGTCAAAGAGGAAACAGCGGCGACGTAGTTATCCGCCCGCCAGCAATTTCAGGTCGCGCACCAGGTCCGGAATCGTGATGTCGGGGCGCACCAGCAGCCGCTCGCGGCCCTGAGCGTCGATCAGGTACATGGCGGCGTCGTGATCGATAACGTTGGGACCAGGCGTTCCAGGGTGTAGTGCGCGGACTGCCGCGGGCTCGGGTTCAGCCCCGATAAAATAATCCTTCCAAACGGCGGCCAGTTCGTCCTTCGTGCCGAGCCCGTAGCGCCAGCGTGTACCGAGCGACCCAAGATTGTGGTCTGCCGTGAATTGGGCCACGCTCGCCGGGGTATCACCGTCCGGATCGACGCTGACCGCAACGAACGCGACCCGGGTCCTGGCAGAGCCCAACTTCGCGTCTGCAGCGGATAGCTTTCCGGCGATTGCCGGACAGACGTCGGGGCAGTGAGTGTACAGAAATGTGACCAGCACGGCCTTGCCACGGTAGTCGCTGAGCGAGAAACGTGCGCCGCCTCCGTCCTGCAGCGTAAAGTCCGGAGCCGGTGTAGCGTCGAGGTTCGTGCCTTTGAGCTTGCCACCGCCGCCACAGGCAACTGCCATAGCCACCAGCGCCAGTCCGACTGCACCGCCTGAACGCCGGAGGGAAAGCCAGTGCGGGGTCATCGCGGTTCCTCGGGTGAAGCTCCTTCGCCCGCCTTACGACGTCGCTTTTGGATGTAGTACAGGGCAACCGGCACCGCGATGATCGCCGTTAACCCGCCCTCGATGATGCCGCGCCGGTATCCCGTAATGGTCAGATCGCCATCGTCGACCGTAAGGGTGAGGCTGCGATCCGCGGCTCGAGCGGCGGCGTCGGGCTGTACCCCAAGATAGAACGCGAATTCGCCGCCGTCATGGTCGAGATCCGTTTCGCCAAGGGTTTTGAAGGTGACGACGTAACGACCGGGCGGCAGTCCTGGCTGCAGCCCCACGGAAAAGTGATCGTGATCGGTGGGATCCACGACCACGTCCCCGGAATCGACGTGGCGCTGGTCTCGATCGATGACGATCACCTGGGTGTTGCCCGGCACAGGACTCGTCGGACGCCGCGTATAAATGTCGATGCGCGCCGGCTGTCGGGACAGAACCTCACCCGGCCCGGGACTCGAATGATCGTATTGAGCCTTGGCGGCCGCGGCGCTGACGGTTACGAACACCCCGAGCAGCGCCATTAACGGCAGTAAGCGATCAAAACGCATGGCGAACCTATTGTACTCATCGATCGATCTTCAGTCTGCGAGGCGCCGTTCACCGCGCGCGCTGGCGTGCCAGGTCGACAAGGTGATAGAAACCAAAGAGGATTGGGTGCGGCAACGACACCGGGTTCGTGCCGACACCATAGGGAGAGGTCATGGAGATCATCGAGGGCGTCTATCAGCTTGTCACGCCATTTCCGCAGTTCACGTACGCGCAGGCACGCGAAATTCGCCAGGACCTGGGCAAGAAGCCGCGTTGGATCAGGTCCCTGCCATACGTGTTGCCCTACCTGATTCGCAGCCAGGGCGACCTGGCGCTTGTCGATAACGGGTGGAATACGGACGTTGCGCACGAGGCGCTCGCCCAGGGAATGGCCGAGCATGCCGCCAGCCCCAAAGAGCTGACCCAGCTCATCATTACGCACGTCCATCCAGACCATTTCGGGTTGACCGGCCGCCTCTGGGATGAGTCGGGCGCTGAAGTGGTCATGCATGAAAAGGAAGCCGAGGTCATCAACAGCCGCTACCTGAGACCGCAGCCTCTGGTGGACCAGATGCAAAACTGGATGGGCAGACACGGTGTGCCGGAGATGACGGCGCCGGAACTGGCGCGCGGCTCGATGAGCATGCTCGACAAAGTTTCGGTGCGTGAGCCCGACCGTGTCTTGCAGGGCGGCGAACATCTCAAAGTTGGCGATTTCGACCTGGAGGTTATCTGGACGCCAGGACATGCCCCGGGCCATATCTGCCTGTATGAACCTAACCGGAAGATCCTGTTCAGCGGTGACCATATTCTGCCGACGATTACGCCAAACGTGTCACGTCACGCACAACAGACCGGCAACCCCCTCGCCGACTACATCAAATCGCTGGAAAAGGTCGAGCACCTCGACGTTGAGATCCTACTGCCAGCGCACGAGTTCGACACCCGCGACCTCAAGAAGCGCGTGGCCGAAATCCGCGCGCATCACGAGGAGCGGCTGGCCGAGATGGAGCGAGCGATTGGCGAGGGCGCGACTGCGTGGGATGTCGCGGGGCGTGTCAAGTGGACGACCGGCATGCTTGCCGAATTCGAACCGTTCATGCAGCGCTCTGCCGTCGGCGAGACGCTTGCCCACCTCGAATACCTCTATGAGCTCGGGCGTATACGCATGCACGAGCCCGCGAACGAGGGTGGAGTCATTACCTGGACCCGCGGCTAACGTCGGCCTCCCGGAGTATCCCGTGCGTCAACGGTGTTCGTTTAATGGACATGTCTCGCGCTCGATTAACGAGACGTACGTGCGGTTCGACAGCGCTCCAGGCCGCAACCGGCGGATCAGATCGATTGCAGCTACGGGATCTTCTCCGAGCGCACGCAAAAGTAGCCCTGTAAACAGGCCGCTGCGGTTCATTCCGTAGTGACATAAGACGAAGATGCGATCCGGCGGCGGGATAACTGCTTCGTGCGACGCTTGAGCCGATATCTCCGTAGCCAGGCCGTGGGCAAGCGCGACCAGCCGGGAATAGGCGTACGGCACGGCCTCCGCGTCCATAAACACCCGGGGCAAGTAGAGGCGAGCGCCTTCTTGGAAATCCACCGGCAGATCGCCGCAACAGTCGACGACAACGGCGCCCTCAACCTGATCGAGCGTCAGCCGGTGGCCGAGCAGGCTGTCCGTACCGCCCATCCAAATCTGCGTTTTAATGTCGGGACGGTGGAGGAGATCGATGCGAGTGGCGCGGGGTTCTGCGACACTTTCTATCTTGTTTGCCGGCCAGTTCACGGGGCGGACTCGACGACAGCCGACATCGAACCTTTGCAATGCGGGATCCTGGGATCGGATCCATAGCTGTGGATCTGCTGCTGATGGGCGGTGACGTGATCGTGGCTCGCGGTTTCGACGATTGCACTGCCGGTGCCGTCCACCGCGCAGGCGAGTGCAAAAGCCTTCTCAGGCGCGTAGCCGAATACGTGGCCCAGCATCTCGACAACATACGCATAGCTGTGGTCATCGTCGTCCATCAGCACCAGGTGATATTGCGGCTGCAGGCTGACGGATGCGCTCGGAAGTTGGGTGGTTTCCGGGAGCGGATTTGATGGTATCGTCATCGACGCTTATTATATCGTGAATTCGAAGCCAGGGAAGGTAGCGTCGGGGGTCTTGCCGCCGACCATGGTGATCGCGAACGCCACCGTGAACCCGGCCAGCACGGCGCTTGTCCTGCGCCTGTTACTCGGGTTTGGCACGGTGAGCCGCTCATCCAGACCGCGACGAACCCTCGAAACGTGGCTGCGGGAAGCCACTCGCACCCGATCACATTCGTCCGTTTCGGATGCACCCGGACACTAGCTCGCCGCTTTGATCTGGTTAACGTGGTCATGGCCGTGGCTGGCCATGATCGTGAGCAGCTCCTCGACGGTACGCTTGCCGAGCGGCCCCATCCAGGTCTTGGAGAGATCGCCATCTGAGACGTGGCGCAGGATGTTGTCATTGGTGGCAGCCACAAGCGTGGCGGACGCTGCCGCCGCAGCAGGACTCGAGACGTCTATCGACGGTCGTTCGAGCGCCGGCGCTCCGCAGGCCTGGGATATCGAGTTGGTGAAATGCCAGTCCGTCCCAATGAAGTGTTCGGCAACCTTCCGTGGTGACCAGCTCTCTTCGCCTTCGCCGCCGGCGGGGCTCTTATCCCAGTTGTGATGTGCACCGTGGAGCGCTGCCTGGAACTGTGCCCGCGTATCGACGATCGCCGCACGCAGTCCTTTCGGAGTCACCAAGATATCCACCTCTTTGCTGTTGTAGTACTACTGAATGAATATAGCGCAGCCAGTCAGGAATGCCATGCAAAGAGCGACGACCAACCCATTTCGCCGTAATAGCCGACGGTGGACGCTGGAGAATCGATCGAGTCGACCAGTTCAACCGTGACTCCGTTCGCCATGTCGGCGAGCCAGAGCTGGGCTTCGGGCACCCCGCTCAAAACGCCGTCCCTCCAGCGCACAAACAGTAAGGTGCCAGCGCCGATCCAGTGGGGCGACTCCTCTGCCCAACCGTCGTTGCCGTCCAAGAGGTGGTCGGCACCGCCCGCGAGCGACGCCAGCCAGATCCGCCGTCCCGCGATGTCACCCGGATATCCATGGGTGGCGTCGAGATTGGTGAATGGCGGACCTTCCACGGCGGGGCCGCGCGTAAACGCAAGCTGGCCGGTCGCGGCGGTCGCCGGCTGCGTCTCTACTTCGCCGGGCCGGCCAAGGAAGTGCGTTACGGCGCCGGTAGCCAGGTCCAGCGCCACCATGTGTTTATCGCGATACGTTTCCCTACCGGCGCCGACAACCGCAATGATGCTCGCAGAATCAGGGGCCCACGCAAACCAGTCGCTCCGTAGAACGGTGCCCGCGGTATACATGTGACTGCCGTCGACCGCTGCCACGTCAAGCTGCTCTCCGTCTGCCCGGCACGACACGCACAGCTGCGCCGGCCCCTGGAATACCGCGAGCCAGTGCCCGTCCGGCGACCAGCCGACCGGATGCGGCCAGGTTGCGCCGGCTGACACCAATTCGTGCAGCGCGTCACCATTGCGCTGCACGAGCCAGATCGACTCTGAGGCGGGCAATCCCGTGTCACCGAGCGCCTGCATGCTCAGCGCCAGCACTGACCCATCGGGCGACCACTCAACGGGCCGGAAGGCGACATTGGGTTGAGCGGGCACCAGCTGGCGGACCAGTCCATCCGATGGGGTAACGAGGTCGATACCGCCGTCGTCTGCCGGAACGGCAATGACCGCGTCGTCAGGTGACCACGCACCGGATATTGTCAGAACTTGCGACCCGTCGGACCGCAACGCCGCCTGGCGTCGTCCTCGAGAAACGAGGATCCAACCGCCAGCGGGCGACCAGCGAACGCCCGTGACGTCTCCGGAGTGCGTCAACCTGGTTGCGGATCCGGCGCCAAGAATGATCCACGCGTCGCCGCCACTCACATACGCGAGGCTGCCTGAAAGCGCGGGAGAGGCGGCTGCACCGGCGAGTACGTCGGCGCGTGCACGATTGAAACCGCCCCCTTGTCCGGCCGAAGCCGCGATTAGCACGGCCATCAAACAGGCGAGCGCCACCGCAGACAACACGCGGCCCGGTTTGAGATGGACGGGCATAGAGAGGCAGGGCATGGATCGCCCCAACGGTTTCAAAACAGGGATGGAACGGAAGGGAAATAGTATTGGCGACTATGTTGTAATGCCACGAGGAGAGGCAGTCAATGACACCCACAGACGCTGGCAGCCAATGGCGAACGAAGAGCTATCCTGGCGCACTGGCTATCCGGTGGTGTTATACCGTTGTTACACAATTTAGAATATGCGGCGACCCTAAGGCGGAAGGCGCCCGTGGTTTACCTCATCAAGAGCGGGATTCGCCGAAATACCCCTGTTATTTTTCGCTCGCAATGGCGTCGCATTCGGGCTGACCAGGGCGTATCGATCGCCATCTGGAAGGGAGCGCTTTGTCGTACTTCGGGTGACTCCAACTCATATAGCGCCAGATAGCCTGGCTCGCCCTCAATCGCGCGGAACCGGCGCGCTCGCAATACCCCGGGGACCTTTATGAGGTATGGTACGTGCTCTTCGTCATACCACGCGTTGTATTCTTCGTCGTAAGCGGCGTCGGGCACCAGGCCCACCGCGAGCAGCCCCCCGCAGCTGCGCCAATCGACCGCATTCTCCGCAATGCTCTCCAAGGTTCGCTCGAGTACTGCCCGATTCGTATTACGAAATAGCCGAAGCATCGTTCTGTCTTCGTCCGTGAGACGGGGTGGCCTGGAGAGTGATTGGTAAGCGTCGCTTTTTAGTGTGTCCGCGTTTTGGACGTCGTAGGTGGTCAAATAGCGCGGCAGCGCTCCATCGATCCCCACACCTGCTGCTCCCGACACGGACTCCCAGCGCGCGCAGTGCGCGAAGCCCGGTGTGGCCGCTCGATCCACAACGTGACGGCCGGTGTACCAGCTGTTCCATCGTTGCGCGTGTTCCGCTTCGACATCCGCCTGGACGAACAACAGTGCCGGCGAACCCTGAGTCATCTGCTAACCTCGCATCGCGGTCGCCGTCGCTCTCTGTTGTCCGCACAGTACCATGTCGCTTGCCGATCGTCTTGCTGGACCCAAGCGCGGCAGCGTGACTATGATTTGGCCCAGGGAACCGCCGCGCCTCGGGCGCATGGCAGGAGGCGTGCATGGCGCTGGTGAACCGGACGTGGCGCGAGAGTAGATTCGTCCCCGAAGGCGCTCAGCCGGGACTCTACGACGGGCGCACATTCCAGGAAAACGTCCAAAATCTCGCCGTTCAGGACATCGCCAAAGCGCGGTTTGCTTACCCTTCCGCGGAGATGCCGGAGCTCAAAACGTACGCGAACCGACCGGAGCATACGATTGGCGTGCGGTTGGCGACGGGCGAGTTGCTCTTCCCTGACATCGTCGTCATGGATAGATCGACGACAGAGGTGCGGATGCTTGCCGAGGTCGAAACCGAGCGGTCTCTGCACGATCCGGACGTGGCCGAAAAGTTGCGCGCGTTTGCGAGTACGGGAAGACTGTTTCTGTACGTGCCGCTATCAAACGTCGATCGGGCGAGGAGGCTCCTGCAAAGCGCAAACGTGCGCCTGGCAGGGCTGCGATCGTGGCGATACAACATAGGCCAGCGCACAGTCGACATTCTAGAGCTACCCCTCTAAACGGAGGCGCTTAGCGCCGTCGAGATCTCTTCGCGCACGGACGGATGGCGTTCGCCAAAAGCTTGCACGAGGCCGAAACAGCCGCTGATCATCATGTCGCCGTGTGGCGTGGCGAAGTACGGCTTCAGCCTGCTGCCGCGGAGCTTCCCCCGCTGTGGACCGGTAACCGCAAGAAACGGCCTCCCGCCCGCGGGACGGTCGGCGTAGAAGACACCGTGCCCGTGGCCGGCGAAGACCTCTTCGTGCGTAAGCGTGCCGTCGATCAACTGTTCGGTCATCGATTCGATCTGCGGCGTCTCCAGCAACCCGGTGTGGTGCTCGAACAGGGCGTGAACGCGGCTGCCACTGAGGTAGAAGCCAAGCGCGTGCATATTGCCAAGGTTGACGACTACCTGCTCGTCGTGCTCAGCAACCCGCGGATCCTGCAGAGCGCCGAGTGCAGCTGCGGGTCCCGTATCGACGAAGACAGTTGGGACTTCCATGTCGATACAGCTAATCATTGAACGAGCGCGCGTCAGGTACTCCGGCAACTCGGATGGCAGGAACGCGAAGGCTTTCAGATCGTTACGTTCCTGGATCACCTGTCGCAGATGGTTGAACCGAAAGAGCCGGTCGGAAAAGCCGGGCGGCGCTGCGCCGTGGTCTAGGCAGCCGACAGCGAGACCATCGAATTCAGACGGCACCTCGAAGGCAGAAAGCGCGCGGCGGATCGATGCGAGGTCAAGGTCGCGCATCTCGATCCGCTCGATGCCGCGCAGCTTCGACGCCTCGTCGTCCGACACTACCGCTACGCCCATACCGGCAACGACCGCGAGGTCATCGTCAAACGTGCGGGCGGCTTCCTGGGTCGCGAACGCCGTTCCACCGGCCCGAATATGGTCGTCAAGCGCCCAGTGGCAGGGCCCTCCGCCCATGGTCACGCCTGTCAACAATACCGGACGTTTCTCGACCGTGGCGCGGCGGATGCGCCGAGCCGCGATCTCCGTTGCAGACGGCATGACCATCTTGACGCAGTTTTCGACGGCCACGTTGGAGTCGAACAGGAGGATATCCTGCGTCCCCGTGCCCATGTCTACGGCTAAGATGCGCATCGCGCGGCTCCGAATGTCGGCGAGAGCGCGACCGGCGCCCCTGCTACACTTGGATTCATCATGCCACGTACACCGGCCTCGTTGGGCCAATGAAACAGACATCTGAGGTAGTTACGTTGCGTTCTGTTGGCTCTCCGGTGCTTATGGCCCGATGACGGTCATGCCGTCCATGTACGGAATCAATACCTCGGGAACGTCGATACTGCCGTCAGCTTGCTGGTAATTTTCCATAACGGCGATGAGGGTGCGCGGCAGCCCCAAGCCCGACCCGTTGAGCGTGTGGACGAGCTCCGGCTTCGCGCCGGGCTCGCGCCGAAAGCGGATGTTCGCGCGCCGCGCTTGAAAATCGCCGTCATTTGAGCAGGAACTGACTTCGAGCCATTCACCCTGGCCGGGTGCCCAGACGTCAATGTCGTAGGTCGTCGTCGCCGCAAATCCGAGGTCGCCTCCGCAGAGTTGCGAAACGCGGTAGGTCAGGCCCAGGCGGCGGCACGTCTCTTCGGCGTCTGAGAGCAGCGATAGAAGCTCGCGCTGCGACTGCTCTGGACTGACGAACTTGTACATCTCCACCTTGTCGAACTGATGACCCCGTTTGATGCCGCGCACGTCTCTGCCTGCGCTCATCCGCTCCCGGCGAAAGCAAGGGGTATAACTGGTGTAGTTGATGGGCAGCGTGGCGCCATCCAGGATCTCTCCGCCGTGAAAATTCGTCACCGGCACTTCGGCGGTAGGAACGAGCCAAAGGTTATCTTCGGCGTCGTGGTAAAGGTTGTCACGGAACTTCGGCAACTGTCCTGCCGCGACCAGGCACTGCTCTTTCACGACGAACGGTACGTACAGTTCGGTATAGCCCTGGCGCCGGTGCAGAGAGAGCATCCAGTTAATCAGCGCCCGTTCCAGAATGGCCCCGGCTCCCCTGAGCACGTAGAAGCGCGAACCGGATAGCTTCACGCCGCGCTCGAAGTCGATGACCCCCAATCGCTCGCCGAGCTCCCAATGGGGCAGCGGCACAAAATCGAAGCGTTTCGGCTCGCCGGACTGACGCACCACGACGTTGTCATGGTCGTCCTCGCCCGGCGGCACATCTTCGGCGGGAAGGTTGGGGAACTCCAGAGCAAGCTGGTAGCGCCGCTCGCCAAGCTCGCGCTCCAGGACTTCCAGGGTCTTTATTTCGTCGCTCAGACCGCCCACGGCGGCAATGAGGTGTTGGCGCTCCACGGGGTCTTTGGTTGCGCCGATTTTCTTGCTTTCAACACGCTGGGCAGCCCGCTTGCCCTCAACTTCGGTCAGCAGGCGACGGTACTCGTTGTCAACCTTCAACCAGTCGTCCAGCGGCTGAGCCGTGTGACGCAGCTCGATTGAACGACGGATCAGATTGGGGTTATCGCGGATGATCTGTGGGTTCAACATCGGTTGGAGTGTCTGGTATGCCCGGCGGCCACGTCAACGCAAGTGACCATTCGGAGGGGCGTGCCGCATCTCATTGACGCAGCCCGAACCCCGATGGACACTGGCTAATGGGCGCCCCCGGTCGGGAGGGGAAGGCGTGAAATTCGGACTGCTGTACGAACTCGAATACGCGCGCCCATGGCATACCGGATTCGAGCGAGAGCTATTTCACCAGGCCCTGGACCAGATTGAGCTCGCCGACCGTGTGGGCTTCGATTACGTCTGGCAGGTCGAGCATCATTTCCTTACCGAGTACTCGCACTCTTCCGCACCGGAAGTCTTCCTCGGCGCCGTCTCGCAACGAACCAAGCGGATCAGGATCGGCCACGGGATCGTTCTGCTGCCTATGGCTTACAACCACCCGGTTCGCGTCGCGGAACGGATCGCGACACTCGATATCCTGTCGAATGGGCGCGTGGAGTTCGGCACCGGCCGCTCGGGTACGCCGGCGGAGCTTGGCGGATTCAGTATAGATCCTTCGCTATCCAAAGAGATGTGGGACGAAGCGGTTCGCACGATTCCCAGGATGTGGCGCGACGAGCCGTTTGAACATCACGGAAAGTTCTTCGACATGCCGCTGCGGAACGTCGTGCCGAAGCCTGTGCAAAAGCCGCATCCGCCCATGTGGGTCGCGGCGGGCAGCCCGGATACCTTCGTGCAGGCGGGCGAGCGCGGGCTTGGCGTTCTCTGCTTTATACTCGGTCGCCCAGAGAACCTGGTTACCCGCGTGCAGTCGTACCGCAATGCGGTTCGCCATGCCGAACCCGTCGGCGAGTTTATCAACGAGCAGGTGGCGGGCTTCACGGTGACACTCTGCCTGGACGACGAAGCCGAGGCGCGGGAGATCGGCGGGCCGGCGGCGCTCTGGTACACGGCCATGCTTGGCTCGATCGTCGGCGAATGGCGCGGGCAGTGCATCCCCGGCTACGAGTACTACTCTCATATGAGCCAACAGTTGAGCGACCAGGCGGAGATGGACCTCGCTGGTCTGCTGGATAACGGCACGTATTGTATTGGCGACGCCAAGGCGTGCATCCGCACGATCGAGAAGTACGAGGCCGCCGGAGTGGATCAGTTAATCTGCTTCATGCAGGTCGGACGCGTGCCCCACGAAAAGATCATGCGCTCGATTGAGCTGTTCGGCGAAAAGGTCATACCCGCGTTCCGGGTCTAGTACCCGGCGCGCCAGGAGATGCTTGTGCCAACCGTCGAGGAAACGGCAGATACGTTTGCCAAAGATCTCACTTCGCAAAATATCGCCGGACTGATGATGGTCTTCACGCCCGAAGGAATGATGAAGGCTATGACGATGCAAGTCCAAATGCAGGCGCGTGCGGCGCAGGCCATATCCGAAGGCCGGGTGCCCGCCCCTGCAACCGGGTATTCGCTGGAGACGAAGGAACGAGAAGGCGATGACCAGGTTGTTCACATAACGCTAGAGTCTGCCGATGGAACTGCCGAGATCATGACCCGGTGGCGGGAGGTCGAGGGGGCTTGGAAAGTTACGGACCTGGCGCTGATCGGAGCCCGAAATCCAGACGGAACACCTGTTGACCTTGGAGGCGGACTCTCGCCTTCACCAGCCTGATAAAGGAGCAGTCATCCTTGCAGTGGCAAAAAACGCCGCCTGAACTCGCCGAGCAGTTCTACACCGCACTTCCAGCTGATCCCATGGTTGCGCGGAGAAAAATGTTCGGCTACCCGAGTGCTTTTGTGAACGGCAATATGTTCGCCGGAGTCCATCAATCGACCCTATTCCTCCGGCTAGCCGCACCCAACTACCGAGAACTCCTGTCAATTGCCGGCTCAGGGCCATTCGAGCCGATGGTCGGGCGTCCGATCAAGGGCTATGCGAGCGTTCCGGAATCGATTCTCGGTAGCCCTGAGCTTCTCGGCATCTGGGTGGAGAAAGCGTTCGCGGACACGGCTGCGCTTCCACCAAAGGAACCGAAGGCGCGCAAACCGCCAAAGGCCGCCGGACGGTCAGCGAAGGGCTCCTAACGACCTCACTCCGCTGCTCAATTGTGCCGATTCGAGGCGGCAGCAACCACGGCTCGTTATTCCCGGCCGCATTCCGATCGCGCTAATGCATCCAGCGCCAGTACCCTTACGTCTTCGGGGATGCGGGTGGGCGCCGTTTGAGCATCGGGAGCCACCGACAGATCTGCCTCCAACTCCGCCACGTCGACCCAGCGCATGGTTGAGTCGGGCAGTCCGGCAGGTGGCGGAGATGACGGCCGGCAAAAGTAAATCATGTCGATGTGCTGGTGGAGCGGGCCGCTACCTTTGATGTCTTCGACCTGTATCGTTACCGGCGCCGGTATCTCTCGTACGGTGCTCCATCCCCGTAATGGCCGGTATCCGAAGAGCTCGACCTTGAAGCCGGCCTCTTCCTCCACTTCCCGTAGAACGCACTGCACCGGATCTTCGTTCTCTTCGACATGACCGCCCATCGGCAGCCACAACCACTCTTTCCGGTGCCAGTGCAGGAGCACCCGGCCCCGCCAGACCACGAATCCGGTAGCGGTAAAATGACGTTCGCCGGTCACAATTCATCATCCGAGCGGTCCTTGGTCCGCAGCTGCGGAAAGAGCAACACCTCGCGAATTGTGGGCTCGTTCAACAGCGCCATGCAGAGGCGGTCGATGCCGATGCCGAGGCCGCCCGCCGGCGGCATGCCGTGCTCGAGCGCCTGGAGGAAGTCTTCGTCGACCATCTCGGTTTCGTCGTCGCCCCGTGCTCGCTGGGTTACCTGCCGCTCAAATCGCTCGCGTTGGTCGACGGGATCGTTCAATTCGCTATAGGCGTTGGCGATTTCGTAGCCGCCAACGAACGCTTCGAATCTCTCGACCAGGTTTGGGTCACCCGGCTTACGTTTGGCCAGGGGTGAAAGCTCAATCGGATAATCGATGATGAACACGGGCTGCTGCAGTCGTGGCTGCACGAGCTCACTGAAAACCTCGTCTAATAACTTCCCCCAGCCAAGATCGGGCTTCGCATGGATCCCGTGGCCGGCCATCCACCCACGCAGGGCCCCCTCGTCGCGGTACCCCTCGAAGTCAATACCCGCGAGGTCGATCAGGGCGTTGCGCATCGTCATGCGCGCCCAAGGCGGTGTCAGATCGAGCAGGATTTCGCCGTGGGGAACCTGCAACGTACCCAGGACTTCCCGCGAAACCGTCGCTATGAGCTCCTCGACCATCCTGGCAACGTCGTGGTAATCCGCATACGCCTCGTAGCTCTCCATCATCGTGAACTCGGGGTTGTGCCAGGTATCTACCCCCTCGTTGCGAAAGATTCGCCCGATCTCGTAGATCTTGTCGAAGCCTCCAACCAACAGGCGCTTCAGGTGTAGCTCGAGTGAGATGCGCAGGAAACGCTCTTCATCGAGTGCGTGGAAGTGTGTCTTGAAAGGCCGCGCCGCGGCTCCGCCCGCCTCGACCTGCAACACCGGCGTCTCGACCTCGATGAATCCACGCGCGTCCATATACCGGCGGATCGTGGAGACTATGCGGCTGCGGTTCCTAAAGCGTTCGCGCGTTTCGTCACTCGACATAAGGTCCAGGTAGCGCTGCCGATACTTCAATTCGACGTCGATGATACCGCGCCACTTCTCCGGGGGCGGCTGCAGCGCCTTTGCGAGCACGACCAGCCCACGCGCCTCAAGGGTTGGTTCGCCCGTTCGAGTGCGAAACATTCGCCCCGAAACCTGAATGAAGTCGCCCAGGTCGAGCTCGCGAATAATGGCGAATTGCTGCTCTCCGAGGATCTCTTGTTTGCAATAGACCTGTAGCCGTCCGCTGCCGTCGTGGATATCGATGAAGCTCACTTTCTTGCCCATGGAACGGGCGAGACGGATGCGGCCGCAGACAGCCGGGTCAATGCTCGCTTCGGCTTCACCGCTCTCGATTCGGTCGAGGAGCGCCAGCGCTTCCGCCGCGCTATGGGTGCAGCGGGCACGGGCAGGGTATGGGTCGATGCCCATAGCGCGCAGCTGCTCGGCCTTGGCCAGCCGCTGTCGGAACAGGTCTTCGTTTCGTTGGCTCATTTCCCTCTCTTCAGGCAGATAGGGCGGCAGACTCACGCGGAGTCACAGGCAGGTCATAGAACGTGCATCAAAATAGCGAGGCCGGCACGCGCCGCCCCGCTACAGGCCGTGCCACCCATACCGCGATTATTCGATACGTTTGACCGTGATCGTAATAGCCCCGGATGGCGCCATCACCTGCACTTCATCGCCTATTTTTCGGCCCAGCAATGCTCTGCCGCATGGCGACTCGTTGCTGATCTTGCCTTTCAACGGGTTTGCCTCGGCGCTCCCCACGATGGTGTACTCTGCCTCGCTACCTGTTTTTTGCACCACCGTCACCGTGTTCCCAACACGAACACAGCCATCGTTCGCGCCCTGATGCTCCTCGATAAGAATGGCGCACGACAGCAGCTCTTCGAGCTCGCGAATCCGCCCCCCGATGAGCGACTGCTCGTTTTTGGCGTCTTCGTAATCTGCATTGTTCTGCTGGCGCGCTTCATCGCGCGCCTCGTGGATACGCTGCGCTACCTCCGGCCTGCGGACGTTACGCAGATGGTCGAGTTCCGCCGAAAACCGGGCGCGGCCGTCTCGCGTCATCGGCATGGCCTTGACTGTCATGGTCAACTCCTACTGGCCCATTGCCAGCCACTTAGCAAATGGACTGAGGCACGGTTTTCGCTCCCCAGTCCAGCCTGCCCGATGGCGGCGCAATCATACGATGGGCCCCAAACGGTGTCAACGAACGTCGCTTGCCGTGATGTGTCGATACTAATCCGTGATTCACAAGGGTGCGGATGTTAGAATCGTGTAACCTCCTCGCTTCTGCATCTGCGAAGCAGGCACATGAGTGCCGGCAGGCTGCAACGATGACGAATCCTCTATTGGAGCGGTCAATTGAGCCGTCGATCACCGGGACCGCTGATGTCCAGGACTGGCAGCCAGTCACGGTCCGGGATCGGCTCCAAAGGAAATCGCCGGCCGTTATTGTTCGTCGGCGGTGGTGCTGTTCTCGCTCTGCTGATCATCGTGTTTGCTTTTTCTCGCTGCGGCGGCGGGAGCTCCGGCCAGGCCGCGGAGTGCGCGGGCAAGGCTCCTACCCCTCCACCGGGGTATTCGTACGCCAGTAAGTGTTATTCGCCCCTGAAAGAGTTTGCCGGTAAACGCGGGTCGCTCAGCATCCCGCTGACAGATAAGTCGAGCAACCGCGGCCTGACGCTATTCAGCCATGACAGTGGCGCCTGGAAACCGATCGGACCGGTGCAGGTTTCCGCCGACGCGACCTCGGCGGTCGTCGCCTCAGCGATCGACATCCCGAAAACGTTCGCCGTCCTCCGTAGAACGGGAGGCGATTTTCAGGTCTTCGGCGACTTACCGCCAAATAGCGCACCATCCGCGGATGCATCGCGGTTACTCACCGAAGCGATCCCAGTGGCGTATGCACCTACAGCCGATGGCGGCATTAGCGGCGGCCCTCTAACGAGACCGGTTGGCGCTGGGTATGGCCTGATGCCCGCCGTCGCAGCGCCGCCAGGCGGCACCGAAGCCCAGGCCATCGATACGATCCTGAGCGACACGAATCGACTCAACGCGCACGTCGAACGGATTGCAGCCGAGGTCGACCGGAACCAGTACGACGGTATCGTCATCGATTACGGCAGCGTCAACCCGAGCCTCAAAACGAACTTCACGACATTTGTTCAGGCGCTCGCCACTCGGCTGCACGCATCAAAGAAGCGGTTGGTGTTGCGATTGCCTCTGCCGCGCCGCGAAGGCACGAACTGGAACACGCTCGCGTACGATTGGCCCGCTATCGGTAAATCCGCGGACAACGTCATCCTGGCGGCGGAACACGACCAATCAATTTATCGGCAGCGTGTGCCCGAAGCTGTTAAATACCTCGTCGGCCAGGTTGGTGATTCCCGCAAGCTCGTTCTGGAAATCACCCCTCTTTCCGAAGAGAAGTCCGACCAGGGGCAGATCCGGCTGTTGAGCACGCTCGAAGCCCTCAGTATCGCCGGACAGATTACGGTCAGGGATGGCAATACGGTTGGTTCTGGGACCGACGTCGTGGTGTCGGCCGACAACGTGAACCGCGAAAATGGCAGCGGACCGCAGTGGACGCCTCAGGGCGTCGTGTCGTTCCAGTACCGCAGCGGCGACCAACAACGCACCGTTTGGATTGAGAACCTGTTCAGCGTGGGTTATAAGCTGGAGTTGATCCAGTTCTACAAGCTCGGTGGGGCCTCGGTAGACAACGCCACTGCGGACCCCGCGGTCACCAACATCTGGCCTGCAATCGATCAGTATCAGTCCACGAGCTCCCCCCTCCTCCAACAGCCGAATCCTCAGTCGCTGCGTCCTCAATGGCTCGCAGATGGCAGGCCGATTCCGGATGCCGGCAACAGGGCCCAGATTACCTGGCGCGCCCCCGACCAGCCCGGCAAATACACTCTGACGGTGGTCGTCAGCGACGGAACGATGCGCGTTGCCGACTCCACGACCGTGGATGCGCGTGCTGCCGTTCCCGGTGCGACGCCTGGACCGACTCCACGCGCCGGTGCCAGTGTTCCATCCGTACGACCAACGCAAACATCAACTCGTCCTGCGGCGGCCCCAAGCCGAGCGCCGTCTTCCCCTCCACGCTGACGCTGAGTCGAGCAGGCCGGTATGCGCGTCATCGCAGGCGAAGCCCGGGGCCGGATATTACATGGGCCGAAATCGGCGGGCACGCGACCTACTTCGGACCTCGTGCGCGGCGCTGTCTTTTCGATGCTCGAATCGCGCGGAGCATCGTTTACGCGTGTGCTGGATCTGTTTGCAGGTACGGGCGCTCTTGGCATAGAGGCGCTGAGCCGCGGCGCCGATTGGGCCGATTTCATTGAAAGCGACCGCGCCGCCTGCGGAGTGATCGCAGCTAATCTCGTCAGCACCGGTTTCCAACAGCGCGCGGCCGTCGTCTGTGCGACCCTGCCTGTCGCACTGATGCGCGTGCGGGGTTCGTACGGTCTAATCTTTGTCGACCCGCCGTACGGTTTGGACAATTTCTCCGCGGTCTGGGTTCGGCTGCGGGAGAGCGGGACCATCGACCCCGAAACCACTATCGCCTACGAGCACAGCCGCCGTACGATTCCTCCGGAGCGTTGCGGTCCGCTGCCGCGCATTGTCACACGGGCCCACGGGACCACGGCCGTGAGCCTCTACTACGCCGGCGAACCGGAAACCCGCGACCCCTAAGGAGCGTCTTTTGACGATCGCTATCTATCCTGGCAGGTTCGATCCGGTGACGAACGGCCATCTCGACATCGTCCGGAGGGCTGTGAAGCTCTTTGGCGTGGTCATTGTCGGTGTCGCCGCGAGCAGGTCGGCGGTCTTCACTATCGATGAGCGAGTTAAACTCTTCCGTCAGGCTGTGGCAGATCAGCCAAACGTGAGCGTAAAGCCCATTCCGGGACTCACCGTCGATTTTGCTATCGAGCATGGCGCAACTGTGCTGGTTCGCGGCATCCGCGCGGTTACGGATTTCGAGGCAGAGATCGACATGGCGTTGATGAACAAGAAGATGGTTCCCGAAATCGAATCCGTGTATCTTATGACCAGTCTCGAATATCTCTATGTCCGCGCAAGTCTCATCCGGGAAATAACGGGCCTGGGCCGTGACCCGTCCGAGTTTGTTCCGGCACACGTTGTCCGTGCCCTCAAAGAAAAATTCGCCATCACGTAAAGACGATCGCACAGCCCGGGAGGTAGGCGCCGTCGATATCCTTCATCTGCTGGACCAGCTCGAAGAAGAGGTCGCCTCAGCGCGCAAATTGCCCATGGGCGGCGGGGTGCTTGTCGATCGCAAGCGGATGTTGGAACTGGTCGACCAGTTGCGAGTGGCGATTCCGGCGAACATTCGCCAGGCGCGCGACGTCATGCAGAGTCGCGAAAAGACTCTGACCGATGCCGACAACGAAGCCCGCCGGATCTTCGCTGCGGCCCACCAAGAAGCCCAACGCCTGGTCGCCGATGATGCAATCACGCGCGAGGCACGGTCACTTGCGGAGCGCACGCAACGAGAGGCGCAGGTGCAGGCGCACAGCACGTTGCGGGAAGCCCAGCAGCAGGCTGAACAAGAGTTGGCCCAAGCTAAACAAACGGCCCGCCAACAGGTTGAAGACGCCGATCAGTACACGCTGGCCGTTCTTACCCGCATGGACAAGCAGATTTCTGCTTTCCTCGGCAATGTCCGACAGAGCATTGAGGCCCTTCAGGGCGATGGGGGCAATGAACAGTAGGCGGGCCGTCTATCCGCAGCACTGTTCCACGCCACTGGCCATAGCCCCAACGACTGCCGACCGCCGACTGCTTCACTCCACCACGACATTCAAGAGGCGGCCGGGCACGTACACGATCCGCGCGATGGCATGTCCGTCCAATTGGGCCTGGACACGGTCGCTCGCGAGTGCCATCTCGCGCACGGTAGCCTCGGCGGCGTCCGCGGGAACCGTAAGCCGGTCCCGCAACTTTCCGTTCACCTGAACGGCTACAACCACGACGTCGTCGGCTGCAAGCCCGGCATCAAACGCCGGCCAGCTCTGCTGGTGAATCGAATACGGGCGCCCGCGTTGCTCCCACAGCTCCTCCGCGAAGTGGGGTGCGGAGGGGGCAATCAGGAGCAGCAAGGTGTCGATCGCTTTAGACCAGGTCGCCCCTTCAATTCCCGACTCACGCGCCTTGGTCAGGCCGTTGGTGTACTCCATCAATGCCGCAATCATGGTGTTGAAACGCATGACGTCGATATCGTCGCCAACCCGCTTGATTGTTTTGTGCGTCAGTCGTTGCAGGTCGCGTACCACTCCAGCATCAACGCTTCCAGACGGGGCAGGCTCGTGCACCAGCCTCCAGACGCGATTCAGCCAGCGACTGACGCCGTCGATCCCTTGCATGTTGTACGGCCCGCCTTCGCTCCACGGTCCGATAAACATCAGGTAGCAGCGCACTGCATCGGCCCCGTAGCGAGCAACCTGGTTGTCGGGGTTGAGAACGTTCCCGCGCGACTTGCTCATCTTCCTCTGGCCGTCAGCACCCAGGATCATCCCCTGGTTGAACAGCCGTGTAAACGGCTCTTCGTTCTCCGTCAATCCCAGGTCCTTCATGGCCTTTGTCCAGAAGCGTGAGTACATCAGGTGCAGGATCGCGTGTTCGATTCCGCCCGTATACTGCGCGACCGGCAGCCAGTCTCTGGCCGCAGCCTGGTCAAACGGCGCGGAATCGTCGTGCGGGCTCAAGTAGCGATACCAGTACCATGACGAGTCGACGAAACAGTCCATGGTGTCGGTTTCGCGCTCCGCCGGTCCCCCGCACTTCGGGCAGCTCACGTAGCGAAACTTGTGGTGGAACTTCAAAGGCGACTCGCCGGTGGGCAAAAATTCCGCGTCATCTGGCAGCAGTACCGGCAGGTCGGCCTCGGGCACCGGCACGGCGCCGTCTGTGGGGCAGTAAATGATCGGGATCGGTGTGCCCCAGTACCGCTGGCGGCTGATCAGCCAGTCGCGTAGCCGGTAGGTTACAGCAGCACTACCGATCCCCTCACGTTCGGCATACTCCGTGATCGCACGCTTCGCGACGTCTTCGGCCAGACCATCAAACGACCCCGAGTTGAGGGTGGCCTCGCCATGGGTGATCGCACGGGTGTAACGAGAGCCGTTGCCTTCCAGCACCGAAAAGACCGGCCGAATCTCAATTGCATACTTCGTTGCGAACTCAAAGTCGCGCTGGTCATGTGCGGGAACCGCCATTATCGCCCCGGTGCCGTATCCCATCAGCACGTAGTCGGCGATATACACGGGGATCTGCTCGCCGTTGAAGCGGTTTATGCAGAATCCGCCCGTGAACACACCGGTCTTCTCTTTGTCAACGGCGCTGCGCTCGATTTCGGTCTCTCGAGTGGCGCCTTCCACGTACGCCTCTACTTCAGCCCGCCGATCGGGTGTCGTGATCTCCGCGACCAGCGGATGCTCGGGGGCGAGGACCATGAAGGTCGCGCCGAAAACCGTGTCGGGCCGGGTCGTAAAGACGCGCAGCGGCCTCTGCGTTCCGTCCGCCAACAACGCAGTGAACTCCAAATCGGCCCCTTCACTACGACCGATCCAGTTCCGTTGCATTGTCATAACGTGTTCCGGCCATTCGAGCCCGTCGAAATTCAACAAACGATCGGCGAACTTGGTAATCCGCAGAAACCACTGCTCCAGATCCCGCTTAATAACCGGCGTATCGCAGCGCTCGCAGGTACGTTTTTCCCCTATCACCTGCTCGCGGGCGAGGGTGGTATTGCAGTTCGGACACCAGTCCACTGCCGCCATCTGGCGGTAGGCAAGACCTTGCTTCAAAAACTGAAGGAAGAACCATTGATTCCAGCGGTAGTATTCTGGCAGGCAAGTATCCACTTCGCGCGACCAATCGAACATGGCGCCCATGGTGCGGAACTGGTCTCGCATGCGACCGATGTTGGCGAGCGTCCAGGTGAGCGGATGGATCTTGTTCTTGATCGCCGCGTTCTCCGCGGGCAGCCCGAACGCGTCGAAGCCCATCGGAAACAGCACGTTGTAGCCGCGCATGCGTAGGTAGCGCGCGCCCGCGTCCGCCGGCGCCTCCGCGTACCAGTGACCGAGATGCAGGTCGCCGGAAGGGTACGGGAACATGGTCAGGAAGTAGTACTTAGGGCGCGGGTCGTCGTCGACCGTCCGGTATAGACCGTCCCGCTCCCAGCGCTGCTGCCATTTAGGTTCGATGTCGCCCGGTTTGTAACGGCCTATATCTCGTGCTTGCTTTGCCATCGCCCTCACCCAAATCTGCCGAACAAAAAACCCTCCGTCCACTCAGGGACGGAGGGCATAAGCGCCTTACTCCGCGGTACCACCCTGGTTGGTCCCTGCGCTCCGAATTCGAACCGGAGACGTCTCGCTGAAACCCGCCTTTGGGGGCGCGATAACGGGCGCTACCCGTCGGCCGCTACCCTGCCTACCGGCAGATTCACGACCGCCACTCCCAGGCGAGTTCGGCCCCGGTGCCGCTTTGCACCACCCAACGGCTCTCTGCTGAAGGGACCTACTACTCCTGATCAGCGCGTATTCTTGTCTATTCCTCTGGTCCTGCATGCGCCGGTGGAGGTGAGGGGATTCGAACCCCTTACCTCAACACTGCCAGTGTTGCGCTCTCCCGATTGAGCTACACCCCCGATGCCCGAAAATCGTATCAAAACGGCTGTCCGGCGGCAAGCTGTTGGTGAGGTGGCGCGGTTCCAACGGGCTAACGCACGGCTTGACAGGCACTTCCAGCGGCGCGGATGATCCGGACTGCCCGCCGGTGGAACCTCGTGGCCGGCAAGCTGAAAGGAGGACAACAGTGGCGTCCCTGGCGCTTGAAGGAATAAAGGTACTCGACCTTTCTCGCCTTGCTCCCGGTCCCTATTGCACAATGCTCCTCGGCGATCTTGGCGCCGACGTGCTCCTGATCGAAGAAGCAGGGGGCGGGTCATCCCGCCGCGCCGGCTCCATGCCCGGCCGCGCCGGCGGATCCGAGGCGGCTGAGCGGGCCGCCGCATATAACGCGCTCGGCCGCAACAAGCGCAGCATCGGGCTGAACCTCAAGAATGAGCAGGCCCGTCAAGTCTTTTACGACCTCTGCAGGGACGCGGACGTGGTGCTGGAGGGCTTTCGTCCAGGGGTTGTCAAGCGACTGGGTGTCGATTATGAAACCATTTCGGCCATTAACCCCCGCATCGTCTACTGCTCGCTTTCGGGATACGGCCAGACTGGGCCCTACTCCCAGGTGGTCGGACACGACATCAACTACATCTCGATCGCCGGCGCACTCGGCGCGATTGGCTGGCCGAACACTCCTCCGGCGATCCCGCTAAACCTACTCGCTGATTTCGCCGGGGGCGGCCTGCAGGCCGCTTTCGCAATCGTGGTCGCTCTGCTCGCGCGCAATCGGATTGGCCACGGCCAGTACGTAGACATTGCGATGTCGGACGGAGTCATCTCCCTCCTCGCGTCGGCCGCCAGCGGCTTCTTCGGCAGCGGCCTTGTGCCGCGACGAGGGCAGCACACCCTGAACGGCGCCGTCCCCTATTTCAACGTCTACGAAACGGCAGACGGCAAATGGTTCAGCATTGGGGCGATCGAACCGTGGTTCTACGCCAATCTGTGCAAAGTTCTCGGCTGTGAGCAGTACACGGATTACCAACATGACCAGTCAAAATACGCCGAGATCAAGGCGTATTTCAGCGAGCAGTTCAAGACCAGGACCCGCGACGAGTGGTTCCGCGTCCTCACCGAAGTCGACATCTGCGCCGCGCCTGTCTATTCACTGGACGAGGTCTTCGAAGACCCGCACAACAGGTTCCGGCAGATGCAGGTCGAAGTTGAACATCCGAAGTTCGGTAAGGTTAAGCAGGTGGGGATCGGCACGAAATTCTCTGAAACCCCGGGAAAAGTGCGAAGCACAGCGCCGATGAACGGTCAGCATACCGACGAAGTTCTACGCGGCTTGGGAATGGACGAAGACCGCATCACTCGTCTGCGCGCGGAAGGCGGTATTGCGTGAGTGTGCTTACATGTCTGCCAAGCGGAACGTGGCAATCAGGTTAAGGAACCAAAGGGAGTAACGAAACTGTAAAAACGGAGGAAAGGGCACTTCAACCGTTCTACCAGCCCCAGATTTCCTCTGAGAGCCGCTCTCAGCGGGCTTTTGCCGGTTGGACTTAGCCCGAGGCTCGCCCGTATCCTTGGCAAGTCGTGCCACCGGGACCGCTTTGCCGCTTAGGCTAGCGGTCTCTTAGTGACCAGCATTTGTAGCGGAGGCGAACTTAGCAGACAAGACCATACGCAACAATCAGTCAGTGGGGGACTACATGCAGAAGCACCTCGCTGTGGCTCTCGTCGCCGCGCTAACCTTGTCAGGCCTTACTGCCGGACGGGCGTTTGCCGATCACGAGATCGTCGCGCAGCCGGGCGACACTATGCAAAGCAATTCAGAACAGGGCGATATATCCAGCTATTCCGCGGCTTCTGGACCGGCGACTGGTTTCACGCTGCCCATTCTGATCGGGCCGAGCTCTCCCGATTCACCGCCGGGAATCGGATTCTCCTCCCCGGAATTATCAGATGACGCTGTAATACCAGGACGGCCAATTCAATTTGGAATCGCGACCTGGTATGGTCCGGGGTTCGACGGCAACCTGACGTATTGTGGAGACGTTTATGACGAAGCGGCGTACACAGCCGCCAGCAACACGCTGCCGTGCGGCGCAGTCGTCATCGTCACCAACCAGGACAACGGCGCGAGCGTGCGCGTAAGAATCAACGATCGCGGCGGTTTTGGAAGCACCGTCATTCTGGATCTGTCCCGCGCGGCGTTTGGAACCATCGCTTCCAACGGGTC
>DAINSK010000003.1:146449-149394 GCA_036741355.1 Chloroflexota bacterium
CCGTCATTCTGGATCTGTCCCGCGCGGCGTTTGGAACCATCGCTTCCAACGGGTCGGGCGTGATCAACGTCATGGTCTCCCAGTAACGTCGGACGGAGGCAATTGAGGGACCAACAAGGCACGGTCGGGGCGTTGTCGCCCCGACCGTGCCTAGTTTTCTGCGACCGTTCGTAATCGCGGCTGACGCAGCCGATCAGCGGAAACCCGAGAGTGCCCTCGTCACATCCGACAGCGCCGAGGCCGGCGCTCGGAACAGGAAGATGCCCGGAGCAAACGCATCGCCGCTCTGCACAAAGAGCGACAAAAGGACGCAAAACACGGCGAAGCCCAAAAACGTCGCCGCGATGACGTGCCCGGGCTGAGCCTCGACCGAAACCTGGATGCCAATGTCCATGAGCAGGAACATGAGCGCGAAGGACGCGAGACCGATGCCGAGGTTCACGCCCGGGATGAACATGATCAGGCTCAGGGCAACCGGTATGGTGGCAAGACTGCACGCCCGGATCATTCGCTCAACATTCGCCGTATACCGGAAGACGTACACGAGGACCCCGTATGCGACGAGAACCCAGACGACCCAGAAGCCGAATGCGATCAATGACCCTAATAACGCCGACTGCCAGAAAACTTTCGCTTTATCGCCGTAGCCTTGCGTCAGCCACCAAATCCAGCCGCCGAGGCCGCACAAGAAAAACGATATGACGGCAATGACCAGCGCTGGGATAGTTCCGGCCAGATCGTCTCTGGCTTCTTCAAATACGGTTGTATCGAGACGTACGAGCCTGACCAGTCGGTCTACGATAACTTGTGGATCCATCCGCGAAGGCCTCCTACCGATGATAAATTCACATAATCACGAAACAAGGCTCAGATACGAGGGGCCGAGTGTTGATTGAATCTGGCGCATAATACCATGTTTTGACAGCGTTTCGCCGCTCCCCGAGCCGAGAAATTCTCACCATGAGTGAGATCGTAGTACGTCTCACCCGAGTGGCGACTTGCCGGGAGTTCCGGGGCCGCGTGGCAGCGCTCGGGGAGTAGCACTGGTTTTAAGAACCAACAGCAACCGGGCGTCGATGGCAAGGGCGTGGTTCCCAAGGTTGAAAACCGCCGGTGTGCTGCCGCCGCACACCCGAATCGCATTCCTTGCAGCAGACAGCTCATCCTCCAGACGGGAGCCTTTGACGAACGCCGCAACCCCTCCTTTGCGGGCGAATGGCAGTGCCAACTCTGCTAGCGCCGGCAGCGGCGCGACGGCGCGGGCGAGCACGACGTCGAATCGCCCCCTCAAGTCGGACCGGTGTGCGGCATCCTCCGCCCGCGCGTTCACAACATGCACGTCGGTCAGATTCAGCCGCTCAACAACCAAAGAGAGAAAAGCGGCCTTTTTGCGCGTAGCTTCGAGGAGAGTCAGGCGAAGGCCGGGCCAGGCAATCTTCGACGGTATCCCAGGGAAGCCGGCCCCAGACCCGATGTCGATAACGGCTTCTGTTCCGTCGAGGAACCCCTGTTTAGAGAGTACAGCCCCCACAGCCAGCGATTCGACGAAATGGCGTTTCTGAACCCCTTCCCAGTTAAGTACGCTCGTCAGGTTGAATTGCGCCCCCTGTGCCGCCAAGAGGTCGTAGTAGCAGCTGAATGCTTCGAGCGCGGCAGCGTCCAGCCCGATGCTAAGCCGTTCTGCGCCGGTTATCAGTGTGCTGAGCAGCCGTTCGCCGGCAACCTGGCTTCGTTGACACCCCATTCGAGGCCTCCCTACTATGGATATAAGGGGAAGCGTTTTCTCACCGTAGCATGGGGGGTGCGGCTTATTGCTATCAGACCAATCGAGCTTGTTTTCATCTGCCGGCAATCTGGAGGATTGAGTGGTTAAACAGAGTCCCGCCGCGACGATGTCGCTGGCGGAAGCCGCGGCGAAGTACGTGGCAACGCTGGATGTAACGAAGGCGCAGGCAGCGCAGCCCAGCATTTCCCGGTTCGTACAGTGGCTTGGAGCGGACCGCATCATCTCGAACATCAAGAGCCTCGACGTCGAGCGGTTTGTCGAGGAGTCGGCGGGCCGGGGGGGTAGCCTGGGGAGAAACGTCGAACACGTCCGCAAGTTCCTTGCGTATCTCAAGAAGACCGGTCAGACGGACGTGAACCTCAGTACCGCGATCAAGTTGAAACGGCCAGAGGCGGTGCCGACGGGCTACGTCGATCCCAACCAGATCCAGATGACGAAGGAAGGCTACGAATCTCTTAAGCGCGAACTCGACCAACTGCATGCGAAACGCCCGGAGATCGCCGAGGCGTTACATCTTGCGATGGCCGACAAGGACTTTCGCGAAAATGCTCCTTTGGACGCCGCCCGGGATCAGCAGGCCCACGTCGAGGCGCAGATCCGTCGTGTCGAGCAGATGATTAAGAACGCGGTGATCGTCGATGGCACCGGCGGAGTCGCTGGGGCGGTTCGCGTTGGTAGCGCGGTGAAAGTGACGAATCTGGTGACCAATCAACAACAACAGTACAAGATCGTCAGCCCCAGCGAAGTAAATCCGCGCGAGGGAAAGATTTCCATCGTCTCGCCCGTCGGCAAGGCGCTCGTCGATCATCTCCAAGGCGACGAGGTTTCGGTGAACGTACCCGCGGGCGTCGTCAAGCTTCGTGTCGATTCCGTGGACAACTAGCCGAGGAACTCAAACAGATGCCGCTCCGAACGTTAGCAGCGATTTAACGGAGGTTTAACGCATCGGGCGGCTCGACTATCTACCATAAGCCAGTGCCCGGGATGTAGAGATCGTTATCTCAAGGGCCGGTCCGGGTGTAGTGGTGGCGGGGACAGGGGACGGACCGGCCCTTCCCGAGGCGCAACACACTATGGCCGCGACCCGGCCCCTGTCATTAACAACCGACCCCGATCCCCCCGAAGAGCGCGGCGGGACCCGGGTGAGCCGCCGCCGCCT
>DAINSK010000003.1:149494-155405 GCA_036741355.1 Chloroflexota bacterium
TGGCCGCGGCTGACCCTCAATACCACCGGATCGTTGGTCGACTGCGTGGTTCCCGGCGCCGGCTGTTGGCCAAGCACAGTGCCCAGAGGCTGATCTGACGGAACAAGCTCCACGACGACCTTGAGACCCTCAGCCTGAAGCTGACGGGCAGCCTGATCGAGCCGAGTGCTGGTCACCTGCGGCACACCGGCAGTCGTTGCTGAGCCATCGCGACTTGGCAATATCACGACCAATAAGACAATCAATACAGCCAAGAGCGCCGCCAGCAGCAAGGACAGCGGCCAAAATAGACCGCTCGATCCCGGCAACGCCCGATCGGCGACGACCGGCACTGGCGAAACCACGGGACGCTGCCAAACCTGCGTCGCATCCGCCCCCTGACGGGAGATCCGTTCGGTCGTGCCGAGCGGCGGATGCCCTTGAATATATGCGCGAAGGGCTCCCGCGAGCTCTCCGGCGGTTGAGTACCGGTCCTCCCGATTGCGCGCCAGGGCGCGCATGACGATTGCTGCTAGAGCGGGCGCGACATTCGGATTGGCGTCGCGAAGAGGGCGTGCGTCGGCTACCAGCCTACGCGTGGCAAGCGCGGTCAGGTTAGGCGCCTCGAAGGGCAGGGCGCCGCTTAACATCTGGTACAGTACGGTCCCAAGCGAATACACGTCGGCGCGGCCGTCAAGCGGCAACCCTTCGAGCTGTTCGGGCGCGACGTAGCCGGCGGTGCCGCTGACAGTGGCGGTCAGCGCCGCGGTTGCCGCGACTGACTGGGAGATTCCGAAATCAACAAGCTTTGGATGCCTGGCGACGTCAATCAACACGTTCTGCGGCTTAACGTCACAATGCACGAGGCCGTGATCATGGCCGTAAGCGAGGGCATCTGCCATCGCCACCGCGATCGGTAACGCCTGCTCGGGCGGCAGCGGTGCGCGCGTGTCGATAACCTCTTTCAGGCTTCCGCCCGGCACATACTCCATCACAATGTACGGCCAACCCGCGAAAACGCCCGCGTCGTACGTACCGACGATGCCGGGGTGAGACAGGGAGGCTGCGGCGCGGGCCTCGCGCAGGAACGCGGCGCGATCGCGCTCGCTGTCGCCGATCTGTTGATTGAGGACCTTGATCGCCACGTCTCGGTCCAGCAGCGTATCGCGACCGCGATACACGGTCGCCATGCCGCCGTAGCCGACGATCTCACCGACCGCATAGCGGTCGGCGAGGTCGACGCCGGGCATAATCCTGTCCGGTTGATTGGTGGTCGAGTCCGGTCGCTGAACCATTCTCACTCACTGTAACCCACAGAGCCGCTGTCACCTGGGAAACGGCCAAGACGATGCTAAGATCGAAATACTAGAAATCCTGCCGGAACGGTTCGAATCACGATAATGGTACTGCTGGGCCGCGGTCGCGAACTGTTCCTCCTCTTGCTTGTCTTTTGCTTTCTCGGGGTAGCTCTCGTCTCGCTGGGACAGTCAGTCCCGGGCCACAGGTCGGACGCAATTGACGCGGGCTTGGTGTTTTGCGTTCTATTCCTGACGGCCCATTTCGCACTCTGCCTGCTGAGCCCCGAATCGGACCAAGTCCTGCTGCCCGTTGCGAGCCTGCTCTCCGCGATCGGAATCGTTTTCGCCTTGCGGCTGGCACCGTCCGGTTCCCTGGCACACAAACAGTTGATCTGGCTGGGGACCGGCCTGGCGCTAATGCTCGTGACCGTGAAGGCAATCGAGCACTACGCCGTGCTGCGCGATTACAAATACCTGGCCGCGTGTACTGGAATTGGTCTAATGGGCATTACGGCGGTAGTTGGTAAGGAGATCAACGGATCGCGGCTGTGGCTGGGCGCGGGTGGCTTCTACTTTCAGGTCACCGAAGCGATGAAGCTTTTGCTGGTGCTATTTTTAGCCGGCTACCTTGCCGACCGGCGCTTGATGCTGGCAGCGGTCAGCAGGCGATGGCGCAGCTTTCGGGTGCCGACGCTGCCCTACCTGGTGCCGCTGGTCATAATCTGGGGCTTCACGCTCGCACTGATGGCCTGGCAACACGACCTCGGGGCCATGCTGCTGCTCATGGGTGTTACGCTGCTGATGCTCTACGTCGCCACCGGGCGATGGGCATTTGTCGGCGCCGGCCTTGCAATCGTCGTACTCAACCTCTTTGTCGCGTACCACGCCTTTGGCTACGTCCGGGTCCGTATAGACCTCTGGCTGCACCCGCTTACGCAGATACACGGCGCCGGCTACCAGATTGCGCAGTCGATCTTCGCGTTTGCCGGTGGCGGCATCTTGGGCACCGGGCTTGGTCGAGGATATCCGGGCTTGATCCCGGTCGTGCAAACCGACTTCATCTTCGCAGCCATAGGCGAGGAGCTCGGCACCGCCGGCGCCTTCGCGATCGTGGGCGTCTACGTGGTCATGGCCTTTCGCGGCCTGCGGATTTCCGTGCGCCAGCCCGCGGATTACGGCATGCTGCTTGCGGTTGGAATTACCGCCATCCTCGCGGTTCAATCGCTGATCATCATGGCTGGGAATATGGCCTTAATCCCGATTACCGGGATTACCTTGCCGTTCATCAGCTACGGCGGATCGTCGATCGTCGTCAACTTTATCCTGATCGGCTTCCTGCTGCGGCTGTCCACGTCGCGGCCGCCTCCGGGGTGAGACGGTTCTAAACCGCCAGACGAAAAGAGAATCGTCCCACCTGGATCATGTCGCCTTCCGCGACCGGCAGCGGCGAAGAAACGCGCCGGTCGTTTACCCAGGTGCCATTCGTGCTATCGAAGTCTTCCGCCCACCAACGGCCATCGCGGTAGATGATCGCCGCGTGACGGCCCGAAACCGTCTTGTCTGGAATGACGACCTGGTTGTCGCTATCGCGGCCAATGCTGGCGGCGCCCTCAATCGGTATCCGCTGACCCCGCTTTAATATCTCGTGGGGACCTTCGACGACGACCAAAAAGGCCCGTCCGATATTGCCCTTTCTCGCCGGCGCCGCGGTTGAGAAGTCCTTCCACACACCGCGAAGGACCACCGCTAGAAAAATGTAAAGCAGCGCAAGCACGGTCAGGCGCACGAGCACGAGAACGGCGTCGTTCAGAGCACCCACCCGTCCGGAATGAACGTGATCATTGTGATGATCCGCGTTGCCTAAAACGGAGGCGGAAATGGCCGATGTCGATGAGGTCCCCGTCGCGCAGTGCGACGGTTCCTGCGATCTCTCGGTCGTTGACCAAGGTGCCGTTCAGGCTCTGCAGGTCCGTAATCGTATAACCGGCGGCGGTAAGATCGATGCGCGCGTGCTCGCGCGAGACTTTGCTGTCAAGCAACGGCACCGTCACGTCATGGCGTCGCCCGACGATCGCCGGGGTACCGTTCACCGGAAAATCCTGCGCAGTGCGGCCGCTGCCATCCAACACTTCGAGAATTGCATCGGGCCGGGCTCCCGTAATCGGGTTATCGCGACCGGACATCGCGACAGGCGTACCACTCCGCCGCGAAGCAGCGGAGGCGGATAGCCTTGTGAAACCACCGGAAATGTCTCCGCGGAGATCAGGACGCGCCGTGAACGCGGCCGTCACGTGCACGCGCCCGGGTCGAACGGACTTGTCGGCGACCAGTCGCACGGACGGGGGACGGTTACAGGTCAGATCGCGTTCGGTAATCGTGCGACCGAGATAATCGGCCAATTCGCGTTCGAGCACGCGTCCGGTGTCACCGAAAGCGGATAGATCATCCGGATGTACGGAAACCTCGTAGCGGTCAGGCGCAAGCACGCGGTCAACCAGACGAACAGCGCGCCGCTCCAACGCCTTGATTAACGCCGCGGTAAGTTCGAGGGGGCGGAGCTTGTGAGGCGAAAGCGTCCAGGCGGGGCGCTCCAGGATTTCGGCGATGAGCGACTCGAGGCGCGAAAGGGGCTTCATGTGCCCGCCGTGAACACAGAGTAATCGGCCGAAGTATGCTCTGCCGTTCCGGTCCGATTATACCATCCGGACCGGCTGCTTCTGTTCCGGCGTTCACTGACCGAGGAATGCCTGGAATATCTGCTGGGCCACTGGCGCAGCGGCCCGGCTGCCTGGCCCTCCATTATCGACCTCGACGACGACGACGAGCGACGGCGCGTTGGACGGCGCAAAGCCGGTGAACCAGGCGTCGGCCGGCGCGTCGGTGCCCGTCTCAGCGGTGCCCGTCTTGCCGGCTATGCCCATTCCGAGCAGCCCTGTTTCGGAACCGAAACCCTCATTCACCGCCGTCTCCATGAAATGCACCATCTCCGCGGCGGTCGCTTCCGACATGACGCGGCCGCGGTCGGTCTGCGAGTGCTCCTCGACAATGTTGCCAGCGGCATCACGGATCTCCTGCACCAGGTAGGGAGCTGGCTCGATCCCATGGTTGGCTACGGTTGCCGTTACAAGCGCCATCTGCAGCGGCGATACCACTAGCTGTCCCTGGCCGAAGCCGCTGCTGGCGAGCAAAACCTGATTCAAGCCGCCCCCCGAACGCGACGTGCGGCTCATCGCGGTGTTGATGTCGAACGGCAGCGGCTGGTCCAGACCGAACTTGCGGCTGTAGGCGATGAAGCGGTCGGAGCCCAGCCTCTCAGCCGCAACCTGGGCAAACGTCGCGTTGATCGAGAAAGCGTACGCATGCAGAAAATCCCACTCGGTCTGCCCCTGCGGCGCGTTGGTGCACTGAATTACGAACCCCTGGATGACGACGCCGTTGACACACTTGAACCGATCGTCGGGCTTCACGACACCGGTATCAAGCGCGGCTGAAGCGGTGACCGTCTTGTATGTCGATCCCGGAGGGTAAAGGCCCTGCGTAGTCCGGTTCAACAGGGGCTTTCCCGGATCGGAGAGGAGCGCGTCCCCGCTCTGGTCTATCTGCGCCGGGTCGTACGCCGGGGAGCTCACCATCGCGACGATGGCCCCCGTGTGGGGGTCCATGACGACTACCGCACCGCGGCGGTCCCCCAGAGCCGACGCGGCCACGCTCTGCAGCTTCGAATCGATCGTCAGGATCAGCTCGTCACCGGGAACCGACTCGTGAAACAGCGCGTTGCGGACTGAGGTCAGCGGGTCGCCCGAATGCGCGCCGGAGAGGTACCGGTTGTAGGCCTGCTCAACACCCGAAAGGCCGAAACGGGTGCTGACGTACCCGGTTGTCGCCCCCAGCGATGGCAGGTTATATACGCGCTTTCGCGTTCCATCCGGCTGCGGCTTGCTCTCAACGAGTACCGTGCCGTTGCGGTCAATAATGCTGCCACGCTCTTCAGTCTTAGCTGCTTCCGCGACGCGCGGATTCCCCGAGTCGTTAGCAACCACGCTGCCGCGAATCACCTGCCAGTAGACCAGGCCACCTGTTAGGAGGACAGAGGCCGCCAGCAGCACCCCGGCAACCCGGTTGATGTTCTGGATCATGAACGGCTACGCCCTGGCGCCGTTCACTGGCGACTGGCGATTGTTGCCGCGCGACCGAACGACGTCCACGGCCAGCTGCTGGGCGCGGTCGAGGTGGACGAGCGTTGCTTCTCGGGCAGCATCCGGGTCATGCGCCTCGACGGCGTGCAACACGTCCCAGTGCCCGGCGAGCGAGATGTGAAGCCCATGGGCCGACCGAAGTGCGGGTTCACGGGCAGCGTGGAGGATTTCAAGGATGGCTTCGAGCAACCGAGCCAATAAGGGATTGTCGGCCATCGCGGCAAGCTTCATATGGAAGGCGTTGTCGTCGGTCCCGCCGTACTTGCCGTCGGTGACTTTTTGTTCGTGACGCTGGAGGAGACGCCGTGCGGCCGCAAGGTCGCGAGACGAGGCGCGTTGAGCCGCGAGTGCCGTCATACCGGGCTCCACGATGCTGCGCGCTTCATAAAGCTGCTGCATCTCGTGTTCGCTAACCGACACGGGCCCCGAAGGCGCCTG